>NZ_BAAGRD010000008.1:0-1062029 GCF_054783135.1 Niabella terrae
GGAAAAATGGCTCACTCATTTATTTGAGAATATCAATCAAACCAAAATGACCGAACTGCATAAGCTGTTACCGCAGAACTACGAGAATCCCGTCAAATAACATTGTAGGGGTTCGTCGACAGCATACAAGAAAACTGTAAATTGCCTTAGCAACTACTTATGAATTGGCTGTTATGAAACCCACTACCAAAGCTCAATAATATGGTTGCTAACAAATAGATTCTCAAATTAGAAATTATCGAGTATTGAAAATATTAGCGATTGTTAGCAAATGCAATAAACAACATTTTAAACACACCGCGTTGATAATCAGCAATAAATGTCACGCAGTGCTATATCTTTTAATTTTTAACCCGGACAAATTTGGAAAGCATAAAATACCATTGTAAATTTGTCTTAACTTATAAGTTAAGTTGGAAATAGCTCTTGTAAAAATAGGGACAATGCGCTTTTCACGGGTTCAGTATTACACCGTTCGGAAAGTTATTGATGAAGAACCGTTAAAACCGGAGTTTATTGATTTTTTGCACCGGATGGGCACAACAGAGCCGGGTCGAAATGAACTATCGGAAATTAACAAGTATATTGAACAGATCGGTCAGTGGTATGGCGCATTGCCGCAACATTTTAAAAAGGAAGATGCCGCAGAAAGGTTACCACCTCCGTATCATGAATTTATTAGTACGGATGCGCTGGATGACTTTGGGCTGCGTTTATACTGCATAAGGTTAAGCCCCGCTGTTGTTATTTTGCTCAATGGCGATAGAAAAACGGCACTAAAAGTACAAGATTGTAAAAAATGTTATCGGCACTTTGATTTTGCAAGAAAGCTTTCCCGGAAAATTGACCAGGCAATTCAGGATGGTATTTTAGAAGTTGATAATGAGCGCAAGGAAATTTTAGTAGAAGATGATTTTGTATTAACCATTTAAATGCCCAAACCATGATAAAGAATAAAAAGAAGATAGAAGAAATAGCGATTCCGGAGTTTCAACAGTCCATAGATACAATGCCTGTAGATAGCAAAATATTTGTGGAGAAATCTTTGGAAATAGTGAATTATATACACGCGGTAATGGAGGCAAAAGAAATGAGGCAGAAAGACCTTGCAGCAAAGATGGGAAAAACTGAAGCGGAGCTTAGTAAAATACTAAGCGGAATGCACAACCTTACTTTGCGCTCCATCTCCAAGCTGGAAGCGGCATTGGGAGAAACAATTGCTTGTGTGCCCAAGTTATTCAACAAAAGTTCCGGAAAAAACAATGGTGTTGTTACCTATTATACTAAATATATAATTTCTACAAACCCTGGCTCATCACTGTGTAAAAATGTGGTAAAGATGGAATACAATGAGCAGACAAGGATGAAGGTGACATTGAAGAATACAAAGCATCGGGAAATACTTTCAGAAACTATTTCTGAGGAGGCAGTAGCATCATGAATGAAGAAGTAAGAGTAGACGCTGATCAAATCCATATTCTTAATGTAAGAACATTACAGGGAAATATTGATTGTGATGATGCTATAGATAGCAACGATGTAGTAACTCACGCATTTGCTTTTGAACTGGAGAATGCTGTGGATATTGAGAGGCTGGTTGTCGCTTTCAAGCTAAAAGTGGAAATTCAGGCATTAAATAAAAAGCAAGAGCAACTACCAGCAAAGGGCTCCTACACACACGAGATGGTTTTTAAGGTAGATAATTTAGCTGAATTTACTTCCGCTGAAGAAAAATTGTTACGTGCAGATATGGGTAGTGTTTTGGTTGGTATTTTATATTCAACAATACGGGGAATAATTTTTACACGCACGCAGGGAACGCCATTAAATACTGTGATATTACCAATTATACCTCCGTTACGGCTTATGGGTATGGAGAATATGAAAGAAGAGCAAAAGGGGGCAGAGGAAAATGAAGTTAAAGAAGAAAAGACTGACAAAACAAGTTAAAAACCGTATGTTAAAGTTTGAATTGATGGAAACATTTTTGATATAAACGCTTAGTTCTTTAAATAAAGAGAAAGCTCCCTTTCGGGAGCCTTACGAAATTGGAAAAGAAAGGTTGGGGAACCTGGTGTCGAGAGACACCACCCTTTTCCAAAATTAGTTTGTAATTATTGCGAATTTACGGGAAACCGTATCAAAGTACCAAATCGGGTCGTTGAACCGATTTATGTCAACCCGCCGCTTAATTTTTTCTCATCTTATTTATTGAATTACAATGTCATTGGAGATATGCTATTAAGTATATCCCCAAATCCGTGCCTGATTGATAGGGCTTGTATTAGTAATTAGTAAAACAGTAAGGATGAAAAAATTAAAACTTAAGGATGTTATTGAATTCAATCGAATGACGGATGCGAGAAAAAAGAATTTTGTTGCCAATCTAAAAGGCGAAGAAAAAGCAGAAAAAATAGATGACAGCGGCGGCGACTATTGGGTGTCGAGCATTTCTGCACTAAAAGCGTATTTTAGATTTGGTGACAAAGATGCTTATGATGAAAAGATAATCAAACTGGAAGAAAAAGCTGAAAGTACAAGAGTTGATCATGTGAGAGACCAATTTCAGCGTAACATTAATATAATGCGTAGCTATGAAAATGTTGATTTTTCAAAATGGAAACCTGCTGGTGGATCAACTGTAATCAAAAATCAAACACATAATTATATTACGGTTCTTAACGGTTTTGAAATTAAAGCCGCTCAATGGATGGCTTTTGAATTTAAGGAAGACAATGTAGATAAAATAGGTGGTATATGGTATGTTGCTCAAAAAGGAGGCTATAGCAGAGTAGAACTAAGTATGTTTACCGAGATATTGTACCGCTACCTTAACAAGAATTATAAGAAAAAGCATGAGGTCGATGCTAAATTTTGTATAGTAGTGGATGTAATTAGTGGCGAAGAGCTGAGCTACGAGCAAATTACCACAGGCGAAGTCTCGTCTTTATTAATTCCCACCCTAAATAACATAAGAAAAATAATGTAGCCCAATAGCTGGCATTAACGGAAAAGTACTAACAGAAATTTCAACCAATAGAAGCATATAATGGAAGCAAAAGAATTAATACATAAGATTGAAGAACTTGAGGAAACTTTACCGGCAGATACTTCTAAGCGAACTACTTCTCTTTACCATTCATTTTATATAATAACCCTTCAATTCGTTAAAAACTATATTGGGGCAGAGACAGAATTTTATCGTGTGCTAAATGATCAAAATATATTACGCAGTTCGAACGAAACTGATAAGGGAATACTGGCCATACAAGTATTAAGATCTATTAAAGATTACTTAGTCCTTAATCTTGACATTCATAAAACAGAAAAATATACTACTAAAGTAGATATAATAAGTGATTTTTTGTTGCAGGCAATTGAGCTGGCTTCTAACAAGAAATTCCATCCTGCTGCCGCAGGAATTTTGATGGGAGCGTCCCTTGAGGAATTTCTTAAAAACCTGGCTGAAGAAAAAAACATTAACATGTCAGATATCAAGCCTACAATAGATCCTGTTGCAAAGAAATTGTACGATGCGAAAGTTATATCAAAGCAGGATTTAAAAGATATAACATCCTGGGCGGGCATTCGTAATGAGGCTACGCACGGAAATTTTGAAGAAGTTGACGATCGCGAAAGAATTCAGAATGCGATAGAAGGGGTAAATTTATTTATGCGTAAATATAAAAATTAAGATATGGATAATTTTCAAATTGGCGACCAGGTCTTTCACAAATCAAATTCATCTGTTGTATGGATTGTTGAAAGCATAACCGAAACTGAAGTTTATTGTTCAACTGTAATCAAAGAAACCTTAGAACAAAAAAAAGAAACTTTCGCTATTACATCAATAAAAAAGTGCGCTGAACCCCGAGCTATAATAGGCAGTCGCACACGAAATAATCATTGGTAATCAACAATACTTTCAAATAGCGCTTGCAGTCCTATTCTGGTTTTCATGAAAAAATGTCTCCCCAAAACTTACGTGTAAGAGCTAAAATTTCTTGCACCATCAATCGGCGATTATTTGGATATTTTTTGATGAAAAGCGCCAACGGAATGAAAATTGTTGTAATTAAACCTTGCTCTTAAAACGACTACCCTTTTATTATTATTTATAGAATTGCTTGTTATGACTCCTAAAATTAAAGCTAAAATAGAATACGCTAGAAAACATGACCACGGCTTATTAGAACTTAGAAACGCAGGGCTAACAGAAATTCCGGAAGAAATTTTTGATTGTCCTAATCTTGTGAGTCTAAATTTAGGGAATGACGATTTTTGTACTCCGCCCATGCGTAATAGAATCACTACTATTCCGGATCAAATCACCAAATTAAAAAAATTGGCCAAACTTGATCTTAATAGAAATACAGTAAATTATGTGAGCGAAAAAATAACCGAACTTAGAAATTTGGAATATTTAATTCTTGACAACAACAGGCTTACTGACATTCCTGCTAAACTAGTGTCTCTGCCGAGCCTAAAAAAATTATCATTAGAAAATAATCCATTTGAAATGCTACCTCCGGAAATAGTAGCTAGAGGAATCGAATCTATCAGAAATTTTTTTAAGGAATTGGACGAAAAAGATTATTTATACGAGGCGAAGTTGATCATAGTTGGAGAGGGGAGAGTTGGAAAGACCTGTATTGCCAATGCCTTAGTAAACGCAAATTATCAATTAGACAAAGAAGAAAGTACTGAGGGTATAAATATCGATAGCTGGGTCATCTCAAAAGAAACTGTGCAAAAATCAAACAATAAAATTCAACGTGATTTGAAAATTAATATTTGGGATTTTGGCGGCCAAGAAATTTATCATTCAACCCATCAGTTTTTTTTAACGAAAAGATCTGTTTACCTACTAGTCACTGAATCTAGGAAAGAGGATCGGCATGATGATTTTTACTATTGGCTGAATATTATAAAACTTTTAGGAGATAATAGTCCCATTTTAATGGTACTAAATAAGTGTGATCAACCCTCGAAAGAGCTGCCAGTAAAAGAGTATCAAGAGAATTTCAGAAATTTAAAAGATTTCGCAAAAATTAGTCTTGTACACGAATACAAAGATACCTTTGAAAGCTTCAAGTCTAAGTTGATAGATATTGCCGTAAACCTTGAACACCTTGGCAAACCTCTTCCAAAATCATGGGTCGAAATTCGAACAGAGCTTGAAGAACTTAAACTCACGGGAAAGAATTACATAACACTTCAGGAGTATTTTGATATTTGCAAGAGAAATTTTAGGAATATCGAAAGTGCTTTATTCCTAAGTGAACACTTTCATGATTTAGGAGTAATAATGCATTTTCAAAATGATATCGATTTGAAAGAGACCGTTTTTCTAAATCATGAGTGGATTACCAAGGGCGTTTATGATGTCTTAGATGACAAAGTAGTAATAAATCAAAAGGGCAGATTTACAACAGCTGATATACAACGGATATGGAATAAAGATGATTATACGTTCAAACAAAGGGAGTTGCTCTCTCTTATGAAAAATAGAAAATTTGATTTATGCTTCGAATTAGCAAACGGAGATTTCTTAGTACCAAGATTATTACCAGTAGATGAAATTGAACATAACTGGATATTTTCACCTGATAATTTGAAGTTCGAAGTTCATTATAAGTTTATGCCCAAAGGAATACTAACGCGATTGATAGTGAAAATGAATCAGGATATCGATCAGGAGATGTTTTGGAGATATGGCGTAATACTTAAATATGACGGAACAAAGGCCATTGTAAGGGAGAAATACTTTGAGAATAAAATCTCTATAGAGTTGACCGGCTCTCACTCACGTGAATATTTATTCTCAATTCGAAGAGTTATCAGTGAAATTCACAAAGATTTTAATCAGCTCTCTTTTGAAGAAATGGTTCCCTGTTCTTGCAGTATTTGCAAAACTTCAGAAAGGCCAAATTTTCATTCCTACACTTTACTACAACGATATACACAAAAGGGTATTTCAACTATTGTTTGTCCAGTCAGTTTAGAAGAAGTTGAAGTTGAAAAGCTAACAAATGAAGTTATAAAAGGTGAAATGAGCACTGATAAAACTATTATTTGTGAAAATAAAAACGCCATTATCTTAACCAATTTGAAACTTAAAAATTTATTGTTTTACCCAGGAAAAGATAGTGCATCTGTGTTCATACATGTCCAGGTTAGGCCACACTTTTATGGATTAAGAGACCGTGACTTTCTGTTAGATGAAGAAATTAAACTTTTACAAAGACAATATCCTAATTATTATATTTTAGAATATTACTGTTTTGAAAATTACCTATATCATCCAGAAAATATTGAAGCCTTAAAATTGGACGGGTTTTCAAAACTTGATTATACAGAAGAAATAATGGCTCAAAAAAATAAGCATAAGAATTCTATTATATCAAATTTTAAAAGATCTCGAGACTCCTACCAAGAACTTAAAATTGAGAGTGGAAAATTTAGAAAAAAGGACATCGAGGATAATATTATAGAGTATTTGGAATCTAATGATATAGAACAATTTTTCAAAGCGTTTAGTCTAAAAGATTATTATGACAAAAATTACATTAGCAAATATGGGCTGCGACCAAAAGAGTTGTCTGAAACTGAATGGTTTAAAAGGAGGATGATAAAACTTTTTAACGTATAAAATAAAAGTATTTAGATCCCAAAGAAGTCGCGAACAATCTCTTACAAAATAGAAATACTTAAAACGGCTTTCAAGCATTTTTTCCCATTCCGAACTTTATTTATTGAAATGGTATCTTATAATTTTTTTATCTGATCGATAGTGAATTTGAGTCTATCCAATAAATTGTCATAGGTAATAATGTCGACGACGTTTTTGTATTTGCGCTTGACTACTTCAAAATCCCGCTTTTGTTCAGATGTGAGGTTATTCTCGCGGCCCATAATAATGATACCTCCGGGATTGGTTATTTTAATATCGAACCCTTCTGGTAATTCATTTTTATAAGTATTATTCAAATATTCTTCACCGGCCTCGCTCCATCGGTTGAGGTAATATACGTATTTTTCAACTTGCATAACAGCACCCGACAGTTCTCTTAATGGAATAAAATTGTTTCTATAATGGTCATTAGTCATTATAGCTTTTTCAAACGGTCGTTTTATTTCGATAATATCCACGTTGCCATTGCAGTCCACTAACAGAAGATCAAGAAATCGCTCTCTAACATCCCCGGCAATGCCGGCTTTTATTTTGACTTCTTTGAAGACGTAAATGTATTTAGGATAAATCAGTAGAATGATCTGCAATATTTCCCGTTGCCATTGCCGTTCGTTGTACTGAGTTTCTTCCATAAGCATGCCTTCTAGCTTCCTATAGATTGTCTGATATTTGTATAGCTCGTTATCTTTAAATATTTTAGACAAGTCTGAGCCTTCCTTGGACAACTTTTTATTCATATACCGCTCGTAGACTTGTTCGGCATCTTTTACGTTGTCCAGATAATTTCTCAATACAGTTGCTATGCGGGCTTCGACATACCTTTTTCGTTCGTAAGATGTAGGGAAATATTTGGTCAGTTTTTCAAAATCTTCAATTGGAACAGCAGTTTGATGGGGACCTCCTAAATAAAAATCCAACTTAGATATCTTACTAATCGCATTAAAAATTGAAGCATTTGCATCTGCCACAAAATAGCCCAGCTTGAGTTCTATGTCTTTATGCAGGTAAATATCAAAAGCACTTGTAAGAATGCCGCGCTTTACTTTGTAATAATCATTTTCTAAATCACCAAACCAGAGATATATTCCTTCTGGTTCAATATCCGAAAGAGCATCTTCTACAAATTCCTCATCAATATCTTCTTCAATGACGTCCTTTTTCGTAAAGAAAAACGTTCGTTTTACATGCACACTTCCATCTACTTTTAGACGTTCGCTAATCCAATTATATTCCTTGTCTTCAGGTTGATAGAAAAATAGAAGTTTATTATCGCGTTCTAAGAAGTTAATCACGGTGAAATAATGTAAATATTTGAAAGAGAAATAACATTATTTCATCTTCTCCAGCAGTTTTTGCAGCAGCTCCATTTTCTCCTTCTCCGCCTGCAATAAGCGCTCGTATAGTCTTCGGTTTTCAGCAATTTCTTCAGCCCATTTTTCTAATGGATTGAAAGTTGGCTGGTAGTTATATTGGTAATTGGAGCTATGATTTAATGTGGAACCTTCATAGTTATGTTGAATGTTGAAGATCGCGGCTTCCTCGTCAAAATTCTTTATCGCCTCAACAGGCACTTTTAGTACATCTGCGATCTGTTTTAGCAAAGGTTCTTCGATTTCTTCCTTTTGTTCCAGCAGCGATATTTTACGCTGGTTCCAATCATCACCCAAATCAGCGGCCAACGCCTCCTGCTTTATACCCATCATTTCCCTGAAACGCTTCACATTCCTGCCCTGATGTATTGTTTTCTCCATAAGATTTTATTTTTCTGCTTTTTTCAAAGGTAAATAAACCGTTTCGCTAAAATACCTCATTTCTGCAATAAATTATCGCCTTTTCAGTTAGGATAGCGGCCGCAGTGGGTGGAAATTGGGGTATCTAAAAGCAAGCTAATGAAGAAGAAAACCATACCCAAACACCCCCAACGCAAACCCAAACCGGAACTAAAATGGCAAACCGGCGCCTACGAGCGTCACGCCAATTTTAATTTTATTCTGCCGTATCAATTTCTGCTGCTCTGCCGCTTGATGGACATACCGCCTAAAGAAATGGTAACCGATTTTATGGATAACCTTTCCTGTTCCAGTTGGAACCGGGAGGGGCGGGATGCTGCCAAAGAGCACCTCATCAATTACTTTATTGCACACGGCTACGGGCAGGAGCATTATACGGAAGTCAACATCCGCCAGATTTTTAAAGAAATGGATGCCGTTGGTATGCTGTTTCCACGCGAAAACAACGGTAAACTGGTAGACCGATATGCTAAATGGAGGGATAAGCACCAAACCTGGTGGTTTAAAAAATGGTTCCGCAAACCCCGGCATACACCAATAAAAAAAGACACAGTATGAAGTCCTTTACAATTGGGGAAGTATTTGCCGTTCACCAGCAGCAGCTTACGGACGTAATTGTAAAAACGGCTAACCCGGATATGATTTTTCTGTTGGGCGCTACACTGCACCGTAAAAAATATGAAAGCATCTTTAATGAATCGGCCCCGTTTTGTCAACATATATCAGACTGTACACTTCTAATATTGCTGCCCAACCTTGCCAATAAGGAGTTGCACGAATGGCAGGATAAGATAGAAAACCATTGTAGCTACCTCATGCCAGTTACCACACTTGTATTGGCAACCCCCATTTTTGTGGATTGGCTGCAGGCCGGTCTCTCTTTTGCCCGGTTCGTATGGCAGCACGCGCCGGTGCTGTATGATGCCGGAAATATTTGCCGGGAGCATTACCCGGAAACTAAAATAGCAGCCAGAAATAAAGAGGCTACCAGGCAATGGGAAGAAGGGCTATCCAAAGCCAAAGAATTCTTGGCAGGAGCAGAATTATACCGCGTGCGCAAACAATACAAGATGGCGGCCTTTATGTTGCATCAGTCCGCAGAACAGGCGTTACGGGCGCTGCTGAAAACGGGAACCGGTTACCATGCCAATACCCATAGTATTGACCGGCTGCTGCGCTATGGCGGCCTTGTGGCGCATCAACTGCCAGGAATTTTTCCCCGGCAAACAGAGCAGGACAAGCGCCTGTTTAACCTGTTGCAAAAAGCCTATATAGACACCCGTTATAAAGAAGATTATAAAATTACCGACAATGAGTTATTAACCCTTACCGGAAAGATCCGGCGCATCCATGAAGTGTTATGCGATGCCGGAAAATGCTTTATCAATGCTCCGTTGCAGCCTGAATTACAAAATACTTCCCAATAAAAACGCCCATTTTATGGAAACGAGCACCACCAACAGAAAGCGTTTTTACAAGCCCTGGCATTTTTTGAGCCAGGCCGGAAAACGGCCGTTGCGTATCCTCTGGGAAGTATTTTATCATTATCACCTGGATGAGATGAAAGAGGAACTCCAATGCTGGCAGCAGTGTGCTTTATGTAATGACAATAGTGCGTATAGTGAAGAGGACGCTCGGGAAGATTTGATTGATTTTACCCGGCACCTGCTCCGGATTATTGAAGCCTGTCATATATTGAATGAACGGGAAAATGCTGATAGGAAATATAAACAGCAAAAAGGATTGCCCAAAAAGGCGCGGCAAATGATTGCTAAAATGAACATCCCGGTTTTATTGACTGCTGATGAAAAGAAAGATCCGGGACAGGTCATTACCCAATTTTGTAAGGTCTTCCGCCGGTCTTACGTTCGAATTGAATTGTTGGATATGCTGGACGCTGTGATTACCTATAAGAGAGATAAGGAGATATATAAGGAGAATTGGATAATGCTTTATGAAGCATTATCGGTATTGGTAAAATTAGCGTATAGAATGTGCAGGCATGAAAATGGGGTGAAATCGGCTTTGGTGAGGGGATAGACCTTTTTCAGATAATGCCCAACTTTCTTTCGTCAATGAAGCTTATTTACGTATAATTTGCGAATAAAAATTTCGTATATTCAAGAGTTAGCCGCAATGCTTGGCGACAGCATTAACTTCAACCCGACGTAAGAACAAACAATGGACATATCAATAATAATAGACAAATCCACATTTCAATCATTGAGTTATGACGAGTTGTATAGGTTGAGTTGTTATTACAAGCACATCATTACTCCCGTGCTAACAATGGAAATTTTAGGCGACTTAAAAAAAGAAGCACAAGAAGGAAAAGCACCACCCGAGGATAGAGTGAAGGACTTTGCAAAAAAACTGTTTCCAATGGAGACAGTCGTAAACTTGCATTACAAGGTTTTAATTAAAGGCGACCTTTTAGGCAACCCAATTTCTTTTGACGGCAGACCACATGTAGGAATTAAAAAAGCTGTTGCATCTGAAAGTGGAATGCGAGGATATTTAGTTGAAGAAACAGAAGAAGAAAAATCCATCTATAAATGGAAAGACGGCAATTTTACCGAAGCAGACCATGAGCTGTCTGCACTTTGGCGAATGACGACAACTCAAGAAGATTTACTTGAAAGGTTAAAAAAATCTTTAAACCCAGATGCAGCAGTAAAGTTTGTAGACTTCCAAAAGTTGAATGAATTTGTAGATGAACATATCACTTCTCCAGCGATTCAAGAATTGCTTTTGATTTCTCTTCTTCAGAACTACGACATTGACGCTTTGAGCAGCGTACAAATATTCGGAAGATGGAATCAAGAGGGCAAACCCTTGATAAAACATTTTGCCCCTTTCGCTTTTCATTGCTTAAAAGTTGACACATTATTTCTTTTCGGCTTGACAAGTGGCTTAATAGGAACACGACCTACAAACAGAGTAGATTTAGAATATCTCTATTACTTGCCATTCGGAAATATTTTTACTTCTAACGATAAGGTTCATAAAAATCTTATTCCTCTTTTACTTCGGAACTACCAAAAATTTATCATAGGACCAGAATTAAAAGAAGATTTAAAAAATATTGTTGCTTTTCTCAACACTCTTGAAATTGAAGAAAGAAGAAAATTTAAAAATGTTCCGCCAATTATTGACTCTTCAATAACCTTTCAACTTTGGAAAGAATTTTTCAATTATCCTGAAAAGAGTAATTGGAACAGAGAGATTTCAGAAAGAGAAAAGGAAACGATGAAACAAAAAATGAAAGAGTTTGAAAAGGCTTTAGATGGTGAGAACATTATTCTTGAATCAGGAGAAGACGCAGAGTTTGTTATAAAACAATCTTACTTGAGTAAGACAGACCCATGCTTCTGTGGTAGTGGAAAAAAAGTAATTGATTGCTGCATTCCAGAACACGAGTTTAATTCAATAGCTTTAAAAGAACACATAAAAAGTGAGATTAAGGCTTCATATTCTAAAGCTGACCATGTCCGCTTTTTTCCCACTAATGGTAAAGAATTGCCAGCAATTGTATTTGCCTATGTAAAAAACAATATAGATTCAAAAGGTCATATTGGACTTATTCGTAGTTATAAGAATGAATCATTAAGACTAGTTGGTTCTCTTAAAGGGAATAAGTTAACCCTTTCCTTTGTCGAAATTGAGACAGAAGAAGTTCTTAATTTAGAACCTCTTCTATGCAATCCTCGACAGGTCGAGCACTTTTTAAAGAATGGATATAATCGGATTAGCATTTTATGGGGTTTAGTGCATCCTGAGAATGGAAAAGATTTAATTATACCCATACCTGATGACGGAGGACCTCCCAGCCAGTTAGTTATAAGAGGATTTGAACTCGTATAGCATATGCGGCTAACATTGGTATTGCCAATAGTGGGGCTGGACATTGGAGCAATCAGCAGCGGCAATTCTGCTGTGCTGTCGTTCGGGGCTCGACGAATAAAGCCCAGCTTTGGTTCTTAATTTTTATCTTTATCAAAAAGCAAGGCTGCAGTTCCGGCGGACGAAATTCTATTTCCCCACCATCGGCAATACCTGCTCGTTGGCTGCTACTATATCAGCCCCTTCTAACGATGGACAATTTTAAACACTCTTCATATGGATATGCAAAAGCTAATTGACTACATACCTGCTATTCTTTTATTAATTTCAATCATGACAATTATCCTTATTGTCATAACAAAGTTTGGAGACAAATTTTTTGATAGCAACTTTAAAACAGACAATGCTTTAATATTTGTTGCGTCTTTTCTTTTCATCATCATACTTATAACTCATCTTTTCAAAGAACAGCCTTGGACTGCCGACACCTTAAAAATAATTATTGGAGTTTTGGTTGGTTCAGGAGCAAGTAAATTAAGTAAAACCAAAAAAGAAGATGACAAAGGAAACTCTCAAACTCTTACAGGTAATGAAATAAAGGACAGTATTGTTAATCAGGCTTTGGGCGACATAAACCAAAAAATTGACAACTTTAAATCAGAGGTTAGTAAAATAGAACATGCTGTCGTAAACCAATTCCCGACTATTGAGCAAAAGCTTGACCTAATTAACAATAACTCATTAAAACCGCAAATAAAAAAGACGGAGCATTTAAGATTGGAGACAGATGATTTTGAGTTAAAGGATGAACTAAAACAAATATTCGACGATTATAGAAATGACGATTATACATGGAAGTGGATACAAAAATGTATGGCTTATCCAGAATTTGACAGAAAAATTAAAGACAAAATTCAAGACCTTGAAACGCAAGGTTGGAAAATTATTTCAATGAATTTTGATAACATTTCAAACGGAATTCATATCAATTTTGATATGGAGAAACCTTATGTTTGACGAGAAAGAAAAGCAGTAGTTCGCTATGCAGCTTTAGTCCGGGCTTGACGGAATGCTATTGGGCTTTAGTTCTTAACTTGTACTTTTAAAACATCAATCAGCAGCGGCTCCGGGCAGACGGAATACTACTGCCACACCTGCAGCAAGCCCTGTTCGTTAGCGGTCAACATAAGACAACCCAGCCATAAAGAGCACGACAGGTTCAATGGGAAAAGAAGAAGAACGAATAGCAATTTCTATACAATTGGCAAATTTGCCAATTAAGAAATTTATTTTTATCTTTGCTTCATAACTTTAAAAGTGGCGGCAACACTTTAAATACGGCATTAAATGTTATGAATAAAGAACTTAAAAAACCTTTGGCGACAAAATTTAAGTCAAAAGCAACAATCATTGATGACAAAATGGTCGAGGTTATTGCACCAGATGGAGAAGTCTTTTCGATATTGGCTCGTATTGGGATTTTCACCAATCAAGAAACTCGTCAGTATCAATTACATTTGGTAGAGACTGTTTTTGACAAAAATTTCTCTGATGACAAGGAAATAATGGCCAACAATATTTGGCGTGACTTAATGCTAAATGGTGTGTCATTTATGGGAGTGAGTTCCGGGGACAGACAAGGGGAAAGAACTCGAATAGGAAAAAAAATTCGCCAAATTCGGGAAGAAAAAGGGATAGAAGCAAAAGATTTAGCAAATTTAGCAAATATAGACGCTGCAAATCTCAGCAGAATTGAACAAGGCAAATATTCCGTTGGACTTGATATTCTTTCAAGAATTGCATTTGTTTTAGGACACCATATTGATATTGTACCCAATCAAATGTAACCGTCATGGAAAATTTACTCGAAACTTATAATGGCATTCAAGAATGCCATTATAAAAATGAGCATTACTCTGTTCGGGATAATGGTGCTGTATTACGACACGCACCTAACAATAACCGAACTCGACCGACAGACAATAAATGGACTTTTGGCAACCTAAATACCAAGACAGGTTATTTAGAAATCGCATCGGTTCGTATTCACAGAATAGTTGCAACTGCATTTCGCGGAGAACCGCCAACGAAAGAACACGTTGTTGACCATAATGACACGAACAAACAAAATAACAGACCAGTAAATCTTAGGTGGGTAACAAGATTGGAAAATATTTTGCTTAACCCAATCACTGCAAGACGTATTGAACTTGTTTGCGGAAGTGTTGAAGCATTTCTTGCCAACCCTTCAAAATTTCGTGGCAAATTTCAAGAACCAAATTATGAATGGATGTGTGCTGTTTCAGAAGAAGAAGCACAAGTAAGTAAAGAAAGACTATTGACTTGGGCAGAAGGTGACAAATCATTACAAGGCGGAACATTAGGAGAATGGATATATAATCATAGTTTACCAAAAATGCAAATTGAGGAACTTCCGGAGTTTACAAATTCCTTAACTCAAAATGCAAAACAAAAAAATTGGAAAACGCCGACTGAATTTCCTTGCTGCCCACAAGACATTGGCGGCAATCCAATTTTATCTTATGGAGCAAACCTAAAAGTAGAAAAAGTATTTTCGCAAAATCAATATTCAAAATCATTCATCGAAGATTTCACAATTTCCAAAGACGAAAATGTTTTATGGATTATGTGCAGGAGCAGCGATGACAACGCAATAAAGCCTTACTCGTTGGCAGAAGTAGCTTATCAAAATGACGTTTTTATTCACAATAATCTCGGAAATTTTTTCAAAAAAGACGGTGCAGAGAAACTGTTTACTCTTGTGCAAGGACTTGAATGGGCAGGAGGCGACACATTTGACGATTATTGTTGAAAGTAAAAAAAAGGATAAACAAAATGCCGTTTTAAATCCATTCGTTTTCCTATTCTCCCCAACACAATTTTAAAAAAAGGATATTATTTTTGGTAGTGCTCTATTTTGAAAATAATTACCAGCACAATAATCAGGATTGTGCCCCACTTAAAGAACTGCCCAAATACAGCTTTGTAAAATTCAAGCTTATGGCTTTCTATGGGGAAAAGTACTGTCCGGTTTATTTGCTTCACCTCCTTCGGCTGGGCCGCAATAATGGCCTGTATTGTATATTCCGTTGATGATACCCCCTTATTCCGCTGCATGGTAACCCCTCTGTAAGGAGACCAAAAAAACAAAGAGCTTAATGTGTTACTAAAGATACTAATCTGGTTTGGATTTTTATTTATTTGCCACGTCTCATGGACGGTCCTTTGAGTTCTATTCTTTGGCTTTTTGCTGTCAGTCTGTCACAAAGTGCATCTCCGATGGCGGGTTCACTCAGGTATTCATGCCATTCAGAAACGGGAAGTTGAGCCGTGATAATGATTGATTTTTTGGCGTACCGATCTTCCATGATTTGAAGGAGTGCCAGCTTGGTTTGTTTGTTTAGATTTTGAAGACCAAAATCGTCTAGAATGATGAGCGGTATTTTCTCTATATGGTTTAGTAGTTTCACATAGGATCCCTCCGTTTTTGCCATTAGGATGGATTCTATCAGCCGGTGCATACTATAATATTTTGTCCGTACTCCCATCATACAGGCCTGATAGCCTAAGGCACAAGCTAGCCAGGATTTTCCTGTACCAGTGGGCCCAGTGATGAGTACTGTCGAGCCATCCTGCAGGTATCTACCCTCCAGTAGCATGCTCCAGGTGGTTTTAGTCAGATTCCGTTCGGGTTTACAAATAATGCTTTCTGGCGTAGCATCAAAACGAAGTCTGGCGCTTTTAAGTAAGTACTGCATTCGGTCATTGCCTCTTTGTAGCTTTTCTGCTGCCAGCAGGTGCGCGATCATCTCATGGCCTTCGAGTTGCTGGTCGACGGGCATAGTCAGTTGCGTTTGATAGCACTCAGCCATGCCTTTTAATTTTAACTCCTGCATTTGCTCCAGTGTGTGTTGTGTGTTCATTTTTCTCTGATTTTGTTAATGTATAGAAAGATGTTATGAGAGGAGTAAGGGTTACTATAAATGATTGATTTTAATCGATCATTTATAGTAACCACCGCCCCCATACAGGGGCGGGGCGACCTTAACGGTAATATAGCTTCCCACGTATATTCTCGTGATTCTTTGAGGGCTTTTCTGATGCCTCATCAAAAAGGAGTGCTTGCTTATCCTGACCGGTTTTTAGAATATTACGGATCAGTTTAAGCGTGGGGCGTTTGACTACCGAGGCATGCTTACAAGCCGCCTCCAGCCGGTAGCCGCTATAGGTGTTTTTTAGTAAGATCATGGCGTTACAGGCTTTAAAATTTTGTTCAGGGTATATGCTACTATGAAGAATACGAGTGGCTATCTGAGCAGTATATATACCCACTTTTGAAGCCTGATTAACCAGTGACTCTACCGTCCATCCCTGCCGATCCACCATCACCTTGTGATTGGGTGGCATATGCTCCGCTATCCGGTTAAACTGAGGCTCACTGCTCTGTCTGACATGAAAAGAGATCCTTTCATGATTGTAATAGACCTCTACCACCCGGGCATTATAGTAAACCTGCACTTTTTTGCCTACGTACTGATAGGGAACAGTGTAATAATGTTTGTTATCAGAAAGCTGGATTGCGTAGTTGCGTTGCACCATCACCGTTTTACCCAACATGAGCAGAAAAGGTGTCTCGGGCAGCGATTTGAGTAAGGTTTTCTCCCGGCTTTCAAAGATGCTTAGGCGGCTGTCCTGGCTGTTTTTATACGGCTTGTGATTTAATAGATCCAGATGATGGGCAATATGATGATTTAGAGATTCCAGAGAATAGTAGGTCTGATGGCGCATAGGGGCATAAATTTGCCGGTACACAATCTTAACTGCGTTTTCGACCATTCCTTTATCTCGAGGCGATCTAGGTCTTGTGGCACTAAAGGTTGTATTATAATGTTCTGATAACTGATGACACAATCGGGTAAAATCCGGCTCGAATGGATCAGCCTTTTTAACGGCGGTTTTAAGATTATCCACCAATATGGTAAGAGGCACGCCTCCGAAGTACTTCAGCATATGGTTAATACAGATAGCAAAATCCGCGATCCGCTGGGTGGCTACAGCCATACAGAAAATCAGACCACTAAAGGGGAGAATAGCAATAAAAACCTCAGCTGATATGACCTCGCCGCTTTCTTTATCCACGTAAGAAAGCTTATCACCTGCAAAATCCGCCTGGATAAACTCTGCTGGTCGGTATTCCCAGTGAAAGGTGGGATCAGTGTCCTTGAGGTATTTACTCAGTATGTTACAATACTGACTGTATTTGTATCCGTGTTCATGCTCTTCAATGTACTCCGCCCACAGCCTCTTCCTGGTAACGCCTGTTTTGGTAAGATCTGAAGCTGACTTTTCAAAATGAGCCATTAACGCCTGAAGCCGCTTATCTGCGATGGGAGCAACGTCGTTGTTATAAACGATATCAGCAAGCTCTTTATCAGTGATCTCAAGGCCTTGAGGGGCGGTAGCTTGCGAAGTTAACATTCCGAGCTGCCGGAGATATTTTTTAACCGTTTTACGGCTTATTCCTGTGCGGCGAACAATCTCTTTAATCTTAATCCCATCAGTCCATAACTGATGTACTTGTTTTACCTGGTTCATATTTATTGGTTTCTGTGCCATCCCCTTTTATTTTTAGCATTAAAAAGGGGGTAAATGAACACAAAAAACCCTGTTTTATGGCCTCGGTACAGAGGGGTTACCATGGGTCGGAATATCTGGGAAATACAGCAATCAGTTCAAGCGAAAACTAACCCGAAATCATTCATTTGGTAACCGCAGAACGGTAAAGCTACACAGAGGGGTTACCATGTGTCGGAATGTCAGTAGCCGGTAATTAAAAAACTTTATACATCCGTTGATCTTGCTTCAGAATTTTCCAAAAAAAGACCGTCGGATGGTAAATAAAGGTGGGGTTACCATGCTTCGGAATGAGGGGTTACCATGAAATCGGAATGGGGGGTTACCATGCCTCGGATTATACATGTATTTTTCGATTGTGGGCAGCAAGCAATTCTTCAACTGACCGGAGATCAGGTGCAGGAACCTCAATTTTTAATTTGGCAACTTTGTCTTCTATTTCGGTTATTTTATCCGACTGCTTTTCAACCGCCGCCGTCAGCAGACCAATACTAACCGGGGTTTCTTTTTGCCCTTCCAATGATTCTTCCAATACAGATTGTATAATTTCTTCTTTCATCGTGTTAATGTATTTTGTCGTTGTTTTAACCTGATAAATTCTGTTTCCTTCTGTTCCTGCGCCCGGTTATTTTTTTCGATTTGTTTTTCGATTGTTTGCAGGGAAAGCCCCACGTCGCTGCCCTTTACTTTTACCCCCTTGCTATCTATAAAGGAAATACCACGGCCTTTAATAATTTCAAAGCCTTGTTGTTTTACTTTTTGCTGGAAAGTTTCCATTGTTTTTGATGACTGTAAAATCTCCCGCAACCGGGTTTTAATTTGATCCTTTCGCTGATCATTTCTCGGCAACAATTGCTGGTCTTTTGATAAAAAACGCCGGGGGCTTAACACCCGCTGTAGTTGGAATTTTTGTTCCATCTTCCGGCAGAACTCCGCCATGCGTTTATAACTATTGCCATCCGATACATTGGTTTTGCCAGTGTATCCAATCCGGTTAGCTACAATATGAATGTGCTGATGCTGGGTGTCTTTATGCTCCACGGCTAAGAACTGGTTATCGGCAAAGCCAAAATCCTCCGCGCAATCCCTGGCAATCTGGATCAATTGCGGCCTTGTTAACTGTTCTCCAGGTGCCATACTCAGGGTAAAATGAAATACCGGTTTGGATTGTTTAGGATTTAATTTTCGCACTTCATTAAATTGCTGTACCAGTTCCTTTTTGTTGCCAAAACATTTATTAAATAGCAAAACTTCAGCCCGGTTTTGCATCAGGGTCTGGTCTTTATCTACCTTCATTTTCTTGTCTTCCAGGCAGTACCGGATGCACCCGGCAAATCCTTTTCCTGTAATTGCCTTTCCAATCATTGTAAACTGTTTTTAATAGCCTGGGCCAGCTCTTTCACCTGCACCGCCAGTTGTTTTAATTCTGCCCGTTCAAAAGCATTAAAAGTTTGTGCGGAATTATTTTTATATGCCAGCGAATTGATGTTAGCTGCAAGGTGATTAAGGTTGCCGGTAAAGTCTAAAACTTCCTTTGGCAATGTTTTTTGCCGGGCGACAATTTGGCTATTCAGCGATGCTTCACGTAAAAATTCAGAGATGGTAAGCTGTGCCTGTTTTGCTTTTATCTCGATTATTCTTCGCTCCAATGCGGAGCAGGCTACCCGCAGCCTGTGGCTTCGCTTAACTGATTTCTTTGGCCTTCCGCCTTTGTTTTTTTCATTAGGTGTATTCATGTTACATTAATTTTAATAGTTGATAACCGCGCTTCGCGCCCCCATGAATGCCGCCCCAAAGCGGCATGAAAGGGCCAGCATGTTCGAAGTAGGTGAGGTTACGAGCCTACGAGAACATAGCTGGCTCCTCATCGCCGAAGCCCAAGGCCCCTATGAGGGGTTTGTTCCTGTGCGTGGGTTTTTTCTTTCACCAGCCATTCGTTGATGTCTTTCTGCCTGGAATATTTGTGGGAGAGATCAATGAATTTCTGCGACTGTTGCAACGCTGATGCTGTGCGGGCTTTTCCTGCTGCGTCATTATCCAGTAACAAATAAACCCGCTCGTGTTCGTGCATTAAAGGCATGGACTTTTCAAAAAAAGACAGGGAATTAAGCACCAGAAAATTTGTCAGTTCAGGCAAAAGTTCTTTCTGTTTTTCAAGCAAAGAAAGAAGGTCAAAGAACCCTTCCACGACTGCTAAAGCGGGTTTATCGTGTTGAAAAAAGCTAACATCTTTTGGAGCAATGGTGCTTTTAAAATCGCCGATGTCTCGGAGTTCAAAACCTCCGGAAATATTCCTAAACCCGATCATTGAAAATTTTTGCTGCCCGTTTCTGACAAGAACCTCTTTGCAATATTTTTCGGCGTTTAAAATTGATATGGCCCTTTTCTGAAAATAATCTTTCAGTCCGGGGCTTTGCAGGTCTTTAATTGCCAGCACCTGCATTTTCGATTCGGCTTTTTCATCTTGGGCCAAAACGGCTTTAACGGGCGGTTGATGCTGCTGATGAAAAGAAAAATGGTTGTGGTGTTGGTTCAATTTTTCCAGGAAATCGGCAACTGCGCACTGGTGATAGTGAATGCCGAAATCGACCAGGTTACCACCTTTCCCTAAACTATGATCGTACCATACATTTAGCTTTCGGTTTACTTTAAAGGACGGTGTGCGCTCTTTATGAAACGGAGAATAATACCAGTAATCATTCCCCTGGACTTTGGCAGGTTTGCAACCCAGCAGCTCCAGGTAGGTAACAACATCCAATTTCTTCGCCTGGTCACAATTGATTTTTTGAGGAGTCATGACTTTGTTTTTTTGATGATTTGATGAAAATTGTTGTACTCGTTTTATGATGAATGGTTTGCGGCTTCATCATTTGGTCATCAGGAAATTTCGGTTTTCATCAATCGCATTTTTTTGATGAGCCGCTGGTGACAGGTTTGATGACGGCAAAATATTGATACTGATTAGCTTGTATTGTTTTCATCAAAATCATCAATATTATTGAGCTTCAGCACTTCACTTTTTTGAATGCTATAAAACCTTCCTTTTTGCATAAACTCGTAAACGGTACCATCGGTAGCAAGGCGATATTGCAAATAGCTATTGGAATTATTCGAGGGCTGTAGTTTCCATTCCTGTTGCAGTATTCTCCGGATGGCAGCCGTATCGCGACTGTGAATGCCTTTTTTCTGCAACCAGTCCTGCATGTCCGATATACAAAAACGGATTTCATCATGCGGCTCTTTCATGTCCATTATTTGTAAAAGCAACTGGGCCATTTCGCTTTCCAGCCGGTTTCGATTAAATCGTTTGATATGTTTCAGTGCAGCGGTGGCAATTTGCTCCGGGAGGAACCACATTCTTGATGCGGGCTGTGTTGTAAACGGCCGCTCGATCAGGTAATGAATAAAAACCGGGATTTCAGTTTTTAGATCGCTTAACAGGTTCCGGTTGTCGATGGCGAGTGAGGGCAGCCTGCGAATCCAATACCTGATTTCAGAACCATCAATCTGGATAAAATTGTCTTCGTTATTACTGCATAAAATAAACTTTCCGAAAAATTCGATTTCCTGCCGGTCTTGCCCTTTAGCTTCTACCTTATAATATCTGGAGGTGCTTAGGTTTTTGATGCGCTCTGAATCCTCCTTTTTATCCAGGAAGGTTTCATCTACGCCGATAATCAATTTACTAGCCCACTCCGCATTAAAATTGCTGCGGAAGTCCTCGTTACTGTTAATGGTCATGTTGTCGCCAAAAATGGCCTTACAGAGGTTGAGAAAAGTGGTTTTGCCGGTATTTCGCTCTTTGCTAACCAGGCACAGAATAGGCAGGATCTGTGTTGGGTGCAACAGCAGTATCTTAAAATAATCCAGACCCAATTCCAATTGCTCGCCAAAAACATGGTTTAAAAACACCAGGGTTTGTTTGGGGAAGCCGGGTTGCGGCTCATGCGGGAACGGGCTATATCGGTTGTAAAAGTTTTCAATCTTCCGCCGGTAGCTTAAATGAGCAGGCACCAGGCAAAAGCCGTCATAGCGGGAAATGCCTGAAAGAAAATCTTTACCATGATCCTGTTTAATGCACTCCACCGACCAGGGAAGTAGTATTTCTATCCGGTCGCCGCTGGCCAGAGGCTTTTGAACGATCTTGTAGTAAATGGTGCCAATGCGTAGGTATTCCATTTTTTGCAAAATATTGATGGGAAAAGAAGGGTTAAGATTTGCTGTATTTTTTACGGTGCTCCAGCATATGGGAATAGCCATCCGCCGGTAAAGCTGTTTGCGTTTCGGCAGCTTGCCATTCGCTGAGCCATTCGGTAAAGTCGTCCTTACGGACCAGGTAGGGCTTACCCAGCCTTTTTGCCGGAAGACCGCGCGAATGTATATAGGCACGGACGGTGCCAATAGGCTTTTTCAGGATAATAGCCACCTCCGGGAGAGTGAGAAAATCTGCACTGTAGGTACGATCCGGCTGTTTTTCCCGGTTTTCCTGTTTAGAAAACCAGGCAATCAAAGATTTTTGAATTTGATCCAGCCGTTCATTAATTTGTTCAAAAGGATTATTTACGCTCATCACTAATTGTTTTTAATTGTGAACAATGAGTGCAAACTATAGTCAGCCCGCAGGCATATCAAGTCAGTGTGGCGGAAAATCAGGAATATCAGGTGTTTTCCCGGTATTTTTTGAGGGAAAGGTCTTCGAGAGATGCTTTATAGCGCAGATAATAATTATCGGTCAGGTAGTTTCTTTTAAAATTATTGAGTTTACCAATGGAGTTGCCAGTCTCCTTCAAATAAGCATCGAGTATCTCCGGAAATGTGAAACCGTCCTTAAAATAGCCCAGGTCTTTAAAAGTGCTAATCATACTGGCAATAGCCCCTGCAAATCCATCGGGGTTTTTGCCCGTGCGTGTTTGCGTTACTGGTTTGGATATAAACAGTTCAAAGGAAATGCCGGCATTGGTAAGCTGCTGTTGGATAAATTGCTTGGTAGTATTTATAGAGCCATTTATGGGTCTTAACATATTAGTGAAAGGTGCAGACGGAATTTCGGCTGGTTGATTGGGTAAAGCAGGCTCCTGGAGTGCGATCGATTGTTGCTGTAATACGCTTAACAGCTTTTGCCGGTCTTCTCTATCCAGCCGGATCACCTCGGCGAGCATATTTTTCCGGTTCATGCTGGATAGCTTCTTGCCGATAAAATGCAGGTAGGGGTCGGAGGGATGGTTGATAACGTTTGGATAAGCTGCCGGGTATTGTGAGAGTGTTTGAAGAAAATAGTTGAGATCGGTGCTACTTGATCTTTCCAAAGCACGGATTAGTTTTTGAGTAAAGCCAGGTTTAAAACAAAAGAAAATGAAATGGCAGTAATCTTCAAAAAACTCGATATCCCAAAAATGATTTTCTGAAATGTGGTAATCGGTATCGTTAAAACTAATAGCGTTGCCTTTGCGGATAGCTTTGTCGAGAAAAACCCTTACATCCTTCATTATCCAAATAAAATCATTCGGAATCTTCCCATGCACATCAATAGCCGTAACATATCTTTTATTGAGGCGGTTTATTATGGATTGAGGGATTTTCATTTTCGGCTTTATTGAGCAGCTTAAAATTACGACAAGAATGGTTAAAATCGGGAAAGCTGTGTATATTTAAGAGGCATGTAGTATTTTAAACGGCACTAAAACAATGAGAAAACCGATAGTCAGAATTGTAGTTGCGGAGCCATTCGAGTGGACTTATGGGAATTTGTTCGGAGAAATATTATCCGAACGAAATGGCACCAACTTAAAAATAAAACTTACTCAGCAAATCAACGGCAAATCATTTTCAAGTGACATTTTACTGTTGACACCGCGATTTGAAAAGGATTCTTTTAAATCCTTGCAACAATATTATTCAATTACCGTGAACGGTAGTTTACTAAATGAGAAGACAAATGAGCAGAATTTTATTATTATTGGTAACGTAACTTATGATTAGTATGCCAGCAGTCATTTCAACATATAGAATATTGATGAAAAAAGCCTTCAACAGTGACATTGATGAAGATTGGGCCGAATGGGCCTTAGAAATGATGGAAGCAGGGTATGAATCAGGGAACCTTTATATTCTTGCCGGGATAACAAAACCCTATAATCAATTTGAACTTCAAGAACTTACAGACAAGGTTTTAGCTGACCTAAATCTTCAAATTAACGATAGATTACAAACGATAAGAAATTATGTTTATTACATTATTTCCAAAACAATAAATCAGCCGACCAGTTATTTGACAACTTTGGGGGAAATTAAAGACATCTGTATTGGATTGGACATGGATAGTGAGTACATGAGTTTTTACTTGCTTTATTTTGCAAAAGACGACTTAAATGAATCTGAAAATCAATGGTATTGGGATGGAGCGGACAGAAGCAATATTGACAAAATAATTTACGAAACTTTTCAGAAATATATGGATAAAATTGACGAGACAAAAAAAACGGCTGCACAATAGCGGTTTGGTAGAGGGCTGCTTTCGGATTAAAAAGCACACTCAATCCAAAAGCTGTTATTAATCAAGCGAAACAGACACCATGAAACAATTAGCGGTCTTTTATTTAATATTTATGATCAGTTGCAATCAGAATAAAGGAACCAATAACAACAATGTGCAGAAATCAGGAAAAAGCAATTATGCAACAGAACTTATTGACAATGGTTTCTTAAAATACGCGGACAGTTCAAGGATTGATAGTTTAAAAGCGAACCTCGATGATTCATTTGACATTTACAACGATGACAATTTTAAGATCGCTGACATTGATGCCGAGGAGCTGGCCGAATTTAGCTTTGACTTTTTTCTCCCAACACTTAATAGAATTTTAGCGAAAAGAGGCATTTCGCTGTCTGCTCAAAAACTAAACGACAAGGAAAATTCATTTGATGTTTTAATTAATGGCGACACAATACAACTGTATACTCAAAAGGATCTAAACAACAACTTATTTTGGGATACAGCGCCAAGAAATTTCTTTAAAAAAGTAAACGAAATATTGAAGGCTAAAAATAGCGATGAGCAGTTTTATTTATTATATGGAGGCAATGACTTGCATACAATGCTTTTAACAGATAAACAGTTTTCAATTATAACAGGCTACTACCAAGGAAATATTAAGGAAACACCGTACAAACCATAACGGATCAAATTGGTACTTAAAGACTCGTTTTGGGCTTCATAAAACTCAAAAACTTTTCCACAAAAACCGGCATGTCTCAAACCATGTCTCAAATGAAAAAAGCAGCTACATTTTAATGTGTAACTGCTTGATTTTCAGCTCCCCCTGCTGGACTTGAACCAGCGACCCTCTGATTAACAGTCAGATGCTCTAACCAACTGAGCTAAGGAGGAATATGACCCCAAAAACAGGAGGTCTGTTCTTTGGGCTGGCAAAAATAAGGGATTTTTGCATTTTTTATTGATCCGGACCTAAAATTTTCTTATCGATGCTGGGTATAATTGCGTACCGGCAACGCTGCTGAAAGTTCATTTAGAACCGGGGTCGGGACGGCCTGCTCCAGCCCACTGACAGCGTTGATCAATTGCTCCCGGGTCCGGAATCCGATCACCAGGCTGCTCACTGCAGGCGTTTGGAGCACATACTGCTCCGCAAGAGCAATCCGGGAAAGGCCATTTACTGCTCTATCCTCCAAATATCGCTGCAGATCGCCTACCTGTTTGGCAGAAAAGCCCAGATAGTCTTTCGCGGGCTTATCCACCAGCAGCCCCTGTGCCAATACACCCCGGGTCAAAACGCTAATGCTATGGTCCTGCAGCAGTTGCAGCATTTCTTCCTCGGGACGGCGGTCCAACAGGCTGTACTGCATCATGACAGACTGTATCGAGGAACGTTTAATATATGCCCGGATCACATTGGGGCGTATACTGGAAATGCCATAATACCTTATTTTGCCTTGTTGAACCAGCAATTCAAAAGCCTCAATGGTCTCGTCTATCGGGTCATCGATGGTGCCCCCGTGCAGCTGGTATACATCAATATAGTCCGTCTGCAACCTCTGGAGACTTCCTTCTACTGATTGTATAATATAGGCTTTGCCGGGATTCCAGTCCCAGCCAGAACCGTCTTCCCTCCACTGGTTGCCGACTTTGGTAGCCAGCACCAAATCCTTTCGATGCGGTTGTAGCAGACGGCCCAGGGTTTTCTCGTTCTCGCCTTTATCGTACATATCAGCCGTATCGAAATAATTGATGCCCTGATCAATCGCCGCACCAATTAACCCGGCATGCTGCGAAGCCGGCGCTTTGAGTAAGGACATGGCGCCAAAACCGATTGCTGATATTTTTAAAGGGGTCTTGCCCAGTAAATGATAATTCATAATAAAACTTTTTCTGGTTCAACGAAAAATGCCGGAGCCATGACTGAAAAATTGGGCTTGGCTACCCGCCCATAAAGATCATGTAAAAAATACAAATGTTAAAAAATGGTCGGGCGATTAATCAAAACATAATTTATTTATATTTATAATAAAATTAATATAAGAACCGCTTCTTACGCGAAAATTTTGATATAAACCTGTGAAACATGACGATCGGTGAAGAAATAAAACAAGGTAGGTTTGCCAATGTGTATCAGCAACTTGCGTTGAATATGATCTTTAGCACTAAGGAACTGGAGTCTTTCATTAAATCCCGTCTGAAATCTGAAGATATCAGCATGCAGCAATTCAATATACTGCGCATATTAAGAGGCAGCCATCCCCGGCCCCTGTCGACTCAGGAAATTAGGGAACGGTTATTGGATAAAATGAGTGACACGAGCCGGATCGTCGATCGCATCGTTCTTAAAAAATGGGCAACGAAGAATATCAACCCCAAGGATCAGCGATTGGTGGAGGTAAGGATTACTGAAAAAGGATTAAGGTTATTAAAGAAACTGGACCAACTGGATACTTCTTTTGTCGATTTTTTTCGAAAACTTACCAAATCGGAAGCCGGCAAACTCAATAAACTATTGGATAAAATACATTCGAAATAATATTAATTAAATGATCATCCCAGAAACTATCAAGGAACACAAGTTTAAAAATGCTTATTCAAAACTCAGCTTTATATTAACCATCAGTAATAATCGTTTGCGGGATTACCTGCAAAACTATTTATCGCAGGAGGATCTTACCATTCAACAATACAACCTTTTACGTATTCTCAGAGGCAATTTTCCGGAAGCGCTTTCCACCAATCAGATACAGGAGCGCATGTTTGATAAGAAAAGTGATACCAGCAGACTCGTGGATCGACTCATAGACAAAAAGCTGGTGCTCAAAAAGAAGAACCGATACGACAATCGGCTGGTGGATGTACGCATCAGCGCTAAAGGGCTGCGTATTCTTGAAAAACTGGATGGCCTGGATGAGAGCATGGCCAGGTTCTGGGGCCATATCACCAAAAAAGAAGCGGAAACGATCAGTCGTCTCCTGGATAAAGCCTATGCAGAATAGGCGTTTTTAAATCCGGATGGCTATTTTTGTGACTATGCGAAAGATGAAACTTTCAGTGTTGCTGATGAGCCTCGTTCTCTCAGTCAATTTCCTCCATAGCCAGCGACCGGAGTTCCGGGGTGTATGGATTGCTACGGTAATGAATATTGACTGGCCGCCTCAGAATGCCGGCACGGAAGCACAAAAAGCGGACTTTATCCGACAACTGGATATGCATAAAGCCAATGGCATGAATGCCGTGATCGTCCAGGTCAGGCCCAGCGGTGACGCTTTTTACCCCTCTCCCTATGAACCCTGGAGCCAGTGGCTGACGGGTGTGCAGGGCCGGGCACCGGTGCCGTTTTACGATCCCCTGGCATTTATGATTGAGGAGGCCCATAAAAGAGGCATGGAATTTCATGCCTGGCTGAACCCTTACCGCGCAGAGTTCTCAGTGGGACGCTCTTCGATTGCCGCTGATAACAATATCAAAAAGAACCCGGACTGGTACCTGGTTTACGGCACCACCCGGTATTTTAATCCATCCAACGTAAAAGTCCAGCGCTTTGTTATCGATGTCATCCGCGATATTGTGCGGCGTTACGATATAGACGCCATACATATGGATGACTATTTCTATCCTTATCCCATTGCGGGAAAAGTATTCCCCGATGACTATGCCTACCAACGCTCGGGAACCACACTCAGCAAAGCCGACTGGCGGCGTAGTAATGTGGACTCCATAATTAAAAATATCAATCTCGCCATTAAACAGGTAAAACCCTATGTAAAATTCGGGGTTAGTCCTTTCAGTGTCTGGCGCAACCGCAGCGATGACAACCTGGGTAGCGATTCCAAAGCGGGCCTGACCAATTATGACAACCTGTATGCGGATATCCTGCTATGGCTGCGTAAAGGCTGGGTGGATTATGTAACACCACAGTTGTACCGGGAAATCAATGACCGGCTGGTGGCCTATGAGAAGCTGACCGACTGGTGGGCCCGGCATAGTTTTGGCCGCCATGTTTATATCGGTCATGGCATTTACCGGGCCGGTGAATCCCGGACGACGGCGGCCTGGAAAAACCCCTCGGAACTTCCCAATCAGATTAAGATTGCCAGGGCGACGCCGGGTGTGCAGGGAAGCGTATTTTACAGTAGTAAAATATTCAAAACAAACCCCAACGGCTGGAACGACTCTTTAAGAAATAATTATTACCGGCAGCCGGCAGCCATTCCCAAAATGCCCTGGTTGCCCGGGCGACCCGCCTGGAAATAGCCGGGGCAGCGCCGCTTTCCGGATGAACGCTGGTGCGGCGGGATAGCTGCGTTTTTGATTCAAAGAACGCTATGTGGACCCTGGCTTTGTCTTTGCCTTTCACTTTTAAATTCAACACGGTGGCCAATGATTTCCGGGCACTGGCTGCCCCGGGTGAAATCCTGACCTGTGACAGGGAGGAAATATTCCGGTCAAAGACAGCACTGCCCGTATTTGCCGATTAGATGAAGACCCCGCGCCGGTTGCCGCTCAAA
Organism: Niabella terrae; assembly: GCF_054783135.1. Taxonomy (NCBI): domain Bacteria; kingdom Pseudomonadati; phylum Bacteroidota; class Chitinophagia; order Chitinophagales; family Chitinophagaceae; genus Niabella; species Niabella terrae. The sequence continues at coordinate 28,990 of NZ_BAAGRD010000008.1, forward strand.
TCCGATTGGCGAATTGATGGTAACCTGGGTTTTGTATCTGGACAGATGACGGAAAACCCAGGTGCGGGCCGGCCCAAAAGGCTGGCGCAGTGGCTGGAAAGCCAGTTTTCAACCTGTTTTCCGGTTACTGCCTTAATTCAGCGCGAGGCCGTCAAAGATCTGCAGGGAGTAAAAAGCGTGGGGGATTAAAAAGCGCCTCTCTTTCCGGAACTGTCATTTTCAGGTGGACGCTTTGGTACTGTCTTCGACGGAAGAACAGGAACCGCGGTCTTCGCGGGCTTTATGATGATCATTCTGCTGGAAAGGCGGCAACGAGACATTTTATCCGTTCCATTCTTTTAGCAATTGAGCAACCTGCTGTTTTAAAGTCTCCAGTTCTGCTTCGACCGCTATCAGCCTTTGTTCCAGGTCGGGATTTGTGGCGGCGGCTCCGGAGGATATCTCTGTGGCATAGGCTTCTATCACCGATTCATCTCCGAAAAGATGCCTGTAGCGGGCTTCTTTCTGACCAGGTTGCCGCTCCAGCTGTTTTACATACGCAGGTGTCCCTTCGGACAGCCGCTCCAACAATGCATGTACTTCCGCGAGATCCTCGAACTCATACAGGCGGGCCGCATTGCTGTTGATCTCTCCCGGTGTCAGCGGTCCCCGCAAAAAAAGCAGGCAAAGTACGGCCAGTACATCTGGCGTAAACTGGTAATGCATCGCGATCGTATGGCGGTACTTTACCACCCGGCTGCTGCCTCCGGTGACCGTTGCCGCCAGGTTCTTGCGTTTCAGACGGTCCAGGACCAGGGCAACCGTCTGTTCATCGTATTGAACCACCGGATTGCGGGAGGATTTTTGGTTGCAGGCGGCTGTAAGACCGTTCAGGGTCATCGGATAATACTCTGGTGTCGTCCTGGACTTTTCCATTAATGCACCCAGTACCCTGATTTCTTCACTGTCCAATACCGGTAATTCCTGCGGTAGGGTCGCTGCTGTTTCCATCTATATCGATTTTTAGATCCCGATCCCCTGTTCGGGGTAAAGCCTGACCGGATTTGGTATTCAACCGGCTGTCGGGGGATTGACAAAAAGTAAAAATAAAAGATCGGGTTTAAAAAAGCTAATCGGTGATCGTTTCCTGTCTTTTCAACAGGCTTTCCCAGTTGCGGCAAACATAATAATGTATGGATTTCAGGCCGATATACATGGGCAACACCGCAAAAAGCGAAGCCGGAAACCGCAGCCGAAAACGCGTCCTGCGGGTAAAGACGGTCTGCCCGTCTCCTTTTGCCTGGAGTTCAAAGCGTTCAATAATTTCTGTTACACAGGGTTTAAAATAGATATTGGTGTCGACCATCTTAAATTCCAGCAAACGCGCCGGCTCCCATTGTAAAATTTCCTGTTTAATAATGCCTTTATCCGAAATACATTCCCTGTGCCGGCCAACACCGCCCTGCCCGTCCTCCAGCCGGCATTCCACCGGTTTGGGCAGGCCGCACAGCATCCTGCAGGGATGCCGCTCGTCCATCTGGGAACCAAAGAGCAGCGGCCAGAGTTGTTCCGGATTTGCCTGGTATATATAACGAGTAGAGAGTTGCATTACTTATTAGCAGATGGTTTTTGATAAACTTCTGAATTTAAAATAGTGGGAAGTTTTTCGCCTTTTAAGCCTGCGATGATATTGTCTGCTGCCAGCCGGGCCATACCGTTGCGGGACTCACGGGTCGCAGAACCGATATGCGGCAGCACCGAGACATTGGGCATCAAAAGCAGGGGATTGGCGGGATCCATGGGTTCCGGATTGGTAACATCCAGACCCGCGCCCCAGATGATGCCCTGTTCCAGGGCTTCCTTAAGGTCTGTTTCCTGGTGCAGGCCGCCGCGACCGGTATTGACAAAAATGGCATTGGGCTTCATTTTTCGGAAGGCGTCCCTGTTAAAAACACCCCGGTTTTCCTCGGTAAGGTTGGCATGTACAGAAAGTACATCGCTCTGACCGAGCAACTGCTCAAAACTCAGGTAGCGGGCGCCCAGATCGGCTTCTGCCTCAGGATTCCTGTGACGGTTATGGTAGACAATCTCCATGTTGAAAGCCCCTTTACACTTGCGGGCCATTTCCAGACCGATCTTTCCCAGTCCGTAAATACCCAATGTCTTATTATTTAATTCCTGCCCCAAATCGGCAATAGGTTCGAAATTCTGCCATTTTCCGTCCAGAATTTTCCGATAATTATAAAATGCTTTTCGGGAAGTGGCCAGCATCAGCAGAAAGGCGGTGTCGGCGGTTGCCCCACTTAACACCTCCGGTGTATTGCCCACCGGCACGCCGGCCGCGGTAGCCGCAGCCAGGTCCACGCTGTCATAGCCTACTGAAAAAAGAGCGATCACTTTAAGTCCCGGACACTGCTTAAAAAAATAGGCGTCCAGCCGGTTAAAGCCTGCACTCAGCAAGGCGTCTGTTTGTTGACAGGCGGTAATTAACGCTTCCTGGCCAAGTGGTTCGCCGGAATGCACGGTTATTTCCAGTCCTGCTTCCCGCATTTTCGAATAGGCGATTTCGGGTATCTCCCGGGTAATAAAGACCTTCATTGTTTTTCAGTGAAATTAAGTCCTATTCCGTTTACCGGCAATTTTATGTATTTTACCGACAAACCAATGCCATCTAAGGTACTATGTATTGCCCACTAGCCCCCTATCACTATATATTTGCCAAAGAATCATCACAGTACCATGAATATAGAGAATACACAAAGTCAGATGCGCAAGGGAATTCTGGAATTCTGTATTCTTTCCATCATCAGAAGGGGAGAATCTTATCCCAGCGAAATAGCGGAAGAAATGAAAACCGCCGGGCTCCGGGTCCTGGAAGGCACTTTATATCCACTATTGACCCGGCTCAAAAATGCAGACATGCTCACTTACCGCTGGGAAGAAAGTTCCGGTGGCCCCCCGCGTAAATATTTTTCACTGACCGCAAGAGGGCGGCAGTTCTATCAGGAACTCCACTATACCTGGAATGAGATTGCGGGTGCCGTTGACAACCTGATAGATCAGCAGAACCAGAAACCCGCCTCGGGAGAAATGATCGGAATCACCACAGACCAACCATAAAAATTTAGCATATTAAAATTACGGGGATGAAAAAAATAATCAATATCACGTTAGCCGGTCGCAGCATTTCCATTGAAGATAACGCTTATGAAAAAGTTCAGTCCTATCTGGAAAGCCTGCGCCAGTATTTTAATGCCGAAGAGGGCCGTGATGAAATTGTAGCAGATATAGAAGCCCGGCTGGCGGACCTGATGCATGAGAAGACCCGAAAAAACGCGGGTCACGTGACGGAAGCCGACGTGGAAGAAATTATCGCGACGCTTGGACGGCCCGAACAGTTTGAATCTGAAGGTAGTCAACAAGAGCAGCAGACCGGCAGCGCACCCTTTACGATTCCCCATAAAAGAAGACTGTACCGGGATGAAAGCAATAAAATACTGGGGGGCGTCTGTAGTGGTCTTGCCAATTGGTTGAATATGGATCCTACGGTGGTAAGGGTATTATTTGCCATCGTTTCATTTGGGGGCTTCGGTTCGGGTATTTTTATATATATCGGGCTCTGGATATTCCTGCCCGCCAGGAATATGGAAGTCTACCAGGGCAGAAAAATGTACCGGGACCCGGATAATAAATGGTTTGGCGGCGTTGCCGGCGGCATGGGGGCCTATTTTAACATGAACCCCAATATTATCCGGTGGATTCTGGCGATTCCTTTATTACTGAATATCCTGAAAGGTGTCAACCTGTTTGGATGGAATAACGATTTTACCATATTCCCCAACCTCCTGTTTAACGGACTTACCGGAACCTTCATCTTTATTTATATTGTCCTCTGGGTATTATTGCCCGAAGCCATTACGCCTTACCAGAAAATGGAAATGCGGGGACAGCCGGTGGATATCAATACGATTAAAGAAAATGTGCAGAGTAGCATGGGCGATCTGGGCAGCCGGCTGCAAAGCTGGAGTCAGGAAGTCAGGGAATCGGCCACCAATATTGGTCGCAAATCAGCAGAATTCCATGCCGCCCGGCATCAGGAATTTTCCCGGCAGTTTGGCGCGGCGGCCTCCAGAGGAGGCAGGGGACTGGGATATGTCATCGCCATGATCTTTAAGATATTTTTCATCATCGTGGGTGGCATCATCGCTATCTCACTGCTCGCGGTTTTTCTGACGATTCTGTTCAGCGGATTTGCCTGGGCGCCTGTCAATAATTTTCTCTGGACCAGCGAAACCCAGCAGATGCTGGGCTGGGGCACCCTGATACTGTTTTTCGGCGCTCCCATTGTTGGACTGGTTGTCTGGCTGGCACGTAAGATTTTAAATGTTTCCACGCCGGGCAATTACCTGAACTGGACTTTTGGCGGCCTCTGGGCCATTGGCTGGATCTGTCTGATGTTTTTCCTGGCGAGCATTACCGCGGATTTCAAGAGATATGAATTTTCCGAAACACCGGTCATGGTGCAGCAACCTTCCGGAGACCGGATGATCTTCAGGGTAAGCGAACCGGGGCTCCGTTATCAGGGCAATTTCGGATGGATCAATAATGACCGGGACCGTTACTTTACCGGATTCTATCTGGCCGAGGACTCCTTGAAACTGGCCACCATAAAACTGGGTTTCCAGAAAAGTGAAGACAGCCTCTACCATATCAGCATTATCAAACAGTCTATGGGTAAATCGGTAGCAGACGCCCTGGCAAGGAATGAAAAAATCCACTATAGGCCGATTAGTACCGACAGCATCGTGGATCTGCCCAATGGTTTTGTTCTGGACAGGAACAGCAAATACCGCTTTCAGAATCTGCTGGTGCTGGTAAAAGTGCCCGTGGGCAAAAAAATCAATGTGGATGCTACTGTATACGACAGGCTGGTGGATGCCAATTTTAACTTTGATCACCTTCGGGGTTCTGCCATCAGTGATAAATATGATTTTATCAAGCTCAGCCGTTACCGCGCTAATACTGACTATACCATGCAACCGGATGGCGACCTGAAAAGCGATCGGGAAGAAGAAATAAGGGGAGGAAAGGCTGGTGTTACCGACAATAATTACCGCTGGCAGGGGGATAGCGCGGGACGAAAAGCCGGAAGGGCAGACAGCCTGTTCCGCGACAGTTCTGCCGCTGCAAACATCGGTAGTTCCGCGAACCTCGACAGTACTTACCGCTACGATCAAAGTCAGCCGGCTGCTCCGGACCCCCAGAAAGAAAAGCTGATGGAAGAGCTGCGGAAAAAACAACAGGAAATAGAAGCCCTGCAACAGAAATTACAAAACCAATAACAGTAGGAGCCGGCGTGTTCAGGTAGTTTTGGCTCCGAACCGCCGTCCCTGGTTTATAAATGTCAAACGACCTTTTTATCCGATGAAGTAGTTTGAAGAGATACGGTAATGCCGCATTATTTCATTTTGGAAGTTCCGGTGGCTTTTTATTGATGATTACCGGAGTCCTCCAAATCTATTTCAGGGCAGGATGCTGCCCGTCGAAAGCGGGGCCGCTCCGGCGGCGGTCAGCCCGATACCAACATTAGGCCTTCTTTTGAACTGCCGACACTTGTCTTCGTTTTTCCCTCTTGGGGAGGTCTCGCCTGAAAAAACTACATGGGGCCTGACGCGCGGCAAAATATCCCCGGAGCGGGCAGTAAAACGAGGAGGAGCCTCGGACAGCTTTTACCCAGGAAGCCGCAGCATGACAGCAGTCGGTTTTGATCAGGAACCCTCAAATGATTTTCCCCAATACTTTGCCTGTGGAATCAATCGGGCTGATAGGTTGTGCAAATATCGAGGATATCGCTTCAGGACCCGGATCGGGATCCGGCTGCTGCGATTTTCTTCTTCTTTCGCCGTCCATACCAAATATAGAAGCCGGTCAGCGGCAGACTGGCAGCGATAAGGCTGGCAAAAAAAGCGAGGAGCTTGCCAGGAAGGCCCCATATGGCGCCCACATGAATATCGTAGTTCATTCGCATGATCTTATCGGCAACCGAAGCGTCACTGAAAGTTCCGGCATATACTCCGGTAGCCGGTAATTCCTGGCCGGTGTACTGGTCATAATGATAAAAATCCGCATTATAATAACTGCCCAGATGGTGGTTTACAAAGCCTTCCAGCGCTTCCGAGGGGCCATGTGGAAAAACAATACCTACTTTATTATCCGGCTTTTTCTGCTGCATCAGTTCCGACCAGACCTTGTCAACCATTGGATATTTAACAGAAGGATTGGCCAGGGTGCTGTCAGAGACCGGGTGCTCATGCGGAGGCATCGTTTTCCCTGCGGAGCTCACAAAATATACTGTATTGGAAAACCATTCAAATCCCATCACCAATCCCGTAATGGCCAGAAAAACAGCGATCCACATCATATAAAAGCCCAGCACATTATGCAGGTCGTAGTTTTTTCTTTTCCATCGGGTGGTGGGTTTCCATTTGAAACGAAAGCGCTGCCGGGCCGCTGCCTTGTTCCTGGGCCACCAGAGAATCAACCCCGAAATCATCAGAATAAGAAAAATCAGGGTAGCCGAGGAAATAATCTTACGCCCGGGTTCTCCCAACCAGAGTTCATAATGACCCATCAGCATGATCCGGAAAAAGTCCCGGTTCATGTCCTTGACTTTCTGGACCCGGCCGGTATAGGGGTTGACAAAGATCTGGTAATAGACAGAGTCATCATAATAATAAGCCAATGCCGCCTGGTCCGGTGCGAGGTATTCCAGTGAAATCGTCTCTTTTCCTTTTAGGTAGGGATCTATAGAATCTTTCAATACCGTAGGCGCCAGATAGGACTTTTGCTCCGGTTGGACGAACCGAAAGGGTTGGGTTGCCCGGGAAATCTCCTGTTCAAAAGCCAGTATACAACCTGTGATGCCCAGCCAGAACACGATGATGCCAGAGGCCAGTCCCAGCCATAAATGTATTTTTCCTATTGCTTTTTTTACTGTCATAGTTTTCAAAAACCCCAACCTGCTGCTCAAAGGTATACAGATCCCCGGCCAGCAGACCGCCGGTTGGTTTAGAACCGGTAGCTTACCGAAAGACGCAGATTGCGGGGCGGTTCACTTTGATAATAATAAGCTTCGGCTCCGGAATTCCAGTCCCCCGGGATGGTCGGCATATCATAATAGGACCCGGTATACAAATAACTGTCCAGTATATTGAACACATTGAGCGTTACCCGGTACTTATTTTTGGCATAGGACAGCCCCCCATCCAGTTTAAAATAATCCGGCAGTTGCTTTCCCTGTGTAGACCAGCCTGTATGGCGGTCAATCAGTGAAGTAAATCCGCCGGAAATACCCAGCCCCTGAAGGGCGCCTCTTTGTAGCTCATAAGACAGCCAGGCATTGGTCGTGTGTTTTGCATAACCCGATATAATGGCACCTACTGTATAACCGGTCGCTCCTTCGGCAACTTTGGTAACCAGGCTCTCGGTAAAGGCATAGTTGGCAACGGCCTTGAAGCCGGGTAGTATGGTACCACGGGCATCAAATTCTACACCGCGGGCCGTTTTTTCTCCCAGCACCATGCTGTAGTTTTCGGCTGGTGAGCTGCTGGGATCGCCCGTCAGCTCATTTTGTTTCAAAATTCGGTAAACGGAAAGGGTCGTCGACCACATATCGTTGAACCAGTTCTTTTTCAGCCCCAGCTCCAGGTTACTGCCGGTAATGGGCTTAATCGGATCGCCGCTGCGCAGTCTGCCCGTCTGAGGAACGAAAGCCTGATCGTATAAGGCATAGGCCGAAAAGTTGTCGCTAATGGAATAACTCAATCCCACACGGGGGGTCACATGTTTGGCTTTATCGTAAGCCACATCCACCCCGTATACCTGACTGACATCGGTAAAACGACCGGCCAGTGTCAACCGCAGGCGGTCCTGTAAAAAAGCGATTTCATCCTGAATGTAAATGCTGGAATAGCGTTGCTTTTGAACGCCCCAGGCGGGGATAGAGCGCTCCTCAATGGATTGGGTCCGGTCAAATACCGGAAATCCGTTCACCGGAACACCATAAGTGGGATGTCGGGGATCAAACATCGCACCCAGGGTATCCAGATCATGACTTTGTCCCCAGTCTGCATAATAGTTTTTATTGCCCATATCAATACCCGCCAATACCCGGTGCCGCAGGCTACCCGTGTGGAAATCACCATTCAGAAAGACCTGACCCAGGGCCATGGTGCTTTTGGCGTCCCAGATACCGATATTTCTGATCAGGGAATCTCCCTGTGGTGCCAGATAAGACGGCCAGGAACTCATTCCTTCCTGGTGGTACTGAAAATAAGAGCCCTGAGCGGCGAGTTTCCAGTTGTCATTGAAATGGTGCTCGAAGAGCAGGTAACCGCTATGGTCATTAATTTTGGTAGGCGGCAATCCCGGATTGGTATAAGTGAAATTACGGGGAAAAGTCGCATAACCCTCCCTGGAGAAAACATAATAGGAACCCACTTCTGTCATACGGGCAAACTGGCCGTTGTATTCCAGGGTGATTTTGGATTTGTCGTCCAGCTGGTAAGAGACAACCGGGGCGATCACATAGCGATTGTTGTATTCATAGTCTCTGTGGGAACCCTTGTTCTGTGCCGCCACATTCAGTCGGTACAAGAGTTTTCTGTCCTTGCTCAGCGCGCCGTCCAGATCCAGGCTGCCCCGGTAGAGATCAAAACTGCCCAGTGTCATACTCAGTTCCCCCTTGGTCGTTCCGGATGGCTTTTTGGTAACGACATTGTATAATCCGCTGGGGTCGCCATTGGCCAGCATAAATCCTGCAGGGCCTTTGACAAATTCAACACGTTCCACCATACTCATGTCCTCGGTCAGTGGCCCCCAGTAGGAAGCTACTACATTAAATCCGTTTCTGAATGCCTGAATCTGGGATCCCCGCGCAATTACATTGGTATACAAGTCCCCCCAGTGCTCCAGGCGGGTCGCACCGCTGACATTTCTGAGTACGCCGTCACTCATGCTGATCACCTGCTGGTCCGCCAGAACGGCCTTATCAACCACCTGTATGTTTTGTGGTGCTTCTATTAGTGGCGTCTGCATCCGCAGGCTGGAAGAAGCCCGCTGGGTACTGTTCTGAAATCCCGTAACTACTACTTCTTCCAGATTTAAGGCATTAATATCCAGCTGCAGGGTAATCCGGGCCGGCCGGCCGGTTTTCACCTCTACCGACTTGCTAACATCCGCATAGCCCACCAGGGAAACACGGAGGGTATAGTAACCCGGCTCCAGGCCGCCAAAACTAAATTTACCGGTCTCACTAGCCACGGTGCTCTCACCGGTTTCAACGAGATTTACCGTGACCCCACCGGCGGGTTTATGATCCTCTGTAATAACAGTTCCCGAAATTCTGCCCGCAGCCATTTGCGCTGCAGCTACATAGGTTATACAGGATAAAAAGAGGACACCCAGGCTATATATTATATTTCTTCTCATTAATTTTCTTTTGATTTCAGTGCGCAAAATTAGATTTGCAACAGGGCTTACTGTTTACGAAATGCGGAATAAATTAATGGTTCACCACTGATTGGGCAAACAGGCACAGGTAGACCACCCCCAGTCTTCCGGGAGGTAGTTTTTGAGCTCTCATCGTTTTGGTCTGCGTGTTTTTATACAAAATGCTGACCGTCAACTATATTATAGTTTGTTACTGAGAATAACAGGCAAAACAGGAGACATTTATCAGATCGCCAAAAGCTGCCTGTTCCCGCCGTCAATTTGTCTGATTAAGACGGCTTATCCCAGCAGCAGTCAAAAAACCCAAATCGATCCAGGCCGCTTTTTTGTTCGGGACAGGTTGCTGCGAAGGGCGGAATTGCCTTCCCGGGCAGGTATAATTTTATAAAATTAAACGCCTTATCTTTCCATTCAAAAATGATTTACCGGTTCCGAATAGAACTCACAAAAAGCGATCCTTTGGTCTGGCGTGAATTTGCTGTACCAGGAAACTATACTCTTTATCAGCTACATCTGGTAATTCAGGCAGTCATGGGCTGGAGAAACTCCCATTTATTCCAATTTACGGAAAACTATTATGCTGATACGACCTGTTATGCGATACCCTCTCCTTACGACATGGATGAAGTATTGGATGCGAGAAAAACATCAATGAAAAAGATTTTTCCCCAAACAGGTGCCGGGTACTCCTATATTTATGATTACGGAGATTACTGGCATCACCAAATAACCCTTATTGACAGGATCCCTAAAGACCCCGCATACTGTCCTGTTTGTTTGGCCGGAAGTGGCGCATGTCCGCCGGAAGATGTGGGAGGCATCAGTGGATATGAAAATATGCTGGATGCGTTCAAGACACCAAGACATCCGGAAAAGAAAAGTTATCGCGAATGGCTGAATTTGGCTGTGGGTGAAAAATGGCGTCCTGAATTTTGCAGTGTTCGAGATGCCAATACAAGAATTTATATGCTGTTAACGGATGCGCCTTAGTTCCGGGATTTGTTTGTGTTGTTAGTAAGATGCTTTGCCAGTCCTGGCAGTCGTTCTAAAGGCAGATAAATCTTCGCTAGACTTTGCTTTATTAATTTTAAATTTACTGCCGCGGGGACAAATATCTATTTAGCCGGAATTAAAAACAATCACCCTCAACAAATATTTACGCTAAAAAATTTGAATGCCATATGAACAGTCGCAGAAAATTTATCGCCCATTCTTCTATTCTGGGTTTGGGAGGCCTGACAATTTCCTCCTTCAATACAAAAAACTTTTCCCGTATTAAGGGTAGTGCCGCAGAAACCATCCGGATCGGCGCCATTGGCATCAAGGGTATGGGCTGGGCGGATACCCTTTCTATGCTAAAAATACCCGGCGTGCAATTGGGCGCGCTTTGTGATGTCGATAACCGCGTGCTGGATGAAAGAATGGCGGAGCTCAAAAAGAAAAATATTGATACGAAGACCATCAAGACCTATACGGATTATCGGGGACTTCTGGACAATAAGGACATTGATGTGGCTATTATCGGGACTCCGGATCACTGGCATGCACTAATTATGATCGATGCCGTACGGGCTGGCAAAGATGTGTATGTGGAAAAGCCTGTAGGTAATTCCATTATTGAGTGCCGGGCAATGGTCGCTGCACAGGAAAAATATAACCGTATCGTACAGGCGGGTCAATGGCAACGCAGTCAGCAACATTTTCGGGAAGCCATAGATTTTGTACACAGTGGCCAATTGGGCAATATCCGGACCGTAAAAGTATGCTGCTATCAGGGGTGGATGAAGCCCGCTCCCGTAGTACCAGACAGTGCGCCACCAGCAGGCGTTGATTACAAGATGTGGCTGGGTCCGGCAAAATCCCGACCTTTCAATTCCAGTCGATTCCATTTTAATTTCCGTTGGTTCTGGGATTATGCCGGAGGGCTCATGACCGACTGGGGGGTGCACCTGATGGACTATGCCATTTTTGGTATGAAGGCGCCCGTGCCCAAAACGGTATCTGCACTGGGGGGTAAATTTGCTTATCCCGAGCTCTATCAGGAGACGCCTGATACGCTGACGGCGCTTTATGAGTTCGACAATTTTAATATTATCTGGGACCATGCAATGGGTATCGACAACGGCAATTTCGGCCGCGACCATAGTATTGCGTTTATTGGCAATAATGGTACTTTGGAACTGGACCGCGGTGGCTGGGAAGTGATCGAAGAAAAAAGAAGCGAGCGGAAAGTAGCTGTCCCCCGAAAATCGCCTACGGATAACGGGCTGGATAAACATACCGAGAATTTTATCGCTGCAGTGCGCTCTCGTAAACAAAGCAATCTGAACTGTCCGATTCAGACAGGAGCCCATATCGCCACGGTCTGTCAAATGGGCAATATTGCCTTTCGCAGCGGTCAGAAACTCAGCTGGGATCAGTCCGCCGGGAAGTTTACAGAGGAGGTCCTGAACCGAGAATACCTGATGGCGCCTTACCATAATGGCTATCAACTGCCCGTCTTGTAAATGCGAACAAAATTGTTGGTTTGCCGACGCCCCCGTGGAAAAAATGCGCTTACCCCACTCTTGCCTGTTTCTCTTGTTAGATCGAAAAAGAATGAGAGCCGACTCTTGCCTGCACTCCTGCCTGTTTTATGAATAGTTCCTAGCATAGTTTATTTAGTATCAGTTACTTATCTCCTAAGCCACTGTTTTAACCCTTGCCTGAAGGACAGATTAGAAAGGAGCTTCTTCCTCAAATTCAAGAAATTCTTCGCCCATAGGAGTTATCGCATACTTCTGCATACGACTGTTTGGTTTTTCAGGAATCGTATAGGACAACAAACCAAGTTGCAAAAGGGATGAGATGGCCCGTCTTAAAGCTCCACTTGTAGCTTTTGTTTGAATCTCCCTGGCAATGGCGGTGGTTGATAAAATTGCATTCCTGGATACTCTCAAGATTTGTTTAGCGGTTGGTGCGAGTCTCAGGGATGAAAAGTCTATTTTTCTAAATGAAGGATGAACGGGAATTGTAACTGTAAGTCAACTTCGTTCATCGTCTGTTTCAAAGTTTGGTGCAGGTGAACCGTTTTTGTTCATGGATTTGAGAATAGTAGGAATACCAGTACATTTTCCCTCTGTTAACTTTAATTCTTTGAGGATATTTCCAATCTGTCTGTTTCGATACCGACGAGCAACTATCTTTCCGGCTTTCATGTCCTGCATTTTGATATAGCTATCCGGCCCGGGAAAACTTATCACCTGTATAATGTTCGGATGAATCCTTACCTCAATTGGTTCAGTAATTTCATAATTACGATGATAAACGGCATTGGCCAATACTTCCTCCAAAGCCTCGTATGGGAAATTATAATTGCGAATCGCTTCGGCCTGGTAGCTTACCTTTTGAACTTTTTCTTTTATCACCTGGGACTTGATAAAACGAAGGACATCCTGTAGCTGTTGGTGTATAGGACCTTCGAAAATTGTTTCAGTAAAATTTTTATCGGCTTCATCGTTTTGAAACGTAACAATTTCAATCTGCGCCATGGGAAAGATCTGCTCGGGGTTTGCATTGAAAAACATCAAAGCAAAATTCTTGGGTTTTATATATTCCAGAGGTCCTTCTACTAAATTCATTTGCCGGCAAACATCTTCAAATGTTAGCTTGTCAAATTCCTCAAACAACTTGCTTTTTATTTCCTGTAAAAAAAGAGCGAACCAAGCCCTGTGATAAATCATTGATGCCGTATTTATAATTTACCCTGTCATCGTAGGGAACTGCAGCAAAACGAAGCAATTCTTCTTTTTCCGTTTTCTTAGGTTTTACAGTATTACTGAACTTCCGGATATAATAGTACTTTGCGACCGGAACATCTTTTCTAAAACTTTCCGGTGCTTCATAAGGTCGCTCCTGTCCACCAGGACACCAGATAATCAATATGAGTTTATTCTGAAATGTTACCGGCTCAACGATTGGGGTATAATCAGGTTTTAATCTCTGTTTACAAAGGTTGAGTAACTCCTTTTGCATCTTATCGGCCTGTTCGGGCAGCAATCCTTTTGGCGGCAATAGAGGTTTACCCTCCTTTTCTGCAATTCCAATTATCACATAACCGCCCCCAAGGTTACTAAAGTCATTTGCAAAAGCACAGATCGTATGTAGAATATCCAAATCATTCCAAGACTCTTTAAACTCGATACGTTTGTTATCGGTAAATAAGACTACAGAATAATTGGCAATTAAGCAATTGAACGAAAAATCATTACAAAAGCTGTGACATTATTGATTTTGATAGGACTTTTCACCTTTGAAAAACGCATATGGAGGCAGATATTTGTAATAATACACTACATACATTAATAATTTGCGGTCTAATAACTTAAGATCTGTCACTGAAACATTGCGCAAAAAATTAGCGCTCGGATGCTAAAATTATCAACAATCAAAAGCTGAATGAAACATTGACAGAAATTATAAAAAGAGACTGTAAAATGCTTTGTGATCGTCACCGATTGGGCAACAACCTGTTGCCCAATTACGCCAACAGCCTGTTGGACAATTGCTTCAGTTTCGTAGATTAATTAAATTAACCACAACCTTCACCATCATTTCCATGTCTGATGGTTTACTTTCTGCGATCATTAAGGTAAGGGCTACCAAGGCATTGTCGGCAATCCGGCGGGAGCCGTCTTCCTTATAAAGCAATTTGTTTTTTTCCAGGAACCAAACAAACAAAAACGCGGCTATTCTTTTGTTGCCATCGCTAAAAGAATGGTTCTTAATAACAAAGTATAACAAGTGAGCGGCCTTTTCCTCCACACTCCGGTACAGGTCTTCTCCTCCAAATGTCTGATATATGGCAGCCAGCGATCCCTGGAAGGACTCGTCCTTTTCGTTGCCAAATAAAGAGCTGCCGCCAAATTTATCCCGCAGACCATTAATAGCAGTCATAGCTTCTTTATAACTAATCCGGAAGAACTCGTCTTTGGTTGTTTCCCTGATTTCCAAAACCTGGTGATCGTACTGATCCAACACATCCAGCGCATAAGTATAATCAGTAATTACCTTAAGTAAACCACTCGCCTGATCTGAACTCAGCGGTTGATTTTCGAGCACATTGCCCAAGAGTTTAACCGTTTGTTTTAATTGCTCCAACTGCTGGCTTTGTTCTTTCAGTCGCTTTTCGTTAACCGCATAGCCTTTGACCATATAGTCTTTTAGCACGGTACTGGCCCAGATACGGAATTGGGTACCTTTTTTTGAATTGACGCGATAACCAACGGATAGAATTACATCAAGATTATAGAATTTAACCTTTCTTGTAACGTTACGTTTCCCTTCTTTTTGAACTACCGAGAAAAACTCGGTAGTTCCTTCTTCAAGAAGTTCACCGTCGATAAAAATATTTTTAATATGTAATCCAATTGTGTCAGAGTCTTTTTCAAACAAATCCGACATCATGCGCTGAGAAAGCCACAATGTTTGATTTTCAAACTTAACATCAATAGCTGTTTGTCCATCCCGGGCCTGATAAATGACTATTTCTCCTGTTTTCATAGTTGAATTTAAAATATTTGAGTAAATAATTATGTTTTAAAGTCCTGGCGCTATCCAAATTTGATCAGCTATTTTATTAATTCAATTTCTTGCTTCCAGGTCTTAACCTTCTGGAAAAAAGAAGCGTTTTAAATCGTTATGATCCAGAAGGTTAGAAGTCAAGACCTGAGCTGGTTCTTATTTTCAAGCATGGTTGAAAAGAAATAAAACATCCTGTTACGACAAGCGTCGGGAGTATCCCAATTCAATGCGGTTCAAGCTGATGCTGTCGTAAAATCATCCGAATACCCGTTATCTTGAAATCTTTTCATTAAAGCAAAACAATATACCTAAATATATTTTTAACTCACTTCAATTATCTTATGATTTATTATTATATTCTATACAAAAATAGATTTATTTAAGTAAATATTTTATTAATAGTATCTAATAATCAAATATTATTTCTATTAACAACTTAAATCATCATTTATTATACATTAATTCTGTTATTTTCTTGCTTATCATTTATTATTGAGCTTAAAATATTTAAAAAATGAAAATAAAGCTGCTTTCGGTATACAATATGTTTATAAATGATGGCAGAGGTGCACAATTACTGTCCACCTGTACAATACTTCGTCTAAAAATATTCGATTACGGGCAAGGCCGCCAGGAACTTCCCGCGGAGCATTTGCGCGAACAGTGGGCTGAACTGACCGATTCAGACAGCGGGCCTTATCAGGCTGGATTTCCGAATGGTCCAACTGATTTTCGCAGTGAAGAAATCAAGCGGGAGCCCGATTCCGTAGCGTTTACATAGAAGCCTATGACCCGCGGGTACCTGATGGCGACTTCCGCCAATGGTTATCGCCCGTCTGTCCTATAGTAGATTGACCTGTTTAATGGGCATCGGATAGTTCTGCGGCACGGATGCGGTAAATCGTGACTGAATGATATTTTTCCCCGGGTTTCAGTTCTGTTGAAGGGAAACCTGGCTGGTTCGGGCTGTCCGGAAAATGCTGGGTCTCCAGACAAAAGGCTTCTCTGGCGCCGATCGCATGGCCGTTTCGGGCAGTGTCGTTGCCTTTTAGCGTATTGGCGGTAAAAAACTGCAATCCCGGCTCTGTAGTGGCCACTTCCATCAGAATACCTGAAGCCGGGCTATAGGCAGTGGCTGCTGGTTGTGGCCCTTTTACGCCCTTTCGCTTCTTCAATACAAAATTATGATCGAAGCCCTGGGCCAACTTGAGCTGCGGATCTGGCTGGTCCCAGACCGAAGCGATCCGCACCGGTCTTCTCAGGTCAAAGGGACGATTCGCCACCGGTTGAATTTTCCCGGTAGGGATCATCCATTGATCTACCGGCGTAAAGGCATCTGCATTTACTGAGAACCAATAGTCCTGTATCGATCCGCCACCTTCCAGATTGAAATAACTGTGATTGGTCAGGTTGAGTACCGTTGGACGATCCGTAGTTGCCTGAAAATCCAGCCGCAACTCATTGGCTTCGTTTAGACAGTAGGTCAATACTACTTTAAGATTGCCCGGAAATCCATTTTCTCCGTCCCGGGAAAGATAGCTGAGCTGCAGGCTCGTGTCGGTCTGAATACCCCAGTCCCAGACCCGGTCATTAAATCCATCCGGACCCCCGTGTATATTGTTGCCATTATTATTTTTAGGTAACTGATAGCGCCGGCCATTTAATCTAAAACTGGCCCCCGCCATCCGGTTGGCGTAACGGCCAACAATCGCTCCGTAATTGCGGCCGTTGGCCCGGATATAATCATCAATGGTTGGGAAACCAATGACGATGTCTACCGGCCGACCCTGCTTATCGGCCACCAGGACCTGCACCAGCCGGGCGCCGTAATTGGTGACGGCAACGGACATCCCCTGACGGTTCCTGAGCGTTTTCAGGCTAATCTGTTTTCCCTGCCAGTTTTTCTCAAATTCGCTGGCAGTCACCGTTTTTGGCTGGGCCCGGACAGCCTGCCCGCCGATAAGACAAAACAACAGGATCCACCAGGAACGGGGATGACAATGCCTGTAGTGGCGTATGAAATTAGCTGTACTCATTGCCGTAAGATACGTCTTCCGCTTCACAAGAAGGCGTTGACAGTTATTCTGCACCTATACTAATCCGGCGAAGGCCCGTACGACCGGAAAACACAGGAAAATACATCAGCTCCGCTTTGGCTGGATTGAGCTGATAATCGCCCTGATACCGCGTAAACAGCTGTATATCGAATTTGTAACTGCCCTGACGGAGCGATCGGCAGAAAATAGCAGTTTTATGATAAAAGTATTCCCGATGCGTTTCTACGGATGCAACGGTCTGCGATTTATTGGCATAAGTGCAACCTGCCGGAATCGGCACTTCTATCATTACATAGTCGGCATCTGCTTTCACTTCCAGCGTTACCTGAAGCGTAACAGGTTTTCCGACCGCTAATTCCCGGACAATGCCGCCGTTCCGCACAAAATTAGTTTTCAGGGCAAAACTTTTGCTGCTTTCCTGTGGTGCGGGATTATGGAACTGCTGATAGGCTGTAAGATAGACAGGCATATCTCCGCTTCGCGTTATGGTAATGGTGTCTCCGGCCGGCCAGGTTTGTACAAGCGGGAACTGCGTAACAGGGGTACCATTGACCAGTAATTCAGCCGGCCGGGGTTTGTTGCCATTTCGTATCATATCCGGTAAAATGGTTTCCAGTATCAACGATGATTCATAGGTATTGCGCCATTGTCCCTCCCGGCGTTGTTCCAGAAAATAGCGACGGATCCCGGACAAAACACGCTCCTGGCCCCCGGCTTTTTGTAAAATCCGATACACCAGCAATGTGTTTTGTATACTGTTATCCCAAAACCGATAACTTTCCTGTCCCCAGTAATTTGCACCAAAAGCCGTCTGCTTTTTTAATGTAAGGATCGTGTCTGTGTTCACCGGCAAGCCTGCCAACTGACGGAGCTCCTGCAACTGCAGCCATTGAAATAGTGTAGCAGGTTCCGGTTGGTCCGGCAGGGAGGCTTCTTTCATCCGGACCCAGTCCTTTAAGAAACCCGGACCTTCCAGTAGTGCACGCAACCGGATCATTCG
Organism: Niabella terrae; assembly: GCF_054783135.1. NCBI lineage: Bacteria > Pseudomonadati > Bacteroidota > Chitinophagia > Chitinophagales > Chitinophagaceae > Niabella > Niabella terrae. The sequence goes on from NZ_BAAGRD010000008.1 coordinate 47,098, forward strand.
CTCGTCCGCGTCAACCCCTTTTTCTATCGTTTGTTCCCGCAGATAAACTTCCAATATCCGGCGGTCCAGAAAACCAGGGTATCCGGCAGCTTCCGCCTTTAACAGCGCTTCTATCACGTGCAGACTGATCCAGGGATCCGAAGACGCCCCCTGCCACCAGCCCCAGAGTCCGTTGATCGACTTACGGGTTTCCAGTTTTTTGATCAATGCCGGAATCCGCCGACGTTCGTGAAAGGGTTCTTTTAAGAAAGCCCGCAACTTTTCTTCCAGTAACAGGGCTTTTAGTTTTGAGGCCAGTTGTTCGTTACAGTCATACGCATAGTCCCGCAGCCGCAGGATTTCGTCCAACAAGACCGGAAAGACCGAGGCCGCTGCCCGAAGGGTACCCGGACCCAGGCTGGAATCAAACCGATAGCTGAATACGGAATCAGTGTCTGCGCCCATATACATAAACCTTCCCCGGGTCTCCTGCACACCGGCCGCATAGACCGGCACCTGTCTGCGTTCCCCATCAAAATAGCCATTGTCCTGCTCCAGGCTGTATTCCAGCTGCAAACTGTCCGTACCCTTTACCTGTATAAAGCTGGTATCAATATGACTGTGGCTGATTGGTAAACTGTCCAGAAGAAGCAGTTCCTGGTTGCAACTGAGGCGCCGGCGAAGCATTTCCGGGAAGGGTGTATAATTCATCAGCTTTCCGATGACCGAAATCCGATCACCTTCGATCGCAAATTGCGGTGTGGCCAGTTGTGCACTCAGTGTCCTGAATGACCGGATATGGGTTTGCAGCATGCCCGTCTTTTTACGGTTGCTGACGGCAATGACACGGGTGCGCCAGCTGGTAATATCGTCCGGAAATCTTGCCGTAAAGGAAACCTCGCCGTTTTCATCGGTGGTCAGGGCCGGCATCCAGAAGCCTTCATCTGAAAACCGGGAACGCAGTGTAGCTGCGCCGGCTTCCAAAGCGCCGCTTTCGCCGCGTTTCGAGTTGCCATTTTTGGTTTTGATAATAATCACACCGTTGGCACCAGCAGCGCCATAAATAGCGGTGGCATCCGCTGCTCCGAATATCCTTGTCTCTGTTATCGCATCCATATCCAGTTGGTCTACATCTCCGTCAAAGGGAATGCCGTCTACCATAATCAGCGGCTTTTCAGGAGCCTGCCGAACCGAGGCGCCCCGAATGATCAGACCCGCTACTTTTCCCTGCAACATCCCCGCAAAGTTTTGATCAGATATCTGGACGGAAGCAGCGGTTAAACTGGCCCTGCGACTTATACCCAGGCCCGTAACCACTACCTCTTCCAGCAATCCGTTTGTAAGCCTGTCTAGTTCAATAATCTCAGAAAAGCCTTCAACCGGAACGATTTTTCCCTGATAACCTATGGCTGAAAAAACCAGACGTCCTCTTGCCGGGGCCCGTAAACGGAAATAGCCAGATGAATCCGTTACAGCAGCTCCGTTTGTGCCCTCGATACTGACCGTGCCGCCGGCTACAGGCGCTCCATTTTCAGCATCGATAAGCCGACCCCGAAGCTCAGTATGGAAAGCCGTTGTATCCAGATTTGCCTGGTTAAACTGGCGGACGAGTTCCCGGGGTGGCGGTGGCTGATTGTTTTCCGAAATCCTGCCTGTCTTGATGCCTGCATCCAACTGCCGGCTAAAGCTATCCGGCGGATAAATTTCAAAATCCCGCCAATGGTAATAGTTGAGCCCATGATTGAATACCTCAATATTTCTAGCCCGGAAATAACGGTTATCCCTTAACAAAAAAAGCAGGGTGTACCGACCTGCCGGAAGCGACTGCGGCGCTGTTTCATTGCCTTTTAATATCAGCAGTCGATGGGGCGCGTCCTGGTCACTGATGATAATATTCTTTATATAAGGCAACCGGCGGGTAAAAGCGGTATCAATTGCAAACCGAAGCTGGCCGAATGACTGTTTCGAGACAGTATAGGGCCAAAATAAATTTGTGGTCCTGCTCCTGATATTTAAAAATTCATTAAAGATACTGTCATAGTCGAAGTCTTTCAATAGCTGGTCTTTATACCTTTCTGCATAAGGTGAAGAGCGACTCAATACTGTATCAAAAACATAATTGCGGCGCACTGATTGTTGTTTCAGAAGACCGGGTGTAAAAAGGTAACGATAACCCGGCTCTTTGACAAAATTTGTCTGTATCCCCACAGTTCGAAACTGAAGTCCCGTTGATCGCAGGGGTCCGATCAGTAAATCACGGCCCTGTCGCAAACTTACAACAGACGGATTGAGCCATAGGCGTGTAGTATCATCTTTTATAAATGCCGGACGCTGTCCGAAATTATCCCTGATTTGAATCATATACCTGGCCAGTCTCTGCGATTCTTCCGGGCGCAGGACGGCCTTTTGGCGGACCACTTTGGCCCGCCGGTTGCTGGTATCCGCTGCAATACTGAGGATGGTTTTTACATGCGGTCGGAATTCCAGGTCCGAAAGGGTGATTTCATGGTCCGGGGTTCTGATGCGCAGGCTGTGTTTGCCGGGGGTTACCGGAAATACATAGCGCTGTAACTGACTGGCCGCATAATAAAACACTGGCAATTCGTCCAGGTAAAGCAGGTTCACGGGTTCAAAATCTCCTTCTTTCATCACAAAAACCGCGAATTGGGTGAGGCTGTCTGTAGCAGTTTCAGTAATTGTATACAATGACTCGGGATGCGTGAACCTATAATATTCGATGGTATCCAGGCCCAGCTGCCGACCCCATCGTTGCCAGTCGAGGCGTTGCTGACTGTTTTCGTAAAGGGTTTCGGATTCGAAATGAAAAGGCCGGGATTTGGTACGATGGACCATCCTGCCAAACAAGGGTACGGGAACGGGCGAAGCCTTCAGTTTATCCGTCTGGGCATAGGCAGTAATATCAACACCCGGAACCGGTCGCCCCCTGCTGTCCTTTACCCGCAGTTTCATCTTTAAGGCCTGGCCCGGGTAAATCTGGTCGGGGGCCAACAGCTGCAATTCCAGTCTTCTGTCACTATAAGAACTGGTGATTTCTGCGGTCCGCTCTTCTTCATCCCAGAAATAATTGATCCTGAAATAAGCCACGCGGCCTTCCCGATGGCGTATTAAAGTGTCCAGCGTGGTTGTGTAACCCCGGGCAAGCACTTTATTAGCAGAGAATATCGTATACCAGAACGGTATTTTATGCGTATTCTGCACCATCAAATGTAATTGCGCGGCTTCCTGCCGGGCCGCCTGACGTAATTCGGGTTCAAAATCATAGAGACAGACCGTTGTGTCGGAACCGTCCTCAAACAAAACTTTATAATAGGGCGTGCTATAGTCTGCAACCAGACGGGCGGGTAATTGCACCGTTACCGTGTCTGATCGATCGGTTTCTCCAAATTCGCGAACGACCTGTACATTCATCCGCCTTTCACGATCTCCCTGCCGGTAGTGCAATAACAGACTGTCTTTAATAAACCGGGCCTCCAGCAGACCCGGCCCTTGTGCTGCATCATAAGTAAGCGTCCTTTCTTCACTAATGGTTTCATTGCTGGAACTCAGCAGCCGGACCTGAAGTCGGTAATCCATCCGGACTGCCGGGAAAATGCTGTCAGGTAAGCACAGTTGAGTCGTACCTTCCGGATCCAGTGGTTGCTCCCGGAACCAGAGACTGTCTTTTACAAAAACGGAATCTGCATAAAATTTCGAAACGCCCAGACTTCGAATCAGGATCGCTACGCGGCCATCGGTCAGGGTCAGGTCGTTCTCATCTGTCGCTTTCATAAAGACCCTGACGGTATCTCCCGGACCGTGCCGGATCTTATCCGTGTGCAAACTAAGCCGGAGCCCCTCCAGGGTATAAGCCTCAAAACGAAACCGGCCTGACACCATCGGACGACCCCTCCGGTAACCGGAATCCACCAGTAACAGATGGTAATCAGCATCCAGCCGAAGTCCCAGGCTGTCGGTAATTACAAACTGCCCTTCATAAAAACCGGGCCGGTAAGCAGTAAGTGTACGCAGTGTTTTATGTCCACTGCCCGTCCGGACCACCAGTGAAGCCCGACGGGAACGGATCCTGCGACCATCCTTATGCAGGAGCCAGGCTTTAAACTTCACCGTATCACCCGGTTTGTACTGCGGCTTGCTGAAAACCATAAAACTACGATCGGAAGGACCCGGAATCAGGGGCCGAAAGGCTGAGCGAATTTGACGTAAGGGAAATCCGCCGGAGCTTCTCCGTCCATACCGTTTCTCGCGGCGGCGGTACGCCCTGTCTTCCACTTCATAGGTAAAGTAGTTGCTGACGCCCTGGTAAACGACTTTAAGATAGCTGTCTTTTCGGGGATAAGCGGACCGGTAAAGTTGAGCCAATTCATCAAAGCTTACCCGCTTTCCCGAGGCATTCATGATTCTTAGATTCGGCAGTCGTTTCCCTTCCAGATCGGTCACTAAAAACTGAAAATCCCTTTGATTATTGACAAAGTTCAGGTTTACATTATTACAGGCTTCTAGAATATAATTCACTTTGTTTTTTACTACCCATACCCGCAGATAATTACCAAAAGGCAGGATGGGTCTGTTGTTTTCGGAGTACTGCGCTACCAGATGCTGAAAAAAATCATCTTTGATCCGATCCGGATATTTCATGAACTGTTCCGTTTGATGATCCGTAAGCTGGTAGACCCGAACCATCCCTTCCCGGTCGGGGCTTTCAGATAAAGGCCGTTGGCCAAGGCCTTCCGTAAGGTTAGCTGACAGCAATAGCAGGTAAAAAAGCAAGCGTCCGATTTTTCTCATAACAACAGGATGCTTGCAATTAGAAAATTGCATAAGGACCCCAGGGCGCTGGCAAGGATTCCCTGGCGGGAAGTCGTTACCTATGGAAAGGAACAGGTCCGCAACCGGTATTTTATAGCCGGCAGCGGACCTGTTAAGAAAGAAAAAAAATTACTGCTGCACTTCGAAACGATAATTGCCGGAACCGGCCTCCACCAGAACATAGCCGCCCTCAGTTCCCTGGACTTTCAGATCGCCTACGTCTTTGAGCGCCTTGCCATTTTCCTTAATCCTGCTGGCTTCAGCAGCGGGAATATAAATTGTCGCCCGTGTATTGGCGGGGATCTCCACTTCCATCTGTAAAACATTGTTATCGATCAACCAGCTATTGCTGACGGTCCCGTAATAGGTTTTCAGTGCTGCCGAAGCGTTTTTAAATCCACCGCCGATATGAGGTTGAATCCGGATATGTTTGTAGCCAACCCCGTCTTCATAGGTGTCGATGCCTACCATCTTGCGGTACATCCAGTCTCCGATGGCACCATAAGCATAATGGTTGAAAGAGTTCATACCCTTATTTTGAAAGGTACTGTCGGGTTTCATACCATCCCAACGTTCCCAGATCGTTGTAGCGCCCATTTTGACCGGATACAACCAGGAAGGATAGGTTTCCTGTAATAATAATTTATAGGCGATATCGGTGTATCCAAAACGGGTTAACACATGACAGAGATAAGGCGTACCCAGAAAACCGGTGGTCAGGTGGTTGCCGTAGCTTTCGATATTTTCCACCAGCCTTGCTGCCGCCTGTTTTCTGGCGGCTTCCGGCAGCATATCAAAATGCAGGGCCAGCACATAGGCGGTCTGGGTGCCCGATACCAGCCGGCCGCTGCCGGTAACATACTCCTTATTAAAAGCGGCTTTGATCCGTTCCAGCAAAGCGGTATATTCCTGTACATCGGCCGTTTTGCCCAGTAACCGGGCGGTCTTGATGAGCAGTTCGGTGGAATGTGCGTAAAAACACTGGGCGATCAGGTGTTTATCTGTCACGGCGCTTCTGCCGTCATTATCATCTGCCGGACGGTAAAACAGCCAGTCGCCATAATGCCAGGTTGTATTCCATAAATCATCCCTTGTTGTGCGTCGCACGCTTTCCAGGTAGGCTTTCATGCTGTTGTACTGGTCTTCCAGTATCTGCTTATCTCCATAAGCGAGATACATATTCCAGGGCACAATGGTGGCGGCATCTGCCCAGCCGGCACTGTTGCCGCTCTTGCCCAGGACATTGGGAATGACACTGGGCACCAGTCCGTCGATCTGATCCGCCTCGAGATCCTGCAGCCATTTGGCAAAGAAATTATTCACATTCATATTGAATGATGCCGTTCTGCAAAAAGCCTGTGCATCGCCGGTCCAGCCCAGACGCTCGTCCCTTTGAGGACAATCTGTGGGCACATCCAGAAAATTGCCTTTCTGGCCCCAGACAATATTATGCTGCAGCTGGTTAATCAATTCATTGGAAGTCGTAAAGCTGCCGGTAGGTTCCATATCAGAATAAATGGCAACGGCTTCGAAATTATCGGGATCCAGCTTGCCCGGATATCCTTCCACTTTGATGTACCTGAACCCCATCCAGGTAAAAAAGGGATGAAAAGTTTCTTCGCTGCCGCCCTTGAGGATATACGTAGCCTGCGCCTTGGCAGCCCGGAGGTTCTCGGTATAAAAATTGCCTTTTTTGTCGAGTACTTCCGCATGTGAAATCCGGATCTGGTCGCCGGCTTTTCCCTTGATTTTTACCTGTACCCAGCCCACCAGGTTCTGTCCAAAATCCAGGACCTGTTCTCCCAGGGGTGTGGTAATCAATTTGACCGGTTTAAAAGTTTCATGTTTTTTTACCGGTTCGTTCACGGTGGCTGTCAGCAGCTCCAATGATTCGTTCACGGTTTTCACTCCAGCCCAGCCGGCATCAGAATAGCCGGTCTTTTTCCAGCCTTCCTTTCTTAAACGGGCGTCGATAGTTTCACCATTGTATATCTCGGAATAGACCACTTCACTTTCAGTCGATTTCCAACTTTCGTCAGTGGCGACAACGGCCGAAGAGCCATCGCTGTAACGGATATTGATCTGCAGCAGCAGCCCCAGTTTCTTTCCGTAAATATCCCGATTATTTTTCCAGCCGAGCACACTCCGGTACCAGCCATTGCCAACCATCGCACCCACTACATTATCGCCCGAATTGAGCAGGCTGGTAACATCATAGGCCTGATACTGAAGTCTTTTATTATAAGAAGTCCAGCCGGGGGTTAACCAGCTGTCGCCGATCCGTTGTCCGTTCAGATAGGCTTCATATAAACCATGGGCAGTAATATAGGCTGTCGCAGAAACAATTTTTTTTGAGACCTGAAATGTTTTCCGGAACAGGGGTGCCGGGCGGTGGGCGCTGTCTTCCTGAATATCGGAGACGATCCACCGGGCCTGCCAGTCAGCAATGTTGAGCAATCCCATCTGGAAAGTCGCATCCGCGCTCCAGGCTGAAGCTTTACCGTTCTGATCCCATACCCGGACTTTCCAACGGTACTTATGATTCGCCTCCAGCGGTGTCCCCTGATAACGGACATGTACCGATGCATCTGAAGCGGTTTTTCCCGAAGTCCAATGCGCTTTTCCGTCTTCGCTTAGTTTTATTTCATAAGCCGTCTGGCGAATGCCCCGTCCTTTACCCTCCAGCTGCCAGCTGAATCTGGGCTGCGGCGTTTCGAGGCCCAGCGGCTCCTGTTTTTGTTCGGTCAACAGATGATGTACACGTACCTGGGCGTTAAGGCCCGCACTTAATAGCAACAATGAGAAAAGGCCGATCTTTCCTTTCATTAGAATTAGAGTTAATAGGTGAATGAATTTCGCAACAACCAGGGGGCGGCAAGGCAATCAAGCTGGCAAATTTCGATTTAAAGATAAGCGGATCAGTTATTTAACTATCCTGCACTGTCCCGCAATCAGGAAAGCATGCTATGGTACAGCGGACTCCTCCGGGGAGGATCCGCAGATTTCGCCGGTGGGCCGCTAAGCGCCTTCCTTTTTTTCCGGTTGTTCCTGAAGGGCCTGCCAGAGACGGTCCTTGAGCTCGGTCAGGCCCTGCTGGGCGACCGAGGAGATAAAAAGATGCGGCAGGTCATCGGGTAATTCCTGACTGATGGCGGCCTTCAGCTCAGCGTCCAGCATATCGGATTTACTGACGGCAATCAGCATTTGCTTATGCATCAACTCCGGATTGTATTGCTCCAGTTCATGGCGCAGGATTTCAAATTCCTTTTTATGATCCGCACTGTCGGCGGGAATTAAAAACAGCAATACGGGATTTCTTTCGATATGGCGGAGAAAGCGATGACCCAGGCCCCGGCCTTCTGCGGCACCTTCGATAATGCCCGGCAGATCCGCCATACAAAAGCTTCGGCCATCCCTGTAGGCTACGATACCCAGATTGGGTGTAATCGTTGTAAAAGCATAGGAGGCAATTTTGGGCTTGGCTGCGGTGATGACGGAAAGCAGGGTGGACTTGCCGGCATTGGGAAAACCGACCAGCCCTACATCAGCCAGAACCTTCAGTTCAAGTATTTTAAGGCCTTCAAGGCCGGGTATTCCGGGTTGGGCATATTCAGGAGCCTGATTGGTTGCCGTGGCAAAATTGGCATTGCCCAGTCCGCCCCGGCCACCGGGCATCCAGACAACTTCCTGGCCATCTTCCAGAATTTCGGCTTCCTTGGCCCCGGTAGCCTCGTCCAGCGCAATCGTACCCAGGGGTACATCCAGTATGATATCTTTGCCGCTCCGGCCCGTACAATTATTATGGCCGCCATTCTCGCCGTTCTCGGCGAGTACATTCTTGTGGTAGCGTAAATGCAGTAATGTCCAGACGTTCCGATTACCTTTCAGAATAATATGACCGCCCCGGCCACCATCGCCGCCATCTGGTCCGCCCTTGGCGGTAAACTTATCCCTTAAAAAATGCTTGATACCAGCGCCCCCATGACCGCTGCGGCAGAAAATACGGATCTGATCGACAAAATTGCTCTTCTCCAAAATAATAAAATTGTTCCGCCGCAAAGATACGTGTTGCAAAACGGATGCAGCTCCTACAGGTTGAAGTGGAAGAACTGACGCAGGCAGGGCTGCTTAGCGGCTCAGATGCTTCCCGGCTTTCTGGTCTATTTTATAGTTCTGACGGGCCTGTTTCCAATAGCCTCGCCCGTAGGCCACGAAGACTTCACTGCCCGCAGCAATGCGTCGGGTTGCTTTGATAAAAACGCGGGTTCCCTGTTCTTCATATATAGCATTATTACGCAGTCCGGGTACCCGGCTGAAGCCCGCAGCGTCATTGGCATACCGGCCGAAACTGTTCAAATCTTCGGAGGCGTCGATCACATGATCATCGTCAATATGATATATATACCCGTTGTCCACATCGTCTTCCACTGCCGCCCAGTTGGTTCGATGTCCCAGGTATTCGGTAATCAGGCTGCCTTTGGGGACATCTTTCGTGACAAACAATCCCTTACCGGCCTTGGGCAGGGTGGAGGTTTTTACTTTTAAAAAACTATCGGGTAAAATCATCTTCGGTTTTTTGCGCTGCGAAGATATTGCAATTAAGGATTGTACGAACCGATGTTGAGAGATTTTCAAATTTGATTTGTTCTTGTCCGGGGGCGGGCCACTGTTTACATGTGATCGTTACGGATCTTATGCGGTTATACTCTTTTTCTTCGTTATTTTGACGGTTGAATCGGCAACGGCCTACCTGGATGCTGCATCAGGGCGGCCCGATTTTTTTCAGCAATAAAAGTAAGAAATATGAAAGCCATTATTCGTTCGGTGGATTTATTCAAGCTGCAAATTCCGCTCCGGCATCCCTTTGTTATTTCATTGGGCGCGCTGCACGAAGCGCAGTCGGTCATTGTCAGAATCCACACCCATGAAGGACTCACCGGTTGGGGTGAATGCAGTCCTTTTATGACAATCAACGGAGAAAGTACGGAAACCGGTCTCGCCGTGGGCAAAGTTTTCGCCGGCATATTAACCGGAAAAAACGCGCTGGAAATTGAAACACTGATTGAATTGATGGACGCGGTTATCTATGGTAACAACAGCATAAAAAGTGCTTTTGATATGGCACTCCATGATCTGGCGGCGCAATACCGGGAACAACCATTGTATCAGTTTTTGGGTGGCCGGATCGAAAAACCTGTTTACACCGATTATACCGTAAGTCTTTCTACGCCGGAAGCCATGGCTATACAGGCAGCAGAAATTAAGGCAGCGGGTTTTACGGTAATCAAGGTGAAACTGGGTAAGCATGGCCCTGCCGATGTGGAAAGAATTCGGGCCATCCGGGAGGCGATCGGTAGTGCCCTTCCCCTGCGTATCGACGCCAATCAGGGTTGGCAGCCCCAGGAGGCGATTGATACCCTACAGGCGCTGGCGCCCTTTCATATAGAACATGCCGAAGAGCCGATTGCCCGCTGGGATTTTATGAACCTGCCCGCCATTAGGGCCGCCTCGCCGATACCCATTATGTCGGACGAAAGCTGTTGTGATCTGCATGATCTCGAACGGCTGATCCTGCTGAAGGCCTGTGATAAAATCAATATTAAACTGGGTAAATGCGGAGGCCTCCACAAAGCCCTGAAGATGCTGCGGCTGGCAGAAGCGCATCAGCTTCCGGTGCAGCTGGGCGCCTTTCTGGAATCCCGTTTGGGAATGACGGCTTTTACCCACCTGGCCCATTGCAGCACTGCCGTAAAGTATTTTGATTTCGACACGGCGCTGATGTTCAGCGAAGATCCTGTTTCTGGTGGCGTTCTGTACAAAGACCAGGGGCTGGTGGAATTACCTTCGGCTGCGGGTATCGGCGCGACGATCAAAGAAGACTAAGCCAACCGGCTGCCGCCTTGTCCGCCATCCGGCTAAGCAGCTATCGCATTTTATAGTCAGGAATATATGGACTAATTTTATCAGGTGGATTATATCAAGGAATACCGCCATTTTATTAACAGCTACTACTTTAATGAAGCGCTGCGTATTACTTTTGGTATAACTGTTCCGGCCCTGCTGGCCAACTATTTCGGGCAGCTTGAAGCCGGTCTGGTACTTTCGCTGGGCGCCCTGGCGGCCAGCATTTCAGATATTCCGGGTCCCATCCATCAGCGACGCAATGGGATGTTTGCTACCCTGTTGCTGGTCTTTCTGGTTTCCCTGATTACCGGATTTATCAATCATTCCCCGCTGCTGATGGGGCTGGGGATTGTAGTGCTAACCTTCCTGCTGAGCTTTATAGGTACCTACGGAGCCCGCGTAAATGCGATCGGATTCGCCGGCATACTGATCATGGTCCTGCACCTCGACCAGTATCTGGATGCGCGCACGACGGTTATTTACAGCCTCCTGCTGGTGGCCGGAGGCCTCTGGTATATGGTGCTCAGCCTGGCTTTATTCGGGGTGCGCCCCTACCGGATTATCCAACAGGCGCTGGGTGAGAGCCTGGTTTCTATCGGAGACTATTTTAAAACCCGGGCCCTGTTTTACAATACCCGGGTAGACTATGATTCCGTCTACAAAGCCCTGCTGGAGCAGCAACAGCAAATCCAGGATAAACAAACCCTGCTGCGGGAAATGCTCTTTAAAAGCCGGAATATCGTCAAGGAATCCACTGTTACCGGACGCGCCCTGATCATCGTTTTTGTGGAATCCATTGACCTTTTTGAAAACGCTTCTGCCACTTTCTACAATTACGAAAGTATGCACCGTCGTTTTGATAACAGCGGCATCCTGGAAGAATTTCAAAAGACCATTTATCTCATTGTGGATGAACTGCATAATATCGGGTTGGCCGTACAGAGCGGCCGGCCTTCGCCTGTATCCAAAAAACTGAACAACCGACTGCAACAACTCAAAGAACGCTTCGAGGATTTTGCCAATAACTACCGCAAACCTGAAACCTTTGATGCCGTATCCAATATGCGTAAGCTCCTGCATTCTGTTGAAGAAATCACGCTGCGGATTTATACCCTGCACCATTATACCCGTTATGACAGCAAACGTGTAAATGAATACAAACTATCCGGTAATTACAGTCATTTCGTGAGTCCCACGAATCTGGACATTCAGATTCTCAGGGAAAACCTTTCCTTAAAGTCAAATAATTTCCGTCATTCACTGCGCCTTACGATTGCTTCGATTCTGGGTTATATCCTGGCACAGGCACTACAGCTGCATTATAGTTACTGGGTGCTGTTGACCATTATCGTCATTTTGAAACCCACCTACAGTGTGACCCGGCAACGTAATTATCAGCGACTCCTGGGGACTTTTATCGGCGCATTGGGCGGCCTCGGTCTGCTCTTCCTGTTACCCAGTCTGAACGGCAAGTTTGCCGCCATGGTTCTGTTGATGATTTTTACCTATAGTTTTATGCGCACCAAATACCTTGTAAGTGTAAGCTTCATGACGGCTTATATTATGATTTATTTTTATCTGCTCAATAGTTCTACCTTTTATGAATTATTCAAAAGCCGGCTCATAGATACCACGATCGGATCCGTCATTGCCTTTATTACTGCCTATGTGCTGGTGCCTTCCTGGGAGAAGACGCAGATCAAAACCTATATCATCAATGCGCTGGAAAAATCCCGCAATTATTTTTCAACCGTTTCAGCGGCTTTTGCTACGGGTAATATGGCAGTATTGGATTACAAGCTGAACCGCAAGGATGCTTTTATCGAGCAGGCCAACCTTTCGGGCGGATTTACCCGTATGTTGAATGAACCCAAAAACAAACAGGGAGATATCAAAAAAATCCATCAGGTCGTCGTGCTGCTCTATACCCTGAATTCCCTGATTGTATCGCTGGGCGGCCTGCTCCGGGATTATAAACACACTTACCGTGATGAGGATTTTAAAGACATCAGGCAGGACATTCTCGATGTACTGGAAGAAGCCCGGCTGTTGTTGGAACGCCAGCAAATAGCAGACAGCTCCCATGAAGCGCCGGCCGAATTGAAGGAAGAACTCGACGGACTGGTAGCTACCCGTCGCCGGGAATTACAGCAGGGGCTGACTGATACGGAAACCCGAAAAGTGATTGCTGATTTCAAGCCTGTTGTGGACCAGTTCCTGTTCATCAGCCGAATAGCCGGCGATATCAAAAAACTGGCCGGCAGCCTTTAAGGTTCCTGGCGCTGGGGTTCCTGGAGCAGGCGGTGCTGGCTGGCGGTAAACAGGTCCCGGAATATCCGGTTCATCAGGGTATCGGTACGGCTGGCCGCCACACCTACGAAGGGGTAAAGCGTCGTCACCTGCCGGCGGCAAATCCGCACCAGGTTCCTGCTGATCAGACTGATGTCCCGCAACAGCGAATCGGGTATGGGTCTTCCCTTTGCCACAAAATCCCATGATTTTTCGGCGGCTTCATAAAACTGGCTGCGATGGGTTTCCGTTTTCTGCCTTGCCTGTTCCAGCCGGTTTTCCAATCGGCGGCTGCGCCGATCAGTCGCTTCTGTCGGTTGGTGCGTCAGGTAGTCCTGCAGCTGCTCAAAAAAATGGCGGGTCATTCCGAGTGTATTGACGGCCAGTGTGGTCTCCGCCAGCGGCAGGAAAGGATAGTGGTAGACCGGATCTGCCAGTCGGGCCTGTGCAGGATCTATTTGAAAACTATGGTCGGCGCTGAGTTCCAGGTCCCGGATACTGAAACTATGACCGGCCGTAGCCACCAGTCCCATCGCCGACCAGTCGGGATGAATTTCCACCAGATCTTGATCGATATAAAATGACCGGATCCTGGGTCGACCCCGGTCGTCCAGCAGGAGGTTTCCATTTTCCTCCAACTGACAATTAATTGTAAAATGGGTCAGGTGGGGCGCCCCGGTAGCGTATTTCCAATGGCCACTGATCCGGTAGCCGCCACTCGTGCGCCGGGCGATGCCCGTAGCAGCGCCGCTGCCACCCCAGCAGACCTTTGTCGCAGTGAAGATGGGTTTCGCCAGGTTGGGTTCGATATAGCCGGCAAAAAAATTGGCACCCCCACAAAGGGTTACCGTCCAGCCCAGACTACCGTCTACCATGGCCAGCGCTTCTTCCAGTCGAAGTGCTTCGGGCAGGCCCAGGGCCAGACCACCCCAGGCCTGCGGCAGGAAAAGTTTCAGCCATTTTTTTTCATAGAGAACTTGCAGCAGTTCCGGGATCAGTTGTCCGCGGGATTCGGATTGACTGCAGGATTGCCGGAGCTCCTGGACTGCGGCAGGTTCAAAATAGGGGGTCATATCTGATGGTTTTGAATTTTTCGATTCCAGGTAAAATAGCCCGATACGGCGACCAGAAACAGGAACACGGTAAGCAGGGCATATAAAGGCAGTCCCTTATAAAACAACAAGGGGATGGCAAAGGCATTGCTCAGGTTGAGCAGCAGCCAGTTCTCAATTTTTCTTCGGGCAAGCAACCACATGCCGGCCCAGGCGGTAGCACTTACCCATGCATCTGCTACGGGTACCGTAGAGTCGGTGAAATGGCGCAACACCAGGTAAAGCAGCAGAAAGGCGCCGATGACGATGCCGGCTACTACCAGCCATTGCTGCACAGTGGCGCGGCTGATGGGTGGGGCCGGATGGTTCTTCCTTTTGACCCACCACCACCAGCCATAGACACTCATAATTAAATAATAGACATTCAGGCCACTTTCCGCATAGAGTCCCGCCTGGTAAAATATATAGGTAGAAATGAGCACCGACAGGATGCCGGCGGGATAAAGCAGGATTTTGCCTGCCCGGGCCAGCAATACCTCTGCGACTCCGAAACCCACGCCCAGCCATTCCAGCAGGGGTGTGGCTTTTAATTGCCTTACAAATACTTCTATGTCCTGATGCCAATTCATGCCTGATATGGGTTGATAATACCAATAATGGTATGCTGTTAATTGTTACCCATGAAGTACCCTACCAGTAGCATATTTACTCCCTACGCCGGCATTACCCGGATCAGGTTTCGGAAACCGCAGCTTCCCTGGGTATGATCTCAGCCCGTATTTCAATTCCCGGATCAACAGGAATAAAGGCACCCCATGAGTGCTGCAAATATACAAAGATTCCAGCCGCCCGGATTTTTCGTATATTTAATTACGAAAATTGCTCCTATGCCGCAACTCAAAAAAGAAGATATCCGTCAGGAGGTCTTCGATCTTTATGATGATTATGCCCATAGCCGGATCAACCGGCGGGATTTTGTGCAAAAACTATCGCTGTATGCTGTAGGCGGACTCACGGTCAGCGCTTTGATGAGTTTTTTAATGCCGGATTACCAGCATACCCTGGAAACAAAAGCCGATGATCCCCGGCTGCAGCAAGAATACATTCAGTATGATTCTCCGGAAGGCGGGGGTAAAATCCGGGCCCTGCGGTGCCTACCGGCCGGCGCCGGCAGCAAAAAGGGTGGGGTGCTGGTCGTACATGAAAACCGGGGCCTGAATCCCTATATCGAAGATGTGGCCCGAAGGCTGGCCCTGGCCGGATTCGTAGCCCTGGCTCCGGACGCGTTGAGTCCCCTGGGCGGTTATCCCGGCACGGATGATGCGGGCCGGGCGCTCCAGGCCAAAAGGGACCGGGATGAAATGCTGGAAGATTTTATCGCCGGTTACCGGTATCTGGCTCAGGATCCCCATTGCAACGGTAAAGCGGGGGTGGTAGGTTTCTGTTTCGGCGGCTGGATTTCCAATATGATGGCGGTGCGGGTGCCGCAACTGGCCGCCGCAGTGCCTTTTTACGGTGGGGCACCTCCGCTGGACAAAGTGGCGGATATTCAGGCAGCCCTGCTCCTGCATTTCGGGGAACTGGATACCCGGGTAAATGCGGGCTGGCCGGATTATGAAGCGGCGCTGAAAACCCACCACAAGCAATACAGGGCTTATATATATCCCAAGGCCAATCACGGCTTTCACAATAATACCACCCCCCGTTATGATAAAACGGCGGCAACCCTGGCCTGGCAGCGAACCATTGATTTTTTTAACCAGTATTTGAAATAGGGCAGCACCGCATCCCGAACAGGCAAGCTATCTTCGCCGAATGACAGCAGCAACCGATTTTGTAATCCTGGTAGATGAAAATGACCGGCCTCTGGGCAGCATGGAAAAAATGGAGGCCCACAGACAGGGTCGGCTACACCGGGCATTTTCGATACTGCTCTTTAATGACGCGGGTGAATTGCTACTGCAAAGACGTGCTTTTTCCAAATATCATTGCGGGGGTCTGTGGACCAATACCTGCTGCAGTCATCCACGACCGGGCGAATCAGTAGCTGACGCCGCCGATCGCCGGCTCCGCGAGGAAATGGGCATCGAATGCGCCCTGGCGCCGTCTTTTGATTTTATCTATCGGGCCCGCTTCGACAACGGCTTGACCGAGCATGAATTCGATCATGTGCTTGAGGGCCGCTTTACCGGGACGCCGGCGGTAGATCCGGCAGAAGTGGCGGAATGGAAATACATGAGCCCGGAAGCCCTGAAAACGAGCATCGCTGCGCATCCCGAAACCTATACGCCCTGGTTTCGGTTAATTGTTGCAAAAATTTTCTAAAATTCTGCGGATTTCGGGGTACGGGGAAAAGGAATTACATCCCGGATATTGCCCATACCGGTAACAAACTGAATCATTCGCTCAAAACCCAGTCCAAAACCCGAATGCGGAACGGTACCGAAACGGCGGGTATCCAGGTACCAGGACATTTCCCGGGGATCGATATCCATGGCTTTCATTTTCTCTTCCAGCAGTTGCTGGCGCTCTTCCCGCTGGGAACCACCCACGATTTCACCAATGCCCGGGGCCAGAATGTCCATGGCAGCAACCGTTTTGCCATCCTCGTTCATCCGCATATAAAAAGCTTTTATGGAGGCGGGGTAATTCATCAGTATGACCGGTTTCTTAAAGTGTTTTTCCACCAGGAATCTTTCGTGTTCACTTTGCAGGTCCATACCCCATCCGGTGATCGGATATTGAAACTTTTTCTTTTTATGATAATTACTATTGGACAGAATTTCTATCGCTTCTGTATAGTCCAGACGCTGAAAATCATTGTTCAGTACAAATTCCAGTTTCTCAATCAATCCCATTTCAGCACGCTTTTCCTGGGGCAGTTGTTTTTCTTCCGCCGCCAGACGGGCTGCCAGGAAATCCAGGTCTTCGCGGTTATTTTCCAATACGTAACCGATAATATATTTAATAAAAGCTTCTGCCAGATCCGCATTGTCCTGCAGGTCGTAAAAAGCCATTTCCGGTTCAATCATCCAAAACTCAGCGAGGTGCCGCGCCGTATTGCTGTTTTCCGCCCGGAACGTAGGTCCGAAAGTATATATTTCTCCCAGGGCGGTAGCGCCTAATTCGCCCTCTAACTGACCACTAACAGTTAAATTGGTCGATTTTCCAAAAAAGTCCTGGCTAAAATCAACGGAACCGTCTTCTGTTCTTGGGGTTTGGTCAAAAGGCAGGGTGGTAACCCGGAACATTTCACCGGCCCCTTCGGCATCACTGGCGGTAATAATAGGCGTATGCAGATACACAAAACCTCGCTCATTAAAAAACTGATGCACCGCAAAAGCCAGGGCGTGCCGGATCCGGAAAACGGAGGCAAAAGTATTGGTCCGGAACCGCAGGTGGGCTTTTTCCCTTAAAAATTCCAGGGAATGCTTTTTGGGCTGGAGCGGATAGTTTTCCGGATCACTGTCACCCAGTATTTCTATCGTATCGGCTTTGAGCTCCATTTGCTGGCCCTTCCCCGGTGATGCGACCAGTTGGCCCGTCACTTTCAGCGAGGCTGACGTGGTTATTCTTTTCAACAACGCTTCATCAAACTTACCCAGTTCAGCAACGACCTGTAAATTGGTATTGGTACTTCCATCATTCAGGGCAATGAACTGATTATTGCGAAAAGTACGTACCCAGCCCATTACGGTCTGTTGCTGATCGGACCAGGCTCCCGGATCTTTTGATAAAATTGTCTTAATTTTTATTCTTTTCTGAAACATCACGCTGTTTTTTCGGCGGCAAAGATAGCCATGATTCACGGATTTTGCCATTGGCGTACCATTTTGGCTCCCTGAAAATGCCTTTGAACAGCTCTCGGAGGTGCTTTTCCCCAAAAAACCATTTTTTTGTATTTCTCAGAAATCCTTTATTTTCGCAGAAGAAATGACCTAAGGCTTGTGATCATCTCTAAGAGTTATTGATTTTCATTTCAATAATAGGATTACCCAAAAAACAAATTTTCGATCAATCTCATTAATCAGCATACTAAAGCCGGTATGGATTAATTAAGTTTACCCTTATGTACGATATTCTACAATTGAACGACATGCTCGTTCCTGAGCTGTTAGACATTGCCGATCAACTGAAAATACCTAACGCCAAGAAACTGAACAAGCAGGATCTGATTTACCAAATCCTGGACAACCAGGCCATTGCCGGTTCCAAGAGTTCCACAAAAGATGATAAACCCAAAAGAAAGCGTATTGTAAAAGCGACCACCGCCAATATGACCGAAGAAGCTTTTGTTGAAGATGACGGGCTCGAAGAAGAAGCTGATCAGGAAGACAAGAAAGCCAAGGCACCGGCTAAGAAAGGAAGGGCTGCTGCCAAGAAGAAAACGGCGGCGAAAAAGAAAACTTCAGAGCAAAAAGAAGAAGCTGACACAAAAGAAGAAACTGAAGATAAAAAAGATAAAGCGGCGGCTGAAAAGTCGGCCCCGGCCAAAAAGAAAGCTGCGACTACCGAGGAACCAGCATCCGGTGAACAGCAGGCGCCTGCTGAAGAAGGCAGCCTGGATCCACTGACTGCAGCATTTATTGAACAGGCTTTCAAAGCCACCGAGAAATTTACCAACCCCACGCCGGTTGCAATTATTGATGAGCCCCAGTCCAAACCTTACCTGGGCCGTAAAGAACAGACCTCTAATTTTAATGTGGAGTTTGATGGGGTTATATTAAGTGAAGGTGTGCTGGAAATGATGCCCGACGGATATGGATTCCTGAGGTCATCAGATTACAATTATCTTTCCAGCCCTGATGATGTTTACGTTTCTCCTTCCCAGATAAAGTTATTTGGTTTAAAAACAGGAGATACCGTCCATGGCGCCGTACGCCCGCCGCGGGAAGGTGAAAAATATTTCGCTTTACTGAAAGTAGATACGATCAACGGTAAAAGTCCTGAAGAAGTAAGAGACCGGGTACCTTTCGATTACCTGACGCCTTTATTCCCTTACGAAAAACTGAATCTGTTTACCCGTCCTTCGGATTTGTCTACCAGAATCATTGACCTGTTTACCCCCATTGGTAAAGGTCAGCGTGGTCTGATTGTGGCCCAGCCCAAAACAGGTAAAACCATGTTGTTGAAAGCTGTGGCAAATGCCATTGCTGAAAATCACCCTGAATGTTATCTGATTGTGGTACTGATCGATGAGCGGCCGGAAGAAGTAACAGATATGGAACGCAGTGTTAAGGCAGAAGTCATTGCCTCTACTTTTGACGAACCCGCTGAAAAACACGTAAAAGTGTCTACGGTAGCTTTACAAAAAGCAAAACGTCTGGTGGAATGTGGTCATGATGTAGTAATTCTGCTGGATTCCATTACCCGTCTGGCCCGTGCGCATAATACCGTATCACCCGCATCCGGGAAGGTCCTGAGTGGTGGTGTGGAAGCCAACGCCATGCAGAAACCTAAACAGTTTTTCGGTGCAGCAAGAAAGATAGAAAACGGCGGCTCTCTTACCATTCTGGCTACTGCCCTGATTGATACCGGCAGTAAAATGGATGAGGTTATTTTTGAAGAATTTAAAGGTACCGGTAATATGGAACTGCAGCTGGACAGAAGACTGGCCAATAAGCGGGTTTACCCTGCGATTGACCTGACGGCTTCCTCCACCCGCCGTGATGACCTGTTGCTGGAAAAAGAAGTACTCCAACGCATGAACCTGTTGCGCGTTTACCTGGCAGATATGAAAACCGAAGAAGCAATGCAGGAATTACTCCGCCGCATGAAAGGCACAAAGAGCAATGAAGAGTTTTTGGCAAGTATGAATGGTTAACATTCCATTTAAACAGCATGCAAGCCCGGTACCTTCAACGTACCGGGTTTTTTTGACAGCATTTCCAGGTAGCGCTCAGGCCTTTAAAAGCGATCGAAATCCTTTCCGTTAGGATCCGCACAAAATTTTATTGAAAACACTCCAGACCCTCGCTGATGAAAAAGATTTTTAATTTATACTTCCTTTCCTACCGTGGGCTATCTGCTCCGGCCTGGATGCTGGCAGCGGTAATGCTGATTAACCGGACAGGCGCGATGGTGCTGCCTTTTCTGGCCATCTATATGCACGAGTCCCTGCATTTCAGTATCTATGAAACCGGAATTGTATTGAGTTTTTTCGGACTGGGCTCCCTGTTGGGAAATATAACCGGTGGCTGGCTGACCGATCGTTTCGGCAACTTCAGGGTCCAATGTTTCAGTTTGTTTGCGGCAGTACCCTTCTATATCCTGTTGAGCCGGCTGGAGACACTGACTGCTTTAACCATTGGTGTCTGCTGTCTGTCTTTCATCACCGATTTGTTCCGACCTGCCAATGCAGCAGCCATCACCCACTATGCGCGGCCTGAAAATATTACAAGGGCTTTTTCGTTGAACCGGATGGCGATCAATCTGGGTTTTTCGTTTGGACCTTCGCTGGGCGGACTGCTGGCTGCAAGATCCTATGATCTTTTGTTTTGGGGCAATGCCTTCGGTTCGCTGATTGCCGGACTGCTTTTTTACAGCTATTTTAAGGATGTACGTCCCCGGGAAAACGCCAAAGTCACGGCTAAGATCGCCGACAGAAAAAAATTGGGGCCTACGGCGTATCAGGATAAGCCTTATCTGCTGTTTGCCTTCATTTCTTTATTATATTTTATACCTTTTTGTCAGTTACTCAATGCGATTCCGCTGTACCTGGACAATAAGGTGCATCTCACCAAAACTGCAATCGGTCTCCTGATGGGTTATAGCGGCTTTATTATTGTTCTGACCGAAATGGTGCTGGTCAGCTTTGCAGAAAAACGCTTTCCTATCTATACGACCCTCATGTGGGGCAGTTTTTTCTGTATCCCAGCCTTTATACTTTTCAGCCTGAACCCGGCACTTTGGGTATTGTATCTCGCCATATCACTTATCAGTTTGTCCGAAATTCTGGTACTGCCTTTTATGTCTACGGTAGGCGCCCTGCGTGCTTCCGGCCATAATAAGGGTTCTTATATGGCGCTGAATTCCCTGGGATTCTCCGCTGCTTTTATAATCACCCCGTTTTTATCTACCACTATTATTGAACATTGGGGTTACAAGGTCTTATGGATGGCCGATATTCTTCTGATCCTGGCAGCCCTGGCCGGATTGCAGCTACTGAAAAGAAAGATGCCCTTACGCCTGCCTGTTCAAGGTGACACCCAGGGCTGAACAGATTAAATCTGCCTGAAATGATGGAGAATCTTTTTATTTTTTGGTGAGATCAGATTTTTATAGCTTAAATACCATTAAAAAAATTAGATTTGTTAATACATTCTTTGCCTGTGATTAAAGAGAAAAGAAATTCTAAAATTAAAAAAGTTGCCGCTGCCGTTGATTGCATCGTATTTGGTTTTGATGGAACCCACCTCAAAATTTTACTGATCAAAAGAGGCTTTGAGCCGGAGCAGGGTAAATGGAGCTTAATGGGTGGCTTTATCCAGGAAGCCGAAACAGCCGAAGAGGCTGCTGACAGGGTATTAAAGAAATTAACGGGACTGAGCGGTATCTATCTGGAACAATTCAAAACATTTTCACACCCCAGGAGAGATCCGGCCCAACGCACTATTTCTATCGCCTATTTTGCTTTATTGGATATCAATAAATACCGGGAATCCATTACTGATGAATTCGAATCTGAATGGTTCCCGATCAATGATTTTCCCCCGCTGATTTTTGATCACAATGAAATGGTGGTACTGGCCAAACAAAGATTACAATACAAGGCAGCTTCGCATACCATACTTTTTGAACTGCTCCCGGAGAAATTTACACTTCCCTTGTTACAGAATCTGTTCGAAGATGTTTTCAATACAACTTTCGATAAGGGAAACTTCAGCAGAAAAATGCTTTCAACCAAATTGTTGATAAAGCAAAAAGAAAAAGACAAAAGCAATTCTAAGAAAGGAGCTTATTACTATAAAATTGATAAAAAGCACTACCAGCAGAATTTGCATAAAATCCTGAAATTAGTACCTAATCCCAACGATTTGATTTAAACGGTATTGCTTGCTAACTGGCAGGTTGCGAGGAATTTTCTCCGGTAGCTGCCGTATTATCTTTTTTACCAAAAATATCCTGCATCCATTTTTCAGCATCTGGAAAATGCTCTTTAATGGCATCGGTGCCTTTGGTAGTCAGTTCTGAAAAATAATCCTTCGCCTGTTCTGCCGTTTTTACCGCGTCTTCTTTCAGATTGTTGGCCTTTTCTTTCAGACTGCTGATCATTTTCTCCTTTTCTTCTTCACTCATACTGGCATATTTACCCGCAGCCAGTCCCGCCAGTGCGCCCAGAATAAAAGTGGCAATGTGTTTGTTGTTTACCATAATATCGCTGATTTTACTTAAAATTAATGATTCCGAAGAATTTTGTTATTCTGTGGGTGTTAAATTCTTCCCGATTTTCGAAATTAAGTGGTTGAAATTTTCAAGGTCTTCGATCGCTTTCAGTGCTTTGTTACCGGAATATGAACTAGCGCCAACCGGTCAAGAACCAAATACAGCATTTCCGGTCGGTTTTAGGCAGTTAATTCTCGTATAATTAGGGAACTTATCCCCATTGGAATGTGAATGAAGCAATAAAACTGTGGATATACCCCTGTGGAACGTTCGTATGAAACAGTGTTATTTGAAAATAAAATCCACAGAATTAAACGCTGGTCCCCGCGATGTGGGTAGTTCTAAAATTATACGCGGTTTATGCACAGCAACCAGACCAGGATGGCTCAATATTTTATGCCCGGACCGAGATTCACAATTATGTGAATAATCGCGGCAAACGCCCCGGTACTGCGATTCCCTAATGTTAATTTGTCATAAAATTCTGTGGAAAACATATAAAGGTTAATTTTGCATTAGTAGTGAAAGTTAAGTTCTCCACTAATGCACAGTCCTAATAATAATAGGTTTTATTTAAATATTATATTATACTTATTACTATAAGACCATGAAAAATTAAGTTTGGAAAAACCGAAACTTGCATTGTATCATTGCAAAGATTTTAAAAGTTTATGTCATGAACGGAGTGGAATTACAGGTAGCAAAACAGCAACTCGATGAAAAGGGATTTCTGGATTTGGAGATCGATCCCCGACTGGATTTGTTTGAAGAAATCAATAAACTGAAGCGGGAGAAGAATGCTGTAATTCTGGCGCATTATTATCAGGAGGCTGATATCCAGGATATTGCGGATTATATCGGGGACTCACTGGGTCTGGCCCAGGAAGCTGAGAAAACCAATGCGGATATGATTGTTTTTGCCGGCGTACATTTCATGGCGGAAACGGCTAAAATTCTGAATCCCACAAAGAAAGTCGTGATCCCTGATTTCAAAGCCGGTTGTTCACTGAGTGACAGCTGTCCGCCACCGCTGTTTCAACAATTCAAGGCTGCTCATCCGGATCATGTCGTCGTCAGTTATATCAACTGCAGTGCCGGTATCAAGGCATTGAGCGATGTGATCGTAACCAGCAGCAATGCACGGATAATTGTCGAAAGTTTTCCGGAAGACCAACCAATTATTTTTGCACCCGACCGCAATCTGGGTGCTTATATCAACAAGGTGACAGGAAGGAATATGCTGTTATGGGACGGTGCCTGTATGGTACACGAGATTTTCAGTATGGAGCATATCACCAAATTGAAAATGCAGCATCCGGAGGCTAAATTTATTGCACATCCGGAATGTGAAGCGCCCATTTTAAAAATGGCAGATTTTGTGGGTTCCACGACAGGATTGTTAAAATATACCATCGAAAATCCTGCACAGGAGTTCATTGTAGCTACGGAAACAGGTATCCTGCACCAGATGGAAAAAGCCAGTCCGGATAAAAAGTTTATACCGGCGCCCCCCGATAATGGTTGCGCCTGTAATGATTGTCCCCATATGAAACGAAATACCCTCGAGAAAATCTATCTCTGCATGAAATATGAGCAACCCGATATTGAGATGGAAGAAAGTTTGCGACTGGCTGCTAAAAGGCCTATCGATAAAATGCTGGAAATAAGTAAAGCAGCAGGGCTTTGACGGGAGAGGTTCTCAGGTTTACTTGATTTCTATGTCAGATTCAGCAATCAGGGGTTCGGATGAAAATTTGAGAAAGACCTGCGCTAAAGTAATCACGTCTTTTTGACAATAGATGATGATGCGATCCATATTTTTTTCTTCGTAATATACTTTAGCAACCATACTGCCGTCGATATCATCCTTTGGAGTGGGTATGCCCAGGGTCTGGGCCAGAAGGTTTAAAGATATAAAATACCTCAGGTCTCCGAATTTCCACAGTTCCATAGTATCCAGATGCCGGATTTCCCAAGGTTTTTTCCCTGCAATATTCAACAGTGCGGGCAATGGCATGTCATTGATAACAAGCCGGCGGCAGATATAGGGAAAATCAAAATCCTTCCCATTGTGGGCACATAGATATTTCTGGTCATTATTGCTCCATTTTTGCAGCATCTCAGAAAACTGCCTGAGTAACAATTTCTCATCATGACCCGCAAAAGATTTAATGATCAGGCTGCGGCCTGAAGCGGATTCCTGAATGACGCCACAACTGATACAAATGATCTTTCCGAATTCCGCATAAATACCCGCCCGGTCATAAATCGAAGCCGGGGTTTCAATTTCCCTGTTCCTGGAAATAAGACCTGCCTTATAGTCCCATAGCTGTTTCCAGTTATCCGGGAGCGCCGCATAGTTTTCCTGTTGCGGCACCGTTTCTATATCCAGAAACAGCAATTGTTGCAGTGAATATCCGGAGATCATATGGAAGTTTGCCCGTTTTAACTAGAGATATTTATCGCCTTTATGACGTTTTACTTCACCCACAAAATCCTTTATTTCCTGTTCCTTATCTTTTTTACAGATCATTAATACATCGTCGGTATCCACAATAATGTATTCTTCCAGTCCCTGTACCAGAACGAGTTTTTTATCAGGTGCATGAATGACGCAATGATGGGTATCAAAAACCATTACTTCCGAGCCGACAACGGCATTATCGAAATAGTCTTTTTCCATATTGGTATGCACACTGTTCCAGGTGCCCAGATCGCTCCAGAAAAAGGTGGCCGGAATAATGTATACATTGGAAGCTTTTTCCATGATCCCAAAATCAATAGATATATTAGTGCACTGTGCGTATATTTTTTCAATCGATTTTTTCTCTTTGTCTGTATTGAAAACTTCGCGGTCGGTATAAAAAAGTTCATACATTTCCGGTAAGTGTTGCTCAAATGCGGACAAGATGGTTTTACATTTCCAGGTAAAAATGCCGCTGTTCCATAAGAAATCACCGCTGTCGATAAAAGCCTTTGCGATTTCAATATTGGGCTTTTCAGTAAAGGTTTTCACCTTATAGACGCCCGGAGCGGCTTCCGTAGGTTCGTGTTGGATATACCCATAACCTGTATTGGGATGTGTGGGACGGATACCCACGGTAACCAGTGCATTGATATGGGATACAAAATCCAAAGCTTTTTGCATCACTTCTACAAAATTCTCATTATCCGGAATATGGTTATCTGCCGGTGCGGCGATCATCACCGCATCGGGATTCATCTGCTGTAATTTGAATGAAATATAAGCAATGCAGGGTGCGGTATTCTTCCGGTAAGGTTCTACCACGATATTTGCCGCGGGCAATTCATTGAGTTGCTCTTTTACCATGGATTCATAACCTTCCGAGGTAACCACATAGATATTTTCCACCGGTACAATGGTTTTATACCTATCGAATGTGGCCTGAATCAGGGTTTGTCCCGTTCCAAGAATATCCAGGAATTGTTTGGGATAAGAACTGCGGCTTTTAGGCCAGAAGCGACTGCCAATACCTCCGGCCATGATCGCTACATAGTGATTTTTATTCATAGCTAAATTAATCCTTCTTTTAAGAGATCATGAATATGAATGATCCCCATATAATGATTGTTGCGGGTTACCGCCAGTTGTGTAATCGCATTTTTACGCATCAGATCCAGTGCAGAGATGGCCAGTTCTTCCGGTAGGATGGCCTTTGGCTGACGGGTCATGATATCTTTGGCCGCAATATTTTCAATATCCGTTGTTTTTTCCAGCATGCGCCTGAGATCCCCGTCGGTAATGATACCCATCAGCCCGCCATCAGCAGCCACTACAGCTGTGACACCCAGTCTTTTCCTGGTTATTTCCACAATGACTTCTTTTAAGGTCTGGTCAGGTCCTACCATTGGTTTTTCATTACGGGTATATACATCTGCGACCCGGAGGTATAATTTTTTGCCCAGGGTTCCACCGGGGTGAAATTTAGCAAAATCTCCGTCTTTGAATCCCCGGTATTCCATCAGACAAACCGCCAGGGCATCGCCCATCACCAGCTGCGCCGTCGTGCTGGTAGTGGGCGCCAGGTTATTGGGACAGGCTTCCTGGTCTACAGTGGTATCCAGAAATACATCAGATTGCAGGGCCAGTTCGGATTGGTTATTCCCGGTAATACCAATCAGCTTATTACCGAAATTTTTTACCAGTGGAATCAATGCCTTAATCTCGGGACTGCTGCCGCTCTTACTTAAGATAACGACAACATCTTTCTCCTGGACAATACCCAGATCGCCATGCAGGGCGTCTGCTGCATGCATAAAGATGGAAGGGGTACCGGTGGAGTTTAAGGTAGCGACGATTTTTTGGGCAATGATTGCGCTTTTACCGATACCGCTGATAACTACCCGGCCTCGGCAGTGAAGCAGCAGTTCAATTGCTTTTTCAAAATTTTGATTGATAAGCTTCTGTAGATCAGCTATTGACGCTGCTTCCGCAGCAATCACCCGGCGTGCAATATCTATTGGATCTGGCGGCATAAGTAAAAGAAATGCTTAAAATGCAAAAGTATCATTTTAAAAATCATTTACCACCGATCTTTGCAAGTAATACAGGTCTATAGAACGAAAATCCTTTTGGGATATTATTTCTTTCAGGATTTTCATCAGGTGCCTGCAACACCTGATAAACCACGATGTTATCAAAACTTTATTTTTTTATTATCAATAAGTAGTGTATCTTTTTACGCTAGTTTTTTAGAACACATGCATATATATATATTTTAACAATGGGAGTGAAATCGACGAAAACGGCTCCAAAAAAATCAACAAAATCTGCTACGCAGAAGCCGAAAAATAAATTAGACTTACAAAAAGAATTGAAAGCCAATTTTGGTTTCAAACAGTTTAAGGGTAAGCAGGAAGCGATTATAGAATCTTTACTGGACGGGAATGATACGTTTGTGATTATGCCTACCGGTGGTGGAAAAAGTCTCTGTTATCAATTGCCCGCGGTGATATCCAAGGGGGTGGCGATCATCGTATCGCCGCTGATTGCCCTGATGAAGAATCAGGTGGATTTGGTCAGAGGGTATAATTCCAATGATGAAATTGCGCATTTTTTAAATTCCACGCTCAGTAAGAAGGAAATCAAGGAA
The DNA here is from genome assembly GCF_054783135.1 of Niabella terrae. Classification (NCBI taxonomy): domain Bacteria; kingdom Pseudomonadati; phylum Bacteroidota; class Chitinophagia; order Chitinophagales; family Chitinophagaceae; genus Niabella; species Niabella terrae. Next base: position 74,648 of record NZ_BAAGRD010000008.1, read on the forward strand.
GTGCAGGAAGACTTAGTGTCCGGAAAAACGAAGTTGTTGTACGTGGCGCCGGAGACCCTGACCAAACAGGAGAATCTTTCTTTTTTCAGTGAACTTGATATTTCTTTTTTTGCCGTAGATGAAGCCCATTGTATCAGCGAATGGGGTCATGATTTCCGGCCGGAATACCGGCGACTTCGTGAGATGATGGATCAGATCAACCCCAAAATACCGGTGATTGCCCTGACGGCTACTGCGACACCCAAAGTGCAAAGTGATATTGTAAAGAACCTGGATCTTCGTAATCCGAATATTTTTATATCTTCTTTTAACAGGGACAATCTTTATTATGAGATCATTCCTAAAATCAAGAAAAACCAGACCGATGAAAGCATCGTCCGGTTTATCAAAGGAATGAAGAATAAAAGCGGGATCATTTATACCCTGAACAGGAAAACTACCGAGGAACTGGCAGAAATCCTGGGGGCTAACGGTATTAAGGCGGTAGCTTACCATGCGGGACTGGACAGTAAATTGAGGGCCCGTCGGCAGGATGACTTTTTAAGCGAAGACGTTCAGGTAATTGTAGCTACGATTGCTTTTGGAATGGGTATCGACAAACCTGATATACGTTTTGTCATACATTATAATATTCCCAAATCCATTGAAAATTATTATCAGGAAACGGGTCGTGCCGGAAGAGATGGCCTCGAAGGAAAATGTATTTTGTATTATTCCCATAAAGATGTTAGCAAACTGGAGCATCTGATGCGGGACAAGCCTTTAAGTGAACGGGAAGTAGGAGCGCAGTTGATCAATGAAACCGTTGCTTATGCTGAAACAGGGGTCTGTCGGAGAAAAGTGATCCTTAGTTATTTTGGAGAGCATTATCTGGAAGAGAACTGTGGCAATTGCGATAATTGTAACCATCCTAAGGAAAAGATCGAAGCCAAGACGGAAGTACTGACGGTTTTGAAAGCCGTAAAGGAAATGGATGAGAAGTTTGCTACGGATTATCTGGTGAATATTCTGATTGGCAGGCCGACGCCACAGGTTAAAATGTTTCGTCATGAAAAACTGAAATCCTTTGGAGCAGGAAAACAGCGTGAACCTCATTTCTGGAACTCGCTTGTCCGACAGATGATTCTGGAAGGGTTGGTGCGCAAGGATATTGAAGAATATGGCGTATTAAAAATTGCAGATAAGGGCGCGGGATTTATTAAAAAGCCCGGATCTTTTCCCATTGTCCTCAATAACCGATTTGAAGAAGCAGTCGGAGATGACGAAGAAGGAATCGAGGCTGCTGCATCCGGCACTGCTACCGACGACCGGCTTTTTGAGATGCTGAAGGAATTGCGTCAGAAGCAGGCTAAGAAAGTAAATCTGGTACCCTGGGTAATCTTTTTGGAGACCTCACTCCAGGATATGGCAACAATGTATCCAACTACCCTGCAAGAATTAGAAAAATGTCAGGGGGTCAGTAGTGCAAAAGCAAGAAGATACGGAAAGCCATTTATCGAGCTAATTGCAAATTACGTGGCGGAACATCAGATTGAGAAGCCCGATGATTTTGTGATGAAGAGTGTGGTTAACAAAAGCGGTAATAAGGTGTATATCATTCAGCAAACGGATAAGAAAATTCCACTGGAGACCATAGCGAAGAATAAAGGCTGGAAATTGAATGAATTGCTCGAGGAAATGGAAACAATTGCCGCCAGCGGTACAAAGCTGAACCTGGGTTATGCTATAGATGAGATGTTAGATGATGAAGACCAGGATGAAATAATCGAGTATTTTAAAACCTGTGAAACTTCGGCGCTGGATGTGGCCCAAAAGGAACTGGCAGAATTTGATTTCAACTGGGAGCAGCTCAAAATAATGCGTATCCGTTTTTTAAGTGAATATGGAATGTAAGATCCTAACGAAAGACGGATAATTTTTAAAAGAGACGGTTTCCGGTAACGGTGATCGTCTTTTCTGTTTTAGATATTCTTTTTTCTTGTTTGTCCTTGAGTCTTAACTTTAACTACTAATGTATTTTCAGGGAAATCTCATTGGTGGATTGCCTGCGTCATTGTTCATTTAATCGAGTGTTATGAATTATAATTTGCTGACTTCCTTAAAACTAAGCCTGCTGATTGCTTTTTTTATTTTCGGGTGTAAAAAACAGTCTCCCGAAGACCAGGATTTATATCATCCGCAGCTCACTTCTTTTAAATTTAGCAATTTTAAGAACGATACACTTTTTTACGATATCAACGGTACGATAGAAGGCGACACCGTCTTTGTCAGATATTTTGCCGGGTTTGATCCAAAAGGGCTGGTGCCGGAATTTACTACGGTAGAAACTGAGACAGTAGAAGTAAACGGTGTCGTTCAGGAAAGCGGTAATACGGCTGTTGATTTTGCCGCAGTCACGCCCTATGTCTTAAAATTTAAAAATTCCAGTCATACCTTTTTTATTAAGTTCCAGGATCTGGGTGTGCCGGCTATTTATGTTTCTACGGGCGGGACACCCATATTAAACAAAGAGGATTATGTAACGGGGACCGTTAAAATTTATAGTGGGGTTCCCGGACAATTGCTTCATGAGGGTACCATGCGTATCCGGGGCCGGGGAAATTCTACCTGGAATATGCCCAAGAAACCCTATAAGATGAAACTCGATGAATCGGCGGCGCTCCTGGGTATGCCGGAGAACAAAGACTGGGCATTGATGGCCAACTATGCGGACCGGTCGCTGATGCGCAATGAAGTCGGGTTTGAAGTTAGCCGGCGGGTAGGGCTGGCTTATACGCCCCGGCAACGCTATGCTGATTTCTTTCTGAACAATAGTTATCAGGGAAATTATAATCTTGCAGAGCACCAGGAAACGGGGTCTGATAAAATCGATATTGATGAAGATAACGGGGGGTATTACCTGGAAGTGGATGGGTATGCGGGTTCTGAGCCGGTACATTTTTTTACCAATCATAATGTGCCGGTGACCGTCAAATTTCCTGATGAGGAGGAAATCAGTACGGATCAACTGAATTATATTTCAGGATATTTTCAGGATTTCGAAGACCGGCTGTTTAGCAATAATTTCAAAGATCCTAACGAGGGGTACCGGAAAATTCTGGATCTGCCATCTTTTATCAATTACTATCTGGCGAACGAAGTCTCCGGTAATCCGGACATGTTGTGGAGTATGAAAATGTATAAAAATTCCGGTACTGATCCCCTGCTCTATACCGGACCCGTTTGGGATTTTGATCTTGCTGTTAATAATGATAAAAGACTGGGTGATGCCCAGGAACTATTAATGCTGGATAAGGCCCACTTCGTCAGGGCCTGGATCGATAGACTGCGCGAGGATCCGGAACTGATGTTGCAGATACGGGAAAGGTGGAACCAGGTCAAGCCCACACTGGCCACTATTCCGGATTATGTGGATAGCCTGGCCCTTTCACTGCAGTTTAGTCAAAAACCCAATTTCATACGCTGGGATATTCTTTCGGAGCCCAATATTCATCTAAGCTGGTTCACCGGAAACAGTTTTGAAGAATATGTCGCCTTTTTAAGGGAATATTATAGTAAGCGACTGGTTTGGTTGGATCAGGTAATAAACAGCAGTGGTTATATTCCGGAGTAAGGGTAGAATTAAAATTCTTACTAAAACAGTACGGGTTTTAGCAAAAACCGCTATTTTTGCAGCCCGCTTTCAAATGGTGCGGTAGCTCAGTCGGTAGAGCAAAGGACTGAAAATCCTTGTGTCGCCGGTTCGATCCCGGCCCACACCACAGAAAAATAAGCAGTTACGATCATCGTAGCTGCTTTTCTTTTTTTGTTCCGGCCATCAATCATTTATTTGTTACCGAGCAGCTGCGGAACCAGGTCTGGTCAACGACCTGGAGCCGTAGCCAGTAGATTGAGTCGGGAAGCTTTCGCCCTGAATCAACCAAAAACATAAAAATGCCCAATTATTTACAAATTGGTCGATTTATACGGTTATTGACGGCCAAACCAAGGCATCATTTTTCAGAACCTGAAACTGATAGAATCATTGAGCGACCAGTTTCTAGCGACCCATATAAACCATCAATATCTGTATATCACTGGGATTGATTCCCGAGATACGGCTCGCCTGGCCCAGGGTCCTGGGTTGTATTTTAAATAACTTTTCGCGGGCCTCGTTCCCGAGGGAAGCCAGTCTGGAGTAATCAAAATTTTCCGGGATCGCCAGATTTTCCATTTCGCTCATCCGGGAGACTATTTCTTTTTCTTTTTCTATATAAGTGGCGTATTTAACCAGTATGGTGGCTTCCTGGATTTCTTCTGCATTAAAGGGGCTTAGGGCCTGGGCGATTCTGGGAACTGCGGCCGCCAATTGGTCCAGTTCAATGCCGGGACGTAATAAAATTTTCTCCACGCGTTGTTTTTCCGGGATGGGTGCGGAACCCTGCGTTGCCAGGTAAGGATTAATTTCGTCAGGTTGAAGCGCTATTTCCTTGATTACTGATCTAATATTGGCAATGTTTTCATTTTTCCGTCGAATTTGCTGCATTCTGTCCTCTTTTGCCAGACCCAATTGATAACTTATTGGCGTGAGCCGGGCATCGGCATTATCCTGACGGAGCAGGGTGCGGTATTCCGCTCTGGAAGTAAACATCCGATAAGGTTCTTCCGTTCCTTTATTAATAAGGTCATCAATAAGCACACCAATATAGGCTTCATTTCTTTTCAGAACCAAGGGCTGTTTTTCTGTTACAAACTGGTGCGCATTGATACCTGCCATCAATCCCTGGCAGGCGGCTTCTTCATACCCGGTGGTTCCGTTAATCTGACCAGCGAAAAAAAGGCCGGATATTAATTTTGTCTCCAGTGTATTCGAAAGTTGTGTGGGTGGAAAATAATCATATTCGATTGCATAACCGGGGCGGAACAGTCGCGCATTTTCAAATCCCGGGACCATACGTAGCGCTTTATACTGGACTTCTTCCGGCAAGGAAGTAGAAAAGCCGTTCACGTAAATTTCCACTGTATTCCACCCTTCAGGTTCAATAAATAATTGGTGACGATCTCTATCAGCAAAGCGATTGATCTTATCTTCTATACTGGGACAGTACCGGGGCCCTACGCCGTCTATCCTGCCCGCATACATAGGGCTTCGGTCAAATCCGGTCTTCAGAATTTGATGTACTTCCGGACTGGTATAGGTAATCCAGCAGCAACGTTGTTGGTTGGGCTGTATAAGGTCCAGTTTTTTATAGGAAAATCCGGTGATTTCAGTGTCGCCTTCCTGTATTTCCATCTTTGAATAGTCCAGACTTCGACCATCCACACGTGGTGGGGTGCCGGTTTTCAGTCGGTCACTTTCGAAGCCCAGTGCTACCAATTGTTCAGTAATACCGGTGGCTGCTTTCTCTGCGACCCGTCCGCCACCAAACTGTTTCTCTCCTATATGTATAATACCATTTAAGAAAGTTCCATTGGTCAGGACCACGGCGCGGGCTTTGATTTCGTGCCCCAAACCCGTGATCACGCCTGTGATACGCTTGTTTTTAATCAGTAAACCGCTGACCATGTCCTGGTAAAAGTCCAGACGGGGGGTTTGTTCCAGCATTTCGCGCCATTTAGCCGCAAAAAGCATCCGGTCGCTCTGCGCCCTGGGGCTCCACATTGCGGGACCCTTGGAGCGGTTTAACATCCGGAACTGTATCATCGAGAGGTCTGTGACTATTCCGGAATAGCCCCCCATGGCATCTATTTCCCGTACAATTTGCCCTTTTGCAATACCCCCCATGGCGGGATTACAGCTCATTTGTGCGATGGTTTGCATATTCATGGTCACCAACAGGGTCTTAGATCCCATATTGGCTGCTGCAGCCGCGGCCTCACAGCCCGCATGTCCGGCTCCTACAACAATTACATCATATTCTTCAAACATAGGCCGCAAAGATACTTAATGTCTGGAACTGAGATTCTGTCCGGCATGCGGATTGAATTTTTCTTGATGGACCCCAAGAGGCGAGCTCCCCTCATGGTTGGTGTTGGCATTTACTTGCGGAACGCTGTATTTCGGGTCTATCGGAGCTTTTCCGGCCTTTCTGCCGCTTTTGTTTAAGGAAGGCCAAGCTGGGGGGCGCTGTTCCACGTGAAACATTCGATTTTATGCGCTTCTGCGAAATAGTGCTGTCGTAAAGACCGCAGGTGTAATGGGATGGGCTTAACACAGGTATTATTGTGCAGGATATCAGGAAGGGTGCGTTCCACGTGAAACATTTATCTGTGTGCCCGAAAACGGGTTAAGGCGGACGCGGTTTGATTGCTGGGACTGGGCGGAATGCATTATTTCACGTGGAACAGTGTGGTCCATGCGTTATTTAGGATAAATCTATGAAGTAGGATGCTAGCCACTCCTCTTCCGCTGCCCTCATTTTTCGTTGATCCTTTACCGTCTTGTCTTTAAATCCCAGCAGGTGTAAGACGCCATGAAAAATAACGCGATGCAGTTCAATAGAGCGTCGTGCATTATGGAGCCTTGCATTTTCTTTAACCCGGTCTACACTAATATAGATATCAGAAATGAGTAAATCGGATCCTTTTTCGGACAGATCAAAAGTGATGATATCTGTATAGTAATCGTGATTCAGGTACTGTTGATTGATGGTTAAAAGCTGATCATCTGTACAAAATATGAAATTCAATAAAGCGCCTGATTTTCCTCCTGTTTTTAGTTCATTCGCTATAAATCTTTTCAGGCGCTTGCGATGGCCTAAGCTAATGGGATGTTGAAAATTAAAATGGATGGTACTATCGGGAGCGTTCATAATTTCAAATTTCGTAAACAAAACACAAAGAACAATACTTAGCTTTGTATAATGATTAAAGAACTGTTGTTATCAGATCTGGAACCGGGTAGGATTGCGACCATCGTTAAGTTTACGACGGAGGAGATTTTCCTGAAATTGATGGAAATGGGCTGTCTCCCGGGTGAAAAAATCGAAGTGGTTCAAAAGGCATTATTTAATGATCCCATGTCAGTATCCGTCGCCGGCTACCTGCTTAGCCTGCGCACCGAAGAAGCCCAGCATATTGTTGTAAAGGAAATGCGGGAGGGATAATCTCCTCCCTGAAATTTGTCGGATGCTGTTCACTGCAGGGGTCGGTGAACCTGGAAAGCTTTTTTGATCTTAATTGAAATTTCCATGAAAATCGGATTGTATTTTGGTTCTTTTAATCCCATTCACCATGCACATCTTATTATCGCCAGCCATGTGTTGAATGAAGGCTGCTGTGAGAAACTTTGGTTTATTGTGTCTCCGCAGAACCCGTTTAAGGAGACGCGTTCCCTGCTAAACGAAAACCAAAGACTATTTTTGGTTCGGCTGGCTATTGAAGCCGATCCCCGAATGCGGGCGCTGGATATTGAATTCAATCTGCCCCGCCCTTCCTATACGGCGGTGACCCTGGCCAGTCTGTCGGAAAAATATCCCGAACATGATTTTTCACTGATTATGGGCAGTGATAGTTTTCAGAATTTACATAAATGGCATAATACAGAATATATAATAAATAATTATAATATTAATATATATAAACGACCAGGATTTGATATTCTGGACGATTTTGGAGCGAAAATAAAGATTTTAAACGCGCCTCTTCTGGAACTTTCAGCCAGCACCATCCGCCAGTTGATCCGGGAAAAGAAATCAATAAGGTACCTGATGCCCGAAAATGTCATTGAGGAGATTGAAAAAGGCGGTTATTACAGGAAATAACCCATCAGCACACAGAGCGCAACGATCACCGGCGCCGGAAGCCGGGTGAGAATGAGTAATAATGAAGTCAACAGGACCACGATCATATTCAAGAAGCCCACCCTGCTGCCATCAAAAAGGCTGATATCTTTTAGAATGTACAATGTGGATCCGAACATGATGCCGAGCACGGCGGCGTTGATGCCTTCCAGGGAACGATAGATTACGGCATATTTTTTCAGCATATTCCATATAGGGAAAAAGAAAAGTACCAGAAGTGCGCTGGGCAGGAAAATGGCGACCATGCCTATCAGGCCGCCCAGGACCTGGGCACCCGGTCCGCGGTCTTTGAGCGCCAGTCCGCCGGAATAGGAGGCGATGGAAAAAACCGGTCCGGGCACTGCCCGTACAATGCCAATGCCGGTAAGCATGTCTTTTTTATTGATCTGTATGACATTGGGATTTTTATTGCGGACTGCCTCGGGCCGGACACTGAACTGTTCATACATAATGGGCATCAGAATATTGCCTCCTCCGAAAACCAGGGAACCCATCCGGTAGGTATTTTCAAACAAGCTGATGGGTTTGCGATCCGGCCAGTCGTTCTTACGGGCTGTTTCACTCAGGACCCCGGCGACAATAAAAATAATGGCAAAAAGCCAGATATTCCACCATCTGATTTTGCCGGGCCGGGCGGGAAGCTGGGGGATGCGTTTTCGACTCAGGTTGGTCGTCAATCCGCCCAGCAAAATCAAAAGCGGTGCGATATAAGGTTTACCGAAAAAAGCAAAAGTAGCCAGGGCGCAGACCAGTGCAATCATACCGGTAACCAGGTTTTTTACTGAATACGGGAGTGCCGCGAAACAGGCGAAAATTAAAAAGCCGGTGGCCATTGGCACGATATATTTCAATATATCGACATGTCGGCTGTTAGAGGAATCCAGGTATTCCACAAAAAACGAAAGTGCACACATAATCGTACAAGCCGGCAGGATCCAGACCAACAGGGTTAGAATACCGAGTAAGGGTCCTCCCCTTTTGAATCCGATCAGTGTCAGGGTCTGGGTGGAAGATGCACCGGGCAGCAATTGACAAAAGGCATTGTATTCCATCAGTTCCTGTTCTGTAATATACGGCGTCTTTTTGACAAAGGTTTTCATCACCATGGCCAGGTGCGCCTGTGGTCCCCCGAATGCGGTAATGCTGTGCAGAAACACGAGCTTCAAAAAATGTAAATGGCGGAGCAGCATGAAAGCTAAAGCATATGATTAAAGATAATCGATTCAGCTTAAACAAATGAAAAGATTCCAGATGAACCCGCTACCGCACCGTCACATGAAAACATTTTTCACGGTATTCCTTAATATAATGGATTTTTCCGGCGCGCTGAAATTCATTGAGAATTTTCTGCAGCAATTGCTCCATTCGGGGATTCGGCGCCTTGTACCGGTTGAAGCGGATATAAGAAAGGTCAAATGAGACGCCATAATTATGAGAACTCAGCTTGGTGGTAACCGCGTTGCTGTTTACCCGGGCCAGCCTTTTCTGATCATAGAGGCTGCGGGTAACCGAAGTCACGGTAAATGTTTTCTTTTTGCTTCTGTTGTAGAACTGAATCCCAATATCGCGGAGTACCCGACTGGCCCTGGGAGACAGATAGGGTTTACTGTAGGTGAGTTTGGCAATGGTATACCCCCGCGCAGCAGCAATCCGCACCAGCTTTTTTTTGCTATGGAGCGATTTTAAATGGGTGTAGTTTTTGATCGGGGGAATACCTGAAGCGCGCGCGGCCCTCAGGTGCAGGTCATACTTTGATTGTGCAAAGACGGAACCGGAAAATAACAATAAAACAGTAAAAAATACAAGTCTGAATCTGTTCATTACAATGTATACGGATGCTGCCACCGGAGCGGGGTCATCCGGCTTTTCTAAATATTAAGCCCCCCACAGGCGCTGATGGTCTGACCGGTAATATAATTTCCGAGATCGGAAGCCAAAAACAGGGCGACATTGGCGATATCCTCTGCCTTTGCAAAACGCCCCAGCGGAATATCTGCCAGATAATTGGCGGCACCCTCGCCTTCATTTAAATAATGGGTCATATCCGTTTCCACAAAACCGGGAGCAATAGCATTGCATCGGATATTGCGGCTACCTAATTCTTTGGCCATCGTTTTTGTAAATCCGATAATGCCGGCCTTGCTCGCTGCATAGCTGGCCTGACCTGCATTACCCATAACGCCGATTACAGAACTCATGTTAATGATGCTGCCGCTGCGGGCTTTCATCATGGGCCGGATCACCTGCTTGGTCATATAAAAGACACTATTCAGGTTGGTATTCAGCACCTCGTTCCACTGTTCCACCGTCATGCGCAGCAACAAATTATCTTTTGAAATGCCTGCATTATTGACACAAATATCAATGCTGCCAAAAGTCTTGAGTACATCATTGACAAAGCTTTCACATTGCGCGTAGTCACCGGCATTGCTCTGGTATGCTTTGGCGCGCACCCCCATATCCGTCAACCGCTGCTCCAGGGCCGCAGCCTTTGGCGCGCTGCCGTCACTGACATAGGTAAATGCCAGGTCTGCTCCCTGTTCGGCAAATTTGACGGCAATAGCCTCACCGATACCTCTGGCGGCGCCGGTTACAATTGCAACTTTATTTTCAAGCAATTTCATGTCTAAAGAAGGTTTAGGTGGCCACAAAATAAGGTTTATTCCTTTTGCAGCCATAATAACCTGTGAATATTCATGATATTCATAAAATTAGAAAACTTTCTTCACCGGATATCGAAAAACAGACGCGTTTTCCCCGATCGTTGGTTGCCTGTGAAAGGATGCCGGGAAAATCAGCCCCTCGTCTCCGGGGAACTGAGGTCGAGGATTTCCTCCACAAATTTTCGGTCATTATTCAGCCGGGGCACTTTATGCTGACCGCCCAGTTTGCCCTTTAATTGCAGCCATTTATTAAAGCTGCCTTTTGGCAACGGACGAACCATTGGCAGGCGCAGCGCAATATCCCGGTATCTTTTGGCTTCATAGTCGCTGTTCTGGTGTTGCAGTGAGGTATCAAGCTCCCGCACAAAAAGTTCCAGATCCTCAGGAAGTTTTTCAAATTCGATCAGCCATTCATGCGCTCCGTTGTCGTTTTGTGAGAAATACACAGGTGCTGCCGTATAATCATTCACGATGGCTCCGGTATTGTTGGCCGCTTCACTGATCGCCTTATCGCTGTTATCGACAATCAATTCTTCTCCAAAAGCATTGATAAAATGTTTTACCCGGCCACTGACGATAATCTTAAAGGGATCCAGACTGACAAATTTTATGGTATCACCCAACAAATAGCGCCAGAGGCCGCCATTGGTACTGATCACCAAGGCGTAATTGGTATCCAGCTCGACATCTTTCAGTCCGATGGTCTGGGGCATATCCTTACCGTATTCACTCATGGGCATAAATTCCATGAAAATTCCATGATCGGTAAACAAGAGCATGCCATCCTCGCCGGGTTTCTCATTGGCTGCAAAAAAACCCTCGCTGGCGTTATAGGTTTCCAGATAGTAGATGGGTTTGCCAATTATCCGGGCGAACTGCTCCCTATAGGGACCAAAAGCAACACCGCCATGCATGTATAATTCCAGCGAAGGCCATATTTCTGAAATTGAATCTTTGCCGGTTATTTCCAGGAGACGTTTGAACAGTACCAGGGTCCAGGTCGGCACGCCGCTGATGGAAGTCACGTTTTCATTCAGGGTTTGCCGGGCCATTTTTTCCAGTTTGGTTTCCCATTCATCCATAAGGGCGATTTCCAGGGTTGGTGTCCGCAGCCAATGACCCCAGAAAGGACTGTTCTGCAAAAGCACCGCGCTCAGATCACCGTACTGCGCCGCTTCATTCAGGGGATTTATCGTATGGCTACCGCCGAGCACCAGTCCCTTTCCGGTAAGCATGGTACTGTTGGGATGGTGGGTATAGTACATGGTTAATACATCCTTGGCCGCTTTATAGTGACCATCTTCCATGCTCTCTTCGCTGACCGGAATAAATTTGCTTTTATCGCTGGTTGTACCGCTGCTTTTGGCAAACCAGGATACCGGACTGTTCCACAAAAGATGCTGTTCTCCCGCCATCGTTCTGTCGATATAGGGCTTGAGATCTTCATACTGGCTGATAGGCACCGCTTTTTTAAAATCGCGGATATTGAAAATTTTGCTGAACCCGTATTTCCTTCCGAATTCCGTGTATTGTGCGGAAGTGACCAGATTTTGAATGACTTCCCGCTGGGAATCTATCGGATGGCTGCGCCAGGCCTCTATGCGCCAGTAACGCATTCTTGCGAGTGAGGATATAGCGGGACTTAATAAGGCCATGGCATCGCAATATTAACACAAAACCTTCAAAAATAATGGTTGAAAACTGCCGCTGCCGGCCTTCGAAGCCTATGAAACTTTTGATTACTTTCGATTTGAAAAAAATTTCCTTGTTTTTAATAAAAAAACAAGGTTTTTAAACTTATTTGTTATATTTGGTTTCAAATACCACCTAAAACGAACCAAACAGAAAGCGCATGCAAGTACTGTTGAACCGGGATTCTGCCATAGAAAGTCTTCGTCAGCAAAACCAATGGGACCTGTTGGTGATTGGCGGCGGTGCTACAGGGCTTGGCGTGGCTTTGGACGCGGTTTCCAGAGGATATAAGACTTTGCTGGTAGAGCAATCTGACTTTGCTAAGGGTACTTCGAGCAGAAGCACCAAACTGGTACATGGCGGCGTCCGGTATCTGGCACAGGGTGATTTGAAACTGGTTCGCGAGGCCTGTATTGAACGGGGTCTGTTGCAGAAAAATGCGCCTCATCTCGTAAAAAACCAGACTTTTATTATTCCTGTTTATAAATTCTGGGACCAGGTAAAATATACCATCGGCCTGAAGTTCTACGATTGGATTGCCGGTAAGCTGTCTCTCGGTAAATCTGTTTTCATTAAGAAAGACCAGACATTGCAAGCCTTGCCGGGAATTAAGACCCGGGGCTTGATCGGTGGGGTCCTGTATCATGACGGACAGTTTGATGATTCCAGGCTGGCCATCAACCTGGCACAAAGCATTGCCAAGCAGGGTGGCTGCACGCTGAACTATGCACGCGTAACAGACTTGCTAAAGGATGTGCATCAGAAAATATGTGGCGCCCGGATACTGGATACGGAATCAGGCAACACCTATGAAATCAATGCCCGGGCTGTAGTCAATGCCACCGGCGTTTTTGTGGACGGGATACTGAAAATGGATGATCCCCAGGCAGAACCTTCGGTAATCGCCAGCCAGGGAATTCATATTGTAGTAGACCGGAAGTTCTACCCTTCCAAACATGCGCTGATGATCCCCCAGACCAGCGATGGTCGGGTATTGTTTGCCGTACCCTGGCACAATGAAGTGGTCATCGGAACAACGGATACGCCTGTAGGTAATCCCAGCATGGAGCCGCGTCCCCTGGAAAAGGAAATAGAATTTGTATTGAGTACTGCCGGTGCTTATATGACCCGACCTCCTGCACGCGAGGATGTACTCAGTGTATTTGCCGGTCTGCGACCGTTGGCAGCGCCAGACAAAGACTCCCAGAAAACCAAGGAAATTTCCAGGAGTCACAAAATCATGAAATCGCCCTCCAATCTGTTTACGATCATCGGAGGTAAATGGACCACGTTCCGGAAAATGGGCGAAGATATGGTCACAGAAGTGGAACGGCAACTCAGCTGGAAGCCACAAGTACCTCAGACGGCTTCGGAACATATACATGGTTTTACCACAGAGATCAACTGGGACGATCCCCTGTATTATTATGGAAGTGATCTGGCAGCCATAAAAAACCGGATGAATGGTTCTGCAGACCAGTGGATCAGCAAGCATCTCAAGATTCATGAACAGCAGGTACGCTGGGCGGTGGAAAATGAAATGGCCAGGACGGTAGAAGATTTTCTGGCCAGAAGAACCAGGGCGCTGTTGCTGGATGCACGGGAAAGTATAAAAATTGCGCCTGGAATTGCTGCAATTATGGCTGAATGCCTGGGAAAAGATAACGATTGGATAAAAGCACAGCTTAAGGATTATACCGAGCTCGCACAACAGTATATTTTGAGCTGATGTAGAAACGATTGCGCTCGAGTCGGTAAAGCAGGGATTAAGTTTTTATTATTAAAAGTTGAAATAATTATTACTAATTGCCGGACGGTAAATAGGAACTATTATAAATACTTTTTTTGCACATTTAATAAATAAACCAATAATGAGCAGATCATTACATGTCACAGTACTCAAACGCTGCGTATTGTTTCTACTACTCCTGACTTCAATAGTCACGGGCCTTCAGGCGCAACAGAGAAATATCAGGGGTGTAGTCGTCAATCAGGCGGACGACAAACCATTGGCCAATATCAGCGTCCTGGTGGATGGTAGCTCCCGCGGTGGTATCACTGATGAAAAAGGCGCATTTTCGATAATGGCCGCTTCGGGAGAAACCCTCGTTTTTTCGGGCGTGGGTTACGATATTAAAAGAGTAAAAGTTCAGAAATCCAACACCCTGACTGTGGAAATGGTTTCCAATGAAGTGGAACTGGAGAACGTCGTTGTGACAGCCCTGGGCATTAAAAGAGATGAAAAGTCGCTCGGATATGCCGTTACCAAAATTGACAGTTCCCAGCTGACTGATGCGGTAGCCACCAACTGGACCGATGCCCTGTCGGGCAAGGTGGCCGGTCTAAATATGATCCGTTCCGGATCAGGCCCCGCCGGATCCAATAAGATTATTCTAAGGGGTGAAAACAATCTCACCGGCGAAAACGAAGCCCTGATTGTGGTAGATGGTGTGGTCATCAGCAACAGCAGCGGCCGGCGCTCCGCCAATTCTTCCGATAATGTATATGCAACAGGTAGTGATAACCTGCCGGCGGATTATGGCAGCTCAATGAATGATATTAACCCTCAGGATATCGAAAGCGTTTCTGTATTGAAAGGTCCTGCAGCAGCGGCGCTCTATGGTCAACGGGGGGCCAATGGTGCAATTATTATTACGACAAAATCAGGAAACGCCAAAAAAAGCGGTCATTTTGATATCAAGTATTCGCTGAATGGTTATATGGAGACCATCAACCGGTATCCAGATCTGCAATACGAATACGGACAGGGACTGGGCGGCGCAGAGTATTATTCTTATGGCACCGGACCAGACGGATCCAGCACCAGTGGGACCTCCTCCGCATACGGCCCCCGGTTTAATGGTCAGATGTTTTATCAGTATGATCCGATTACCCAGAAACAGGGAATCGAAAGAACCCCCTGGGTGCCCTATGATAATATCAACGATTTCTGGGACAAGGGTAAGAACCTGACCCATAACCTGAGTATCGGCGGAAAGATCGGCCGTACCAATTTGCGGATTTCCCTGGCCACCCAGGATAACAAGTGGATTATTCCCAACACAGGCTTTGACAGAAAATCGGCTTCTTTGACCACGTCTACTGATATCACCAAGAAGCTCAAGTTATCTACAAAGGTCAACTACGGGTACAGAAGCAGTGATAACCTGCCGGCTGCCGGATACGGCAACCAATCGTTAATGTATTGGTATATATTCTGGCAGCCCAACGCAGATTATAACTGGTTGAGAAATTACTGGCAGGTGGATAGTAACTATAAAAAGATCGAATATCCCTATAGCACCTATCCGGAGAACCCCTTTGCCATCGTCAATGAATTTTTAAACAAAACCAAACGGCATAATGTAACCGGGTCGGTACGCTTTAATTATCAGGTCACGAAAGAATTAAGCCTGATGTTACGGGGTAATATGGACTGGTCCAAAGACAATCGCGAACAGGACCGACCATTCGATGCCGGCTCCAGACTGCCCTTCGGTTCCGTACGTAAGCAGGATGTCCGGGCGCGTGAAATAAGCTATGATTTCCTTGCGATGTACAAAAAAGACCTTTCTGAAGATTTCAAACTGGGGGTTTCGCTGGGCGGCAGTCAGCTGAAAAATAATTACAATAAATCGGATATTCGTGCTGACGGATTAATCTATCCCGGTGAATACGACCCCAATAGAGATATTTATCCGGAAATTTATGATTTCAGCAATAACTTATACGGGCTGGTCTACCTACCGGATACCAGTCAATATCAGATCAACAGTTTATATGGTATCGTCAACCTTTCCTACAAAGATTATCTTTTTGCAGAACTCACCGGACGACAGGACTGGAATAGCGTACTGGCAACCAAAGAGCGGACCGACAATGTGGGTTTTTTCTATCCCTCATTGAATACCAGTTTTATACTTTCTGAAGTAGCTGAGCTGCCTCGGGCGATCAGTTATGCCAAATTGCGGGCTTCTGTGGCGATGGTGGGTAGCGGCAGTACGACCCCGTATCGCACCGCCTACGCCTATTCGCTGGCCAATAGCGGCATTTTTCCGGACAGCGCGCTGGCAGCTCCCAGAACCCTGCCCAATGAAAATTTAAAACCTTTGTTGACGACGACTTTTGAACTGGGTGCCGAACTGCAGTTCTTTAAAAGTCGTATGGGCCTGGATCTGGCGGTGTACTGGGGCAATACCAAAAACCAGATACTGACCCGTACCCTGGACCGCTCTTCGGGTTATGATGCCGCAGTGATCAATGCGGGTAAAGTGAAAAACACCGGAATTGAACTGGCGCTGAATGGCAAGCCGCTGGTGCGTAAAAACGGCTTTAACTGGAGTACCTACGCTACTTTTGCCTATAACAAAAATATCATCGTTTCCATGCCGGACTCTTCCGTTCTCTTGCGTTCGGGTCAAATCGCCAGCGGCCAGATCGTGGCTGCGGTCGGTGGTAGTATGGGTGATCTGTATGGGCTGGGTTACCAAAGAGCACCCGACGGCCAGATCATATTTGACTCTGCATCCGGCTTACCCAAAGTCACAGAAAACATTATATATCTGGGCAATACGGTTCCGAAGCTGAAGTTCAGCTGGGGTAACAATTTTAGTTATAAAAGAATCAGCCTGAAAGTACTCTTTGATGCGCAGGTGGGTGCCGTGGCCTATTCCCTGATGAACTACAAAATGGTAGAACAGGGCAAATTAAAATCGACGCTTCCCGGCCGCTATAATGGTATTATCGGAAACGGTGTGACCCAGAATCCCGATGGTAGCTTCCGGAAGAATGATGTAGTGGCCTACGATATCGACGATTATTATCGATACAATATGGGCTCCTACAATGCGGAAGGAAGTACCTTTAGTACCGACTTTATTAAATTCAGAGAAGCTTCCCTGGGGTACTCTTTCCAACCCCGGATGCTCAAAAAACTGCATCTGAAATCGGCCATGATCAGTGTTTACGGAAGAGACCTGTTTATCTGGTCTCCCTGGCCAATGTTCGATCCGGAGTTCGGTACCCTGAGCGGAACGGATATTGTCCGTGGTTTTGAGACGGGTCAGTTCCCTTCCACCCGAAGTCTTGGTTTTAATTTATCTATTGGATTTTAATATTATTATAATGAGAAAGCAAGTTTTTTTCGCAGGTATCTCACTGTTGCTGGCGGCATCATTTTTCTCCTGTAAAAAAGGGTTTGAAGAAATGAATGTTGATCCCATCAATATTTTGCATACCACTTCAGATAAATTACTGGCACCCGCATTGCGAAACGGGATCTGGCCGGGGATGACGCGGAATCGATCGTTAAACAATGAACTCATGCAGGTGACGGTGAGTATCAGCGATGGCGATAATACCGTTTTCCGTTATGCTTTTCGGTCTACTATTTCCGACTATTTATGGAATGCCTGGTACGTACAGTTAACCAATTTTGATCAGGTCGACAGCCTGTCCAGTATTGAGGGTCAGATCAATACTTCCTATCAGGGCATTGCCCGGATTTGTAAGGCCTGGATGTATTCCATGCTGACGGATACTTACGGCGATGTACCCTATTTTGAATCCCTGGAAGGGCAGCATGGCAATGTACAGCCGGCTTTTGACACCCAAAAGGATATTTATCTGGACCTTTTCGACCAATTGGAGCAGGCCAATCAGCTCCTGACCAGCAATCAGGCCATCGTAGAATCCAGCGATCCGGTATACCATGGCGATATTGCCAAATGGCGGAAATTTGGAAATTCGCTGTACCTGCGCCTGCTGCTGCGGATCTCAGGCAAATCTGAAGTGCAGGATCTCTGTATTCAGAAAATTAAAGAAATTGCCGAAAATCCGGATCAATACCCCATCATGCAAAGCAATGAGGATTGTGCGCGGATCTATTGGACCGGCGAAACCAGCACAACAGATCCCTATACTTCTCCCTACGTGGCGGGTATCCGGGTACAGGATTTCCGTTCCCCGGCCATCTGTAGTTTCTTCCTGGATTATCTGATCGCCTGGTCTGACCCCCGCTATGTCTCTTCCAAACCTTACGGATCGGGTTCTATTGGTCGTTTCGGAATTGCCCAGGCCTCAGGAGGCGGTTGGTACGGCGTAGCAAGTGGCTACCTGGTGGGTCAGGGTGATCCTAAAGGTTGTTATTTCCAGAGTTACGATAATGCCAGTACCGGAAAGACCTGGTCACTACAGCAAAACGAAAGGACCGGCATTATCATGCAGTACGCAGAATTGCAATTTATTCTGGCTGAAGCGGTAGTCAAAGGCTGGATAACGGGGGACGCCCAGACCTATTTTAACCAGGGCATTGCCTCGGCGATCAATTACTGGGTTCCCGACTTCCCTGAATCTACCACAGAAGAAGATTTTATTACGCACCTGGAAAACCTGGGAGCCGCCAGTGTGATCTGGGACGATGCACTCCCGGAAGAAAATAAACTGGAACTGATCATGTTACAGAAATATTACGCCCTGTTTATGACCGACCTGCAACAGTGGTTTGAGTACCGCCGGACAGGCTATCCTGTATTACCCAAGGGGCCCGGCCTGCAGAATAAGGGCGTGATGCCCGCCCGTTTGGTCTATCCGGTATACGTTCAATCAGCCAACCCCAACAATTATAAAACCGCAGTGGCCCACCAGGGTGCCGACCAGATTTCCACCAATGTCTGGTGGCAAAAGCCCTAATTCTTATAATATAAAAGAACTATTAATATGAAAGCTACATTACATCTTTTTTTAGCGGTAACTGTCGCCCTGTTGCTGAACAGTTGTTCCAAATGGGATGATCAGAACTACCCGGGGGGCCAGCCCTATGATGTGGTATCGATTCTGGACATACGTCCAATCTATCACGGGCAGGACGTACCCCTGACTGAATCCGTGCTTTTTGGCGGTAATAGTATTGCGGCAGTGGTCGTATCCGACCACCGGGAAGGAAATCTTCCGGAAGGTCTGCTGATCGTACAGGACAGAAGAAGGCTGGGACAGCTGCGGGGCATTTCAATCGACCTCGGCGCCGATGCGGCAGACTATATTCCCGGAGATTCTGTAATGATTAATATCCTGGGGGGCACACTGACCCGTAAAAACGGCATCCTGACCATCGCCGGTGTTTCAACCTCAGCGGTCAAACGCTTTGGAAAAGGAACGGTAGGCATCAATGCCGTGAACGTGACCAGTCTTCAGGAACATCCTGAAAATTATGAAAGTACGCTTTGCCTGGTCAATAAATCCAGTTTTAATCCGGTACCGAAACCAGGAGATGTGATCAGTGGTTCCAAATTGATCAATGACGGTTTCGGGGATCTGGAATTGTATACCGATCCCGGCGTCAGTTATGCCAACAATGAACCTTACGGTCTGGCGGCTTATGTGGGTATCCCCTTCGTGAAAGAAGATAGTTCTATTCAATTCAGGACCCGTGAAGGAGATGATATTGTCAATATGGGTTCTTCGGCCCAGGATCTGCTGATTACCGGTATACTGAGTGATCCCAAAGGGGGCGATGGCGGCAATGAGTATGTGCAGCTGATGGCGACTACAGATATTGACTTTTCGGTCACTCCGTATAGTATTGTATTTTGTAATAATGCGGGAACCTCCAGTTCGGCCACGCCGCTGGATGCCGGCTGGGCTACGGGTGGAAAGCGAACCATCCGGTGGACCATTGATTCAGGTATTGCGCCAAAGGGCGAATTCTTCTATTTCCTGTTCCAGAAGAAAAAAATTAACGGGAATGCCGGCACTTACAGTTTTCCGGATGATACCCGGATGTTTGTGGCCAACTATAACACGGCTTCCGGTGCCACAAATCCTGGCGACGGTGGTCTGAAACATACCAGCTCCTTCAGTAATTCAGGGCCCTGGGCCAATAGCGGCAATACCTGTGGTGTGGCGCTTTTCAAAGGCACTTCCATTACAGAGGAGTCGGTACCGGCCGATGTCTTGTTTATAGCCAGCGGTGGCGGGGCGGCGATCTATGACCCCTCCAAGTCTCCGGTACTGGGTTACAGGATCTGTAATAACGACTGGTATTCGATGTATTCTGTGGCCATCAATCCGGATACCTATAAGCCCGAGGTGGTGCCCTTCCTGTATTACCGGTCACAAGGCAATACCACCATGATGCCTTATCCGGTAAATGATGCACATCCTTCGGCGGCCACAGATGCCGGACTTTTCAATATGATGGGCGGCGTGTATAATACGACGCTGGGTAAATGGACCACCGCCCGTCAGCAGCAGGTCGTGGAGTTATTTCAGGAAACAGCAACCCGGGATAGTCTCGAACTACGGGAGGGTGTTACCATGCTGGTGGAATAATAGGCAAGGAACCAAGGGAGCGAACTGTTCCGAGGTGGTTATCAACGATAGTATGCGATCATGAACCGTGCAGTTTTTTTAGGTGTGTTTTTCATAGGTTGTTGTGCCGGCATTTTTTGCGCGGCACAACCCTCTTTTGCGATTCATGCGCACCGGGGTGGCAGGGGTTTGATGCCGGAGAATACAATTGCAGCCATGCGGGATGCCATTGACCGGGGCGTGCCGGTACTGGAAATGGACCTGCAGATGACCCGGGATCATCAGATTATCGTGGCACATGATCCGACACTAAACAGTAACTATACGACCACCCCATCCGGAGACAGCCTGAGCAGGCAGGTGGCAAAAAGCATTTTACTTTACCAGCTGGATTATAAGACCCTTCTTGGCTACGATGTGGGAGTAAAATTCAATCCCGAGTTTCCCCGGCAACAAAAAATGCGGGCGACCATCCCCCTGCTTTCAGCTTTACTGGATAGCACAGAGTCTTATGCCAGGAAAAAAGGCCGGAACATCCGTTACAATATCGAGATTAAATCCAGTGAGAAAGCAGATGGCAGGTATTATCCGGATCTCGACACTTATGTAAATCTGGCCATGTCGGTCATTGAATCGAAAAAGATGGCCGATCGGGTAATCATTCAGTCATTTGACCGACGGGCCCTGCAGTTGCTACATCGGCAGTATCCGAACTATGCCCTGTCCTATCTGATCAGTAAAAAAGAATCCCTTTCGCCGCAGGAACAGATCCGGAAGTTGGGATTTCAACCGGCCATTTACAGTCCGAACGTCGTCAGCGTAACGTCAGAAATCGTCCGTTATTGTCATGAAAAGGGCATGAGAATAGTTCCCGGCGTCGCCAATGAACTTCATGAGATCAAACGTCTTAAAGACATGGGGGTGGATGGTCTGATCACGGACTATAGTGATGCGGTATCGGCGCTGTAAAATACTGTAGCCACATTTCTCATTGCGGGTTGATTAAATTGATTCGCTGAAATAAAACGATTTGAGTACCAATAAGAAAAACTTTAAGCATGTCCGGATTTTGTCCAGGCGGGCCTTTCTGATCTCCACCACGCTGGCCGGTGCAGGGTTGTTGGGTGCGGGTTGCACCAAAAGCAATTCCCCAGGCAATCAGCCAAAGGAACCAGACGACGGCAATATTCTCCCTGACCGGTCGGGCATGACAGTAAAAGGCCGTGTGCTTTGTGAAGGAGAGGGTGTCAAAGGTGTGGTCGTGTCTGACGGTCTGGTCTTGACAACCACAGATGCAAACGGTATATATTACCTGCCTTCTGCCAAAACGAAAAAATTCGTTTTTATTTCAGTGCCCGGTGGGTATGAAGTCAGCCGCTCCAACAACATACTGCCGGTTTTTTATCAGGCTTTTACAAAAGCAGTTTCCGTTGTGGAAACCATGAATTTTAATTTAACCCGGATTGACAATAATAAGCATATACTACTGGCACTGGGAGATATGCACCTGGCGGCCCGTAATAATGATGTGACGCAGTTTCAAAACGGTTTCTTAAAAGATGCAGCAACAACTATTGATACCTATCAGCAACAGGGGTATAAAGTATATGGATTAACCCTGGGGGATATGACCTGGGATGCTTATTGGTATGCCAATAAATTTGGTTTTGCGGAATACCTGGCGCTGATGAAGGAAATCAACCTGCCGGTCTATCATACGATGGGCAATCATGACAATGATCCCTATGTGGCCGATGACTGGGGCGCCGAAACGGACTTCCGTGCACTATTGGGCCCCACCTATTATTCTTTCAATCTGGGCAGGGTTCATTATATCGTGCTGGACAATATTGAATACATCAACACGGGGGCATCCGAAGGTACCGTTGGTAGCAGGAATTATAATAGTCGAATTTCCGACGACCAGTTGGCATGGCTTAAAAAAGACCTGTCGACAATTGCAGATAAATCTGCGACCGTGATGGTCGCTATGCACGCACATCTGAATAAAAACCCTTCTGCCTCGGAAACATCTACACTGAATCTGAAAAATGCCACCGAGTTGATCAATTGTTTCTCAGGCTTTAAAGATGTACATGTGTTGACCGGCCATACCCATATCTGTTATGCGTTTGAAAACAATAACGCTCTTATGGAACATAACTCGGGCGCCGTTTGTGCGACCTGGTGGTGGACGGGTAAAAACGGATATGCCGGTAATCAGGTTTGTAAGGACGGGGCCCCCGGTGGTTATGGGATCTGGAAATTTGATGGTGCAGATTATGACTGGCGGTATAAGGCGATTGGCTATAGTGAAAATTATCAGTTTCGGGCTTATGACAGGAACGAAATTCATATTACTGCCGCCAATTATGCGCCCGGTACCACGGATGCACTGCTGGCTCCTTATGCCGGAGAATATGCGAGTGTGGCAAACAATAATGAGATTCTGGTCAATGTATGGGGTTATGATAAGAAATGGAAAGTAGAAATGTTTGAAAATGAAACGACGCCCCTCACGGTGGACCGAATCAAGGTTAAAGATCCGCTGCATATTATTTCGTACGAAGCCCTCAGGCTGCATGCAGGTGCGACACCAACGGAAGATTTTTGTACGACCAGTTCTGCACATTTGTTCCGTGCATTGGCTTCGGGTCCGAAAACCCCGATTTTGATAAAGGTGACCGATCGCTTTGGTAATGTGTATACAGAAACGATGTCCAGACCCAAAGCATTGACCGTCGCCATGAAATAAAAACGGTTCTTTGGATAAATGGCATAAAATTTTGCATTCCTGAGGACTTAAACCTAAATTACGACAACTTTTTTTTAACGATCATAATTACGCTTCGCTATGTCTAAGTATATTCTTTCTTTTGATGCTGGTACGACCAGCTCCCGTGCCATAGTTTTTGACAAGAACGGAAATATTATTGCAGTGGCTCAAAAAGAGTTTCAGCAGATATTTCCCCAGCCCGGATGGGTAGAACACGATGCCAATGAAATCTGGAGCACCCAGATCGGCGTGGCCGCAGAAGCCATTGTTAAAGCGGGCATTACCGCGGCTGATATTGCGGGTATCGGAATCACCAATCAACGCGAAACGGTGGTGGTCTGGGATCGTGCGACCTCCCAGCCCGTTTATAATGCGATCGTCTGGCAGGACCGCCGGACCAGCGACTACTGTGATCAACTGAAAAAGGACGGCTCCGCTCAGATTATAAAAGAAAAGACGGGACTCGTAACCGATGCTTATTTTTCCGGAACCAAGATCCGCTGGATCCTGGAAAATGTTCCCGGTGCGCGTGAGAAAGCTGAAAAAGGGGAACTTTGTTTTGGTACCGTCGACACCTGGCTACTCTGGAAGCTCACCAATGGAAAAGTTCACGCGACGGATGTCAGTAATGCCAGCCGGACCATGATATACAATATTCATCAACTGGAATGGGATCAGGAATTGTTGCAAATGATGCAGATACCTGCTTCGATACTGCCGGAAGTTCGGTCCAGCAGCGAAGTATATGGCCATACCCAGCAACTCCTCACTTCTATTGAGATACCTGTTTGTGGAATTGCCGGGGACCAGCAGGCGGCCTTGTTCGGTCAGATGTGTACCGGAGAAGGAATGGTGAAAAATACTTACGGCACCGGATGTTTCATGCTGATGAATACCGGCGCTAAACCAGTGACTTCCAAGAACAACCTGCTGACGACAATTGCCTGGAAAATAAATGAACAGGTACATTACGCTTTGGAGGGAAGTGTATTTATAGCGGGCGCGGTGGTGCAATGGCTGAGAGACGGCCTGAAACTGATCCAGAAATCAGCTGATGTGGAAGCGCTTACAGCTACCGAGAAAGATAACGGGGGTGTTTATATGGTGCCGGCATTCACGGGACTTGGCGCCCCTTACTGGAACCAGCACGCCCGCGGTATTATTGTCGGATTAACCCGGGGCTCTACAGATGGTCATATTGCCAGGGCTGCGGTTGAAAGTATAGCCTATCAGACCATGGATGTACTGAAAGCCATGGAGGCCGATGCGGGGATCAAGATCGCCGAAGTGCGGGTGGATGGCGGTGCTACGATTAATGATTATCTGATGCAGTTCCAGGCTAATATCCTGGATACCCGGGTCATCCGGCCCACAATTACTGAAACAACGGCGCTGGGCGCGGCCTATCTGGCGGGCCTGGCAGTGGGTTTTTGGAAAGACATGGAAGAGATAAAAGCCTATTGGAAAAAAGAAAAAACCTTTGATCCCTATATGGAACCGGCTGTGCGGACTTCGCTTCAGGCCAACTGGAAGCGGGCCGTTCGGGCTGCGGAGGCCTGGGCAGAATAAATTGATCCGGCGCCAGCAACTACATTTCAACTCTAAATATTTAATCGAAAATTCCTGTACATGAATATATTTACTAGCGAACTAATCGGAACCGCCACTTTAATCCTGCTGGGAAATGGCGTTGTAGCCAATGTCGTGCTGAATAAAACCAAAGGCAACAACAGTGGCTGGATCGTGATTGCCTTCGGTTGGGCCATGGCAGTATTTGCCGGTGTATTTATGGTATCAAAATTCAGCGGAGCTCATTTAAATCCGGCTGTTACGCTGGGACTTGTCTATGCCGGCAAAGTTGCCGCCAACCTGATTCCTGAGTATATTGCGGGCCAACTGCTGGGCGCTATGCTGGGTTCTTTGCTGGTAGTCCTTTCTTACCGGCAGCATTATACGGCGACCGACGATACCGCCGCCAAACTGGCCACTTTTTGCACCGCACCGGCGATTCGCAATCCCTTTTACAATTTGCTCACGGAAATAATTGGAACTTTTGTGCTGGTCTTTGCCGTTTTTTTTATGATCGCTCCTGCAAGCAGCCTCGGCGCCCTGGATGCCTTGCCCGTGGCTTTTGTCGTACTGGCCATCGGCCTGAGTCTGGGCGGGCCTACAGGATATGCGATCAACCCGGCCAGGGATCTCGGTCCGAGGATCATGCACGCATTGCTACCCATTGGTAAGAAAGGAAGCAGCGACTGGTCTTATAGCTGGATACCCGTTGTTGGTCCCATCATCGGAGGCATACTGGCGGCAATGATTTACAAACATTTTTTCATGTAACCGTTAAAAAGATTACGACATGGTTTCCGGATCGGCTAACCGGCAGCGGTTGCTACTGCTCTTATTTTTACTCATGTTTTCCTGCGTCAGTTTTGGCAGGGAGCCACGTAATCTCTTACAGCAACTGGGAACCGCGCAGTGGGTGCAGCAGGTCATCCGCAGTCCCCGGCAGTGGGTACCCTATCCGGTGTATACGGATCGTTCGGGATGGGATAAATTTCTGGGATCTGAGAAGCCGGCGATGATCCGGGGAGGTGAAAAGCTCCTGGATTATCGATGGGAAGTTATTAAAGCCACAGATTATCTGGAATATTCCCGCAGTGGCTCACGAAACATTATGCAGGTTCCTTACAGCAGGAACCTGAAAGCAATTACAGCGCTTTTCATGGCAGAAATGGCGGAAGGAAAAGGCCGGTTCACGGATCAACTGATCAATGGCGTGTTCGCGGCTTGTGAAATGACAACATGGTCGCTTTCAGCACATTTATCACTGCAGCAGGGACCGAAGAAATTTCCGGACCATCAACAAAATATCATCGACCTGGTTTCTGGAGATGTGGGCGCCTTGTTTTCCTGGATTTATTATTTTTTGCATGTGGAGTTTGACAAGCGAGATTCCCTGATCGCCCAAAGGCTGCGTTATGAACTTGAACGGAGAATTTTGCAGCCCTACCTGGAGCGAAATGACTTCTGGTGGTCCGGCTTTAACGGCAAGCCCGATCAACTCATCAATAACTGGAACCCCTGGTGTAACAGCAATGTGTTGCAGGCTTTTGCCCTGATGGAAAAGGATCCGAAACTACTGGCCAAAGCAGTGTACCGTAGTATGGTGTCCGTCGATCATTTTATCAATTATGTCAAAGCCGACGGTGCCTGCGAAGAAGGCCCCTCCTATTGGGGACATGCTGCCGGAAAGCTTTACGACTATCTGCAGCTATTGTATGATATCAGCGGGGGTAAAATTTCCATATTCGATCAGCCAATGATCCGAAAGATGGGAGAGTACATTGCGAGAAGTTATGTCGGTAATGGCTGGGTAGTCAATTTCGCAGATGCGTCTGCACGCGGTGGCGGCGATGCCGGACTGATTTATCGCTATGGGAAAGCAGTACACAGTAACGAAATGCAGGCTTTCGCCGCTTATCTGGCCCTCCGTCAGCCGAAAACACTCCAACCCGAAGCCGGCCGGGATCTCTATCGCCTCCTGCAGGGTATCGCATTCAATAAGGAAATTGCCGCCATTACCCCCGGCCTGCCCGCGGCGGCTTATACCTGGTATCCCCAGACAGAATTTTGTTATATGCGTTCGGGCCGGTATTTTTTTGCCGCCAAAGGCGGATTTAATAACGAAAGCCACAATCACAACGATGTAGGCAGTTTCTCCTTATATGTGGACACCCTGCCTTTCTTTGTGGATGCCGGGGTGGGCACTTACACCCGCCAGACCTTCAGCAATGAAAGATATCAGATCTGGACCATGCAAAGCAATTATCATAACCTGCCGCTGATCAATGGGGTGGCACAGTCCAACGGGGCCCGTTATAAGGCAGACAAGGTTCATTTCGATGCCGGGCGGCAGCTTTTCTCGATGGATATTGCCGGCGCCTATAAACCGGAGGCGGCAGTAAAGCAATGGCAACGAAGTTATCAGCTGACCAAAGGAGGCCTCCGGATTGAGGACCGTTATGAGCTCAGCAAATGGGAGGCACCGACCGTCGTTAATTTTCTGACCTGGGCCCGTCCTGATATCAGTGACCCCGGAACGATAATATGGAAAAAGGAACCGACCCTTGTCTGTTTGAAATATGATCAAGCACTGTTTACGCCGGCGGTTGAAACTGTTCCGCTGGACGATCCCCGGCTTTCCCATGTCTGGGGTCCGCAGCTCTACCGGCTTTCATTAACCCTGAAAGAATCGCGGTTGAAGGGAAGTTTTCGTTTTGAAATCGCTACCCTGTCTTCCCCGTGAATCTGCCCCGGGCTTTATTGAGCCGTTCCAGAGGGGTTTCTTTTGTTTAACGCGGCCTCAGGCAACTTATTCCGTTCATTGGACGGGATCAGTAGCCGTTCTATAGCCGGTTATTCCTTTTTCGTAAATGACCAGACGGGGTCTCCGGCCCTGACGAAGAGGCCATCATGGCGGTCAGGGGCTGTCCCGCAGCGTCGGATTTTCGGCAAATTCACGGGGAAGCATGCCGTAATATTTTTTAAATTCCCGGCTAAAATATTTTCGATCCTCATAGCCGACCATATAAGCAACTTCATTGATGGTATGATCTTTCTGGAGAATCAGGGCGGCCGCTTTTTTAAACCGTTGCCGTTTGATAAATTCATTGACCGACATATGGGTCAGGGCACGTACTTTTTTATATAGTACAGGGGTGCTCATCGCCATCTTTTTAGATAACATATCCACCCCGAATTCCGGATCATCCAGGCAGTTGTCAATCTGGGCGGAAAGCTCACTAAGAAAAGCTTTCTCTATCCCGGCACCCGATCGAGGTTCCAGGGTGTGTTCATCAAGGGTAGATTGAATATTGAGATGGGAAAGTTCTCTGGAAAATTGCTGCCGCATCCGTTCTCGGGCCGCCAGCAGATTTTGCACCGATAAGCGCAGTACCGCCATACTGAAGGGTTTGGTGAGGTACAGGTCTGCTCCCTGCTGCAGCCCGCTGATCTGTTCTTTTTGTGAACTTTTTGCAGTGAGCAGGATGACCGGAATATGACTGCTGCGCCGGTCGGTTTTGATTTTATTACAAAAATCATACCCATCCATTTCCGGCATCATTACATCGCTGATGATTAAATCAGGCAGTTCATTGATCGCATACTCCCAGCCCTGCAGACCATTACCAGTAACGGTAACCGCAAAAGTTTCCCCGAGACCTTCCTGTAGCAGTTGCGCTACTTCGGGATTGTCTTCAACAATAAGAAGTTGCGCCCTTCCCTGCTCCTGCGGCATAGCCGGTGCGGGCGGCATTTGCGGAAGTTCCGGCGCCTTTTTGTCCCCGGATACGGTTTTCCCAAAGTTGTCCGCAATGGCCTGCAGGGGAAGTTTTGAGAGGGGTAGCGTTACGGTAAAAACAGTTGTTCCTTCCTGTTGTGGTGTCGCTGCCGTACTTTCGACATCGATCCGGCCCTGGTGCAGGGTAACGATATTTTTTGCCAGCGCCAGACCGATACCATAGCCCGTATTCTGGAGGCCATGATCTGCTACCTGAAAAAAATTGGTAAATAATTTTTCAATATACGGCGGGGCGATTCCCCGACCGTTATCGGTAACCGTAACTACCGCTTTGTCGTTCCGCAGGCAGGCATAAAGTTCGATATGGCCCCCTTCGGGTGTGAATTTCAGGGCATTAGCCAGCAGGTTGAAAAAAACTTTTTCCAGCTGCTGCGCGTCGAAATCCACTGCTATCTGCTCTTTTTCATGCCGGTAAGTGCACCGGATCGACCGGGCCTGGGCCGACTCCCGAAAACTATCATAAATCAACTGTAGAAACGCAACCAGGTCCTGCGTCCTGGGATGAATGGCCAGATGATGACTTTCGGCTTTTCTGAAATCCATCAACTCGCCGACCAGTTTAAGCAGGCGGTGGGTATTGCGTTTTACCTGAATGAGCTGTTGCTGAATAAAGCGGTTTTCGCCGGCTTCTGTCAGGATCCGCTCCACCGGCGCCATTACCAGGGTCAGGTGGGTCCGTATTTCATGGGAAACGTTCGTGAAGAAGTTCAGTTTGGCAGTATGTAATTGTTCTTCTTTTTTCAACAATGCCCGCATAAAGAAAAATCGGGTAATCATAAAAATCAATGCTGCCGCGAATAGCATGTAAATTCCATAGGCCCACCAGGTAAGCCAAAATGGTGGGCTCACCGTGATCAGGAGCTCATGCGGCATACTCCAGAATCCGTCATTGTTGGCTCCCTTGACTAGAAAACGATAATTGCCGGGTGGTAAATTGGTATACGTGGCGGACGGCAGCGGTGTCTCGTTCCAGTTTTTATCGAAGCCCATTAACCGGTAAGCATATACATGTTTGCTGCTTTTGATATAATTGAGCAACGCAAATTCAATGGTAAAAATATTCTGGTCGTGCCGCAGCGAGATGGCTGACACCGATATCGGGTTTTGATGCAGGATCCCTGTTTTGTCTCCTATACCCAGCTCCTGGTGCTGTAATTTCAGTCCCGTAAACACCAATGATGGAATGCGTTGGTTCACCTTAATTTCCGCAGGATCGAAAAAACTGATGCCGTTAAAACCGCCGAAATAAAACAGTCCTTGACTGTCTTTTAAATAAGCATTATAATTAAACCCGTTGCCCGTGAGACCGTCCCGTTGGGTATAGTGATGCAGGCTGTTATTTCGGGGACGGTAGTGGATCAGCCCCTTGTCAGAACTCAACCAGAATGCCCCGGAGTCTTCCGCGAGCAACCCCATGAATTTATAGTCCTGCAGAATAGTGGCCCGTTGGGACAGGGGGCTCAGATCGGGGCCGGTAATCCGGGTAAGGCCGTTACCGCCCACCCAGAGGGCGCCCCCGGCATCCTCCGCAAAACAATAGACCACCAGATTCGGGTCGATTTCGAGAAACAGGTGACCCTGATATTTGTACAGGCCGTTTACGCCCGCAAGCCAGATGCCACCCCTGCGGTCCTTGTACAAATAACTGGGGATTACCGGCAGCGGGGGCAGCGGAGGACCAGTACCCCGTATTTTGCCATGTTCCTTTATAAAACGCCGCAGACCAGTATGGGAGGCGACCCAGAGTTGCCCCTTTTCGTCTTCCAGGATCGAACTTATCTCGCTGGCAGGGGGATCTGTGCTGTCAATGACATATTTTGTAAAAATCTGTCGGTTTTTATCTAATACGTTTAATCCGCCCCCATGCGTACCTACCCAGAGAAAGTTTTCGCTGTCCAGAAAAATCTCCTTGACCAGGTTGGAGCCCAGGCTGTGGGGGTCGGTCGTGCGATGTTCGTAGTGGCGATATTGCCCGGTCTTGCGGTTCAGGAAATTTACCCCGCCACCCTCGGTGCCGATCCAGAGATTCTGTTGCCGATCCTCCAAAATGCGGCTGATCACATTGTTGCTGACGCTGTTGGCCTGGTCAGTACTGTGTAGTTTTTTGAAGGGAGTTTGATATCCCGGCATAAAATTCAGCCCCCCAAAATAGGTGCCGACCCAGACAGATCCGTTTCTATCCTGATAAATGCTATAGATGGAATTCTGACTCAGGCTTTTGTCCTCAGATGCTTTATGGGAGAGGTTCACAAAACGCCGGGTTAAGGGATATAGCAGGCTGATACCTTCCTGGGTGCCAATCCAAAGACGTTGCTGCCGGTCTGCACTTATACAGCGGATATTATTGTTAATCAACCCCGCCGGGTCTGCGGGCCGGCTGTAAAAGGAGGTAAACCTTTGAGAAGGCGGGTGAAAGGCATAGAGACCCCGGTTCTGCGTACCGATCCATAGCTGACCATCACTCCCCCAGGCCAGCGCCGTAATGGCCGTTGTGCGCGTGGAATCAAGCCGGAAGCTGATAAATTGAAAAAGACTGTCATGGCGTTGCCGGATGCGGGTGAGCCCATTTTCGGTGCCCACCCAGATCTGCCCGCTTTTGTCTTCGCTGATGGCTCTTACGAGATGACCCGATATCCCCTCATGATTGCCTTTAACCGGAAAAACAACGGTTGTCCCGGGATGGCGGGGGTTCATCTTATACAGTCCGGTATTGGTACCGATCCACACAGCGCCACGGCTGTCTTCATAGAAACAGAATACATTTCCTAAACCGGTACCATTGATTTTTATCGGAATAAACCGATCGTTGTAGCTATCATAAAGATTGGGGGTATAAATAGTTCCCACCCATAACCGGCCATGGGAGTCGGTATACAGCGAGGTGATGTTATTGGCGGATAATCCGCCGGCCACAAAAGCATCGGCGCGGTAGGTTTTAAAGCGCTTTCCGTCAAATCGGCAAAGACCTGCAGAAGTTCCGATCCACATAAAGCCGGTGTTGTCCTGGGTAATGGATAAAACACTATAGCTGGGAAGACCATCTTCCAAAAAATAATGTTCAAAGGGGAAATCCTGTGCTGCCAGACAAAAGGCACCGAACATTCCGCAGACAACCGCAAGCGGTCTTCGGAAATATGCAGCCATAACAGATCTCGCTATATTCATTTTCGAATGTAAATATACTTATAGCAGTCGGTTCCTTTGGGGAGTTTGTTTTTATAATAAATCGGATTTCTAGTTGCTGAGACCGGTCGCTGTTTGACAAAACCACCTGTAGTTTTCAAAAGTTTTGTATTGTAAATGAGCGCATTATAATCGCTTAAAAATATTCTACCCAATTATTTAAGATTTTCTGCCCTGGGCCGAGTCAGCTTCGCGCATATTGCCATTGCTATATGAGCCAGCGATTGCAATGGCCCATTCATTTTACACAAAATCATAGACTATGCTAGTAAAGAAATCGGTGCACTTTGCAGGCACCTTTCGGTTGTATTGCTTATTAAACTTTCTGCTCCTCCTGCCTTTTATCCTTTTTGCCCAGACCCGGCCGGTATCAGGTAAAGTTGTCGATGTACAGGGAAATCCTGTGGCAGGTGCCTCTGTTATTATTCAAAATAGTACCACCGGAACAGTAACGGATCAGCAGGGACAATTCCGCATCAACGTCGCTAACGGAAATATTCTGGAAATAACAATGATCGGTTTTGAAGCCCAGCAGGTAACCGTCACAGATCAGCTGGTCCTGCAAATAACATTGCTGCCGCTGACGGCGGCTCTGGAAGATGTAGTGGTTGTCGGATACGGCACGAAAAGCAAAAGAGACATTGGTGGTGCCGTGCTTTCGGTCGATCAAAAACTGCTGAAGGACCGGCCGGTCACCAATACTTTATCGGCATTGCAGGGAACAGCACCCGGATTGGTAATTACCCGTACCAATGGTCAACCGGGTCGGGAAGGGATCAGCGCGCGGATCAGGGGCATAACTTCGCTGGGTGCGAGCAATGCACCCCTGGTGATTATTGACGGTATAGAAGGAGATATCAATGCCCTCAATCCCAATGATATACAGTCTATTTCTGTACTGGAAGATGCGGCTTCCGCGTCTATCTACGGTGCCAAAGCCGGAGGCGGGGTGATCCTGGTAACCACCAAGGGCGGCCGCAGAAACCAAAAGGTTCAGGTTGATGTTACCGGCATGTATACCTGGAGAACGCCCTATGCCCGTCCGGAGCTGCTCAGTTCCAGAGAACAGGGTGTTTTGCAGAACGCCGCCAGAGCATTTGCCAATCAAAATGCGGATTTTTCTGAAGAACAGCTGACATGGCTGGATGATCCCAATATCAATGAAGTGTGGAATACCAATTCCAAAGCCTGGGATTATTATTACAATAATGACATGGAAGCCATTTTAATGCGACAGCAGAGTCCCCAGCGGAATATCAATCTTTCCGCCAGTGGCGGCGGCGACAAATCCACTTTTCTTTTTTCGCTGGGTTATATGGATCAGCAGGGCGTATTTAAGTTCGGCCCCGACCAGTACAGTAAATTCAACGCCAGGATCAACTATAATACCCAGCTCTCCAAAATATTCAGCCTGGATGCTAAACTTTCCTTTGCCAGAGAAAATATCGATGCGCCACCAGTTGGGGTGACCGGAGAGGGGCTGATGTACAATGTGTATTCGATCCGTGCGGCACGCAACCCCATATTCACTCCGGGAACGGATGACTCCAAATATGCATTTATCGGAACGATATCTACCGCTTATCCCATTCTGAAAGACGGCGGTTACGATCAGGAAGATAAATATAATATGAACGGCGTATTCAGCCTTTCTGCCCGGCAGATTGCCAAAGGCCTGGATTTAAAGGCGGTATACAGTCCCGGTCTGGTATTGTCCGACCGCGTGGTTTTCAACAAGACCGTAGCCCGTTACACGATTGATGAGAACAGGAATCCGGTAGCCGGGACGCCGATTAACCAGATTAATAGCCTGAATAAAACCCGTCCCTATACGGTTACACAGAATTTTTATGCGACGGCGGATTATGATTATAAGATAAATGACCATAATTTCCATTTACTGGGCGGTTATGAGTTCAAATCCTATAAATATGACTGGGTGCAGGCAATTCAGCGGGCTTTATTGCTGAACGAATTTCCCACCCTGAATTACACAACCCTGGCAACGGCGGATGTAGGCAATGTAGGGGATAATATACAGGTCAATACCTGGCTCTCTTATTTCGGCCGGCTTTCTTATAACTATGCCAATAAGTATTATGCGGAAGCGACGCTGCGCCAGGACGGCAGCTCCCGGTTGGCACCGGGCCATAAGTTTCAGACCTTTTATGCCGGTAACGTATTCTGGCGGGTAGCACAGGAGGATTGGTTCAAAAATGCCCTGCCCTGGATCAATGAGTTTAAAGTGGCCCTGTCCTATGGTACGGCGGGTGGCGCACAAACGGCGGACCCCAATGCCAATAACTA
Organism: Niabella terrae; assembly: GCF_054783135.1. Lineage (NCBI taxonomy): Bacteria > Pseudomonadati > Bacteroidota > Chitinophagia > Chitinophagales > Chitinophagaceae > Niabella > Niabella terrae. Next base: position 108,722 of record NZ_BAAGRD010000008.1, read on the forward strand.
CGACTTCCAGAGTCCGTTGAACAGAGGCTATTATCCTTTTAACGATGCCAGAACGGCCTATTTTTATCAGGGTGGCCTGCCTGCAGAGAGTAAGGCCTGGGAAGTCATTTCCACGGCGAACCTGGGATTTGATCTGGAGATGCTGGAAAGAAGACTGAACCTGCATTTTGATTATTTCATCAAGAAAAATGATAATGTTTTTGTCAGTCAGCAACTTCCCTCCCTGCTGGGTGTAACACCAAATGAAGCCAATCTTGCGGCAGTTCAGGTAAAAGGGTGGGGTGTTGCTGTCAGTTGGAACGACCGGTTCAGAAACGGCAGCTATTTTATTTCCGCCAATATCAGTGACGACAGGAACAAAGTGATTCGTTATGACGGATCGGTCACCTATAATACGGGCATCAACAGCGCCATACCGGGAATGTCCACCAACGCGATATTTGGTTATAAGGCAGACGGATATTTTGACAATGACGATGAATTAGCCGGGGTGCCAGTAAGAACACCGGCAACCGGTGTGGGCGATATTAAATTATTGGACATCAACGAGGATGGTTTTATCAATCAAGGGATCAATACCGCGGCGGACCACGGAGACCTGGTTTATCTGGGCAACACGAACTCCAGGTATGTCTTTGGGTTCAACGCGGGCATTAACTGGAAGGGATTCGATTTGTCGGTCTTGTTTAATGGTGTCGGTAAACGGAGTATTTTGCTGGAGCCTTACGCAACAATGGCCTTTTATGACGGTTGGCGGATGCCCTGGGCCATCCATCAGGACTACTGGACCCCGGATAATCCGGATGCCAGATTTCCGGCAATCCGGATGAGCGACCGGGTAAATAATGTCGTGAGCTCTCACTGGGTACAGGATGCCAGTTATATCCGGCTGAAGAACCTGCAGCTGGGCTATACACTCTCCAAGAATACACATCATATTAAGGGCCTTGGTGATATCCGCCTATATTTTTCCGGGCAGGACCTCTGGGAAAAAACAGGCATGTGGTTTAACTATTTTGACCCCGAGAACACCGACCGTGTCACATTCGGATATCCCATGTGGCGCAGTTATGCAGCGGGCCTGAACATTAACTTTTAAGCAGTATAAAAGATAAATCCTTCATATTAAAGACTGTCAGCAATGAATATATATACTATTAAGCAACTTACAGCTATTGTTTCGACCGGAGTCCTCATCCTGGCCGGTATCAGTGGTTGCACTAAAATGCTCGATCAGAATTACCAGACGACCATTACCGATCCGGTCTTTTGGAAAGATTCCAGCGACCTGATCAGGGGCACCAATTATCTCTACACCAGCGTCCCGGACTTTGGGACACCGCTGGAAGATTTGAACAGTGATTTTTCTGCCGATGTTTTTGGCGGTTCTTTAAACGCTATAAGTGACGGCTCCAGGACGGTGCCATCCAGTGACGCGTCCTGGAACAATGCCTACACTTATATCCGGGCAGCGAACAATATTCTGGAAAAAGCAGCCAGTATTCCCAACGGGCCCATGACGCAGTATTGTATCGCTCAGGCACGGTTCTTCCGGGCCCTGGCCTATTTCCGGCTGGTGCGCGCTTATGGAGATGTGCCCTATATCGAGAAAACCATCAGCGGCCGGGAAGATCCCCTATTGTATACACCCCGTACCGACCGGCGTATCGTAGTGGACAATATTTATGCCGATCTGGATTTTGCCGCCTCGGTTTGTCCGCAGGCAGATGAGCTGCCGGCAAGTCCGGGCGTCGCCGGGACTACCGGCCGGGAGTACGGACGGATTACCAGAAGTGCAGCCTTGGCGCTGAAATCCAGGGTGGCGCTTTATGAAGGCAGCTGGGAAAAATACCATGGCGAGCCGGAACTCACAGGAGCAAAGGATCCGGTCAAACATTTTACCATTGCCAGAGATGCGGCACAGACGATTATGAATGAGGACAAACACGGTTTATTCACCGGCACCGGAGCTATGAGTTTTCAGGACCTGTTCCGTTATCCGGGCGAGACTTATGAGAAGAACAAGGAGAATATTCTGGTTCGACTCTATGGAAAAGATATTTCCAATAATGTCGCCAACAATGGAGGTTATATGCGGGGCAACCTGACCGACGGCCGCAATGCCGCCACACGCGCCTTTGTGCTGACCGCGCTGTATTCGGACGGACTACCCGCAGGAAAATCACCCCTCGATTCCAATGGCAAAGAAACCGGATTGCTGACCGATTACCAGAACCGGGATCCCCGCCTGGTTCAGACACTGTTTAAAGTGGGAGACCCTTATGCTTCCATAGCCGGAGGCAACCCACAGTATCGCAACACGTATTATTATCACCAGCAAAAATACTGGACCGGTCAGGCAGATTTTCTTGCCAGTCCGAATATTTATCTCGATTATATAGCCATCCGGTATGGCGAAGTGTTATTGAATTTTGCCGAAGCAACTTTTGAGCTGAACAATGGTATTACAGATGCTGATCTGGACAAGTCCATCAATCTGCTCCGCCAACGGGCAACCCATAATGATGTTTCCAAACTGGCGTTGCTGACCAATGCATTTGTGACTGCCCATGGTCTCAGCATGCGGGATGAGATTCGGCGGGAACGATCCGTAGAATTAGCTTATGAAGGATTCCGGTATTGGGACCTCATCCGTTGGAAAACGGCAGAAACAGAACTGGTAAAACCTTTGCTGGAGCGTAAATATTTTGCAGGACTGGACTACGGAGGAAGTACACAACCAACGATGCTGAATGGCTATGTACTGATCCAGGCAGCCGATAAAAGAAGTTTTGATCCGCAAAAAGATTATCTGTGGCCTTTACCTTCGGGGCAAATCGGACTCAGTAATAATACCCTGACCCAGAATCCCAACTGGCAATAAGCGAACAGTCTCCGGTCTTCAGACAGGCTCGTCTGAGGGCCGGAGTGTTTTCAGCTGTCCGACGGGGTGTGTCCCTGAAGGAGGCCGACGCCGGTCAAAAAAATCGTTCCATAAAAAAAATGCATATTTGTGAGACCGATACGCTTCGAAAACAGGCTTCACTCATCTTAAATTAACACATGTACCAGAAATTAGTCATTGCAGCTTTTGCGCTGCTTACCCTTGTCAGCTCTTGTGCTTTGTCCCATCGTTCAGCGCGGCTCCCGGATGATTTCGTTGCCGAGAATATGACGCATGCCCGCCTGATGCTGAAAGACATGCTGAAAGCGGCTGATCCCCAGTTTAATAAGGAACGGGGGGCTTACCCGCGGACCACTGATAAGAATGGAAAGATGGTTACCACTTCCATGTATGACTGGACGCCCGGGTTTTTTCCCGGCAGTCTCTGGTATGCCTATGAATACAGCGGAGATGAGCAGTTGAAAAAAGAAGCGGTGAAATGGACCGAAAAGATGGAAGGTCTGAAAACCTTTACAGGACACCATGACCTGGGTTTTATGATGTATTGCAGCTACGGAAATGCTTACCGGATTACGGGCAATGAAGCGTATAAACAAATACTGATCCGGTCTGCAAAATCACTGAGCAGCCGGTTTAATCCGGTTACGGGATGTATAAAATCCTGGAATGTATTTAGAAGCTGGCATGGAGAGCGGCGGTACTATTTCCCGGTGATTATCGATAATATGATGAACCTGGAAATGCTGTTTTTTGCCTCGAAAGTTTCAGGAGATACAAGTTTCCGGCATGTGGCCATCCGTCATGCGGAAACGACCATGAAGCATCATTTCCGTTCCGATTACAGTTCCTATCATGTGGTATGTTACGACAGCACCACCGGCAAAGTCCAGACGCGGGAAACCGCACAGGGCTATGCGGATAATTCAACCTGGTCCCGCGGTCAGGCCTGGGCTATTTACGGTTACACGATGGTGTACCGGGAAACCGGTGACAAAAGATTTCTGCAGATGGCCCAGGGGCTGGCCGATTATTTCATTAATAGTAAGACCCTGCCGGAAGATAAAATACCCCTGTGGGACTTTAATGCCAACCAGCCAGGTTTTACACCGGGTGTGCGCTCCTATGCCAACCAGGTAGAAAAGCCCTATCGGGATGCTTCCGCAGCAGCCATTACGGCGTCCGCCTTGCTGGAACTGAGCACCTACACTTCGGGTTCTCCATCTCAGCATTACAAAGCTGCGGCGGTAAGTATGCTCCGGTCGCTGGGATCTGACCAATATCGAGCACAAAGAGGTTCGAATGGTAACTTTATCATCAAACATTGTGTAGGCAGTATTCCTCATCACAGTGAAATTGACGTTCCCTTGGTGTATGCCGACTACTACTTTATTGAAGCGCTCCTCAGGTTGGACCGGCTGAAAAAAGGGAAAAAACTGTTTTTGTAATCTGTGGCGGCTGAAATGAAAAGATATTTTTTTTTAGTACTGTCTTTCTTACCGATGGGGCTGGTTTTTTCTCAGACGCAGTTGATTGACTGGACCGGGTTTCTTGAGAGAAATGATCCGGTCTATGACACGCTGACCTCGCAGTGGGAAGCAGGTCTTTTTACCGGCAACGGATTACTGGGCACCATGATCTATATGAAAGATGCCCAAACCCTGCGTATCGATATCGGACGCAGCGATGTCGTCGACCACCGCGTGGGTATTGGTTCGGCCCTCTATAATAAAGCCCGGTTACCTATCGGATATTTTACCCTGCGATTTAACGGGAAACTGCGCAACAACCACGCCAGGATTGATTTATGGAATGCGTGCGCCAAAGGGACAATTCTAACCGACAAAGGCCGGATTCAATGGGAATCAGAAACCCTTTCCCAGACAGATATTATATTATTGCGTATAAAAGCCAGCGGTTCGGAGCAGGGCCAAGTTGACTTTGTACCTGGGGTATCCCGAAGTGAGCGCAGCTTATTTTCCTATGTCACAGATGTTCCGGCCGGTTATCAGGCCAATCCACTCCCGCGGCGGCAACAGGAAGGCGGGTTGACATGCTGGCGGCAAGCGATGCTGGCGGGTGGCGAGTATGTGACTGCCTGGACCAGTAAAAAGGACAACGGCTGGAAGCAATATTATATCACCGTAGCCTACGAAACCACCGGCGCTGCACTGAATAAGGCACGCGAAAATTTACAGCACGCGACCCAAACGCATACCGATAGCCTGCTGGCCAGGCATCGCCGCTGGTGGCATCACTATTACCCTCAGAGTTTTCTGTCCCTGCCGGATCGCCGGACCGAAAGCTTTTATTGGATCCAGCAGTATAAAATGGCATCAGCAACCCGGGAAGGCCGCCCACCGATGGATTTGATGGGCCCCTGGTACCACAAGACGCCTTGGCCTGCCTATTGGATGAACCTGAATATGCAACTCAGCTACTCCCCTTTGTATGCGGCCAACCGGTTGCAGCTGGCCCGGGGTCTGGTTAATATGTTGAATGCCGGAAAAGCCAACCTCAAACGCAATGTGCCGGAAGCTTACCGTCACAATGCCCTGGCACTGGGCAGATTCACCGGTCGGGATCTGTACCATCCCGTCAGGGTCTTCCGCGACCGGGACCCTATGGCAGCTGCTGCCGATCTGGAATTGGGGAACCTGACCTGGTGTTTGTATTATTACTGGTTGCAGTACCGCTATAGCATGGAGGACAGCATCCGGCAATCACTGATTCCACTGTTACGCGGCAGCATCAATTATTACCTGGACATCATCTACAAGGAAGCTGATGGCCACTGGCATTTGCCGCCGACTTATTCCCCCGAGTATCCTGACGGCATCACCCGCGACTGCAATTATGATTTGTCCCTGTTGCGGTGGGGATGCCGGACACTGTTGGAGCTGAGTCCCGCAGACAGCCTGGCGCCGGTGTGGAAAGATGTATTGGAAAACCTGACCCCCTACCCGCAGGATGAAAACGGGCTACGCATCGGTCGCGATATCGGATTGAGTCAATCCCACCGGCACTACTCCCATCTGCTGATGATTTACCCGCTGCATTTGATGACCTGGGATCAGCCTGAAAACAGGCCGCTCATACAAAAATCACTGGAACACTGGCATAGCTTTACCGGGGCGCTGCAGGGCTATTCCTTCACGGGCGGTGCCGCAATCTATGCGCTGATGGGGCGCGGGAACCAGGCACTGGATTACCTGAACCAGCTTTTTGATCGCTACGTTAAACCCCATACCATGTACATGGAATCGGGACCGGTAATCGAAACACCACTGGCGGCGGCAGCCACCATCCAGACCCTGTTGTTGCAAAGTGATGCCGGCATTGTTAAGGTGTTCGGGGCGGTCCCCGAAAGCTGGCAGAATCTTTCTTTTTCACAGCTGCGGGCTCAGGGTGCCTTTTTAATAAGTGCTGTAAGAGCGCAGGGAAGGACCCGGTGGTTACGGATCGAAAGCCCAAAAGGCGGAGCGCTGCTCCTCCAAGCCTCCTTACAGGGGGTCCTGCATCAGAAGGGTAGCCAGGTAGCAATAGAACAATGGAAGAAAGGCACCTATCGCATACGCATGAAACCGGGTGATCGGGTGACGCTGTATACGGATCCGGCAGACCTTAAGGTTCAGCTCCAGCCCGTAGACCAACCGAAGAGCGGTCCGCAGTGGGGATCTAAAAGATAAGATTCAACATCATTTAAAAAATATAGCATTATGAGATTATTGAAGTTTTTGACAGCCGTATTCTTTTTCTTCCTGCTGGCGGGCATCCCGGCAAAGGCCCAGGGCCATATTACCAAATCCAAAAAAGCCATTCATCCAGCAGTAGGCTCCGGTGCCGCAGACCGGCAAGTCTGGGTGACGCTCCTGCATAAAATCGCCTGGCCCGTTGTGGAAAACCTGGCTCAAGGCAGTTTAAAAAAAAATATGCCGCTGGAGAAAGGCCCCGGCTATGGGCTGGGATTAAAACAGGTCACTTATCTGGAAGCCGTAGGGCGCTGCCTGGCAGGAATTGCTCCCTGGCTTGAGCTGCCGGATGATAATACCTCCGAAGGGCTGCTGCGTAAAAAATACAAAGCGCTGCTCAAACAAGGCCTCACGAATGCAGCGGATCCGGCCAGTCCCGATTGCCTTAATTTTAAAGGGCCTGCTCAGCCCATTGTTGACGCGGCTTATCTGGCAGAAGCATTTATGCGGGCGCCCAGGGCGCTTTGGGAACCCCTGGATGCTGTAACCAAACAACGTTATATTGATAATTTCAAATCCCTGAGGGACCGCAGTGGGGCGTATAATAACTGGCTGCTTTTTGCTGCCATCAGCGAAGGCTTTATCCGGCTGCAGGGGGAAGTGTTTGACCCGGTCAGAATCGATTATGCGCTGAACAAAATGCAGGAATGGTATGCCGGCGACAGCTGGTATAAAGACGGAGATTTGTTCAGTATGGATTATTACAATTCCTATGTCATTCATCCCATGCTGGTCGATTTGCTCGCTTCGCTTCAAGTCAAACCTGCGGGAACACATCCTCAGAAAAGCTATCAGGTCAAGCAGGCATACGATCAGGCTTTACAAAGAATGGTCCGCTACTCGGAATTCCTGGAAAGAATTATTGCGCCTGACGGAACTTATCCCGCTTTTGGCCGATCAGTGACCTATCGTACTGCCGCCTTTCAGGCGCTGGCTCAAACAGCGCTGCTGCATAAACTACCTGAATGGGTAAAGCCCGCCCAGGTGCGCTGTGCGCTTACCAGCGTCTTCAAAAACATGTTCGAGGGCAATCAGAACTTCGATGCCGAAGGCTGGCTGGTGTTGGGTTTTAACGGTCACCAGCCTATGATGGCGGATGTGTATACCTCTACAGGTAGCCTCTATATGGCCACATTGGGATTTTTAACGCTGGGTCTTCCGGTATCGGATCCTTTCTGGACTGATCCTCCTGCCGACTGGACCAGCAGGAAAGCCTGGAGCGGAAAGCCGGTAAAGAAGGACTACAAAGTTGAATATTAAGCGTATCCGGATTAGCTATTCGCTGCGGATGCGCCGGTGATACCTGTTCCCCATCAGAATAAATTTCATACCGACGCCGGACATTACCGTCCGGCGTTGACGTTTTCAGGGCGCGTATTCATTTTGTCGGCATGCCGCCGGGCAGATGAAACGACAAGATGCCGCTTTTATGCCAGGCCCGATGACCTGATTCGGCCAGGAGACAATCCTCTCATTCTTTTTTTTCAAAAATAGACATTCAATAAAAATCATTAATATTGTTACGCTTATTGTAATATCCCTGAGCTTGTTGATGTGCCGGCAAAAGTATGCCATGCATCTGCCCGAACGATGCGCTACCGCCCGGACAACGATTGTGAAAAAAGTTTGTATACTGGATTGAACCGCCAAGAGCTATATGAATTGTCATGCCTGATTTCGGAGAGAGATGACGAATCGTCTTTTAAGGCGGTCTATGACGACCTATATTTCGATCTGGTTGCTTTTTCGAAATCAATGGTATTGCTGCAACAGGATGCTGAAGACATTGTTGTAGATGTATTTGTGCGTTTATGGGAAAACCGGAAAAACATGAGCAATATCAAAAACCTCTCAGCCTATCTGTATACCGCTACGAAGTATGCTTCATTGAATTGCCTGAAAGCCAGATCAACCAGAAACAATATTGATATAGACAAACTGGAAGATCATTTTGTATACGCATACACCTCTCCTGAAAACCAATTAATTAGCAAAGAAACTGTTCAGCAGATTGAGTCCGCAATTGCATTATTGCCGCCCAAAACCAAATTGGTGTTTTATATGATCAAGGAAAAGAGGCTAAGCTGCATGGAAATAGCTCAGATCCTGAATATTTCAGTTCGAACGGTTGAAACACAGGTCTATCACGCCGTGCGCAAAATTGCGGCTTTGTTGCAGAAAGCAGAGGACCTTTCTTCTGAAATTCCCCGACTGAAAAGAAAAGTGTAAAAAATAATTGAAAACCCGATACGTAGTTAAGGCGTTTTTATTGTCATTAGAATACAGCTTGTCAATTATATGGGAAAGGACCGGTTAATCGAGTTGTTGGCCAAAAAGCTATCAGGAAATTTTACCCTTCAGGAAAGGCGTGAGCTGGCTGATATGCTGAATACGGACGAATCACTTGAATTGCTCAGCCGGCAAGTTTCGAAACTAATGGACATGCAATTGCGGCAACGCAACTCCCCTGAGGATGAATTGAAAAAGGAACAGGACTGGATACAGGTACAAAGATTGATGGATCAGATACCTCCCGGTTATCTACCCCTGCATACCCGTAAGCGCAGTCGTGCACGCAAATTCTGGTGGGCGGCGGCAGTGGCCTTGGCAGTAGCTTCGACGGTAATAATGTACCGGATAGTAATGCCTGAAAAGCCGCTGCTTCAGGAGAGCGGTGTTATCGCGACAAAAAAGGGATCCAAAAGTTCTATTCTTTTACCTGACGGCTCTCGTGTATGGATCAACAGTGACAGCCGGCTGTCATATAAAAAAGGTTTTGGTAAGCAACACCGGGAATTGGTACTGACCGGTGAAGCCTATTTCGATGTAGTCAAAGATCCTGAACGACCATTTATCATTCATGCTTCCCAAGTGGATATTAAGGTGTTGGGTACAGCATTCAATGTACGCTCCTACCCTAAAGAGAAAGATATCGTTACGACGCTTGTACGCGGGCATCTTGAAGTTCAGGTGCATAAAGGCAGGGACTCCGGTATCTATCACCTGAATGCAGATGAGAAGCTTATAATAAAGAAAAGGACGACCCCTGCCGATGCGCGCCCTGCCGGTGATCAACAGGAGGAAGTGGTCTGGCAAAGGATAAAAAATAAAACAGACTCAATACCGCCGGAGGCCCAATGGACCCAAAACAGGTTGGTGTTTATTGATACCCCGCTGGGGGAAATTGCAGAAATTTTATCCAGGTGGTACGACATGAGGGTGGCGGTCGGCGGAGACGACCAGTTTAAAAATAGGAGGTTTACCGGTTTTTATGATGACCAGACGGTAGAGAAAGTCCTGGAATCTCTTAAAAGGGCCGGTAACATCAACTATCAGATTAAGAACAGCGAGATCATTATTAAACCATAACAGTAATAATATATGAACCCTAATGGCTATTAAAATCAGGGAAGCTGCGGGGCTTCCCTGAGGGAACAAACGAAAATTAACCACGATTTTTTGATTGCTTTTCATTTGAATATTAAAAATATGAAAAAATTGCATCGTCATGCCTACCATCGGGTACTTAAATTTCTTCTTTTAATGAAGCTGACCCTGATCCTGCTATTACTTGTATGCACCTCATTATGGGCAAATGACCTGTCCGGTCAGCGGATAAATCTGGACATAAAAGGCGCATCGATAGAAACGATATTAAAAACGCTGCAGGAGGACAGCCGTTATTCTTTTGTGTACCAGTCCGGTGTACTTCCAAAAGAGTATAAAATAGATTTGTTGGCCAAAAACGCGACGATAGATTATGTGATGGAACAGATTTTTCTGAATACACATTTGTATTATGAAAAGCTGGATGACAACCTTTTTATTATCCTCCGCACGGACCTTCCCCGCGAGTCTATCAACCGGGTACGTCCTCCGATAGAAGTGAAGGGAACGATAACGGATCGCGCAGGAGGCTTGATGCGTAATGTATCCGTTTTTGTAAAAGGCACCAATAACGGAACGTTTTCAAATGAGAAAGGAGAGTTTACCATTCAGGCGAACCTTTATGACAGTCTGGAAGTTTCTTATGTTGGCTATAAGACGCAGGTGGTTTTTATAACGGATAACCGTGTACTGAATATTATCATGGACGCGGAGGAAGGCAGTATGAATGAAGTGGCAGTGGTGGCTTATTCCAAACAAAAGAAGTCCAGTATGATTGCCTCCATTACGTCAATCAAAGCTTCGGAACTTCGGATGCCGAGTAGTAATCTTACCAATTCCATGGCAGGAAGGCTGGCGGGGATGATTGCTTACCAGCGGAGTGCGGAACCCGGGCAGGATAATGCCAGCTTTTTCATCCGGGGCATTACTTCCTTTGGCGCATCTGCCAAGAAAGATCCTTTAATACTGATTGACGGCATCGAACTGACACCCAACGATCTGGCCCGTCTCAACCCCGATGATATTGCCAGCTTCTCGATCATGAAAGATGCGATGGCGACCGCCTTATATGGGGCGAGGGGGGCAAATGGAGTGATTCTCGTAACTACCAAAGAGGGTAAGAACGGGAAAATGAAGTTTGATTTCCGATTTGAGAATTCTTATTCCTCCCCCACCAAAAAAATAGCATTGGCGGGACCGGTTACCTATATGCGAATGCATAATGAAGCGGTCAAAACCAGAGATCCGAATGGCCTGGTATTGTATACCGACGAACAGATAACGTTTACTGAAATGGGGGAACACAAAGATATTTTTCCGGCAACCGACTGGCAGGAGGCTATGTTCAAGGATGTGACTGTAAATAACCGGTTGAATCTCAGTTTTACCGGAGGCGGAAATGTCGCCCGCTATTATGTTGCCGCCAATATTACACGGGACAAAGGCAATCTGAAAGTCGATCGAAGGAATGATTTTAATTCAAATATCGACCTCTATAAATATTCAATCAGGTCCAATGTAAATATAAACCTTACAAAAACTACAGAACTGTCAACCCGGTTTGTGGCCAATTTTGATGATTACACCGGACCTATCGATGGAGGATCTGCGATGTACCGTAAAGTAATGCAAGCCAACCCGGTCCGGTTCAGGCCCTATTATGAGCCCGATTCTGCCTTTTCCTATGCCAAACATATCCTGTTTGGAAATTTTGAAACCGGCAATTATCTGAATCCTTATGCAGAAGCCTTACGGGGTTACCGGGAATACAGCCGGAACAATATGCTGACGACTATTGAACTGAAGCAGAACCTGGGACAATTTGTAAAAGGGTTGACCGCCCGGGCACTTCTGAATTTCGACCGCCGTTCGGAATACAGTATTTCAAGGGCCTATGTGCCTTTTTATTACAGCATTTCCTCATTTAATTTGATGAACGATTCCTATCGCCTGGTGCGACTCAACCCGGCTCAGGGAAGAGAAACGCTGGACTACGACGTCAATAATACAAGTCGCAACATTGAAAACTCCTTTTACTTCGAAGGGGCAACACAATACAATAATAATTTTGGCAAAAATACCGTGGATGGACTGCTGGTATTCACCGCCCGGCAGTTTCGGCAGGGTGCACCCGGGTCAATTCAATTATCACTTCCCACAAGAAACGTAAGTTTTTCCGGTCGTGGCTCCTATAACTATGACGATCGCTATCTGGCAGAATTTGCCTTCGGGTATAACGCTTCGGAACGATTTGCGATGAATAATCGCTGGGGCTTTTTCCCCACGGTGGGTGCCGGCTGGATATTGTCGAATGAACCGTTCTTCGCATCCCTGAAAAATACATTTCGGATGATTAAGTTGAGGGGGTCCTATGGGATCGCCGGAAACGAAGCCATTGGCAGTGCTGCCGAGCGGTTTTTTTATCTGTCCGAAGTCAATTTAAATGCTAACCGGAGTGTGAACTGGGGTGTGAACATGAACGAAAATCCCGGGGGTATCAATATCAGCCGTTATGCCAATGACCAGGTGGGTTGGGAACGCTCTTATAAGACCAATATCGGACTGGAGGTTAACATGAAAAACGGCCTTTCCTCGATTATTGAGGTGTACAGGGAGCGGAGGAAGAATATCCTGCAGGACCGCATCATGCCGGCTACGGCGGGCATCCTGCCTTCCGTCAAAGCCAATGTAGGCGAAGCGGAAGGAAAGGGTATCGACATTGAGCTCAATTACGACAAGAGTTTTGGCAACGGGTTGTTTATTACCGGCCGGGGAACATTTACCTACAGCACCAGCAAAGTCATTAAATGGGAAGAGCCGGATTATGGCAGCAACTACTGGCTTTCCAGAATCGGAACAAATCTGGGTCAGAACTGGGGATTGGTTGCCGAACGCCTCTTTATAGATTCGGCAGAAGTAAAAAATTCACCCAGGCAGGAATTCGGCGCGTATACCGGTGGCGATATCAAATACCGGGACATCAACAAGGATGGGAAAATTGACAACCTGGATTTTGTTCCGATCGGCCACCCAACGACGCCTGAAATAATCTATGGCTTCGGACTTTCGGTGACATACAAACAATTTGATTTTAATTTCTTCTTCCAGGGCCTGGGCCGGGAATCATTCTGGATGAACCTGAATAACGTGACACCGTTTATTGACGGCGACGGCGGCGACGGGCGCGTTGGCCAAAACGCGGTAATGAAAGCGATCGCAGATGATTATTGGTCGGAAACCAACCCCAACCCCTATGCATTCTGGCCCAGACTGGCAAATTATAACATCGATAACAACCGGCAGTTAAGTACCTGGTTTATGCAGAATGGTAGTTTTCTGCGCCTAAAATCTCTGGACGTGGGTTATAGCCTGCCGGCCTCGCTGCTGGATCGTTATAATATATCCAATTTAAGGATTTACTTCAGTGGATCTAACCTTTTCTACTGGAGTGCTTTCAAACACTGGGATCCGGAGATGGCAGGTTCGGGCTTTGACTATCCGCTACAGAAAGTTTTTAATGTTGGTATTAACGTTAGCCTTTAAATCATTTGTGATGAGAAATAAATTTGTAATAACGTTGACGCTTTTGTTGTTATTGGCACAGATATATTCCTGCAAAAAGTACCTGGACGTGGTTCCGGATAATATTCCCACCATTGACGATGCTTTTTCTGATAGGTATAATGCGATGAAGTTTCTGGCTACCTGTTACTGGGGCATACCTAAATCGGCAGGCTGGAATGAGAATCCCGCTTTGCTGGGTTCCATGGAGTTAATCTTTAACCGGGACCATAGAACTCAGGCCGGAATGCAGGTTGCATTGAGCGAGAATAGTGCCGCAAGGTCGCTGATTAATTACTGGAGTAATAATAATGACCTGGTTCGGTCCTTATATGCCGGTATGCGCGACTGTAATGTGTTTCTGGAACGCATTGAGGGCGTGCAGGATGTCAACCGGTATGAGAAAGAACGGATGAAGGCGGAAGTAAAGCTGATAAAAGCCTATCTGAATTTCTACCTGATTCAATATTATGGACCGATTACGCCCCTGCGCGAAAATACCCCTGTAAATGAATCCAGTTCAGACATTCGGGTATACCGCGAAAAAGTGGACGACTGTTTTGCCTATGTACTGGAGTTGCTCAATGAAGTGATCCTGTCTGATGCGCTGCCGTTGATCATTGAAAATCGGAACACCGAACTGGGACGTTTCACAAAACCGGCAGCCTATGCGCTGAAGGCAAAAGTACTGATGTATTGGGCCAGTCCGCTGTTTAATGGAAATACAGACTACAGCGATTTTCTCAACGAAAAGGGAGAACCCTTTTTCAACCAGCAATTCGACAAAACCAGATGGGATAGCGCTGCCGTCGCCTGTAAGCGGGCTATCGAGGTATGCCATACTGCAGGGATCCGCCTGTACCAGCCGGCGGATTATCAGGCGGTGAATGCCAAACAGATCTCTGACACGACCCTGCTGATCAATACCCTCCGCAGTGCTGTTTCCCAGCGCTGGAATCCGGAAATTATCTGGGGTAACTCATCCTATCCGGCAAACTGGAACTTTCAGATTACCTGTATTCCCAGGCTTGAGGCGGCGACGTCAACGCCTTCGGGTATGACCGGAACGATGAGCGCGCCATTGTCAACTGTTGAACTATTCTATTCCAATCATGGGGTTCCCATAAGTGAAGATGTAACTTACCCGTATGCAGAAAGGTATAATATTCGTGTAGGCGACGCCGCACATAATTTACTGATTGCAGAAGGAGAGAAGACCGCAGCCCTGAATTTCGACCGGGAGCCCAGATTCTATGCGACGCTTGGATTTGACCGGGGTCGCTGGTATGGTAACTTTTATAGAAGTTATAATGAGGATGAAACGCCATTTCCCAGAAACCGATTCGGAGAGTATTCTTCCGTTTTCAACCCCGGAGAATATAATGCTACCGGCTACTGGCCAAAGAAACTGGTCGCCATGAATACCACCTGGCGGGACGCCAATGCCGTATCTGAGGAAGTCTACCCCTACCCTGATATGCGATTTGCAGATCTAATGCTTTTGTGTGCCGAGGCTTTGAATGAGGCCAAGAGCGCTCCGGATCCGGAAGTGTATCAGTATGTTGATTCAGTGCGTGCCCGGGCAGGCCTGCCGGGCGTAGTGGATAGCTGGAGCGCTTATTCGAATCAGCCCACCAAGCCCCTGACCAAGGAGGGAATGCGGGAGATTATCCGAATGGAGCGAAAGATAGAACTGGCCTGCGAAAGTGTGTCTTTCTGGGACAGTAACCGATGGAAGACCGCCCTGGAAGAAAGGAATCGGCCGGTTCAGGGCTGGAATGTAAACGGCGCGGAGGCAGAAGAGTATTATACCGTAACGAATGTCTACCTGCAACAGTTTACTTACAGGGATTATTTGGCGCCTATTCCCCAGTCAGAAATGATTAAAAATCCATTACTCATCCAGAACCCTGGATGGTAATTTTAAAAAGTTTCCCATGTCTAGAATTTATGTACTGTTAATTGTTGTGGGTTGCCTTTTTTGCCGCTGCACCAAGAAAGTGAATGAACCCATATCCGAGAGTTCAGGAAAACCCATGCCTGTAACCGATGTAACTGTCGAAAATATACCGGGTGGCGGTGTTATTTATTATAAAATTCCGCAGCAGGAGGATATTATCAGTATCAAAGCGGTATATACAACAGATAACGGCACCCAACAGGAAGCGGTCGCTTCCGTTTATGATAATAAGCTCACCGTCAGGGGGTTTAACAGTACCGGTCCCAGAGATGTACAACTTTATACGCTCAACCGGGCGCAGGAAGCTTCAGATCCGGTAACCTGCACCGTAAATCCTCTTGAATCAGCGCTGAGTCTGACAACCAAAACCATGTTTATTCAGGAGGATTTCGGTGGGGTCAGATATAGCTGGATTAACCAGTATAAAATGCCGCTGATGTTTGAGTTTTACACACCCGACTCACTGGGCAGAATGGAGCTGGTCCGGATCATCAATTCGCAACTGGATACGACATCCTTGTCTTTAAGGGGTTATGCTCCGGAGCCCCGGGTTTTCGGTGTTGTTATCAAAGATAATTATGGTAATCGTTCCGATACGGTATTTCCTCAGGGTCGATTCGTAACACCGATCTTCGAAACGCGGCTGCCGAAGAATAAAATGAGCATCATGCGGTTGGCAAACGATCAGAATTTTACCAACTTCGAAGGGTCAGACGCTAAAATTATCGATGATGACGTGACCTCCTTCGGACATTCACCTTCTTCTTCACTGCCGGCACCTTTTACGATTGATCTGGGAACGCTTGCTAAAGTCAGCCGGATTGTGCTATTTCAGCGGAACTTCAGCAGTAGTTATTACAATTGGGGCAACCCCAGAAAATTTGATCTGTATGTCCGGCGTGACGCGCCCTCGCAAAGCGGAGACTGGAGCGAATGGACAAAGATCATGAGTACAGAAATTATAAAGCCGTCGGGAGGGACCTCCGGAACGGTGACCGATGACGATTTGCGTGCGGCGATAAACGGACATGAGTTTTCTTTCGATCTGTCACAGGAACCTATTCGGTATATAAGAATCGTTGTGCTGTCAACCTGGGGCAATACTACTTTCACCCACCCGGCTGAAGTTGATGTATATGGCCAACCCATGTGAGGATGGAGATAAAATTTAGCATTATTAACGGATAATGAGATTTAAAAAAACTCGTATGAAATTTATTACTTATATCACCTGTTTCGCAGTATTGATGGGTATCGTCTCCTGTGATAAATTTACAGATGTGCATAAGAAATATATCGAAGATGGCGAGATCGTTTATGCGGTAAAACCTGATTCGATCGTGTTCTATTCCGGTAAGGAGCGATTGAAAATGAAACTTTGGATCGAGAACGGCGTCAATGTAAAAGAAGTCGTAGTCCGTTGGAATAGCGGGGCTGATTCGATGACCATACCGGTTAGTTTCGGAGCAGGACGCGATAGTATGGAAGTGTATCTGAATGATCTTGTTGAAAAGTCCTACACTTTCGATATTAGTTCGATCGATGCATTTGGAAATCGCTCCTTGATCTATACACAGTTTGGGTCCGCCTATGGAGATGTGTATGCATCTTCGCTGATTAACAGGAGACTCAAACAAGTGACATTAACGGAAGAAAATGCCAGTCTGGAATGGTTTGCGGCCCAGGAAGGAATGGTTTTAAACGAAATAAAATTTACCGATAAGGAAGGCCAGCCCCAACAACTAAAATATTCCTCTGGTTTATTTACCACAGTCATTCCGGCAAAAGCAGGAACTGCTTTTCAATACCGCTCTTATTATATCCCACAGCAAGGTGCCATCGACAGTTTTTATACCGACTGGGCTGAGGGGGCAATACCGGAGTTGTATCTATACGATCGGTCCGATTGGGAAGTGATTGCTGTTTCAGATGAAACTGCCAGCGACGGGGGTGGTAAGACAACACTTATCGATGGAGATCTAGGTTCTTACTGGCATTCGCAGTGGGATCCCGACAATGCGCCGCTGCCTCACTGGGCGATCATAGACATGAAAACAACTAAGAATCTTGGTGCTTTTGATATTTACCGAAGAAGAGGAAATGGCGACTCCAAAACCGTACAGATATTTGCAGGAACAACTGCTGATCCCAATGGGACATGGACACTTGCTGCGGAAGGAGATTTTGTGTCCGGAGATTTGTTATCGTTGACCGCAACGCCTGGCAGTAGCGGCAGGTATTTGAAGATTTATCTGCCGAACAGTAACCGCGATCCGTTTACAAGTATTGCGGAGGTCTACGTCTACGGAAATTAACAAGCTTTTTTGATATTTAGCGGGAGACGAATTTTTCAGACATTGTGCAAAGAATTTTCCGGATATCCGTGATAGCGGTTGAGGTAATTGCGGCCGGCGTCAGATGTATTTGCCATTGTCCGGGCAATGCGTTTTCAAACATTGATGTAAGGTATAATTCAAAACATCCATCCGGATCCATTGTTCGAAAAGACCGATTATACCGGGAGCCGGAGGGGGTGTTCTCGGCGTTGACCAATCCGCCGCGCCGGACGATGGGTTTTCGTTTCGTTATGAGAACGATGAAATGCCAGGATTGCATCGAAGTAAAATGGCAGGAACGGCGGATTTGCGGCCCGGATAAAAAATAAGGGGATATAAGCTGGAAACCATCAAATTCAAGTTCGTTTTGAAGGCCCTGCGGTACCGCGTTGCTTTACGGTGTCCTGAAAAAATCCAATTCCGCTATCCGGAGGTCTTTACCATCCCCCGCGATTCCCGAAGCCTCGATGCGCACATATCGAGCAGATCTGGATTGAGGGAATGTATAGGTTCTTTTGGAGGGGTCGTTGATTAGGTTGCCAAACGCAAAATCGGTGACCTGCGTCCATTGTATTCCGTCAGTGCTGGTAAAAATGGTGCCTTTTTCCATCATGCCTTCAGCATTATATGACTGTGGGGTATAAGCAAATCCTTTCAGATCGTAGCCTTGCCCCAGGTCCAGTGTAATGGAAGGCGCTCCTTTGCTGCTGTCAGATGCCCAAAATGTACGGGGGTTGGCATCAAAAGCCAGGTCGCCCGGATATTTCGGCAACTGACTACTGGTGGCGACCAGTTGCCAATGTAATTTGGGAATGCCGATGTCTTCCGATATTTCGCTTCCCCTGTCCCTGGCGTTAAAAGCCACCGCCCTGAGTTGGCCGCCCGTCATCGGAAAGGGGTTTTGATAAAGGGCAGACTGGCGCGTAGGTGTGGAACCATCCATCGTATAACGAATCTCTATCCCGCTATTGATATTGGCAGCGGCATTTTCGCCATAATTATTCCAGTGAAAAACCTGTTCTTTCGGTGATATACTTACCCGGCCTTCTTTATCGGTCCGGATCTGAAGTTGCGGCGGCCGGGTTTTATAGTAGAAGGCCGCCACCGTGCTGATGGCTGCGGGCGCCCGTTGTTCAAGGATCCGGATTCTGAACTTCGAGGCAGTTATTTCCGGAAACCGGAGAATTCGTTTATAACCGATATTGGTAGCAGTAGCCAATGGCTTCCAGACGCCGTCGATCCAGGCCTCCAGTATATGCGATTCTACCCTTTCGCTATGCGTTGTGACGGACTCCTGCAGCATCAGACGATTGATGGTCACGGGTGCCGGGGTGGTAATCAGTACTACCGGATTGGCCGAATCCACCAGTTCAAAACTCAGGGGGTCATGGTCCAATACCCGACGGGGGCCACTGGCTCCGGAAAAAAGGCTTTTACTATAAGTTGCTTCGATCCTTTGACCGGCCTCCGTAAGCGACTGCACGTCGCGCTCGGAAAAACGCCCTTCCTGATTGGGTGGAATATTTAACAGGAAAATGCTGTTACCGCCTACGGCACGTTCATAGATATCGAACACATCATCGGCACTGCGCACCTTCTGTTGGTGATCATCCCGGTAGAACCAGCCTTCCCGGATGGAAGTATTGGTTTCTGCAGGCTGGTAATGCAGAAAACGGGCAGTTCGGAGCCGGGTTCGGCTGCCGAGGTCCTGATTCGTCATATCGGGAAAATAGTTGGCGGTATCGGGATTAAAATCGTAGCCCACCACGTTCCACTCTGTATCACGGGTTCTGCCTGCTTCGTTACCACACCAGCGTATGTCTTCTTTACCAAAGATGACCGCTTTGGGAGCCAGGGTCCGGATCAGTTTTTTCCATGCCAGATAATTATACTTCTGACCACCTTTGGATTTCGGGGTAGCACCATCAAACCAGACTTCACTGATAGGGCCGTATTCTGTCAAAAGTTCAAAGAGCTGGTTTAGAAAATATTCATTGTAATCATCCACCAGGAACTTGAACCGGTGTTGATCGGTAAATGGCCGGCCGGGCACGGCAGCAGGAATCGTTCTTTGGGTATAGGAGCTTCCGTTACCATAAAGCCCTTCGGGACTTTCGATCTGAAAAAGGTCGGCCGGTGAAAGATAGATGCCCAGTTTCAGGCCATATTTTTTGCAGGAAGCGGCCAGTTCCTTTAATACGTCTCCCTGACCTTTTTTATAACCTGTCGACATGATTCCATGGCGTGTATACCGGCTCTGCCAAAGTACAAAACCGTCATGATGCTTGGCGGTAAAAATGACCATTTTCATACCAGCCGCTTTCATCACCCGGCACCATTGATCCGTGTCCAGGATCTTCAGGTCGAATACCCGGGGATCTTCCATGCCATCCCCCCATTCCCTGCCGGTAAAGCTATTAGGACCAAAATGAATAAAGGCGATGTACTCGTTTTTTAAAGCCTGATACTGATTGGCTGTGGGTACCACATGTACGGCCTTATTCAGTATCGCCGAAGGCACATCTGTTGGAGCAACAGGCCAGGTATTTCGCAGTTGTTGATTCATGCCCTGTCCCCAAAGTAAAAGACAGGTGCCCGTCATCCCGATCAGTGTCAATAAGCTCTTCTTCATCAAATTATTTATGTCTAAGTATTGATTGAAACCACATTAAACCACTTCAACACGCTCTTTATTGGTATTGTCACTCCAACTTCCCACCGTGTGGATGCCCCATCTTTCTTCGTTGGCATACGTGTAATCCGCCTTGTACTTTTCCGGGATTGTTCCCTGGAGAAAACTGCCGGGTTTTACGGATGGAAATATTTCTTCAAAGGTAAACATAGCCGTCAGCGAAGTGCGCCGGTAGACATGGGACCGGGTGACATCATCCATCCCGGTCAGGCCCGCGGCCCCAATCAATTCCACAAAGGTTTTTAAAGTGTTTTTGTGGTAATTGGCCACCCGGTGTTTTTTATCATCGACTACCAGTCCCCGGGTCAGCTTGGGATCCTGGGTCGCCACGCCGGTGGGGCAGCGATTGGTGTTGCAGAGCAGGGCCTGGATGCATCCTACTGCCAGCATCATGGCACGTGCACAATTACAGGCATCAGCTCCCAGGGCAGCTGCCCGGGCGATATGAAATCCGGTAGTGATTTTTCCCGAAGCGATGATCTTGATATGGTGGCGGATATTCAGCCCGTTAAGTACATCGTCCACAAAGGCCAGGCCATCCAGTAAAGGAGCGCCCACATAATTCGAAAACTCCTGAGGTGCGGCCCCCGTTCCTCCTTCCCCTCCATCCACCGTAATAAAGTCAGGATAAGTATCCTGGCTGATCATTGCCTTACAAATCGCCATAAATTCACTTTTATGGCCAATACAGAGCTTAAAACCGATCGGTTTACCGCCGGAAAGCGCCCGGAGTTCCCTGATAAAACCAATGAGCCCTCTGGGCGAATCAAAGGCAGTATGATAGGGCGGAGACTCGACGGTGGTACCCGGTATTATGTGGCGGATCCTGGCAATTTCTTCGGTGTTTTTGGCTGCAGGCAGGATACCGCCGTGACCGGGTTTAGCGCCCTGCGAGATTTTTACTTCAATCATTTTAACACTGGGCAGATGGGCTTTTTTGGCAAAAAGTTCCGGGGAGAAAAAGCCCTTTTCGTCGCGGCAGCCGAAATAGCCGGTGCCGATCTGCCAGATCAGATCACCCCCCTGTTTGAGATGAAAATCGCTCAAGCCACCTTCGCCGGTATTCTGGGCGAAGCCGCCGATGGCCGCCCCCCCGTTCATCGCTTCAACGGCATTGGCACTTAAAGATCCGTAGCTCATCGCTGAAACATTCAGAATGCTGCCCATATAAGGCTGTGCGCAATCCTTATTACCAAATTTTACCCGGGGATTATGGTCCAGGGTATTGAAGTTTTTGGGCGCTATGGAATGGCAGATCCATTCATATCCCGGCGCATAGACATCCAGTTGGGTGCCGAAGGGCATCATATCATTGTCCTGCTTGGCACGCTGGTAAACCGTGGAACGGTCAATCCGGTTCAGGGGTCGGCCGTCAATATCCGACTCAACAAAATACTGATAAATCTTGGGCCGCAGTTCCTCCATCACATAGCGCAATCTCCCGAAGACCGGATAGATCCTGCGAATGCTATGCTTGGTTTGTATCATGTCGTAATATCCCATCACCGAAACCACCAGCACCCCGGCAAAGAGCACATACCAGTTTTTGCTGAAATAGTATCCCAGTAAAAAACTGATAATCAGTGCGGTAATTGAAACAAAGATAAAAACGCGTCTCATGACAAAACAATTTAATATAGCGAATGTATCATTAATTCAGCACCTAAAAAACCGGGAGCAACCGACAGGTCCCTGCAGGTCAGGGTATAAGAAAGGCACTCCATACCAGAGTGCCTCATATATGTTCCGCTGCGGAATACCGCCGGTTATTATGAATTTTCAGGCTGTTTTTCCGGACGCATCTGCGGAAACAGCAGGACATCCTGAATGGAAGCTGCATTGGTGAGCAACATGACCAGGCGATCAATGCCAAAGCCGATACCGGAAGTAGGCGGCATACCATATTCCAGGGCCCGCAGGAAGTCATGGTCAATATACATGGCTTCTTCATCTCCTCTTTCCATCAGCTTTGCCTGCTGTTCAAAACGTTCACGCTGTTCAATGGGATCATTGAGCTCCGAATAAGCATTCGCAATTTCTTTTCCGTTGATCATCAGTTCAAAACGTTCCACAAGTCCAGGTTGGCTGCGGTGTTTTTTTGTCAGGGGGCTCATTTCCACCGGATAGTCGATGATAAAAGTCGGCTGGATATAATGATGTTCACATTTTTCACCAAAAATTTCATCAATCAGTTTGCCTTTGCCCATGGTCTTATCGGCGTGGATGCCCTGTTCACTGCAGAAGGCGCGCAGCCCTTCTTCATCCATGGCAGATACGTCTGTGCCGGTATGTTCCCTGATGGCATCGTAAATGGATACCCGGGCAAATGGGGCCTTAAAGGAAATTTTCTTGTCGCCCACAGTTAGTTCTGTGTCGCCATTAACGTCCAGGGCTGCTTTTTCCAGCAATTTTTCCGTGGTTTCCATCATCCAGAAATAATCTTTATAAGCCACATAAAATTCAAGGATGGTAAACTCTGGATTATGCGTGCGGTCCATACCCTCATTGCGGAAATTGCGTGCGAACTCATATACCCAGTCAAAGCCGCCGACAATCAGTCGTTTCAGGTAAAGCTCATTGGCAATCCGAAGATAAAAGGGTGTGTCGAGTGCATTATGATGGGTCACAAAGGGCCGGGCGGCAGCGCCTCCCGGAATCGCCTGCAGCACCGGTGTATCCACTTCCAGCGCGCCCTGGCTGTTCAGGAATTCCCGCATGGAATTGACCAGCCGGGTGCGTTTAATAAAGGTTTCTTTCACTGCCGGATTAATGATCAGGTCGGCATAACGCTGCCGGTATTTGAATTCAGGATCGGTGACCTCGTCAAATACGTTGCCAGATTCATCCCTTTTAACCACCGGTAGTGGCTTTAAGGATTTGGACAGCAGGGTAAGACTTTCGGTATGCAGGGATGTTTCACCGGTTCGGGTAACAAAAACATAGCCGGTGGCACCGATTATATCACCCAGGTCCAGGCCCTTAACCAGCAGGTCCCAGCCGGATTTATCTTCACCGGGATAGAGTTCATCGCGTTTTACATAGAGCTGGAATATACCTTCGCGGTCCTGGATCTTTATAAAAAATACTTTACCCTTATCATTGATGGACATGATTCTGCCGGCTACGGTCACGCCGGCAAACGCCTCCTTATTGTCTTCGGTGTAATTCGTTTTAATAGAAGCAGAATAATGGGTGACGGGAAACAGGGCCGCCGGATAAGGATCAATGCCCCCCGCCCTGAGTTTTTCCAGTTTCTCTCTTCTGATAATCTCCTGCTCTGATAAATTCGATGCGCTCATATTAATGCTTAAAAAATTTGGGGGCAAAGATAACTAGTATTTAAGGAATACCGGCAGGAAGACCCGTCCCGGCAGCCAGCCTGCCGGTTAATTCCGTAGCTTTATGGCTCGCGTAAATCAAAATAAACAAAGATGCCCAGGAACTATATCTTTCTGATACTGCTGCTGTTCAGTTGCTGGTCAGGAATGACTGCCGCACAACCACCCAGATATGTACTGGTTATTCATGGCGGTGCCGGCACCATCCTGAAAGAGAATTTGGGTCCAGTGAAGGAGAAAGCCTATGTGGCAGCAATTACAAGCGCATTGCAGACCGGTTACCGGAAATTGCAATCAGGCGGCAGCAGTACGGACGCAGTCGAAGCCGCCATCCGGGTACTGGAAGACAACCCGCTGTTCAATGCCGGCAAAGGAGCGGTTTTTACCCATGAAGGAAGGAATGAACTGGATGCTTCGTTAATGGAGGGCAGGCAGCTCCGGGCTGGTGCCGTTGCGGGCGTCACCACCATTAAAAACCCTATTAGTGCCGCCAGAGCCGTTATGGAAAAATCAGCCCATGTCATGCTTGCGGGCCGGGGCGCGGAGGATTTTGCCCGGGACTGTGGGCTGGAACTGGTCGACCCGGTTTATTTCCGGACCGATAATCGCTGGCAGGGCCTGCAGCGGGCTTTGCAGGCGGACTCCGTATCCGCTGCTTCCAGGAAGGGAAAATCATTATCGGTGTACGACGGCCAGCCTACGGATCATAAATTCGGCACTGTGGGTGCAGTGGCGCTCGACCAACAGGGGAACCTGGCTGCCGGCACTTCTACCGGAGGCATGACGAACAAAAAATACGGCCGGATCGGTGATTCGCCGTTGATAGGCGCAGGTACTTATTGTGACAACCGGACGGCCGGGATTTCCTGTACGGGTTGGGGTGAGTTTTTTATCCGTACCGTCGCTGCCAAAACCGTTTCCGATCTTATCGAATACAAAGGTAGTTCCCTTCAAGCGGCTGCCCGTAAAGTCCTGGACCGGATCGCCACCATGGGAGGTAACGGCGGCATGATACTTCTCAACCGGGAGGGAGAAATGGCGATGCCTTTTAACACCAAAGGCATGTTCCGGGGCGCCATTACTGACAAGGGTGAAATTTCAGTCGCGATGTACGAATAATGGCGCCGCGGCCTGCCGCAACGGTTATGATAGCTCCACCAGCACCTGATGGGTTTGACCGTCATCCGTCAGGGGGATATGATCCTCCTGAAGCGGTTGGCCGTCCAGGCTGTAGCGGACCTGACCCTCCCCGTTGGTCCGTTCGACCTGAATCTGATAAAAACTGTTCCCAAAACGATAATTCACCTTAAATCCGGGCCAGGATTCGGGAACGCAGGGCTCCAGCCGGAGCGCCGCCCCACTGCGCCGCAGTCCCAGAATATGTTCCAGCCCCAGTTGATAGGTCCATCCTGCGGATCCGGTATACCAGGTCCATCCTCCCCGGCCTTCATGGGGAGCGACCCCGTAAACATCGGCCGCCATAACATAGGGCTCTACCTTATATTTCCGGGCTTCTTCGGCATTCTGGGTATGGTGGACGGGGTTGATCATAGAGAATAATTCCCAGACCCGCTCATTCTGTTTCATCATCGCAAAAGCCATAATGGTCCAGATGGCGGCATGGGTATACTGGCCACCGTTTTCCCTGACGCCGGGAACATATCCCTTGATATAACCCGGATAGAGTTCCGATTTGTCAAAGGCCGGCGTCAGCAGTTTAATAATACCATTCTCACGATCGACCAGGTGTTCGTTAAGCGAAGCCATGGCCTGTTGACTGCGCCCGGTTTCACCGCCGCCAGAAATTACGGACCAGCTCTGTGAAATGGAATCGATCCGGCATTCCTGGTTCTGTGTCGAGCCCAGGGGCGTGCCGTCATCAAAATAAGCCCTCCGGTACCAGGCACCGTCCCATCCGTTTTTATGTATATTTTCTTTCAGGGTCCCTGCCTGCGCGCGGCATTCGTTGAGAAACTCCTCATCGCCCTGTTTTTCAGCGATCCGTTCGAATTTATTAAGTATATCATACAGGAAAAAGCCCAGCCATACGCTTTCTCCCTTACCGTGTTCGCCTACTTTATCCATGCCGTCATTCCAGTCTCCGTAGCCAATCAGCGGTAATCCGTGTTCGCCAAATTTCAGCCCGTGCCTTATGGCTCTTTTACAGTGGTTATAAATGGATTCCCAGTCATTCAGAAAAACGGGCAGATCGTAATAACTCTCCTCTTCAGGCCGAAGGGGGCGCCCTTCGATATAGGACACATATTCTTCCAGAATTGATTGATCGCCGGTTGCTTCCACATAACGGGCGGTTACATACGGCAGCCAGAGATAATCGTCCGAACATTTGGTGCGTACGCCCCTTCCGGTTGGTGGATGCCACCAATGCTGCACATCACCTTCCTTGAACTGCCTTGAGGCCGCCAGCAGAATCTGTGCCTTGGTAACATCCGGTCGGGTATGCATCAGGGCCAGTACATCCTGCAGCTGATCCCGGAATCCGAAAGCCCCACCGGACTGGTAAAAGCCACTGCGTCCCCATACGCGGCAGGCCAGGGTCTGATAGACCAGCCAGCCGTTGGTCAGGAAATTCAGGGCAGCATCCGGGGTTTCCACATATACAGCGCCCAGGATGCGGTTCCATTCATCGTGTACCCGGGACTGCGCCTGTTGCGCCGATGCGGCAGATTTGTATTTTAGCGCCAGGTTTCTGGCGGCCGACTCAGATGCTTCACTTCCCATCCGGAAGACGACTTCTTTTTCTTCTTCAGGCTCCAGGTGCAGTCCGATCTGAATGGCGGTACAGGGATCAAGTGCGGCACCATAACGATTGGACAGTTTTTCCCGTTTCAGGGCTTCCGGTGTCGTCATAGACCCACAGCGACCGATGAATTCCTCCCGGTCACAGGTAAAGGATTTCTCCTCTCCGTCGGCATCGAAGAAAGAGACCCTTTCGGCGAAAGTGCTGTTATAGGCGTTGCGGGCGAAAAGCAATCCCGATTCCAGATCCTTTTCGGTAACTACATACATCCGGGTATTGGAGGGATTGTCACCCAGTACCCATTCCACATAACCTGTTACGGTGAGCCTGCGGGCTTCTTTGGTGAGGTTACGCAGTTTGACTACTGCAAATTTTATCGGATCCTGTACATCCACATAGACCCAGACTTCGGAATAAATACCGTTATAATTATGCTGATATACCGTATAGCCAAACCCGTTACGTGTGATATAATGCTGGTCGGATTTGGCCGGTAGCGGTGTCGGCGACCAGTAATGACCGGTGGCTTCATCACGGATATAGAATGCTTCTCCACTACGATCTGATACCGGATCGTTTTTCCAGGGCGAGAGCCGGTAGGCATGCGCGTTCTCTGCCCAGCTATAAGCCGAGCCGCTTTCCGAGATCATGGTCCCGAAATGGGGATTGGCGATCAGATTGACCCAGGGCGCCGGCGAAGCCTGTTCCGGGGTATTGAGGATAAAATATTCCTTCCCGTCCCGGGTAAATCCGCCGGTACCATTATTAAAGACCAGATCCTGCGGCAGCTGTAATGGCGTTGCCGTGGGGTAACGTTTATCGCTCTGTGGCTGCAGCAGGGGGGCCAGCGGTCTTTTTTTCATTTGCCGCAACATTTGATCTTTCAGACTGCCTGCATCATCATAGAAAATCAGCCGGGCAACAGTTTGCAGCAATACCCGGTCCTCTGTGCTGAGCTGATCGCCCTGTTTGACAAATACGGCGCCTGGCTGGTCCGTGATGGTGCCGCTGATGGCGGCTACATAGTCCATGATCTGGTCATGCATCAGTTGCCGGTAGCTGCCAAAATCATCGTTCCAAATGACCAGGTCCACCGCCAATCCCTTCAGCCGCCAGTAAGCATGCGCTTTTACCAACTCCTTCACCAGTGCAATATTGTCACTGTCCTGAACGCGGATCAGAACAATCGGCAGGTCGCCGGATATGGAGTAACCCCAGAGCCCCGACTGACCTTTCTGATTGCTGGAAATAATACTGGCCTCGGCACGATGGGTACCGTTGGGGTAGAGAATATGGGAAGCCATGGCATTAAACAGCTGGGCTTCTGTTTCACTGGCATTGAGCTGGTGCAACAGTACCTGGCTATGGGTCCAGGAAAGTTCGAAAGCCCGGCTTCTTAAATGCGCATCCTGGTATTTATGAATCAATTGTCGGCATTTTTCTTCATTTTCTGCCAGTCCAATGATAATTTCAAATCGGGCGGTTTGTTTGGGTTTCAAGGAAATCTGGTACTTGATGGCTGCCACAGGATCCAGCACAGACCCCGTCGTATTGGAAAGGGCGCCCTGCTGATCTACACCCCGGGGACGCATCAAAGTACGGGTCCGGCCAATAAACTGCATCCGGTCACTTTCGTAGGAAATGCCCTTGGATTCTCCCCCATGATGGAGCATCATAAAGAACATCCAGGGCGGCTGTTCATCCCTTGAGCGGGCTCTTCGCGTACAGAGCAGGGCGGCAACTTCCTGATCAAAAGCCGTCTGTACAAACAGGTTGCTGAATGCCGGATGTGCCTGATCTGCTGCCTGGGGCGCGATAACTACTTCGCAATAGCCGGTAACTTCCAGCGATTTTTCGATATTGCTTTTATTGGTGATTTTGATTTGTCGCAATTCCATATCGTCTTCCGGAGAAACCACGATATCGGTCCGGGTTTCAAAATCTTCGTTGACCCGCCGAAACTCCACATGTCCCTGGGAAAGAATGGCTTCATCAACCTGTTGCTGTTCGCGGGTTGGCTGGTAGGTATTGGACCAGAGGCGATCTGTTGTCAGGTCCCGGATATAACAGAAACAGCCCCAGTTGTCCTTGGTACCATCTTCCCGCCATCGGGTAATGGCCAGGTCTTTCCAACGGCTGTAGCCACCTCCTGCATTAGAGATGGCCAGGTGGTAGCGGCCATTGGAGAGGAGTTGTACTTCGGGCACCGGCGTTCTGGGATTATTGATGACCCGCAGATGAGATTCATGACCCGCGATCAATTTACTGGTTGTCTCCTCATCCTGGGTATAGTAGTTTCCGGCTTTTGGCACTCTTTCTTTCAGCAGAAGCAGGGCAGACTGAAACTGCGGGTCTTTTTCAAAACGCTCCTGCATCCGGGGGCCCAGCAACAGGCTGGCCATCGCCAGAAAGGACATGCCCTGGTGGTGCGCCATATAGGAACGGATAATCACCTGTGTGGCAGCACGGGGCATGCGGGTAGATGTAAAATCGACGGCCTCGTAGAATCCGTAACGGCCTTCAAATCCGTTTTTAGCCAGCTGATGCAGGTTATCCAGTGCCTGCTCGGGCATCGGCAACAGGGCCAGCATGGTGGCGTAGGGCGCGATCACCAGATCGGTTCCCAGCCCTCTTTTCAACCCCAATCCCGGTACGCCGAACGCCTGGTACTGATAGTTCAAATGGGCATCCACCAGATTATAACCCGATTCTGAAATACCCCAGGGAATGCGTCGGCGCCTGCCGTAATCTATCTGGTTCTGGACCACAGCCCGGGCTGTTTTGTCCAGCAGGGTATTTTCATAGGAAGGCATGACCAGATCCGGCATCAGGTATTCAAACATCGATCCGCTCCAGGAAAGCAATACCGGCACCGTGCCGTCATCGGTGATCAGGCGACCCAGCGCAAACCAGCTGTCCTGTGGAATCTTTCCCTGTGCAATGGCGGTATAAATACCCAGCCGGGCTTCTGAGGCTAGCAGGTCATAATAACTTTTGTCGGTTCGGGCGTCACTGACATTATAGCCGATATGGAAGAGATGTTTTTCGCGGTCATAAAGAAAATCGTAGTCAACATTGGCAAAGCCGGCAGATTCATTGGCCAGTTTTTCAATCTTACTCAGTTCCTGAAGTGCCGCTACGGCCGCCTGTTGCAGCTTTGCGTTCAATTGGGTCAGCCAGTCGGCTACCTCACCAGTGGGGTATTGTTCCTGGAGGGCCTTCAGGTCCTGCTGCAGGTGGTCCGGCAATAATTTGATTTCTTCCAGCGAGGGGATGGATTCCAGTATTTTCAGGGAAGCTGCTTCGGTCGGCAATGGAAGCAGGCCGGCCCAGGGCAACAGTCGACCCAGGGTCTGTTGCATATCAGCGAGCTGCACCTGCATCTTATCGATCCAATACCGGGCGGTTGAAGCCTCGGGTTCAGAAAAGTTATGCTGAAGGGTGGCGATTTCCGCCAGAAGTTCCCCGATTGCGTTCAGCGGTATGGGCTGCGGCGATTGATGCAGCAGGGCTTCCAGTCGGGTCTCCATATTCCTGAAAGCGCTTTTTCCGGAAGCGGTTTCGGTGGCCTGTTCCGCCAACTGCAGAGAGTCGGTCAAACCCTGGTAGAAAGCAGGCGAAAAGATTTTTTGACGGGGAAGTTCCAGCAGGCCCTGGCGCAGGACCAGCATATGACTTATCAGGTTACCGCTGTCCACCGTAGAAATATACCGCGGATAGAGCGGTTGGAGACTGGTCGTATCATACCAGTTATAAAAATGGCCTCTATGCCTTTCCATTGCGTTGAGTGCGTCAAATGTCAGCCGGAGGCGCTCCGTGAGGTTGGGCAGCGAAATATACCCGAAATCCAGGGCGCTGAGACTGGCCAGACAGGACAGGCCGATATTGGTGGGGGAGCTCCGGTGCGCCGTGACTTCCACCGGTTTTTCCTGGTAATTATCTGGCGGCAGGTAATTGTCGGTCGCGCCCACAAAATCTTCAAAGAAGGCCCAGGTTTTGCGGCTGACCCGCCGCAGGAAAGCAGCGTCTTCGGCAGCAATGACGAAGTCGGTGCGACGCCCGGGTTCGCTCACACGCCAGGCGATGGCCGGTCCTGCCAGCCAGGCGAGCAATAAAGGCGCGGCAATGGGCAGTACGGAGGGGTTAAATACTGCCAGTAGTATCGTAATCGCCACCGTAATTAGGATGGCGGGGCACATGAAACGATAGGCACCTGCCAGGGTTTTCGGTCTGGCAGATTGTCGGGCGGCCGAAGGCGTCCATTGGAGGAGCTTTTTTTTGGTGATCAGGGTTCGCCAATTGGCCAGAAAAATTGCGTGGGCATGACTATAAGCCTCAAATGGAAGGCAAACGATATTGAAGAGGGTATCTGCGACGCTTTGTTTAAATGCGTCCAGGCTATCGGACAAATGGCTGGCCCGATCGATTTCTTCCGGCTTGTGCAGCAATTGCATCAGGGTGGTCACTAGGGGCATGAAGAACCAAAAGACAAGGAGGCCGATCATCCAAAGCACGGGTTGCGGCAGCCAGAGCCAGATGATTAGCAGCAGGAGCAGCAGGGCTGGCGCCATCAGGCTGCGTTTGATATTATCCCAGATCTTCCATCGGGAAAGGGCCGTGATGGGATTCTTACGCAGCTTGTTGTCAGCATCCGGTGCCAGCGGCAAGCCCCAGGAAGCGATTTGCCAGTCGCCCCGGATCCAGCGGTGACGGCGGTTTACATCTGCCCAATAGGTTTCCGGATAGTCCTCGAATAGCTGCACATCGGTCAGCAACGCCGAGCGCACATAGGAACCTTCCAGTAAATCATGACTCAGGATCCGGTTTTCCGGGAAGGTATCGCCCAGGATATCTTCGAAGACATCGATATCATAGATGCCCTTTCCGATAAAGGAGCCTTCATCAAAAAGATCCTGATACACGTCAGAAACCAGCTGGGTATACGGATCCAGGCCGGCATCATTGCTATGCATTTTCGCATAGATCGAACTGCTTCTTTCCGGCAGATTGACGGCGGTGCGGGGCTGTATCAGGCCATAGCCCTCCACCACTATATTTTTTCTGGGATGGATTACCGGCTGGTTCAGCAGGTGGGCCATTGTGGCAATCATTTTCCAGGCGGCTTCCCGGGGCAGTAAGGTATCTGCATCCAGTGTAATAACGTATTTAATGGCCGGTAGCTGACCGATTTTACCTTCAATATGATTGAAATATTTATCCTCTTTATGGCGCAGCAGGTTGTTCAGGGCACCCAGTTTACCTCTTTTGCGCTCATAACTCATCCAGACTTTCTCCTGCGGGTTCCATTTCCGGGGCCGGTGCAGTAAAAAAAAGCGATCGCTTTCTCCAGGCTTTCTGTATTTAAGGTTGAGCTGTCGGATTTCTTCGCTGGCCAGTTTTAGGAGCTCCTGATCCATAGGCATTTCTTCCTGAGGTGCATCTGCAAAATCCGTGAGCAGACAGTAGAAGAGATGTTGCTGAGGATTGGAAAGAAAACGGACTTCCAGGTCGCTGATCAGGGATTCAATTCCCTCGGGTTGACTGATCAGACAGGGTACGGCTACCATGGTGCTGTAGCCGACAGGAATGCCTTTGGAAAAATCCAGCTTGGCGAGGGATTTGGGCCGCACCATCAGGGTGGCCAGCCAGTTCATGATGATCGTGGCAAAATGCCCCAATACGATAAAGCAAAGCAGGCCGGTCAGCAGGGGTATCCAGATTGTATCGCTGTTGGCTAACAGGTGCCAGAAGAGGCCGAAACTGATCAGTAAGGCGAAAATAAAAGTCGAGCCGGCATATAAAAACAGCCGGTGTTTGCGCAGGAAATGCCGGAACTTGTCACTGGCAGACAATTGGGCGCCACTGTCCCGGATCAGTTGCGGTTTGCCTTTGTCGATCAAAAAATAGCCGACATGCTGCTGGCGGAGCGGCTTTTTACTGCGGCGGCTTTCTGCCGCCAGATCAATGGCCATATTCGCAATCTCAAATTCCGGACGGCTGCTTTTTTTGGCCACCCATTCGACTACATGGCGATAATTGTCGCGGGTTTCAAAATCCATCTTGGAATAGATGGCGGCAGGATCCCTGCTGAGGATGGTTTCCACAATGGAAACGCTTTCCACAAAAGACTTCCAGTCCGTGGATTTCAGCAACCGGATGCTTTCGATGCTGTTGCGCATGGATACCTGATCTGCCGCCTGGTGCTGGTTGTGGATATTGACCAGCTCCGCAATCGAATGTCCTGACTCAGCCAGCTGTTGTTCGATCCATGTCAGCGGCATAGACAATCCCTGACCCTTGCCCTGCATTCTACGGGTGAATTCCGATACAAAAGCCCCATTGAAGTTTAGATCGCTTTTGGCCATATCCGCCGTGGCGATAATTATTTCCCTGGGATTTTTCTGGTCAATATTGATAAAATGATCGGCCCAGTTAATGGCTTCGTTTTTATCTATTCGGTCAATCGCTATGCGCGAGGCAATACGCCGGATATTTTCGATGATGGCGAAACGCAGCATGATGGGTATCGCCCAAAGCTCACCGATGGTCAGCAACTGTTTGGTTTGGTAGCCGCTGATAAAAGCGGTAAGGTTTTCCAGATCTACGCGGCCATCATTGTGGGCAATGATTTCCAATGCGATATCGTATACCCGCGGCAGCCGGGCAGACTTGCCGCTGGCCAGTCCCGGCAGGGTTTTACTATAGCCCTTGGGTAAATGTTTGCGGGCAATATCAATCTGTTCTTTGATCAGGTAGAGGTTGTCCAGGAACCATTCGCTAGCCGGAGATAAAGCTTGTTTATCCTGTACGGACTGGCTGAGCAGTTGCTGGACCCTGCCGATCACTTCCTCATTGTCGGCGAGTCTTTTTAAAACCCGGTCCGGTTGTTTGGTGGTTATGATTTTATGGGCGGCCCCTATCCGGACACCCAGGGATTCCATTTGGGCATTGCTCAATAATTCCAGGCGAAAGGGATCTTCGTTTTTAAATTCAAAAGACCCGGATAGAAAATAGTCCCGCATCTTATCAACAATATCATCAACTGGTTTCGAAATTAACATAGTCTTCTAAAAGGTTTTGTGTTCAGGCTCCGGCAATGATTGTCTTTAGTGTACTGCTTTTTGGGGCCAACCGGACGAAAGGTCGGTCGGTCCGCTATTTCCGAGCATAGGGCGTATTATTTACTGCCGAACAGTTGTACTAATATAATAATTCTTCCGCGAATGGCTTGCAGCGAGAGTAAAAGCGGCTGCAGGTAAGGTCGGACATAAAAAAGCCGCCCCATCAAAATAAGGCGGCCTTACTAACCCAAGCTGTCTATTTATAAGTTGGAACCTGTCCGTTCGTTTACTGCTCTTTTAATTCGGCAATCTTTTCTCTGATTTTGCCCTCAATTTCAGTGGCCAGTTCCGGATTATCCAGTAACAGACTTTTTACTGCATCCCGGCCCTGTCCCAGTTTATCACTGTTGTAACTGTACCAGGAGCCACTTTTCTGAATAATATTCAGGTCTACGCCAATATCGATAATTTCACCTGTTTTCGAAATGCCTTCCCCGAAAATAATTTCAAATTCAGCTGCCCGAAACGGAGGCGCTACCTTGTTTTTGACCACTTTTACTTTAACCCGGTTACCAATGGCCTGGTCGCCGTCCTTGATCTGCGTCTGCCGACGGATATCCAGCCGCACCGAGGCATAGAATTTAAGGGCATTCCCTCCGGTTGTGGTTTCGGGATTGCCAAACATAACACCAATTTTTTCCCGCAGCTGATTGATGAATATACAGATCGTATTGGTTTTGGAAATGGTAGCGGTCAGTTTGCGCAATGCCTGGCTCATTAAGCGGGCATGCAGGCCCATTTTACTATCGCCCATCTCCCCTTCCAGTTCACTTTTGGGTACCAGGGCCGCTACGGAGTCAATGACCACGACATCCAGCGCGCCGGAAAGAATCAGTCGATCTGCGATTTCCAGGGCCTGTTCTCCATAATCCGGTTGACTGATCAGCAGGTTGTCTACATTCACACCCAGCTTTCTGGCATATACACTGTCAAAAGCATGTTCCGCATCAATAATGGCGCACATGCCTCCCTTTTTCTGGGCTTCCGCAATCACATGGGTGGCAATGGTGGTTTTCCCGGAGGATTCAGGACCGTAGATTTCAATCACCCGACCCCGGGGCAATCCACCGATACCGAGGGCGGTATCCAGGCCAATGGAGCCGGTTGAAATCACGGGTTGACTCACCACCGCTTTTTCATTCATTAACATGACACTGCCCTTACCATAATCTTTATCGATTTTTTCCATGGTAAGCTTCAGGGCCTTGAATTTTTCACTGTTTACGTCTGCTTCGGGTAATTTATCTGTCTTTGCCATATCCAAAAATACAATTTAGCCAAATCCGGTCTCAAAAAATTATTACAAAAACAAAGCTAATATATTTAGCATAAGAAAACTAATTATTTTGGATATATTTTTCCACATTTTTCCGCCGGTGCCAGCCCTTTTCAGATTTTCCGGCAACAGTCTTCGAAAATCAGGCAATAAAGCCGGCACAGACTACGGCAAGGGCCCCCAGGCCTACCCCCCAGTAATACTCTGCCAGACTGTGTTCTTTCAGGATGAGACGGGCGCTCCCAACCAGACCGGTAATCAGTATCGACAGGGCCAGGTAAATGGAAATATTGGAGGATTCGGGCATAAAGCAGAGCCGGCAGAGAAACAGGGTCGTTGTACCCAATGCCAGGCCGTGCATACTGACTTTGATATAAATATTCGCCAGTAAGCCCATCGAGGATGCCAGAAAAACGCCCAGCGCATATACCACCAGTTCGTAGGGCACCCCCGGCAGGTTGCGCCATACATACCAGATCCAGAAATACCAGATATTACAGATGATAAAAGGAATGATCCGGTCCTTGCGGTCGCCAAGCCGGATGGATTTGATGAGCCCCAGTCCCTTTAGCAACAGGACGCTGATCAGAGGGAAAAAACTATAGTTGACAAATGCCCGACCCAGGGTCAGCACTTTCTCCCTGCCCGAAATCCCGGGAAACAGAAAGGGTTCGGTAAACAGCAAGAAAGCGATCAGGTAGATCGGTACGAATACCGGATGAAACAGGTAGGAAAAAAAACCGGCCAGCACCCTTAACACCCCCGTTTCTTTGCGGGGAGCCGATGATTCCTCCAGCCCTTCGGGCGTTACGATAAATTTAGCAGCTTCCATAAAACCGCTGCAAAATACGTCTTTTTCGTCGGTGAACGGCGGTCTTGCCGTTCCCGCTGGTATTGTCCCGGAACCCCGCAGCAGCCAGACAAGCCGGGTAATTGTTCATCGGATCGACTTGAGGTTGTTTGGGAGAAAAATAACGGTTCGCTAAGAAGACAGCACCTTGAGACTTACGCGATTGGCTTTATCTTTGCAGCTAATTAAATATATTTATGGAATTAACGGCAAAACTAGTACAGGTACTTCCTTTGCAAAAAGGAACCGGAAGAAATGGCAACGAATGGCGGAAGCAGGATATTATCGTAGAAACCAGTGGTCAGTATCCCAAAAAAGTATGCATCAGTGTCTGGGGGGATAAAATTAACGAACAGGTACTGCAGTTGGGCAATACCCTCAATATATCATTTGATGTGGAAAGCCGGGAATACAACGGTCGCTGGTATACCGATGTGAAAGCCTGGAAGCTCGAACCGGCCGGTGGATCCGATGCCGGTCCGTCCTATAATGATGAAATGCCTCCGGATATCAATTATAATGATAGTAAGGATGACCTGCCTTTTTAGTTCGGGCGGTTAATCAGATAATATTAGACAGGATAAATTAAAAATACTCATGAAGAAGATTTTAGTTGTTTTATTGGCAGGCTTTGTTTTTCTGGTACTGGACAGTTGTAAGGATCGAAAAGGCGGGTCGGGCAGCGATGAAGACAGCCTGGGGGTCAACCTGGGTGAGATTCCGGATTCCCTTCGGATGCAACAGCGTATTGACTCTTTCCGACTCACCGAAGTCAGCAAGGATACCCTGCTGACCCAATTGACCCGGGAAGTGCTGACGGCCTTTAAGACCAAAAATTACAGTAAGCTCGACAGTCTGATTCACCCCGCCGAAGGCGTCCGGTTTTCACCTTATGGTACGGTGCATACTGAAGAAGACAGAAAATTCACCCGGGAAGCTTTTAAAAAACTGACCTCTTCCGGCAGGAACAAAAAGATCAACTGGGGCAGTTTTGATGGCAGCGGCGATGAAATCCTGCTGACACCGGAAGAATATTTTAAGAAATTTGTTTATGATGCCAATTTTGTCCGACCGGAAAAATACGCCATCAATAGTTTTATCGGTGAGGGGAACTCCCGAAACAACCTAAAAGCGGCATACGGTGATGGCGATTTTACCGAAAGTTATTTTTCAGGTTCTAAAAAATACGGCGGAATGGATTGGAAATCTGTGCGGCTGGTATTCAAACCGGTACAGGGAAGGTATTATCTGGTGGGGGTGGTCCATGATCAGTGGACGATTTAACCTTGCTCAGCATATTAAATCAGAAAGCGGTGTCTGTTTCGGATGCCGCTTTTGTTTTGGGGTGCTGATTGATCCGCCCTGCCTGCCGTCTTTCAGACAAGTTCTCTTCTCAAACGGGCGACCGGAATATTGAGTTGTTCCCGGTATTTAGCAACCGTGCGGCGGGCGATATTATAGCCCTTTTCCTGGAGCAGTTCCGTGAGCTTCTCATCACTCAGCGGATGCCGCTTACTTTCCTGTTCGATCATGTCATTTAGGATTTTCTTCACTTCCCTTGTAGAGACTTCTTCGCCGCTGTCGGTACTCAGTGATTCACTGAAGAAAAATTTCAGACGATAAGTCCCGAATTCCGTCTGTACAAATTTGCTGTTGGCCACCCGGCTTACCGTGGAAATATCCAGATTGGTTTTTTCAGCAATATCCTTCAGGATCATCGGTCGGAGCAGGGTTTCGTCACCCGTTAGAAAAAAATCTTCCTGGTGGTTCATTATGGCGGACATGGTATCCAGTAGGGTATGCTGCCGCTGTTTAATGGCGTCGATAAACCATTTGGCGGCATCGATCTTCTGTTTGATAAACAGCACCGCTTCTTTTTGCTGTTTGTCTTTTTTAGGCCCCCGGCTGTATTCCTTCATCATGTCCTTATAGCCTTCACTGATCCGAAGCTCGGGGGCGTTACGGCTGTTGAGGGTCAGTTCCAGCTTCCCGTTGTTATTCATGATAAAAAAATCAGGAACCACATAACTTTCCGCTTTGTTAAAAGCGCCGATATTACCGCCTGGTTTGGGATTGAGTCTGATAATCTGCTGCATCACGTCCCGCAAGGCCTCATCCGAGAGATCCAGCCCCCTTTGTATTTTTTCGTAATGTTTCTTGGTGAACTCATCGAAGAACTTTTCGATGGCCATGATAGCCGTATCGACCTCTTTACCGTCCTGTTTCTGTCTCCTCAGCTGCAGTAACAGACATTCGGGCAGGTCCCTGGCACCGACAC
The DNA here is from genome assembly GCF_054783135.1 of Niabella terrae. Lineage (NCBI taxonomy): Bacteria > Pseudomonadati > Bacteroidota > Chitinophagia > Chitinophagales > Chitinophagaceae > Niabella > Niabella terrae. The sequence goes on from NZ_BAAGRD010000008.1 coordinate 146,936, forward strand.
CGGGCGGATCAAACTGTTGAATCAGTTGTATAATGGCATCGACTTCCTCCACTGTGGTTTCAATATTCTGACGGAAGGCCAGATCATCTACAACGGAAGGCGTGTCACGACGCAGGTATCCGTCTTCATCAATACTGCCGATAACATGTTCGGCGATTTTCTTTTCTTTTTCGGATAAGGAGAGCAGGCCCAGCTGACTGACCAGTAAATCGTAAAAACTGGCTTCATTTTTTACCGGTATCTGGCGGCTGTTTTCATCATCATCTCCGTAATTGTCTTCCCGGGTCTTGTATTCAGCGATTTCTCCTTCATCATCGTGCAGGTATTCGGTGACATCAATATTATCATAGTCTTCGGCACTCCCGTCCTGCTCCTCATAATTGTCGGTTTCCTCGCTGGCAAATTCATCTTTAAATTCGTCTTCATCCTTCAGGCCCTCTTCATCAACTTCCAGTGCCGGATTGGCCTCCATTTCTTCTTTAATTCTTTCTTCGAGATTGGCTGTAGGTACCTGCAACAGCTTCATCAGCTGAATCTGCTGCGGAGACAGTTTCTGTAAAAGTTTTTGCTGTAATGATTGTCCTAAAGCCACCTTATCTATTTATAAAGCCGATCACAGGAATCGGCGGTTATCAAAAATCGAGCCTGTTTCACAAACCTACATAAAATTTCCCATTCCCTGTGAGCGAGGAACGTGAATCCGAAGGGGTTACCGGATGAATAAATTTTATCCAGTAGGCCGGCTTACCGGCCGCGGACGGATCAATGCCGCCGGGATCGCCGGCTTAGAGGATCGGCCCTTTCAGATATTCGAAAAAAATAGTATAATCTTCCAATCATGTACCAAAAACATATTAACTTCGTATTAACAAACGATAGTTTTGTACACAGGAAGTAGCATTGCAATTCAAGGACATTAAATCATCACCATATGAAAGGGAAGCAATGGAAAAAGGGTACGCCCCTTACAATTCAACCAAAAAATTTCTGCCGGTCGTTGCTATTATGGAGCGCCATTTTCTGGACCATGGCGAGCAGCGCCCAGACACAGGTAACGGGAACGGTGATGAGTGAGGAAGGCAGTTCACTGCCGGCAGTTTCGGTCCAGGTAAAAGGAACAACGACGGGTACCGCGACGGACTCTTCAGGAAATTTTACGATTTCAGTACCCGACCTGAATGCCACTCTGGTTTTTAGCTCCGTGGGTTATACGGAGAAAGAAGAGCCGCTGGGCGGCCGTGCGGAGATTGCCGTCGTGCTGACAGCCAGTGCCGGAAGCCTCGAGCAGGTCGTCGTCATTGGATACGGTACGGCCCAGAAAAGAGACCTGACGGGATCGATCGTAAAAATCAGGGGGGAAGAAATTGCCGATAAACCCAATGCGAACCCGGTCGCTTCCCTGCAGGGAAAAGTTGCGGGTCTGAGTGTCGTTAACAACGGAACACCCGGCGGATCGCCTGATATCCGGATCCGGGGTACTTCCAGTATCGGGCAGGTAAAACCATTGTATGTTGTCGATGGGATCTTCCAGGACAATATAGATTACCTGAATCCCAACGATATTGAATCGATTGAAATATTAAAAGACCCTTCTTCCCTGGCTATTTTTGGCGTTAAAGGGGCAACCGGTGTGATTGCCATAACGACAAAAAATGCCAAAGCCGGCCAGGTGACACTGAATTTTAATACATCCTACGGCTTTAAACAGCTGGTAGATAAAATCAGGATGGCGAATGCGGAACAGTTCGCCGAGCTCTATGCGGAGGAGCTGATGTATGCAGGGACTACGGAAACTCCCGAAATTATTGGCGGTGCCAATACCGACTGGATCGATGCGGTTACCCGCGTTGGAAAACAGTCGATCAGTAATCTTAGCCTGTCAGCCAGCACCGATAGAAATAAACTGAATTTCGGTGTGGGATATATTTATGATGAAGGGATTATCAGACACCAGCAACTAAGCCGCCTCAACTTAAGCCTGTCCGACGAATTCAAGGTGACCGATAATATTAAGATAGGCGTCAATTTAATTGCCTCCCGTCAGAATAATCCCTATGACGTGGGCAATATACTGGATGACGCAAGGAAAGTCGTTCCGCAAATTCCATCGGGCACCAAAAGAATGCAGGTCAGGGACCTCTATGGAAATCCCACCGATCTGGTCGATCTGGATCTGTATTACTCACTGGATCCCAGCCTGCAGACTGCCGGTGTGGTCAATCCCCTGCTTCGTCTCGAGAATGAATGGAATAAGGTCAAACATTTTGAATACCGGACCGTAGGTAGCTTTTTCTTTGATTTCAATATTACCAAAGAGCTGAACTGGCGTTCTACCGTCTATGCGGATATCAGTAATGTGAACAGGCGCCAGTACACCCCCACTTATTATGCATACAGTCCGGCGCTGGATTCCGCCATCGTTTACAGTCCCCTGACCAAGGTCCAGGAAAACGATGATACTTACCGGAAATTTCAGCAGGACCATATACTTACGTACAAGAAGCGTTTTGGCGATCACGGTTTGACCGGTACCCTGGGTTTTACGACTTATTATTTCGGCCATTTCGGACGGGGCGGATCTTCCAGCCAGGCCACGACCGTGGGCGCCAAACCGATTCCGGATAACGAGCGCTTCTGGTATATTACCAACGGATTCCAGGATCCCCTGACCACGGCGTCCTCCTCCAGCCAGGCAGAATATGCCACTGTTTCCGGTCTGGCGCGGGCCCTGTATAATTACCGCAATAAGTATTTCTTCAACGCTTCCTTCCGGCGGGATGCTTCTTCCCGTCTGTACCGTTCGGTGCCGGCCCAAAGTTTCTGGGCCGTGGGTGCCGCCTGGGAAATCTCCAGAGAGGATTTTTTCGATCCGATAAAGGAAAAGATCAATTTCCTGAAGCTGAAAGCTTCTATTGGCGTACTGGGTAACCAGAGTGCTTACAATCAAAATACCGGTAGTTCCCTGGACTATCCCCTGTTTCCTTTGCTGTCCAGCGGCCAGACCGCCGTTTTTGGGACCAATGTCTATACCGCGGCCGATGAATTGTATTTCCCCAACCCCAATCTGAAATGGGAGCAGGTGCATTCTCATGAAATTGGCATAGAGGGCGCAGCTTTTGGCAATAGTCTGAATTTTGAAATCAATTATTTCAGTAAGACCACCAAAGACCTGATGACCTTTATTGATAATGGGGCGCTGGGACTGAAAAGTGCCTTATTAAATGCCGGCAGCCTGAAGAACTGGGGTACGGAAATTTCTGCAGGTTATCATAAAGATATTGCCAAGGATCTCGTACTGGGCGTCTCGGGCAATATTACTTTCCTGAAAAATAAGGTGCTGTCTTTGAGCAGTGAATTGCCGGCAGGTAAGGTGATCAGAGGGTTTACCAATAATAATGCAGCCCAGGCCATCACCCAGGTAGGCTATCCGATCGGATATTTTTACGGCTATGTGGTAGACGGGATTTATCAGAGCTGGACAGATGTCATTACTTCTCCGGATGCCAGTGGCGTAGGCGGCTCCTATGGCCCGGGTGATTTTAAATTCCAGGATGTCAATGGCGACGGGGTTATTTCGCCGGATGACAGAACCATCATCGGTAATCCGACGCCTGATTTTATGTATGGAGGCTCCGTGTCACTGGAATACAAAGGTGTCAGTATCGGAGTGGATGTGAACGGGGTTTACGGCAATGAAGTATTCCGTACCTGGGCCTCGCTGGAATCACCCTTCCAGCGGGTGAACTATGCGGAAATGCAGGTGAACCGCTGGCACGGAGAAGGTACTTCCAACTGGACACCGATATTAGGCCAGGCCCATCGTTTTAACTATAATGGTTCCACTTATAATATTGAAGACGGCAGCTATATCCGCATCCGGAACCTGCAGCTGGGCTATGCCTTACCGCAGGACTGGATTTCACATGCCGGATTTAGAAGCGCCAGGATATTTGTCAATGTGCAGAATCTGAAAACCTGGAAACGCAATAACGGTTATGCGCCAGAGTACGGTGGTGACGCTACCGCCTTCGGATTCGACATGGGGGGCAATGCGATTCCCCGGATTACCACATTTGGCCTGAACGTGACTTTTTAATTTATAAAACCTGTAATAATGAGAACTTATATCAGATTTTTTGCAGTTATAGCCGGCCTGCTAACCATGGTGGGTTGTAAAAAGTTTTTAGACAGGGAACCGCTAACTTCTACGCTTCCGGACTTAAAACAGGGTGCGCTGGAATCACAGTCTTATAATATGTATCGCCTGATGCGGACCTATTCAGGGCTTACCGAGCTGGTCTGGCTGGATTTTCACAGTATCCGGGGAGATGATGCCCAGAAAGGCAGTGATGCCGGCGATGGCACGGAAGTGACCGGCATGTATGACCAGTATCAATATGCCAAAAGCGGCTGGGCGCCGGATACCTATTGGAATGACCACTTCGCACTGATCAACGCCGCCAATACTTCCCTGTTTCTGGCCCGGCAGAATGAACTCAGCGATCCGGCCTCCCTGCGGAATGTAGGCGAAGCCTGTTTCTTTATGGCCTATAGTTATTTTGAACTGGTGAAAAGCTATGGGGAGGTGCCGATTATTAATTTCCGGGTAGAAAAGCCTGCCGATGCCATCCGGCCCAAGTCCTCAGTGGCAGACGTCTATGCTTTTATCGATTCCAACCTGCGTGCGGCTGAACAACTGCTGCCGCTGAGTTCGGAAGAATACGGCGAAGGCTTTGAAGGCCGGCTGACGGTGGGGGCGGCCTATGCAATGGCGGCCCAGACCTTCCTGTTCCGGGAAATGTGGGATTCTGTAATGGATCGCTGTGATAAAGTCATTGCGTTGAACAAATATTCATTGCCCGCTTTCACCGAAATCTGGAAAGATGGTGTCAATGGAGAAGGCAAGAACGGACCTGAATCTATTTTTGAAATGCAGGCGACGGTAGGCGAGAATGCCGCCTCTGTCGGTGCCAAGGATCAGGGCTCGAATTGGGGCGTCTGTCAGAATATTCGTCAGAACGGGGCCACACAGTATTGGGATTTCGGCTGGGGCTGGAACACACCCACCGATAAACTGGAGAACGACTGGCCGGATGACGATCCCCGAAAAATGGCCACCATTCTATATTCAGGCCAGTATGATGGTGGCGAAGCGGCGGGGGGATATGGACTTACCCTGCCCGACTATACCAATTACAACGGTACGGGCGGCCTCGCGCAGAAATTCTGGAACAAGAAAGTATACGGCGATCCGGCCATGCGGGAGTTTGCCGGATGGGCGACCGGAAATGTGGGTCGCTGGATCAACCGAAGAATTATCCGGTATGCCGATGTGATTCTGATGAAAGCGGAAGCCGCCAATGAAAAAGGTGACGGTTCGACAGCCGAAGCCATGCTGGAACTGATCCGGGATCGTGCCAGCGGATTTCAGGGCAAGGCCAGGGCCATTGTACCGTTTATACCCTTTACGGGCCAGGCGGCGATGCGTAAAGCGATTAAAGATGAACGACGCTGGGAGTTTGCGATGGAGGGCTACCGGTTCTTTGACCTGGTGAGATGGGGCGATGCAGTTGCGACGCTCGGGCCTTTTGGCTATTCCAATAAATGTCGCTATCACCCGATTCCACAGGCGGCCATTGACCTTTCCGGCGATGTTTTGAAGCAGAATCCGGAATGGCAATAGACTTGAATATTTTGAGACCTGAAACTGAAAAATTTTTGTTATGAAAAAGGTGTTTTTATACGGGGGCGCTGCCATCATCCTGTCGTTGATCTTCGGCGCCTGTCAAAAAATGGAGCGGCCGGTTCTGGGAGATTATCCTTCTGATACACCGACAACGCCCGGTTCTGAACTTCGTTTTTTCGTGCCTTTCGATTCGATGAGTGCCGAGGCCGGCGAGAAACTAAGTTATCGTTTTGCGGACAGCATTTCGGGTTATCCTTCCTTTCCTGCCAATAGTGATATTGGATATACCGGGGGCATCCAGACCACGGCCTATAAGGGCGCTACGGGCACGGCGATTAAATATGTCAATGCCAATGACCTGAACCAGGCCACCAGTTTTACCGTAGCGTTGTGGATCAAACAATCTGCCGCAGCCGCCACCGGAAGAACGGAGTTTTATTTTTCACTGGTAGATGACAGTTATGGCTGGTCCCATAGTGCCCTGTTCATGATGATTGAACATGCCACCGCTTCCGCTGCTACGCTGAAAGTCGGGGTCATGGACCAATGGATGGAATTTCCGGACGGGAACCAGTTCAAAAAACCGATACTGGACGGCAACTGGCATCACCTCGCACTTTGTTACGATGAGACAACATCGAAAATGTCTTATTATTTTGACGGGGATCTGGTAAGCAATCCACCAGCCAGTGCCACTGATGTCAAAAAGGACGGATCGCCCCGGGGCAAACTGGACTTTTCGAAAAGCAGTTTCTTTGTGATTGGCGGTTGGAATGCCCAGGTCGGACTGACCGGTCCCACGGATGACTGGGTAAAATCCTATACAGGGGCGCTGGACCAGTTTCGGGTATACAATCAGGTCCTTTCCGCCGCACAGATCAAGGCCCTGTATGCCGGCCGAATGTAACGCCACTCATTCAATACAGTTCGCATAGGCTAACACCCGGTTAGCCTATCTTTTTTAAAGCTTGTGCAATAGATAAAAAATTTACGATAGCAACCCGGCCGGTAGTTTTCACAGGAGCGATTTTTGTTATAGCATGGATATGGATCAGGTGTACGGATGAACCCGGATCCCGTCACCTGACCGGCAGACAGGCGCAGGGGGATTACCGCGGCGCCGCCGCCTGCCGCGACTGCCATTCCGATATTTATGAAAATCAATGGCATTCGGCACATTATAATACTTCCGGTATCATGGATTCTGCAAGAATTAAACAGCATCGTGACATATACCAGGGTCGCTATCAGTTCCCGGGCGGAGACTGGGTGGAGACGGATTATCAGGATGGGGCGGTCTATCAAATAGCGCATCGTGGTACCGATAGTGTCCGTCAAAAAGCCGATATTTTTTTTGGTCACGGCCGCCACGCCCGGTCGTATGCCTCCTGGAACGGACAGACGCCGGTACAACTTCCCCTGACCTATGCGACAGCGACAGCAGCATGGTACAACAGCCCGGGTTATCCCGACAAGCTCTTTTTAAACCGGGTCATCACTGCCCGGTGCTTTGAATGTCACAGCTCTTTTGCCGGTGTTACGGACCGCAGGGAAATGGTCGAACAGTTTGACCGCCAAACGGTGATTTATGGCATTGATTGTGAAACCTGTCACGGGCCCGGAGGCGCCCATATTGACTGGGCCAGGCAGGGTGCGAACCCGGGGCAGCCATCGAAGATTTCGAATCCGAAGAATTTTACCAGACAGCAACAGATTGATTTGTGTGCCCTTTGTCACTCCGGTGTAATGACCAGCCTGCAACCGGCATTTTCATTCAAACCGGGCGACCGTCTGGCAGCGTTTTATGCCTATAATCTGGTGGCATCCAGCGTTGAAGACCTGGATGTACATGGCAATCAGTTCGGCTTGTTGAGCATGAGTAAATGTTTTGAGAAAAGTGAGATGACCTGCGGCTCCTGTCATGATCCTCATCAGGATGAATTCGATAAAAAAGCGCTTTTTTCCAGCCGTTGTATGAGCTGTCATCAACCCGATCATGATTTCTGTACCTATAAAGGAAAAAGCCGGGAGGTACTGATGCAGAACTGCATTGATTGTCATATGCCGGAGAAAAATTCGGAATCAATTGTCTTTTATGCCGCGGGCAGCCGACAAAAGATCGCCGCTAAGATGAGAACGCACTATATTAAAATTTATCCGGAAACCCTGAAAGATGTTGTTTCCTTTATCCGGGAAAAGAGCAATGACCCACAATGATTTTTAGGGGACCTGAAAAAATGAAAATTATATGAAAAATCGGTTTAAGCATTTATGGGTGCTAATGTATGTATGCTGCATAGCAGCCCAGTGTAACAAAGGTTCAGGGAGCAGCGATCCAGAGGATGGCAAAACACCCCCGGTCATTCCCTATGCTGCCCAGGCCTGGATTACCCTGGCTGACCGGTCTGTTTTGTTTGCAAAACAGCCGACAGATATTGCGTTTTCTTCCCCGCAGAATACAAGGCCCGTGATTGAAGTTGATTCTGCACAGACCTTTCAGACCATTGATGGGTTCGGGTTTACGCTTACCGGGGGAACGGCTTCCCTGATTCAGCATATGTCGGAATCAAAAAGAACACAATTGCTGAACGAGCTTTTTGGTAACGAGGGCATTGGTATCAGTTATCTTCGATTGAGCATGGGTGCTTCTGATTTAAGTGCTTCGGTATTTTCATATAATGATCTGCCGGCCGGATCCACCGATCCTGAACTTAAGAATTTCAGCCTGGGGGATGACCTGACGGATCTGGTACCCCTGCTGAAGAAAATTATCGCTATCCGACCCTCGATGAAATTTTTAGCCTCACCCTGGAGTCCTCCGGTCTGGATGAAGACCAATGGAAAATCCATAGGTGGCAGTCTGAAGCCGGAATTTTACGACAGCTATGCGCAATACTTCGTTAAATACATCGAAGCGATGAAGACCCATGGAATTACCATTGATGCGGTAACGATTCAGAACGAACCGGAACATGGTGGTAATAATCCCAGCATGTTAATGACGGCCCTGGAGCAGGCGGCCTTTATCAAAGGCAGTCTCGGTCCCGCATTCAACACCGCCGGTCTGGATACTAAAATTATTATCTGGGATCATAATTGTGATCATCCCCAGTATCCCATAACGGTACTGGATGATGCTGATGCCCGGCAATATATCGACGGCTCCGCCTTCCACCTATATGCCGGAGATGTCAGCGCCCTGTCTACCGTCCGGGCGGCTTATCCCGAAAAGAATATTTATTTTACGGAACAATGGACCAGTTCCACCGGTGATTTCGGAGGCGATTTAAGATGGCATATTAAAAACGTAATAATTGGAACCATGCGAAACTGGAGCCGGATCGCCCTGGAATGGAATCTCGCCAATGACCCCTCCTATGGACCACATACCGAAGGCGGCTGCACCCAGTGTAAAGGCGCCATCACCATTAATAACAGTAGCGATTTATATTCTCAGAATGTTGCCTATTATATTATTGCCCATGCATCCAAACTGGTGGTTCCGGGTTCTGTTCGGCTGGGTAGTACTGAAATTACTTCCCTGCCCAATGTGGCATTCCGCAGACCAGATGGTAAGCGGGTGCTGATTGTGCTGAATGATGGCAGCCAAACCGCCGGCTTTAATATTCGCTACAAGGGCGCCTGGGCTGAACTAAGCCTGCCTGCCGGTGCAGTGGGAACTTATTGCTGGTAATGGGCTGCTGTTCAATCCGGCACCGCTTTGTGAATGCAAATACCAACGGGCAGTTTAGGGCCGCTGTCCCAAGGTTGCGAAAAGGTCCCCTGGTCAATGAAACATATTCGCCTGATAGCAATCGGAGTCATCTTGTTTTTTTCCTGCGGCTCCAAAAAGGAGCGCCTGACCGATCTGGTTCCGGCAGCACCGAAATTACAGCGCCTGCAACTGGATGGTATGGCCTTGACCGGCCTGCCGGTCAACACCTCTACAAAACCCCTGATTCAGGCATGGTTTAATACACGGCTGTCCGCTGCTTCCTTAAACGCAATCAGATTGGAAGACCGTTCGGGTCGGGAACTGGCACTGGACCTGCAATTGACAAACGGGGATTCGGGCGTGCAGATCCGACCGCTTCAGGCGCTGGATTATCTGGAAAAATACACGCTCCGGGTGCGTACCGAACTTCAATCAGCGGCAGGCGCTCACCTGCAGGGGCCAGTGATGGAAAGTTTTGCTACCCGGCTGGACTCCTCCCGTAAGTTCGAAACCCTGACGCCCTCCGCTTTACTCGACAAAGTGCAGCAACAGACCCTGAGGTATTTCTGGGATTATGGTCATCCGGTTTCCGGTCTCGCCCGCGAGCGTAGTAATGGAGATCCGGAAATCGTGACCACCGGTGGCAGTGGCTTCGGCATCATGGCGCTGCTTGTCGCAGCAGCAAGGGCCTTTAAAACCCGCGCGGAAGTGCTGCAACGGCTGACGACTATGGTGGAGTTTTTGAAAACTAAAGCCCGCCATTATCACGGTGCCTACCCGCACTGGCTTCATGGCAGTACCGGCGAAGTCATTCCATTTAGTGCGAATGATAATGGAGCCGATCTGGTTGAAACGGGGTTCCTGGTCCAGGGCCTGTTATGCGCGCGGCAATATTTTAACGGATCTGACGAGCAGGAAGCTCAATTGCGTAATGATATTAATGCCATTGTTGACCGGGTGGAATGGGATTGGTTCCGTCAGGGAGACCAGCAGGTGCTTTACTGGCATTGGAGCCCGGACAAGGCCTGGAACATCAATCTGCGGATACAGGGTTGGAATGAATCCCTGATTACTTATGTACTGGCGGCCGCTTCCAAAAATCACAGCATACCCAAGACCGTCTACGATCAGGGTTGGGCGCGCTCAGGTGCGATAAAAAACGGCAATCGCTATTACAATTACATCCTGCCGTTGGGTGAGGCCCTGGGAGGACCCCTGTTTTTTGAACATTACTCTTTTCTGGGATTGGATCCCCATGGCCTGAAAGACGGTTACGCCGAATATGAATTGCAGACCCGGAATCACAGCCTGATCAATTACAGTTATTGTGTGGATAATCCCAAGGGCTATTATGGCTATAGTGATTCGGTGTGGGGCCTGAGTGCCGGTGATATCAAGGGGGGCTATGCCGCCAGCGCTCCTACCAATGACCTGGGTTATATCACGACCGCGGCCGCTATCGGATCACTACCTTTTACGCCGGAACAGTCATTGGCCGCCTTAAACTTTTACTACTACGTACTGGGCGACAGACTCTTCGGAGAATATGGTTTTGTGGATGCTTTTTCTCTGGATCTGGTCAGAACCGAGGGCGCCTGGTTTGCCGACTCCTACCTGGCCATAGATCAGGGACCCATTATTGTTATGATAGAAAATTACCGCAGCGGCCTGCTCTGGGACCTTTTGATGGGCTGTCCTGAAATCCAGCAGGGTCTGGAGCAACTGGGGTTTCAAATGCCGGGATAATACCGGCTTCCACCGTAAGTCACTTTTTATATAACGGGCGGCGATAAAATTTCCGGGAGTTTCAAATAGAATAATACTCTCAAAACCGTATAATATGGGAAGTAATATGATCACTAAAATCAAAAACAGGACAGGTTACACAGTTAAGTTCTAAAAGCTGATGTACAACATGGAAAAATTCCAGGATATAGCTGCACCTTCATCGGAGAGACTCCGTTCACTAAAAGTATCGGTCAACGGTTTTCATTCAATATGATCTCAACCAACAGCAACGATGGTGAGTTATCGCTTATTCAGCGAAGATCGTTACGGCTGAAGTGGTTATGAGATATGGTTTCGCGACAAGGACTTGTCGCAAAAAGCAAGTATTACGAGATGGCTTTGCCTCAAAGGGTCGAAATATTCTGAGTGGGGTTATTAAATTTGATAATGATAGCGACATTGCTTGATATTAAACAGGAGTTAACTTGCTTTGGAATGAGAGGCTGCCATGGATCGAATTATACAACCCAATCTTTTTCTCGCTAGACTCAAAAATTTTGTAGTTTGACTAATTAATTAGTGTTTAAAACTATTTTTGTGGTCTTAAACTAGTTTTTTATCTTTGGAAATAGAATACTAAGTTTGCGATTCTTCATAAAAGTAATTTGAAGCTTTCGCTTTGAGTCTTGTTCTGAAACGTCGAAATTTCAATTGCCACAAGACAATAAGCAAGAGCTCACGTTTTGCGTGGGCTCCCTTATTTGTGGCAGGGCTTTCGACGGCCTCAGAGCAGTAAGTGGAGACCCACGTTTTCTTTACTTACTAAAAGGCTCATCCTAATAAATTGGATGAGTATTAAAGCATCATATAGCCATTTTTATTCATATGCAATTGCGTACAGGCAATTGTATGCTTGCAAACCACGTTTACCAGAATAGCAACAGCAGCCGTCGTTTAAAATGGCAACGGTTTTTCTCATGGCTGCTGACGTCCCGGCTGTCGGGTATTTAAATACGTCAATACTATTATAACATAGTACAGTTCCCAAAACTGCATTCGGGCTTACACTCATGAGAGTTATTTGTTAATTCTTAATATTCTGCAATATGAAAAAACGTATGCTGATTAGCGTAATGCCATTGGCATGTCTTTTAAAACTGAAAACAAAAACCCCAAACCTCGCAAATAAACGAACAGTTACAAAATGGTTACTACATATCTGTTACCAGATATCTCTATGTCTGAGCTTTAATGCAAATGCGCAACCAGTTTCTATAAGGCCCCTCACTATTGATGATGAGGTGCCGAATCTTGTATTTAAAACAGTTTTAAACAGTGATCATTCGTCAGCAAAATTATCAGATTTCAAAAGTGATTTATTAATCATCGATTTTTGGTCTACCTGGTGCAGCTCCTGTATTAAAAAGTTTCCCCATCTTGACAGCCTCAAGAAAAAATATGCAGGCAAATTGGATATAGTTCTCATGCACGCATTTCGTAGTAACGATGACCAGCAGACAGTTGAAGCGTTTCTAAAAAAATACAAACAGCATAAACTCCCTGACTTTTCACTACCGATTGTGGTTGGAGATACCTTAGTCGATCAATTGTTCCCTCACACCATGATTCCTCACTATGTATGGCTAAACAGCAAAAGAAAGGTTGTAGCAATAACAGATGCGGAAGCATTTACGGAAGCCAATATTGATCGCTATTTATCAGGCCAGCCTCTTGACCTACCACTTAAAGAAGATATATTGGATTACAACCCTGCTCAGCCATTGTTTAATTATAATAACGGAGCAAGCAGTAGAGCTATCATTTTTAGATCATCAATAGCGGGTTATCTAAAAGGACTGCCCAAGGGGATGATACGCATTGTAAAGGATGACGGGCATAGCAGGCTGATATGCATAAATGCACCCGTCATAAAAATATATTACCAATTATATGGACTGCGCTATCGCAACCGGTTTGTTTTAGAAACAAGAAGAAAATCTCTTTTTGTCAGTCCTAAGGGTTTGCCAGATAACTATAGAATCACTTATGAACTTACATATGCTCAAGCTTTAACCAAAAGACAGGTTGATAATAAGGCACTCAAGGATATCAACAATTTTCTACAGGTAACTACCTCTGTAGAAAAGCGCCTGGTAGATTGCTGGGCATTGGTAGTCCGGGACAAAACAAAAATTCTTGTCACTAATGGTGCAGAAGCCGAAGTTGATACACAGGATAACTATAAAGGATATAAAACATTTACTAATGTTTCAGTCGCTGGCTTTGTAGCCACTTTGAACACCCAGGATTTTGGAGCCTCAGCGATTCCCATCGTACTAGATGAAACAGCATTCAACCAGCACGTAGATTTTAAACTAAAAGTCCAGGGTCTCCATAACATTCCTGACATGCGCCTGCAGCTTCAGAAGTACGGGTTCGACCTGATACCTGTACAGCGAGAGATGGAGATGCTGGTAATAAAGGATATCTAGAAATTAATTCCAATAAGATGGAGCAAAAGAAATGTGGCTTCTCTAAGGAAGATTTTATAGGAGTTCACCAACCATTAAATGATAGAAAAACAAACAGATGAAAAATCTAATCCTCATTATCGTCCTTATTGTGCCTGGTATTCTTTTAGCACAAAAAGGGCAAAAAATAGCTGCTATTGTAAAGGACAAAGCTGACAGTAGTGATTTACAGCAAGTTGACCTAGTTTCTGTTAAAACAGGGTTACACTTTACTACCGGCAGTAATGGCAAAGTTGAATTAATACTTCAATTACCGGACACGATTTTAATCAGCAGGATTAACTATAAGCCAGAAAGACTATTTATCAATAGCAATCGTTCTCCTTTATTAATAATACTTGAAAAAACAGAAAACACAATGTCTGAAGTCATTGTTAACACAGGCTATCAACAGATACCTAAGGAGCGGGCCACGGGTTCTTTTACCAGTTTGTCAGAAGAAATACTCAACCAGCAGATCGGCACTACTATTTTAGAAAGGCTTCCATATATCACCAATGGACTTACCGCGTTACCACAAAGTGTTTCTTCGGGTAAAGATATTATGATACGTGGCCTAAGCACACTTTACGGTCTTACCCAACCCTTGGTTGTGGTTGATAATTTCCCATACCATGGCGATATCAGCAATATTAACCCCAACGATGTTGCAAGCATTACTATTTTAAAAGATGCCGCTGCAGCTAGTATATGGGGCGCTCGTGCTGCCAACGGTGTGATCGTAATCAATACGAAGCAAGCAAAGTATGATCAAAAAATCAAAATAGGCCTGCTATCCAACATAAGCGTTATCGATAAACCCGATCTTCTGAGGCTACAGGTTATTTCAACGTCAGATTTGATCGACGTGGAAACTTTTCTTTTTGATAAAGGATATTACGACGCAGATATCAGCAACACCCCCCATAGCCCTTTAACCGTAGTAGTACAACTATTAAATGATTATAAAAACGGGATGATAAGTAAAACAGTAGTTGACTCGACTATCAACGTTCTCAGGGGAAGGGACATTCGAAAACAATATCAGGATTACCTTTTAAGCAGTACTATCAACCAACAATATGGCATTAACTTAAGTGGAGGCAGCCTTTCCTATAAATGGTTGGTAAGTGGTGGATATGACCGTAATCTTGATGCAAATGCAGGTAAGTACGGCAGGTACACCTTTAGGTTTAATAATACCTACAAACTGGGTAAAAAGCTGGAACTAAACGCAAACGTATACTATATTCAAACTGAAAAGAAATCTGGCAAGCCGGATTACACACAACTGGAATACAGGAACGGAAAATCCTTGCCAGGGTATGTACAATTAGCCGATGATCTCGGGCAGCCCCTTGCTCTTAACCTTAAGTACCGGCAATCATACCTGGATTCCGCAGGTGGGGGGTTATTACAAGACTGGAATTATATCCCTTTGGAAGATTATCAATATGCCAGAAGTACTGTAAAGAATCAAAGCTGGAGCGTTGATTGGGGCCTTAATTATAAAATCGCTTCGTTCCTATCACTCAATTTAAAATACCGCAGAGGGGCACAGAACATCACAGACGACTACTTATATGACGCAAAGAGTTTTTATGCCAGGGACCTGGTGAACCAATATGCCAATATCAATTATAATACAGGCAACATCACCTATCCTGTGCCAAAGGGCGGTATTCTGGATCGGTCGTCCTCTAGAACAGTAGTTCAACATTTCCGGGGGCAGCTATCCTTTTCAAAAGACTGGTCCAATCATAGTTTAAATGCTATCGCCGGTGCAGAAGTAAATGATATTACCACAAGCGGTAGCAAAAACCGGACTTATGGATACGACGAAAGCCTGCTAACTACCGGGAGCGTGGATTATGTAAATACTTATTACAATAGAATCAACCAGTATTACACCAAGATACCGTATGTGGATGGTTTTAACGGTGGAGCTACCCGGTTCTTATCTATTTTTGCAAACGGCTCTTATACTTACAAGAAACGTTATATAGTCTCAGCCAGTGCCAGGAAAGATGCCTCTAATATATTTGGACTATCAACTAATGATAAATGGAACCCGCTATGGTCGGCTGGTGCGGCCTGGGACATCGCTAGAGAAAACTTTTACCGGATCGAATGGCTGCAAAACTTAAAAGCACGGGTTACATATGGTTTCAGTGGCAATATCGATCCCTCGAAGGTTGCAGCAACAACTATCATCTACCGCGGTAATAACCGATTTAGTAACTCCGCTTCTGCTACTATAAACAATTATTACAACCCTGAACTGAGTTGGGAAACAACACGAATGATCAACTACGGTATTGACTTCAGCTCTAGGGAAGATCGGTTATCCGGCAGTATTGAATATTACAGTAAAAGCAGCAGTGGTCTTTACGGCCCTTCTCTTATGGATCCTACAGCCGGAGTTGGTACCTATGTCACCAAGAATGTCGCTGATATAAAAAGCCACGGCTGGGACATGCAGTTGGATGCCAGGTTACTGACAGGTAGTATCGGGTGGTCGTCACAATTTATATTCAATACCAATAATGACAAAGTGGTTAAGGTATATAACCTGATCAGCAATGGGAGTGGGTTTCTTTCGGGACAAACTGCCGCCGAAGGATTTCCCATATATGGGATGTTCAGCTACAAATGGAAAGGGTTAGATCCTGAAACCGGGGATCCGGTGGGGCAGATTGATGGACATGAAAGTAAAAACTATAGCGCCATCATGGGTGATAGTACCAAGATCAATCAAATGACTTTTCATGGTTCCGCGATCCCCACAAAATTTGGGTCATGGGGCAACACTTTTTCTTATAAAGGACTTGCCCTCACTTTTCGCATTACTTACAACCTCGGCTATTATTTCCGCAAATCGTCTATAAACTATTCTGCCTTGTTCGAAAACTTAGCAGGACATGCCGACTATGCGCTTAGGTGGCAACAGCCGGGGGATGAATCTCATACCAGTGTGCCTTCCATGATATTCCCCAGCATATCCGCACGTGACCAGTTCTATACATATTCAGAAGTCTTAGTAAAACGAGCGGATAACATTCGTATGCAATATATAAACCTGTCCTACACACTTAAAAATGCTTCCATTAAAACTTTGCCTTTTGAGAGTCTGCGATTCACTTTAATGGCTAGTGAAGTAGGGTTGTTATGGCAAAAAAACAAAGACGGGATTGATCCTGATTATTCAAATGGACTTTCACCCAGACCTAAGTTTTCATTAGGTATTAACCTGGGACTATAATTTTTTTAATTAAATAATGATCTTCTTATGAATAAGTCTATGTCACTTTCTATACTTACCTGCTTTTGCATTTTGATTAGTTTGACTTCCTGCAAAAAATTTTTAGAGGCCAAGCCAGATTACAAATTAACTATCCCTGAAAATATAGGCGACTTACAGGCCTTATTAGATAACGAAGCAAACAATCGGATTGGGTCATCTGTTTCAGAATTGGCCGCCGATAACTATTACCTCCTGCCGTCTGTTTTTGACGCCTATCACAATGAATATGACAAACGTCTTTATACCTGGGAACATGAGCGCGTGGTAACACCAGGCGCTGGCAGTCCCTGGCTGTCGTATTATTCACTGATAAATATTGCCAATACGGTGCTTGAAGGACTTAAGTCCGTTAGCCGCACAAGTGGAGATACAGAATTGTTTAATGCTGCCAAAGGTGGTGCCCTATTCCTACGGGGGTTCACCTATTCCAATCTAGCTTTTATATGGACGTTGGCATACGATAAGCAAACCGCCGATACTGACCTGGGACTACCGCTCAGGCTTGATGCGAACTTTAATACGCCTTCTGTGCGGGCCAGCAATGAAGAGACCTACCAAAGTATTCTTTTTGATCTTAAAGAATCCGCCCTGCTACTGCCCAACCTGCCCTCGCATCCAATGAAGCCCTCGAAAGCTGCTGCTTATGGTATGCTCGCAAGAGTTTACTTATCCATGCGGCAATATGACAGTTGCTACAAATATGCAAGCCTTGCCTTTAATCTAAAAAGTGACCTTCTGGATTTTAATACGGATATAACCATCAGCTCCCGGTATCCATTTGCACGTTTTAATAAAGAAGTCATTTATGATGAATATGCATTGGGAGGAACAATGATTACCTCAACTTCAAGAGGTATAGTTGACTCCACCTTGTTCAGTAGTTATCATACCGATGATCTAAGATTAAATGCATACTTTACTAATACTACTGGAGCTTCAGCAGGGTACAAAGCCTTTAAAGGCACTTACTCGGGTTCTAACACCTGCTTTTCCGGCATAGCCACCGACGAGTTATATTTAATGTTAGCGGAATGTCTTGCAAGAAGCGGAGAATTCTCAAAGGCTGTGGAAAAGTTAAACACTTTATTGGAAAAGCGATTTGCAACCGGAAAGTTCGAAGTCATAAGCCCAACTTCGGAAAATGATCTGCTAAGTATTATATTGAAGGAAAGAAGAAAGGAACTGGTGTTGCGGTGTCTAAGATGGATGGAAATTAAGAGGTTAAATAAGGAGGGATATAATATTACTTTACAGCGAAAGATAAATGACCAGATCTACACGCTTGCTCCAAATGATTTGCGGTATGCAATAGCATTGCCGGAAGATGTTATTTCTATAGCAGGATTGGAGCAAAATCCCAGGTGAGCCATATAAATAAAAGCCGTCATGCTCGTATCGCGTGACGGCTTGGTAATTTCATTACTCTTCTTTTTCTCTCACCCTATTGGCTGGTGTTGAAATGTATGTTACTCCATCATCGGATTGTAGATCCAGGTAATGAGCAAAGTTTTTCTCAGGTGTATCAAACGTTCCTCCGTAATCCGGAAGTTCATCAATTTGGGTTACACAAATAATACCGCCTTCGGTTGGGCATTCTGACTCACTCGGAGCGCTAAGCATTTGCCAATTACTAGGATTTTTTAAAGAAGAACCCAGCTCATCTGTACCAGTATATTCAAAATACGCAGGATCTATTGCTTTATTGTTTTTTGTAGTTTCAGAAGAACTTGTAGTAAAGCTACTACCTAGTATTACCAGGGAAGTTGTAGCTATAGCAGCCGCAACTAACCACATTTTATTTGTTTGCATTTTTTTAAATTTGACATTAGAAAATATAAATACGAGTTACTTTTTTTGGCTGGAGGGTATGCTGTGTTACTGCACAGTATACCCCTTCTTCGTAATCGGCCTGCTCCGCCTCTTTTATATCGACGTAACAGGTGACAATTGTTAGGGATTAGAAACGACTTCATGATCCTTATTTTTTCAGTACAGATATTAAGTATGTCTGATTTACTTTGCCAGTCACTACAAGTTGTCAGATGATAATCCCCGCAGTCCGGACAGCGGTATACTTTCTTAAGTCTAGGCATTAAAGGCCGTTATACGGTTTTCAAATCTCGGCTTTCCTGTACCGCAGTATATAAGATTCACACACGCGCTTATTCAATCCATCTTAGCCTAATCGAAGTATGTTTTTCTATTAAAATGAAAATGCTCTTTGTTTTCAACCTGCTTTCTTGTAACGTAGTAGTGCTGTTGTATAGTTGGTTGAGGTAGCTATCTCCGATTGCCAGTTCAAAGGTAGGCTCGTCAAATACCCATTGTGTTGATTGAAAGTTTTAAATAGTTGATCGAAAGTTTTATTTTCTACGAAAGTGAGAAGGCGGCCGTTTATAATACCTCTTGAAAGCCCTGCTGAATGCAGCCTTTGAACCAAAGCCGGTCTTTTCAGCGATTTGAATAAGGCTTAATGTAGAATGCTCTACAAGCTGCATTGCCTCGTCCATCATTCTCTTCTTATAATATGCATGAGGTGAAATTCCAATTTCAGTCTGAAAAGCTCTGAGAAATTTACTACGACTCATACATGTTATTTTGCATAATTCCGTTATGCTATAAATTTTGGGCAAGTCGGCTTGCATTATACGACAAAGTTCAGCAATGCCGGGAATTCCTTCATTTGCTTGTATTTCATTTTCCGATTCAGGTTTGGTAAGACAAATATGCAGCAAAGGATAAACGAGATCACGCAGGTCCGCGTTGGCTCCTTCTAAATGCAATAACGCGAGCAACCGATCCAACGTTTCCTTAATTACAGGAGTGCAGGCTTGCGGCTCCCGGAAGACACGGGCCGACAGGATACTTTCAACTCTGTTTTGATTGTTGCTAGCCACTTTTGCTGCTTCCATAGCTTCCAGTATAGGTGCCATCCGTTTTGGAGCAGTTAGCTCCAGTTTCCTTAGCATTGAAGGATGGCAATGTATATCCAATGTAGTAATGGGTTTATCTCCTTTGAAACGAACATGAGCATCCACTCCTGAAAAGTAATAAAAGTTGTAAGTGTGATCACCGCAATATATAGGATGCAGTGGCTTTACAGTATGTATCTTTTCGTTTGCTACTTCAAAACAACATTCAGTTACTGCAACATTTCCCACCACGTAAAAAGTACAGGGCTTGCATATATCGTAGTAACTAAGCCAGATATCAAAATGTTTTGCTGCCACATGCTGAAAGATCATACAGCCCCAGTCTCCATACATCGTGTAGCAGGCTGCATCCGGGAAATAAAATGGATGGCTTTTAAGTAGTCGTTTGTGGCTCCATTTAAGATCTCCTGCATCCGGGCTGGAGAAACGTAGTAGTTTATCAATACGTATAGGCTTTTCAATTTTTTGACCCATGGTGTAAGGATTAGATACTTGGACTTTACTCAATGGCTTTTAAGGCAATGATTACAAATTTACAGGTATAAGATAAATTCGTATTTCGCTTGTTTGTTTAATTCGGCTTATTTTGGGAAGTGCTGAAGGCGGCATTACGTAAAAAACTGATCATAACGCTACAAGTATTTTAAAGTAAAATTTCCGAATATTATCAATTCAATTGATAATAAACGATATTTTTTAATCAGAAAATTTCAAAATTTATAACCCTCGAGTGAAGCCGGAAGCAAGCTAAAGTCAAGTGAATTATCAAATTGGGACTTTAGGAAGGGGAAGTATTAACTTTGTTGACCAGCTTTTTCATGCTGAATCAATCAAAAGCGTCGCGGACAATCAAGGCGATCGCCTTTTCCCGTATCATCCTCTCCTTATTATTATCTTCTTTCGGTCTCAAACCGCCAGGATAATCGAATAAATATTCGATATTAAAAAAACGGATTTTCTTTTGATTTTGTAAGGTGGCAAATACGATTTTCGATAGGTGTGTGGCGGGCTTTTGGTCAAATATTTGTATATTTAGTATATGATGCGATTACTGTATTGCCTGCTACTAATGACCCTTTCGGTTCCTGGTCTTACACAAAAAACGCGTAGCCGTTCGACGGCAGCAATACCCTATAGCTTAGAAATAGATAAGCATATTTCAGATTCTGCACTGGTAGATCTGGTACAGCGACAGACCCTTCGGTATTTCTGGGATTTTGCCCATCCGGTCAGCGGAATGGCGCGGGAACGCAGCAATGAAACCTTTAATTATGGGCACGAAGTTGTGACCACCGGCGGAACAGGATTTGGCATTATGGCCATTGTGACCGGCGTAAGCAGGGGTTGGAT
Source organism: Niabella terrae (assembly GCF_054783135.1). Taxonomy (NCBI): domain Bacteria; kingdom Pseudomonadati; phylum Bacteroidota; class Chitinophagia; order Chitinophagales; family Chitinophagaceae; genus Niabella; species Niabella terrae. Next base: position 168,162 of record NZ_BAAGRD010000008.1, read on the forward strand.
CGAGCGGGATACGGCAGCGCGTTTGCTGTTGAAAATGGTTCGGTTCCTTTATAAGGCCGATGCCTATCACGGTGTCTTTCCACACTGGCTCAACGGGGAAACCGGCCGGACAATTCCCTTTAGTCGCAAAGACGACGGTGCTGACCTGGTGGAGAATGCTTTTTTGTTTCAGGGCCTGTTGACCGCCCGTCAGTATTTTGATCGGGACAATGATACCGAACGACAGTTGCGGGGCCGTATCAACGGACTCTGGAATGATATTGAATGGGATTGGTTTACCCGGGGCGGTCGGGAAGTACTTTACTGGCACTGGAGTCCAGATAATGGCTGGGCCATGAACTTTCCCCTACGGGGATTTAATGAATGTCTGATTACCTATGTACTGGCTGCTTCTGCGGAACGTTATCCGGTGGGACCGGAAGTGTACCACCGAGGTTGGGCGCAAAGTAGTTTTTTCAATAACGGAAAGACCTTTTACAATTATGTTTTGCCGCTGGGATTCGATTACGGCGGTCCGCTGTTTTTCTCCCATTACTCCTTTCTGGGACTGAGTCCCAAAGGATTAAAAGACCGTTATGCCGATTACTGGCAGCAGAATCAACACCATAGCCTGATCAACTACGCCTATTGCGTGGATAACCCCAAAGCGTTTAAGGGCTATAGTGCCCAGTGCTGGGGGCTGACCGCCAGTGATGATCCGAATGGGTATGATGCCCATTCACCGACCAATGACAATGGCACAATTACGCCGACCGCCGCCCTGTCCGCATTTCCTTATACGCCTGAAAAATCGATGCAGGCGTTACGTTATTTTTATACGGTGCTGGGCGACAGGATCTGGCGACAATACGGATTTACCGATGCTTTTAATGAAAGCCGGAATTGGTATGCTGATTCGCATCTGGCCATTGATCAGGGTCCGATTGTCGTGATGATTGAAAATTACCGAACGGGCCTGTTATGGCGTCTTTTTATGAGTGCGCCGGAAGTCCGGCAAGGGTTGAAAAAGCTGGGTTTTGTGAGTAGTTATTACGAATAACGAGTACTTAAAATCTAAAATATGGCCGCAGGTTTCCATATAAACGCCAAAGGCAAAGCCGCACATAGTTATGATGCGATTGTGATCGGCAGCGGCATCAGTGGGGGTTGGGCGGCAAAGGAACTTTGTGAAAAAGGTCTGCGCACACTGGTGCTGGAACGCGGACGTCCCGTCCGTCATATCACTGATTATACTACAGCCAACCTGCCTTCCTGGCAACTGTCCCACCGGGGCTGGATTACGGAAGAAGTCCGTCAACAGAATCCCCTGATCAGCCGGGCCGCAGGATACGATGAAGCTACCAAACAGTTTTTTGTGGCGGACCGCGATCACCCTTATATCCAGGAAAAGCCTTTCGACTGGATTCGTGGTTATCAGGTTGGAGGCAAATCACTTACCTGGGGCCGGGCTTGTGCCCGCTGGGCCCCCTGGGATTTTTCCGCACCCGAACGCGATGGATACGGCATCGCTTTCCCACTGGGTTATAACGATATCCGGGATTGGTATGCACATGTAGAATCCTTTATCGGTGTTTGCGGTAATAAGGACGGAATTGAATCCATGCCGGACGGGGATTTTCTGCCTCCCTATGAACTCAATTGCGTGGAAAAGCACCTCCAACAGGTCCTGCGGGAAAAGTTTGACCGCCACTATGTTTCCGGACGTTGGGCACATATCTCCGAACAGAAAGATATCTATAAGGAACAGGGCAGGACGGTCTGTCAGAACCGCAACCTTTGTATGCGGGGTTGTCCCCTGGGGGGATATTTTAGTTCGAACAGCAGTACCCTGCCTCATGCAGAAAAAACGGGCAATCTGCATTTACTTACAGATAAGGTGGTACACTCCATTATCTATGATGCCCGGAAGCAAAAGGCTACCGGGGTTCGGGTAATCGATGCCAAAGATCATACGGCTACGGAGTATTTTGCCGATGTCATTTTTGTGAATGCCGCTACATTGAATACCAACCTGATTTTACTCAATTCTGTATCAGACCGTTTTCCCAGGGGTCTGGGGAATGACAACGGGTTGCTGGGAAAATATATAGGCTTCCACAATTACCGCGGCAGCATGAACGGTTATATTGACGGCTTTGAAGACCGCTATTATAAGGTACGTAAACCGGTAGAATGCATCGTGGCCAATTACCGGAATGTCAAAAAAAGGGACGCCGGTTTTTACGGAGGCTATGTGATATTTTCAGGTGCGGGCCGGGCGTCGTTTCACGAACCTTCAGAGGGGCCCGTCATTGGCGCCGCCTATAAGCAGGCGATGAGCGAACCCGGACCCTGGTCGGTGTACATGTATATGCAGGGCGAGACCATTCCCAAACAGACCAATCAGGTAAGACTGAGTACCGATAAGAAGGATCAATGGGGCATCCCCTTATTGATCACCGATGTGGCCTATGATGATAATGATGATAAAATGGTGGCCGATTTTCTCGAACAGGGTCGGATCATGCTGGAAACTGCCGGCGTGCGGGATATTCAGGCCCGGGACAGCGGTCAGGCACCCGGTCTCGACATTCATGAAATGGGGGGTGTACGAATGGGCCGGGACCCGCAAAATTCACTACTGAATGCCTATAACCAGCTTCATCAATGTCCCAATGTCTTTGTTACCGATGGTGCCTGTATGACCAGTACCGGTAATCAGAGTCCTTCGATCCTGTATATGGCATTTACCGCCCGGGCCGCAGATCATGCCGTGCGGGAATTGAAAAAGGGAAATCTGTAAGTCTGGGGCGCGCCCGCCATGACAACCTGTAAATGGATGAAAGCCGGAGCCATTAAAATATAAAGATCATGCGACAATACTACGATCGGATATTATTACTGATTTTCCTCTTTGGGATTTGGATACCATCCCTGCAGGGGCAACCAGCCACTTACTGTAATCCGATTAATATTGACTACGGCTATACGCCTATTCCTAATTTTTCCACCTGGGGCAGGCACCGGGCAACAGCAGATCCGGTGATTGTCAATTACAAAGGGGACTATTACCTATTCAGTACCAACCAGTGGGGCTATTGGTGGAGTCCGGACATGCTGCATTGGAATTTTATAGCCAGAAAGTTTTTAAGGCCATGGAATAAGGGCACATATGATGAACTTTGTGCGCCTGCTGTAGGTATTATCGGTGATACCATGATCGTCATGGGATCCACTTATAGCCGTAATTTTTCTATTTGGATGAGCACGGACCCCAAGGCCAACCATTGGCAACCTCTGGTAGACAGTTTTGAACGGGGTGGCTGGGACCCTTCTTTTTTTACCGATAACGATGGACGGTTGTATATGTACAACGGTAGCAGCAACAAGTTCCCGATGTACGGCATCGAACTGCGCCGTGATAACCTGGAGCCCATCGGTGCCCGCAAAGAAATGTATTTGCTGGAGCCATGGCGTTACGGCTGGCAGCGGTTCGGCGAACATATGGACAATACCTTTCTGGACCCCTTTATTGAAGGCAGTCATATGACCAGGTATAAGGATCGGTATTACCTGCAGTATGGTGCGCCGGGCACCGAGTTCAGCGGCTATGCCGATGGACTGCTGGTGGGAAATGACCCGCTCGGTCCCTTTGAAGCCCAGAGCGATCCCCTGAGCTATAAGCTGGGTGGCTTTGTCCGGGGCGCCGGCCATGGTGCTACTTTTCAGGACAATTTCAATCGCTACTGGCATGTTTCGACCACGGTCATTTCCGTAAAAAACACCTTTGAAAGAAGACTGGGCATCTGGCCGGCAGGTTTTGATCAGGAAGGCCGGATGTATTGCAATACGACTTTTGGGGATTACCCGCATTATATACCCAACCCTGAAACGCCATCCGGGTACGGACCCGACGGGTGTTCGCCTTATTTTACCGGCTGGATGTTGCTCAATTACTGCAAGCCGGTACAAGTCTCTTCCACGCTGGGGTCGTACCTGCCCAACCTGGCCGTAGACGAACGTATTAAGACCTACTGGAGTGCCCGCACGGGCGACAAAGGTGAATGGATCCAAAGCGACCTGGGTCAACCGGCTACCGTTCGTGCCATCCAGATCAATTATGCCGACCAGGACGCGGCCGATGACCGCCTGGGCAAGGTGAGCGGTCAATACCATCAATACCGGATCTATTATAGCGACGATGCCGCAGACTGGCATTTGCTGGTGGACAAATCCCGAAACAAGACAGATGTGCCGCATGATTATGTGGCCCTGGACAAACCGGTCCGGACCCGTTTTATCCGGCTGGAAAATATCCATATGCCCACCGGAAAATTTGCCATAAGCGGCCTGCGGGTCTTTGGTAACGGCGGCGGGGAGCGACCCGATACGGTACAGGGTTTTGTAGTGCTGCGTACAGAGAAAGATAAACGCAGCGCCTATCTGAAGTGGCGTCCCACAGGGAATGCCTTCGCTTATAATATTTTTTATGGAACCGATCCCGATCATCTCTATACCAGTATCATGGTGCATAGCGACAATGAATACTGGATCAAATCCATGGATGCGCGGAAGACCTATTATTACAGTATACAGGCGGTTAATGAGAACGGCGTCAGTCCACGTACCCGGCCACTGATGGCAGAATAGATGCTTCTGTTGAATTTCATAAGCGCCGAAGCGCTTAAATTTGAAAAGCAAAACCCGGACAATGAAATATCTGATCACGATACTGTTATTCCTGAATGGGGCAGATCTTACGGCGCAGTCCTGCTGGTCGGCCGCGTATCAGGTGCTGACTAGGTTTGAAATTGGCCGGCGGGAAATACGCCTCGAAAAGAAACTTGATTTTTCAGATTTCCGTACCAATCCGGATGGCACCCGGTATTACCGCACTTCTCTGGCACTGGTTACGCGCCGGACGCTGGGCCGTAAAAGACAGGTGCTGGATACAAAACTCTATACCTCGGCTGATTGCGTCAAGGACATGTTGCCCTGTCTGTTGATCGACACCGCAGAAGCCCGGATTACTATTTTTGCCAGTTCTAAGGCGGCTGACCGGCAGTATGGTATGGAAGGATACAGTTATAGCAGTGATCTGCAACTAAAAAAATTTCAGAAAAGGACGATATTCAAAAAGGTGAATGCCGGCTGGTATTCCTTTTTTGGCGGCTCAGAAAATGGAGAACCGGAGCTTTGGCATTTTTCAGCTGATGGTTATTACGCCGTTTTATCTAAACAGAAGAATGGGTTTTGGAACAGTTATATTATCGGCCATGTCGAACCTTCTAATGTGATCAGTCAGTATGAGCTGCATGAGAATGTCCTGTATGCCAGCCGACCGCGTATGGACCGGATGTTTCTGGAAAAGCTGGAGACGAAATCCCTGTAGGTGCTGACAGGTGGATAAGGCAAACGGGGCTCCTTCCCGGTTTCAATGTTGAAATAGCAACGATTAATAAAGATAGATATGAAGAAAGTTTTACTGTTGATGTTTTCGTTTTTTTGCTACTGGACCGCCATGGCGCAGGACAGCCCACCCTTTGATTTCTGGAAGGATATTCAGCATTTTAAAACCGCCGACAGCACCGCATTTCCGCCGTCCGGACAGATACTGTTTATCGGGAGTTCCTCCTTTACCAAATGGACCGACGTGAATGATTATTTTCCGGGCTATCATATTCTGAATCGCGGCTTCGGGGGGTCCAGACTACTGGATCTGATCTGTTACCGCTATGATATTATCTATCCTTATGCGCCCCGTCAGATCGTTATTTATTGCGGAGAAAATGACCTGGCTGCAGGGGATCATCCCAGTGTGGAGACCGTTGTGGACCGCTTTAAGGTACTGCTCGGCTTTATTAGGGATAAATATCCCCGTATCCCGTTATTGTATGTTGCTATTAAACCCAGCATCAGCCGAAAACATTTATGGCCGGCATTCCGGGCAGCGAATGAAGGCATTGCCCGGCTGCTGAAATCCGATGGTCATGCAACATTTGTGGACGTCTATGCACTGATGTTTGATACCGGGGGGCGGATTCGGGAGGACATATTTATTGAAGATAAATTACATATGAACGCCAAGGGATATTCGATCTGGAAGAAGGCGCTGGAACCGCACCTGCTTCGGCCCGAATAACCATGGCCAGGAATGTCAGGTGATACAATTTCTTTCACAAAAAAACATCCAGTTATGATCAGAAGATTGCTTATTTCCTGGGGCCTGATCGTTTTTATGACAGGGCTGAGTACCGGTCAGCAAACAGCGGCCGGAATGTCGTCCTTTATCAGCCAACTGATGGCCCGGATGACCCTGGAAGAGAAAATTGGCCAGTTGAACCTGCCCAGTGCGGGTGAATTTACCACCGGGACCGCCACCAATTCGGATATCGGACAGAATGTCAAAAAAGGCAGGGTCGGCGGCTTGTTCAATATTAAAGGGGTTGCGAAAATACGTGCCATGCAGCAGATTGCGGTGGAAGAGAGCAGGCTGAAAATTCCATTGCTCTTCGGTATGGACGTTATTCATGGCTATGAAACCACATTTCCGATTCCATTGGGCCTTTCCTGTACCTGGGATATGAAAGCTATTGAGCGATCTGCCCGTATTGCGGCGATAGAAGCCAGTGCAGATGGAATCAGCTGGACTTTCAGCCCGATGGTAGATATTTCCAGGGATCCCCGCTGGGGCCGGGTTTCGGAAGGCAGTGGCGAAGATCCTTATCTGGGATCGCAGATTGCACAGGCAATGGTCCGGGGTTATCAGGGCGACCTGACCCGACCGGATCAGATTCTGGCCTGTGTGAAACATTTTGCTCTATATGGTGCGGCGGAAGGCGGTCGGGATTATAATACGGTTGACATGAGCCATCTCAGAATGTATAATGAATATTTTCCGCCCTATAAGGCAGCCGTCGACGCCGGCGCCGGCTCCGTAATGGCTTCTTTCAATGTCGTGGATGGGATACCGGCCACCGGCAACCGCTGGTTGCTGACCGAAGTGTTACGGAATCAATGGAAATTTAAAGGGTTTATCGTTACGGATTATACCGGCATCAATGAAATGATTGATCATGGAATGGGCGATCTTCAGACCGTTTCCGCACTGGCACTCAAAGCCGGCATCGATATGGATATGGTTGGGGAAGGGTTCCTGAAAACCCTGCAGCAATCGCTGGCCGAGAAAAAGATCAGTCTGGCAGCAATTGATGCAGCCTGCCGCCGGATCCTGGAAGCCAAATACCGGTTGGGCCTTTTTAAAGATCCCTACAAGTATTGCAACCTGCAGCGGGCCCGCACCGAAATCTTTACGCCGGCACACCGGCAGGAAGCCAGGAAGATCGCTGCGGAAAGTTTTGTACTGCTCAAAAACGGGGATACAGCAGCGGGAGTCCCCGCACCCTTGCCCTTGAAGAAATCCGGTACCATTGCACTGGTGGGCCCCCTGGCTGATGCCGCCAATAATATGGCGGGCACCTGGAGTGTGGCTACCCGTCAGGATCAGTCTGTTTCCCTGCTGGCAGGCCTTAAAGCCGCATTGGGAAATCAGGGTCAGCTGCTGTATGCCAAGGGTTGCAATCTGACCGCTGACAGTGCGCTGGAGGAAAGAGCGACCATGTTCGGTAAAACTTTGAACCGGGATCCCCGCAGTCCCGAAACCATGGCCCGGGAAGCTTTGGATATCGCGGCGCGTGCGGATGTGATTGTGGCGGCCATGGGGGAATCGGCTGAATTTACCGGAGAAAGCAGTAGTCGTACTTCCCTGGACATTCCTCAGATTCAGCGGGATTTTCTGCAACAGTTGCTGGCCACCGGAAAGCCTGTCGTCCTCGTATTGTTTACCGGAAGGCCCCTGACCCTGGGTTGGGAACAGCAGCACCTGCCCGCCATCCTGAACGTCTGGTTCGGTGGTTCAGAAGCCGGATCGGCCATTGCCGACCTGCTTTTTGGTGCCGTAAATCCCTCGGGCCGGCTGACCATGAGTTTTCCTCAAAAGGTTGGACAGATTCCCCTGTACTATGCCCACCTGAATACCGGCCGGCCATTAGAAAAAGGCAAATGGTTTCAGAAATTCAGATCCAATTATCTGGATGTCACCAATGAGCCGCTCTATCCTTTTGGATACGGATTAAGTTACAGTCATTTTACCTACGGGGATATGAAGCTGAGCAGTCAGGCCCTGAAAGGCGATCAGCAGCTGACTGTAACTATCGGGTTGACCAATGATGGGCCCTATGATGGTGCTGAAGTTGTTCAGTTATATATTCGTGACCTGGTCGGTTCTGTCAGCCGTCCGGTAAAAGAACTCAAAGATTTTCAGAAGGTCTTTTTAAAGAAGGGCGAGCAAAAGACGGTTCGTTTTACCGTTACAACGGAGGACCTGAAATTTTACAACAGTACATTACAATATGATTGGGAACCCGGTGATTTTGAAATTATGGTAGGTCGCAATTCCGGGGACCTGCAATCCGCCAACCTGAGCTGGCAGCGCTAGGCGGCAGAATGATTTTCCTGTTTACGGACCCTTATTTTCTTTCCCGGACGGTTGGATAGTTTCGGATGCAAGTCTTGCTTTGGCCTTCGATGATTCTAAGTTTTTAATGGAATATGCTTATCTTAGTTGATGTAATTTCCATGATCAGCACGGTCCTGCTTTGCTTAAAAAGTGTTTTATGAAAAAGATTGAACTACTGCGCCACCGCCTGTGTATCGCCCTGTTACTGCTGATGGCTGTCACAAATGCGGACGCGCAACAATTAAAAGTTCCCGTCGAATATTATAAGTTACAGAACGGGCTGAAAGTCATCCTGTCGCCGGACCATACCGCACCCATTGCGGTCATCGGAGTTTATTATAATATCGGATTTCGGATAGAACCCCGGAACCGGACGGGTTTTGCCCATCTTTTTGAGCACATGATGTTCCAGGGGTCCAAAAACCTCGGCAAGATGGAATTTATCAAACTGGTACAGCAAAATGGAGGCATCCTCAATGGCTCTACCCGCTTTGATTTTACCAATTACTTTGAGGCGCTGCCGGCACATAAACTGGAAACCGGCCTCTGGGCCGAAGCCGACCGCATGCGGGGACTGGATATTACCCAGGAGAACCTGACCAATCAGCAGGGCGTGGTAAAGAATGAAGTAAAAGTGAATGTACTCAATCAGCCCTATGGCGGCTTCCCCTGGCTGGATATGCCACAGTACGCTAATAAGAACTGGCATAATGCGCATAATTTTTATGGAGATCTTAAAGATCTGGATGCCGCGAATCTGGAAGATGTACAGCAGTTCTTTACGACTTATTATGCACCCAATAATGCCGCGCTTGTGGTAGCGGGTGATTTTGAGATCGCTGATGCCAAAAAATGGATTGATCAATATTTTGCCGCCATTCCAGCGGGAAAAGCGGTTGAAAAGCCTGATATATCAGAACCTCCACAAGAGCAGGAACAACGATTTGTGAAAGCTGACAGTCTGGCGAATAAGCCGGCTGTCGCAGTTGCTTATAAGATGCCGGCCCGTAATACACCGGAATATTATGCCATGGGGCTGATCGATCAGATGCTGGTTCAGGGAAAGGACAGTAAATTATATCAATACCTGGTACAGGAAAAAGGCTATACTGCCAACATCAGCGGGGGTATCAATTACCTCGGTAATATGTTTAATTATAACGGGCCCATGGTATGGATGGCGGACTGTATTTATGATACGACGATAACGGCAGATTCAATCGTTGCCGTTTTTGATAAAGCGGTAGCCGATTTGCAGCAAACCAGCCAGGCTGATCTGGATCTGGCACTGATCAAATTGCGTTCCGACCTGTACGATCTGATTGGTGGAAGTTTCGGATTGGGGAAAGTTGATCTGTTGGCCTGTTTTGCTTTATTCGATGATGCGCCCGAAAGGATTAATCACCTGGAACAGGATTTTAAACAGGTCACGCCGGAGATGATTCGTCAAACTGCTGCCAAATACCTGAGTCCGGCCAACCGGACCATACTGGTAGTGGACCCCAAGGCGTCTAAATGATTTCCTGCCGAAACCGGCTGAGACTTAACCAGCCCCCGATCTTCTACAAATCCGGACAAATAAAAAATTAGATATGAAGCAGTTTTTACAGCAAATGATATTTGGGATAACAGGGATGCTCCTTACCCTTACTGCCGTTGCCCAGAAACAGACACCACCTGAAGGGGGCACCCCAAAAGATTTTAAATTGCCTGCCAAGAATACAGCCAGCCTGCCCAATGGCATGCGCAGTGTCCTGGTTCCTTACGGAGCAATTCCCAAAGTATCCATACGACTCATCGTTAAGACCGGAAATGTTCATGAAGGCGCAAATCAGATATGGCTTTCGGATTTGCTGGGACGGTTGATGAATGAGGGTACCAGGAGTCTGAGCGCCCGTGAACTGGCGGTTAAAGCGGCGTCGATGGGCGGTGCTGTCGGAATTAGTGTGGGATCGGATCAGCTCACAATTTACGGAGATGCGCTTGCGGAGTTTGCGCCTGAATTGACGGCCCTGCTGGCGGATATGGTCATGCACCCCCTGTTGCCTGTTTCCGAACTGCCCCGGCTGAAAGCAGATTTAAAGCGAAATCTCGCTCTGTCGAAAACCCGCCCCCGCTCTATTGCCTCTGAACAATTTAATAAACTGGTTTTTGCCAATACACCCTATGCGGTCACCTACCCGACAGAAGCGATGATTGACAGTTATACGATCGAAGATATCCGTCACTTTTACGAGCAGGAGCTGGGTGCCAGACGAGCGGTGCTCTATGTAGCCGGCCAGTTTGATGAAAAGGCAACCGGCACCGCCATCCAGAATTCTTTTAAGGACTGGAAGCCGGGCAAAGAACCCTTATACCCATCCAACAAACAAACAGCACAGGCCGGCGTCACACTGATCAATAGGGACAATGCACCCCAGACAACCATCATTATGGGGCTTCCCTCGATCGGACCTTCGGACCCGGACTACCTGGCAATGACTGTAACGAATGCCCTGCTGGGCGGGTCTTTTGCGTCCCGGATTACCAGCAATATTCGTGAAGACAAGGGTTATACGTATTCTCCGGGTAGCGGGCTTTCCCTGCATCCGACGGCTGCTGCCTGGAATGAAACCGCAGATGTAACCAGCGAACATACCATCGATGCCATCCGGGAAATTAAAAAAGAAATCAACCTGCTGGCCACCGAGGCCCCCGGTCAATCGGAACTTTTGGGCATTCAACGGTATATGGCCGGCATTTTTGTACTGCAGAATTCCACACCATCCGGTATTATCGGACAGCTCAATTTCATGGATCTCTACGGTCTCGATGACAGTTACCTGAACAACCAGGTAAAAAATATCTATGCCGTCACGCCCGGCCAGGTTTCGGCGCTTGCCAAAAAATACCTGCCGGTGGACAAGATGACAATCGTGATGGTGGGCGATAGTGTATCGGTCAAAAAACAACAGGAGGCGGCAGAAAAATAAGCAACCTGGAAGGTAATGCAGCCTGCGTTTATCTCATTTTGAGTTGTCGGGACAGCTGCCCTGACTCGAAAAAGCCGGGCCGGACAGGAAGGGCGTATTGCCATATTCAAAACAACGGTTTATGATAAAAATTTCAACCCGGTTCAGGCGGCTTGCGCTGAGGGCCATAACAGCAGTCTTGTTTTTTGTTGGTGTTTATTTGTCGCTGATTTTATGCGGCATAGCACTGGCGGCCTTATGTTGTTACGGGGGCTACTGCCTGGTTTTAGCCTACCCCGGAATTTTTACCCTGCTGGCAGGTCTGGGTTTGGCAGGAATGGGCTTGCTGGTGTTCTTTTTTCTGATCAAATTTGCGTTTAAAACTGACCACCGAAGGGCAGGAATGCGTTTCGAAGTAACTGCCAATCAGGCGCCGGATCTTATGACGTTTATTAATTCGGTCGCCGACGAAGTCGGCACTTCGCGTCCTCATAAGTTATTTCTCTCTGCGGATGTCAATGCCGCTGTATTTTTCAATTCCGGATTCTGGTCTATGTTTATGCCCGATAAGAAAAATCTGATCATCGGCATGGGGCTGATCAATACTTCGACGGTAACGGAACTTCGGGCCATTCTGGCGCATGAATTCGGCCATTTTTCCCAGGGCTCCATGCGCGTTGGTTCCTATGTTCATCATATGAACAGGATCATTCACGATATGCTTTTTGAAAATGAAGGCTATAACCGGTTGGTAACGCAGTGGACCAGTATGGGGGGATTATTGCATTGATAATGGAAATAGGCCTGAAGATTGTCTCCGGCATCCAATGGGTGCTGAGAAAAGTATACGGCATGTTGAATGTCAGTTATCTGGCCTTATCCCGTGAAATGGAATATCATGCCGATCAAACTGCGGCCCATATAGCAGGTCCGAAAGCATTGATACGATCACTGCTCCGTTCCACACTATCAACGACTTCTTTTGACCAGCTACTGGAATTTTATACGATACGTATCAGTGAAGGCTGCATCACCCGAAATCTATACCACCAGCACAGTTTTGTATTGCAGTTTATAGCCAACAGGCATCAGTTGCCACAGGCTTTCGGCCTGCCGGTCGTGGGGCTTGAAGATGTAAACCGTTATAACAAGTCAAAACTGAATATCAAGGATCAATGGGCGTCCCATCCCAGTTTACACCAGCGGATCGCCCACCTGGAATCGCTTGGTATTGATGCAGCAACGGAGAACAATGCGGCAGCAATTACCGTTTTTAAGGAAGCGGAGCAATGGCAGGAGCAATTAACAGCAGACATATTCGCGCAGGTCAGTTTCGAGCAGCCCGTCCAGGAGATCACTGACGCCAATTTTGAAACTGCATTCCGGAATGATCAGCTGGAGCAGACTTTTGACCCGATTTTTAATGCCTATTATAATGACAAGCATCCAGACGTTCAGCTTGATATTACCCCGGCGGAGACGGTTGCCGATTCTCCCGGTTTCGAAACGCTATTTGGACCGGAAATGATTGAAACGATATATACCGCAATTTCATTACAAGGAGATATTGCCACATTGGAGCAAATTGTGAATAAGCAAATTGAAGTTAAAAGTTTTGATTATGACGGTCAAAAATACCGGGGCAGCGAAGCAGCTGCAGTCATCCTTCAACTGGAAGCCGAACTGAAGCAGACGGTTCAAAGGATTCAGGATAACGATCTTGGGATTTACCGCTATTTTCAGTACCTGGCTGATGCGCAACAGCGCCGTGCCGAGTTCGACCAGTGCTATAAGGAGTTGCAGGAATTGGATAAAAACTATGCGCAAATAGCGGAAAAATACCAAAGCCTGAACGCCGCCGCCGAATTCATGTTTGAAGAAAACAGTTTTGAGGTCATCCAGCAATATCTAGTCTCTCTGAAGGAGCAGGAACAGCTTTTCAGGGAACTGATCCGGGACCTGGTACCGAAGGTCCAGCCCGAAAATGCCAGGATCAGGGAGGTGCTGGCAACCCTGGAGAAGTACATGACGGAATCTAGGGTCTATTTTTCAGGAACTACCTATCATAATGAAGCCGTGCAGCTTTTAAATAACGCCATAGTTTCCTTTCCCTTACTGTTATCCATGGCTTATTTTCAGCATAAAAGGGCCCTGCTGCAGCTGTTTGCCGGGCTCGAAAAACAGTATCGCTCAGAAACTGCAGCGGGCCAGGAGTTCGCTACTGCTTCACAAAAAAGCGGCCCGGAAATCCGGACCGCCTAAGTAAAAAATGTGTGGTTGTAAATCGGAAGCCATGAAAATAAGCTGGTTCAATACTTCCCTATTTTTTACCAATGCGGTATAAGCGTCCATGCACCCCGTCACAAACAGCATAGAGCGCACCATCTTTTCCCTGTATGATATCTCGGAACCGTTGTTGCTGATCGGCCAGTAGCCTTTCCTCGCCCACGACCTTATTGTCCCTGATTTTTAGACGGCAGATATGGGAGCCACTTAAGGCGCCGATAAAAAGATCATTTTCCCATTCCGGAATATCGTCCCCGGCATAGAAAGTAATCCCACTGGGTGAAATGACCGGATCCCAGTAATACACGGGTTGTTCCAGGCCATCCTGCTGGGTAATCCCCTCGCCTACTTTTTCACCACTATACTCCAGCCCGTAAGTGATCGTAGCCCAACCATAGTTTTTCCCTGCTTCTACCCGGTTGACTTCATCGCCGCCCCTGGGTCCGAATTCCGTTTCCCAGAGGTCGCCGGTTTCAGGATGCAGGGCCAGCCCCTGGACATTGCGGTGACCATAGGAATAGTTCTCTGGCATCGCATTGACTGTATTGATAAAAGGGTTGCCTGCGACCGGTTGGCCGTCTTTGGTGATATGTACAATTTTTCCCAGTCCGGTACTCAGGTCCTGTGCCTTAGGTCGGGTTGCCAGATCAGAGCGTTCCCCGGTGCTGACAAACAAATTTCCCTTCTGATCAAAAAGTATCCTGCCGCCATAATGCAGGGTTCCCTTAAAGGCGGGTGTGGCCCGGTAAATAACCACAGGATTTTCAATTTTGGTCTCATCTTCGGAGAGCCGGCCTTTGGCCACGGCAGTAAGGGTGCCGTTATCATAGTTCTCCGAAAAAACCCAATAGACCATCCGGTTGGATAAATAATCAGGATCAATGGTCAGGCCCAGCAGGCCGCCCTGGCCATTGGAATTTACTTCCGGCAGACCGGTGATCGGGGCACCAACAGCACCTTCGGTGGTGGCTATACGCATGGTACCACCTTTTTCGGTAATCAGCAGCCGACCGTCGGGTAATACGGCTATACCCCAGGGGTTGACCAGTTCCTCAGAGAGGATCTTTATATCCAGCGGCGTTTCTGTTGTAATACTCCCAATCCGGGTCTGACCCGCAAATGCAGGCGTATAATCACTGTTTGGTGGTTTGGTTTCTACCGGATCACCGGTAACCAGGGGTTGTGCTTTATGATCCTGTTTACAGCCGCCCAGCGCGGTCAGGGTGAGTATTAGAAACGCAAAGGAGATTTTTACATGCATGTGTATTAGGATTTTTATGGAATGATTTAAAGTGCATTGTGAACCATTGCTGCAGGGATTTTAAGAAAAACCCCGAAACTTGCCTTTCCAAAGCTTAAATTCACGAGTTTTGCAAAAAATTTCTGCATCGACAGAATACAGCCGGATGCAAAAGCTGTAAACTGTCCGGTAAATATAAAAAATAAACTTGAGCAAGAAAGGTCTATATGCAGTCTTATTGGCATCCTTACTACCGATTATCTGTTACCTGATCATCAGGTCAATGAGTGATGAGGCCCTGTCGATGCCTGCACATTATTTTGCAGACAGTGTAAAGGTTAGAACCGAGAACGGTAAAAAAGTCACTGATACCGTCTGGCATCAGTTGCCGGATATCGCCCTGGTCAATCAGATGGGTAAACCGGTCAGATTGAGCGATTACAAAGGAAAAATTATCATAGCGGATTTCTTTTTTACCCATTGCCCCACGATTTGTCCCGCATTGACTACCAATATGCGTACCCTGCAGGAAGCGATCGTGAATGCTCAACGGGTGGGTGATAAAACCAACCATAATGTCCATTTTTTATCATTTTCGGTCGATCCTGAGCGGGATTCGGTGGCAGCACTGAAGAAATGGGCTGATCGGTTCCAGGTGGATCCCGAACAGTGGGACCTGCTTACCGGAGATAAGAAAGTGATTTACGATCTGGCATTAAAGGACATGAAACTGGCGCTGGTGGACGGAAAAGGTGTGGACAGCTCTTTTATCCATACCGATCATTTTGTTCTCATCGATGGCCAACGTCAGATCAGGGGCTACTATCATGGACTGGATTCCACCGACCTGAAACGTATTTCCAGAGATGCGGTATTGCTGACCCTGGAAAAGGACCGGACGAAGAAAAGCGGCCTGCCGGTCAAAACCCTGGCCATCGCTTTTCTGGTAACCGCCATCATTGTTGGGTTATTTATGATATTATTTAAAAAGAAAGAAAATGCTACAGCCCGTCTGGAAGAAAAATGATAAAAAAGCCCGTTGGCTGATTCTATCTTTTTCGGTGATTGTGTTTTTGGTCATCGGGGCGCTGGGCCGGGTGCACCTGCAGACAGACCTGGGATTTGATGTGCATATTTTTGCCGCCGTCAATGCGATACTCAATGGCACAGTAGCCCTGTTGCTGGTTGCCGCGCTGGTTGCGGTTAAGCAGCACCGGTATGCCCTGCACAAGAGAATTATGCTGACGGCGATGGTGCTTTCTTTTTTATTCCTGATCAGTTATATCTGTCACCACCTATTTGCCGGCGATACCCGGTTTGGCGGTACAGGGACCGCCAGAACCCTGTATTATATCGTCCTGTTTACCCACATCCCTTTGGCAGGCGGCATCCTGCCGTTTATTCTGTTTACGGTCTATCGGGGTCTGACCGGTTCCTATGAAAAGCACAAGAAAATGGCCCGTTATACCTGGCCCCTTTGGCTCTATGTCGCCCTTAGCGGTGTGACGGTGTACTTAATGATCCGCCCTTACTATTAAACCCGCATGTCCTGATCCTGGTACTGCTGATTCTCACCTGAATTGGTTAGGTTTGTGTTATGCTTTTCGACCGGAAAAATTTATCGGATGAACAGTTGCTGCAGATCTATAAAAGGCTGTTATACCCGCGTCTTATAGAAGAAAAGATGCTGTTATTGCTGCGTCAGGGTCGGATCAGCAAATGGTTCAGTGGCATGGGTCAGGAAGCCATTGCAGTTGGTGCGACCCTGGCCCTGAACCCGGAGGAGTGGATTTTTCCGCTACACCGGAACCTGGGGGTATTTACAACCCGGGACATCCCACTCCACCGGCTGTTTCTCCAATGGCAGGGCGATCCGGGCGGGTTCAGTAAAGGCCGGGAACGCAGTTTCCATTTCGGCAGTACGGAACACCATATATGCGGTATGATTTCTCATTTGGGCCCCCAGCTGGCCCTGGCTTGTGGTACCGCGCTGGCAGCCCGAATTTCGGGTCGGCAACAGGTGGCGCTGGCGTTCAGTGGTGAAGGGGGTACCAGCGAAGGTGATTTTCATGAAGCGATGAATTTGGCGGCAGTCTGGGGATTGCCGGTCATATTTCTGATTGAGAATAACGGTTATGGCCTGAGTACCCCTGTGGAGCAGCAGTATCGTTGTGAACAGCTGTCAGATAAAGCCAAGGGCTACGGTATGGAAGGCGTTACGATTGACGGCAACAATATACTGACCGTGATCGATACCCTTACCGGCGTGCGCGATTATTGTCTGCGGCACCAACAGCCTTACCTGGTGGAATGCCGGACATTCAGAATGCGGGGGCATGAGGAAGCCAGCGGCACGAAATATGTCCCGGCGGAACTGCTGCAGTACTGGCGTGCCCGGGATCCGGTGAACCGTTACGAACAATACCTCGAAGAACTGGGGCTGCTTCGTGATGTCGACAGCAAATCGATCCGCAAGGAACTCAGTCGCCGGGTCGATGCGGAACTGGAGGAAGCGTCTAAAAAAGCTTCGCCGATCCGGGTGGATACGGAGCAGGAGTTGGGTGATGTTTACGCACCGGTCGACAGCGCTGCCGGATCCGAACCGCCTGTTAGCGGACCCACCCAGGATCTTCGGTTTGTGGATGCCGTTCGACAGGGATTGTATCAGGCCATGGAGGCCGATCCCCGCCTGATACTGATGGGTCAGGATATTGCGGAATACGGTGGCGCTTTCAAAGTCACCGAAGGTTTTCTGGATGCATTTGGCCCACAAAGGGTCCGCAATACACCGATCTGTGAAAGTGCGGTGGTAGGGCTGGGTCTGGGCCTTTCGCTGGAAGGCTATAAGGCTGTAATAGAAATGCAGTTTGCGGATTTTGTTACCATGGCCTTTAACCAGATTGTCAATAACCTCGCAAAAATTCATTATCGCTGGGGGCAGCGTGCAGACCTGGTCATCCGGATGCCGGCGGGTGGTGGTATGGGTGCCGGGCCTTTCCATAGTCAGAGTCCTGAAGCCTGGTTCGCTCATGTACCGGGGCTAAAAATTCTTTATCCTTCCGATCCTGCGGATGCCAAAGGGCTGCTGATGGCGGCCATCAATGACCCGGGACCGGTGCTGTTTTTTGAACATAAGGGTCTGTACCGCAGCCTTTCCGCAGCTGTTCCCGAAGCCGCCTATAGCTTGCCGATGGGCAGGGCGCGGAAACTGATTTCCGGAGATGATGCCTCGGTCATTACTTATGGGATGGGGGTCCTCTGGGCCGAGGAATACGCAGCGGCGCATCCGGAAGTTTCACTGGAGATCATCGATCTGCGTTCCCTGTTACCCTTGGATTATGACGCCATTCGCCAGACTGTACAAAAGACGGGGCGGGTACTGATCCTGCATGAAGACAGCCTGTTTATGGGGCTGGGGGCTGAAATTGCGGCCTGGATTGCCACCCATTGTTTTACGATGCTGGATGCGCCGGTAATGCGTTGTGGGGGATTGGACAGCCCGATTCCTTTTAATAAAGAACTGGAAGCGAATTATATGGCGCATGCCCGACTCGAACAGACCCTGACCCGGCTCCTGAATTTCTAATTAAACCGAAGATCAACTTTATGGCATACGAACTTCTGATACAGAATATAGAACGGAAAGTCTACCTGAATGACACCGACAAGAAATTGATTACGAATTTTTTAAAGGAAAAGAAAATCCGAAAGAAACATTATCTACTGCAGGAAGGAGACATGGTGCAAAGCCTGAATTTTGTGGTCAGCGGATGTTTACGCAGTTATGCCATTGATAAGAACGGTGTGGAACATATCCTGCAGTTTGCGCCCTGTGAGTGGTGGATTACGGATATGCAGGCCCTTAAATATAATCAGCCTTCCACATTGAATATCGACGCCGTAGAGGAAAGCACCATTTTGCAGATTCGACAGACCGACCTGGAGAACCTGCTGGATACCGTGCCGACGCTCGACCGCTATTTCCGGATCCTGGCAGAACGCTCACTGGCAACCTTCCAGCAAAGGCTGATGGATGCGTTAAGTCTTACGGCGGTCGAACGCTACACCAATTTTTGTAAACGCTATCCTTCGCTGATTCAGAACCTGCCCCAGAAATACGTCGCTTCTTATATCGGGATTACACCGGAGTTTTTGAGCAAAATGCTCAGCCAGCCGATGAAAAAGCACTAAGCCGCAGATAGCATCGGTTCCCGCCGGCTTAATCTGGATTATTCGCCGGCCGCAAAACCTGCTTTAGCTTTGCTGCTAAATTTTCAGGTTATGGAAAAAAAAATTGAAAGAATCGTTAGCCGTCCTGGCCATGCGGGCATGGTCGGCGACGGATTCAGGGTCTATAATTATATTCCTCGTGCAGGTATATCTCAGGAGCGGATGAGTCCTTTTCTTGTGCTGGATTTCGCTGCCGCCTTTCGTTTCGAACCCACAGACCAGCCCCGTGGCGTAGATGTACACCCTCACAAAGGATTTGAAACCGTTACCATCGCTTATCAGGGCAGTGTGGCCCACCAGGACAGTGCCGGCAACAGCGGGGTGATCCATCCCGGTGAAGTGCAGTGGATGACGGCCGGTTCGGGCATTCTGCATAAGGAATTCCACGAGCGGGAATGGGCGGCCCGAGGTGGTTTTTTTGAAATGGTACAGCTTTGGGTCAACCTGCCCCGGAAAGATAAAAATGTGACGCCCCATTATCAGGCGCTGACGACCGAAACCATTCCCCAGGTAACCCTGCCCGATGGAGGGGGCCGGGTTCGTGTAATCGCAGGAGCTTTTGATGGACAGAAGGGTCCGGCCGAAACCTATACACCAATCGATCTCTGGGACATACAGCTGAAGGCAGACCACCGGCTCTCAGCCGATATCCCGGCCGCCCATCATACCGGCCTGCTGGTTATTGATGGCCGGATCCAGGTGAACGGGCAGGAGGCAGCACCGCATAGTTTTGTTTTATTCCGTCAGGAGGGTGAAACCATCGAAATCACTGCTGATACCGATGCCGTGATCTTATTGATGAGCGGATTGCCGATCCAGGAGCCCATTGTCAGCCACGGGCCCTTTGTCATGAATAGTAAGGAAGAGATTTTTGAGGCGATCAGCGACTACCAGGCAGGCAAGTTTGGCCGTATCGAATAATGCAGTGGACAGCCGCTATCTTAGAGCTGGTCAAATGCCGCAGGATATTTTACCCGGCCGGTAATATCTTTGAGACCACCCGGCACCAGTTCAAGGGCCATAAAATATTTCGAAGCTACGGGATAGGGGCATTCTATCTGCCAAAGGGCGGCCTCCCTGAAGCCAAAGCGACTGTAATATTCGGGATGGCCCAGTACGATGACCGATTGATGACCCAACTGTTTTGCCCGTTCCAGTCCCTCAAAAATTAATTGTCCGCCAATCCCCTGGCGCTGAAAATCCGGTAGCACCGCTACCGGTGCGAGTGTCAGGCATTCCCGTTCCCTGCCGTCGTCTGCGACTACGATAATTCGGGTAAACAGCAGATGCCCCCGAATATGGCCTGCCTGTTTTGCTACCAGTGACAGGGGCGGGATAAAACCGGCATCCTGTCGCAGCAGGTCCACCAGCCGGGCTTCTGCCGGTTGTCCGAAGGCCAGACAATGCAATTGATGGATCGCTTCCCGATCCTGCCGCGTTTCAGGTATGATTTCGAGGGTCATAGTAGGGTAAATCAGTGGTTAAAATTATCGGACGACCAGGGTCTAGTCCTCTCTATTGTTCCGGTTTTTTTTTCTGCCCGCCATCTGGTGCAAACCGTACCAGATCAGTCCGATGATCAACAGCCGCATCCCCATATTTACCAGAATCGCAGGGTCGGCTCCCTGCAGGCAGGCGTAAACTTCCAGGATGGCCGTACTGCCATGAAAAATCATAAAACTGTAAAGAATACCTTTCAGGGCAGCCGCATTCCGGATCCTGACTGCATAGAAGGAAAGCCAGGCAATGGCCAATTCCGCAGCGGCCAGAAAATAACTCATCAGATACTGGTCCGGTTGCAGCCGGATATGGACCGCGGCCGGAATCCATGTCGGCGTCACAATCAGTACCAGGGCGGCAGCCAGGGTGAGCAGCCCATGGGCCAGTAAAAATATTCTAACAAAAGAGGTCATCATAAATTCATGGAGCGCAAAGAACCCACTGCTTATAGCAGGTAAGGTATCAACGCCGAAGTCCGCTGCTGGTAACGGATGTACGCGCTGCCAAAAATATCCGTAAGCCATTTTTCTTCTTTCTTCAGTTTGAACCAAAAAGTCACAAAAACCAACAGGACAGCGAGAATGGCCCGGTAATCACCGACAATGATCCCATTGCCGGCGAATAGGAGCAATAATCCGGCGTAAACCGGGTGTCGTACCCGCCGGTAAGGTCCCTGCTCTATGAGTTCATGCCCCTGTTTCTGCTGTACCGACAGACTCCAGTTGCGTCCCAGCAGATAGCGCGACCAGCAGGCAATGGCTGCCCCGGTAAATGCCAGGCCCAAACCAATGATCCCGGCGGTATTATTGTGTGCGACAAAATTTTCCCGTAACCAGCTCTGCCCAAACCATTTTCCGGGACCCAGCAACAATGCGGCGATGAGCAGGGGCGTCCAGTACAGGAGGAACTGTTTCAGCGCCGGCTCCTGCAGCCGTGCCCTGTGGCTGTTGAAGGCCGCCAGGCCCCAGTAGAGCAATAGCAGGACCCAAATCAGTTTAAGAAGAAGTTTGATCGTATCGTTCATGAAATATCTTACCGACTAACTTACGAAAACTTCCGGATCCCCCGGCATCTTATTCAGGCGGGACGCAGCACCAGCTTCCTGGTGGCCGGGCGCAGGTACCAGGAAAGTACGGTAGCCGTCAGCAGGGTGAGGGAGGGTACCGCTTCAGCCAGAGCGCCGCCCGTAATCAGGTGGGACAGGGCAGCGCCGGACATCACGAAGAAAAAACCGGCATAAGCCCACTCCTTTAATAATTTGAAACCAGGGAGCAGAATGGTTACCACTCCTAATATCTTCCAGGCGCCCAGGATGGACAGCAGGTACAAGGGATAACCCAGTCCGCTGACGATCTCATTATAGCCACCGATCTGAAGGAGTTGTTGAATACCGCCGGCCAACATTCCCAGCGACAGAAAAAGGGTAATAATCCAATAGATAATTTTTTGGGTTTTCGGATTCATATAGATGGGTTTAAGGTTTTAAGGGTCGTTTCCAGCCGGTCATGGGCCCAGCTCAGGCCTTTGGCAAAAGGCATCTGCAACTGCTGGTCACGGAAAGCCACCGATTTATAAAGTAGTTGCATCGTCAATTTGCTGGTCTTGGGCGTCAGCGCCTCGAACTCAAAGAATTCCAGTTGCACCGGCAGTGGGCCGTTTTCCATTTCAAAGGTCCGGGTGATCTTCCGGGAGGCTTCAAATTCCAGAATAACACCGCTGGCAGCAAAGACGACCTGGCCTTCATGAGCCGTTTCATAGCGCCACTGACCATACCGGTGGTTTTCCAGACAAATCACCTGGGTACCCATCCATTGTTCCAGTATCCGGGGGTCTTCATAAGCCCTGAACAGCAATTCCACCGGCAGATCAAATTCCCGGGTGATGATTAATTCCTGGCGGCCTTCTTCGGCCTGAATTTTTGTTTTTAGTTCCATTTTTAATTTTTGGGTTGATAATTTTTCATGATGGATTCCAGCTTGTTGAACCGGTCATCCCAAATCTTCCGGAAGGGCTCGATGAAATCGGCAATCGCTTTCATTTTCTTTGCATTTAAATGATAATGGATCTCACGACCGGAAGGCTCCGGGCGGAGCAACTCACATTCAGTGAGGATCTGCAGGTGTTTGGAAATCGTAGGCCGGGCGGTATTAAAACTCGCCGCAATCGCACCTGCTGTCATCGACTGACTGGCCACCAATAGCAGGATCGCCCTGCGGGAAGGATCAGCAATGGCCTGAAATACATCTCTTCTGAGTTTCATTGTGTAGCTATTTGACTACAAATATATGTGTAGTTATTTAACTACGCAAATTTTTCTTTGCTTTTTAACCAAGCCTGTTTGGTACAAGCTGATTGAGTTACTGGCCAGCCCACCAAGTAGCTCTTGGCCGGGAATCACATCCGTTGGGATCTTTTGGAGCCGATTTCAATGCTGCCGAAACCGGGTCAACGGATGACAAAATAATAAGTCCAGCACAGCAATAACAACTGGAAGGGTATCCGGAACCAAAGATAAGCGAGGCCGGGTCCGTTATATTGGCCGGTCTGATAATTCAGTTGCCGGAAGGCGGCATAGATATTGGCCGGCAGGATCAGGACCAGGAAAACCAGCAGCAACCAGCCGGTCAGTACCCGCAGGGCGGGAATCCAGATGCACAGGGCGGCTGCAATTTCAATCATGCCGGTCCCGTAAATCAATGCCGTGCGAAAAGGAACAAATTCGGGCAGCATCAGCGCCATTCCTTTTGGATACAGGAAATGACCCAGCGCGGTGAACAGCAATAGTGCCGATAGCGCCAACCGCCCGGCAAGCATCAGGTCAGATTCCGACCTGAAAATTCTGGTAGCTGCCAATACCAGGACAAAAACGATAAGTAGTAGAAAAAAGGGTTTCATTTTTTAGGATCAAAATTAGCAGTGCCCCTTCCTTGAAACAATGAACAAATGTTAACTAATTGATTTTCTGATCCGGCTCAGCGACTGCGGGCGAATGCCGATATAGGAAGCGAGGTATTTGAGCGGAATCTGGCGAACCAGTTCCGGTTGTTCTTCGAGCAGGTCCAGGTATCTTTTGGTCGCATCATCCTGTAAAAGCGACAACTCCCTTTTCATTTTCCGTCGGTACAGATTTTCTGCCACCTTTCTGCCAATACGGTCGCCCAGTGAAGTTTCGCTGTAAATCTGGTTCAGGTCGGTATAACTGATGCGCCAGAGCACCGTGTCCGTAATAGCTTCAACATTATACATACAGGGCGCTTGCTGCAGAAAGGAATCGTAGGCGCTGACAAAGCTGTTTTCAAAGGCGAATCCGAAAGTGAAATCGTAATCCGGTTTTGGTATATTAAACCGCAGGATGCCTTTTTCTATGAAAGAAAGATGCCGTTCTGTTTTTCCTTTTGGAAGTATAATGGATTTTTTGGCATAGTCCTCACAGCTGAGCCGGGAGGCAAAGTTTTCCCAGTCGGCATCAGAAATATCGACCAGGGTTTGAAAAATCTGTCTGATTCTTTCCATGGTACGTCTATACAGGATATGTAGGTGACCCGTTGTTTTTTTAACGTTGACTGGCAATCAGCAGATTCAGATCCGTAAATTTCAGGTTGAAGCGCTGACTCAGGTAGAAATCTGTCAGGTAACCCTTGAACAGATAAATGCCGTTGCGCAGATGGATCCTTTGCCAGATCAGATCTTCCAGTCCACCTTCATCACCAGCATCAATCAACAGGGGCATCAGTACATTGCTGATCGCCTGGGAGGCGGTACGTGCAAAACCGGAAGGGATATTGGGTACGCAGTAATGGATAACGCCGTATTTAATAAATATAGGTGCTTCATGCGTGGTGACCTCCGAAGTTTCAAAACAGCCGCCCCGGTCAATACTCACGTCAATAATTACCGCACCCGGCCGCATGCCACTGACCATTTCCTCGGTTACGACCATGGGGGTTCTGCCGCTAAGATTCGACAGGGCACCGACCGCCACTTCACAGGTACGCAGCTGTTTGGCCAGCAGCTTGGGCTCGATAACGGAAGTCCAGAGTCGCTGACCAATGGCATTCTGCATGCGCTTCAGGCGGCTGATACTATTATCAAAAACTTTTACTGATGCGCCCAGTGCCAGGGCCGCCCTGGCGGCATATTCTCCGACGATACCGGCACCTAGAATGATTACTTTAGCCGGCGCAATGCCTGAAATGCCTCCCAGTAATACGCCCTTCCCGTGATTGGCAGAGCTGAGATACTGGGCTGCGATCAACATCACGGCACTTCCGGCAATTTCACTCATGCCATGCACAATGGGATAAGAATTGCTGCTGTCCTTCAGGCTTTCGAAGGAGAGTGCAGTAATTTTTTTCTGCATCATGGTATGCAGGACCTCCTGGCGCAGCATGGATATATGGAGCGGAGAAATAATTGACTGGTGCATTTGCAACAGGGGCAGGTCTTCTTCAATGACCGGTGCACTTTTGACCAGAATCGGTGCTTTGAAGACTTCTTCGCGGCTGTAAACGATCCGGGCGCCGGCATCGCTGTAATCCTTGTCCCGGAAATGGGCGGCATCGCCCGCATTGTGCTCCAATGTGACCTGATGTCCGTTACTGACCAATACGCTGACTGCATCGGGGGTTAAAGCCACCCGGTTTTCCTGAAAAGCGATCTCTCTGGGTATCCCTATGCTCATTCCCCCACCCTTCGTTTTAATATCCAGGGTTTCTTCCAGCGTTTCGTAATTGAAAGAGGTACTGATCAGAGGCTTTTTACTCATGTGCTGACGGGGTTAAGGTATAAGCGATATTTAATAAGACTAGAAAATATTCAATGGCATCAGGATGCCAAAAATACTTATTTCTGCTCGATTTCCAAGCTACGGGTCCGACTGTCGCTATCGTGGTAGAGATAAATACAGACCGTGCCCTCACCAAATAACTCGGGTGCCCTTTCTGCCCATTCCACAAAGCAATAGTGACCGCTGTACAGACAATCTTCTATCCCTGCAGTGATCGCTTCTTCCTGGTCTTTGAGCCGGTACAGGTCCATATGATAGATCAGATCGGTAGCATTACCCATTTTGTATTCATATTCATTGATGATGGAAAAAGTGGGACTGCTGATGGTCTCTGTCACACCCAGTTTGCGGCAGAGTGCCGTGATCAGTGTGGTTTTACCGGCCCCCATATTGCCATTAAAGGCGAAGACCCTTTTTCCTTTCAGCTGCTCCAGCATCCAAGCGGCCAGCTCATCCAGTTCTTCCAGGGTATACGTTCTTTCTTTGAGGGTACTCGAATTCATGCTTTAAGGTTCAATAAGTTGAAAGTAATAGCGAACCGGGCATTGCCGGTAACTGTCGACTTTCCGGTATATTCTGTTGCTCATGTTCGTTTGAATGGCAAATTTCCTAAAACTAAGTGTAGAAAAATCGGGACGGTAAAAATAATTTCGGATTTCAACGCTGGCGCAGCGCTGTGACAGGGCTGCTTCCGGCAGATTTCGGTCCGGGCTGTTATGTTAATGTAGCAGCGATTCCAGGGAAACAGTTTCCGTTGCAGGGCCTGGCGGATGCATTCTATGCTGACCGGGGCAATTCTAAAAAGCCGTTTGCCGGAGAAACTATTGAACTGTTTCTTTTACAATGAGTTCGGACCATGTCCCTCCATCCGGAATTACTAAAAAAAATACTGGGTTTCTTCAGTTATTATGGATAATCACTCTACATTTGCATTAAGAATGACTGCAATAGCTACCTAACATGTTGGACCTATGGTAATTTTCAATTCAGTTATTTAAGTTAAGAAACGCGTCAGGAACGGTTAAAACCGCCCTGAATCCCTCCAGCCAGGATGACCCTTGTCATCCCGATTGGGGGTTTTGTGTTTTTTAGCGAAGCAGCATAATTGGAAAATTAATTTTTTAATAATAAAAACTATGACTACTCAAACTACCAGAC
Source organism: Niabella terrae (assembly GCF_054783135.1). Classification (NCBI taxonomy): domain Bacteria; kingdom Pseudomonadati; phylum Bacteroidota; class Chitinophagia; order Chitinophagales; family Chitinophagaceae; genus Niabella; species Niabella terrae. The sequence goes on from NZ_BAAGRD010000008.1 coordinate 194,810, forward strand.
TGCTACTGCTATTCTGTTTAGGATTTTCCCTGCCGGTAACGGCACAGAAAAAGCCGGTTAATTTTTTAATGGGCCAGCTGCCCGTAACAACGCCTCAGGTGAGCTATCCCATTACTGGTTACGGGGGTACTTATCCGACCACATTTAACTATACGATGAACTATGGAAAATCTGATGGTTCAACGGATGGCTTTAATACAATCGTCAAACTCTTTCAGGTCGACGGGGAAACCTTTAGTGTCACCAAAGCGGTACCGGGTGCCAAACCTTTCAGTTCGGTGATCATTCACCGTAATAGTGCGGTTGAAAAGACTACCGCCCTTTTTGAAGTAGCGCCGACCTTCATTATAGGCAATAGTATATACCTGCGACCGGATTATGTAGGAAGTATGGAGGAGCTGACTAACAGTTATATCGTCAACAGGGGTACGGATAATGTATTTGTAAACGGCATCAGTAGTACGACCAATAATATTGAACGATTTGACCTGATACTGGATCAGCCCATCAATACAGCTGGCGTTAATATGGCCACTTCGGGCTTTCTGTTGATGGAAAGGGGGGGTAATGATAATTTTAAACTTTCTGCGATTACCGGTCTTTCGGGCAGTACCGTCACCCAGCTCACGAGTTCTCTGGCGGTGGCTTCCAGCGCCTGGGGTGCTTCAACTACCTCTTTTTCGTCCATAGTTTTGCAGAAGACAGCAGGTATTGATACGGATCTTAAACCCAGTCAGAATATCGGTCTACAAACGGTTAGCGGTGTTTTTGTGCCCCTAAATCAACTGGGTGTGACTGCGGGAAGTATCGTTTATGGAATCAGCGTGTATGCCAACGACGTCAACCTGACCCCGGCACAATTATTAAATATTGCCAATTATCCGACGAATACCCCTGATGCGGGCAACGGCCTGGACTTTATGGCCGGCGGTGGCTTTTTTACCAAAGCCATCCTGATTAACGGATCGGTCTGGAGAGATGATGATGTCAATGCCGTCAAGAACGGTACCGAACCGGGCATGGCCAACGGGCTCTGGGCCAACCTGGTGGATCCGGCCGGCAATCTGGTCAGTTCAGTGGCAGTTAGCTCCACCGGAGACTACAGGCTTTTTGTGGCCGACAACAATATCAGTACCGGAAACTACCGTGTAATCCTGACCAATACGGAAAAATATGAAGGGGAACAACTCAGCGCAGCCGATGCACCCCTGAATGATTTTGGTTATACGGGCACCAATTTTAATGGTACGGCCAATCCGGCCAATCGCAGCGGGATCATTGAAATCGGACCCATCAGCGGCACCGATATTAATGGTGTTGATTTTGGCATCAATGCCACGATTTTGCCGGTAACTTTATCCGGGCTCTCCGCACTGTTCGACGGCAGTGCGTTACAGGTAAAATGGACCACCCTCAGCGAAACCAATAATGCGTATTTCGATATAGAATTGTCAAAAAATGCGGTGGATTTCACCAGCATAGGTCAGGTAAAGAGCCAGGCTACTGAAGGCAATTCTGATACTGCCATTCGTTATGAATTTAAAATGGCGGCTTCCGGTTTGGCCCTGCTGGGCGGCGGAATGCTGCTACTGCTTTCAGGCACTTTCGTCAAAGGCCGTCGTCGCCTGATGTTGGGCCTGCTGATCTTGATCGGCACCAGTGTAGTGGTGGTGTCCTGCACCAAAGGTGATGCGGAAAGCATTGACTATAGCCAGGACCTTTACCTGCGTATCAAACAGGTGGACAAGGACGGCACCCATCGTTACAGCAAAACCATCAAAGTAATCAAGCCCTGATCAGGGCGCTTACAGTAATAGATACAGTTAAGCATATCAACATGCCGGTCCCGTCTTTGGACCGGCATGTTTTTTTGAGCATAAAAGAGCCCCTGAAAGCGTGTCGGCTGTGCCCGCAGTTCATTGTAGGTAATTAAAGGCAAACCGGCCCGGGCGCATTGGCCGTGCGGCTATTACAAGAAAACAATCAGAAATTTTTTGGAGGCCGTGGCCTGAGCCTGACTTAAGCTACCACTTTTTTCTCGATCTGGGCCTGGATGTATTGGTAGAAGTCCGCGAAACTTACCAGTGGCAGAAAATCGCCGGGTTGCACTTTGAAATGAAAATTACTCTCCAGAGCGACGACCAGATCAATATAGTCCAGGCTGTCCAGATCCAGTACTTCCTTGAGACTGGCTTCTGGTTGTATCAGTGTCGGGTCCGCTTCAAATTCATCAACGAGAAAAGCGTTAGTTTTTTCAATAATGTCCTTCATTTCCATAATTTCCACTTTTTTCACGGAAGCATTCTTCCAGGCTACAACTCAGATAAAATCGGTTGTTTCAGGTTGTAGTTATTCTAAAAATTTATGCCCACCGCTTAACAATCAGGGTAGAATTAGTTCCTCCGAATCCGAAAGAATTTGACAAAAATACATTTATATTCTTTTTTGTAGTGTTTTTTATAATGTTGAGATGCCTGCTGTCCTCGTCCGGGTGTTCAAAATTGATATTGGGCGCAATAAATTCCTCCTGCATCATCAGTGAACTATAAATAATTTCACTGGCGCCGGCCATCCAACATTCATGTCCCGTCATTGATTTTGTGGAACTTACGGGTGTTTTGCAATCGCCGAACAGGGTTTGTATGGCGCGGGCTTCACTGGCATCTCCGGCAGGGGTGCTGGTGGCATGGGCATTGATATAGTCAATATCGGCCGCCTGAAGGCCGGCATCTTTCAATGCCATGGCCAGTGATCTGGCAGGCCCTTCTGTGGTGGGGTTGCTGATATGTTCACCATTGGAAGAGAATCCGTATCCGATGATTTCACCAATAATTGGCGCACCCCTTTTCAGGGCAGATTCCAGACTTTCGAGTACCACAGTAGCGCCGCCGCCACTGGGAATCAGTCCGTCCCGGTCCCGGTCAAAGGGCCGGCTGGCTTTTTCGGGCGCATCTTCCCGGACCGAAAAAGCACCCAGGGCATCAAAAGTTCCCATCGAAAGATGATTGATCTCCTGCGCGCCACCCGCAACAATACATTCCTGCAGGCCCATTTTAATCAGTATATAGGCCAGGCCGATGGCATGGGAACCGCTGGCACAGGCGGCACTTACCGTCAGGTTAATGCCCTTCAGCTTAAAGATGGTCGCCAGGTTCATGGTGATGGTGGAATTCAGGGTCTGGAAAACGGCTGCGGACCCTACCAGCATCGTATCTTTTTTTTCGCGGATCAGATCGGTGGATTCTACCACTGCTTTGGCAGAACTGTCGTTGCCGTAAAGGATGCCGGGCTGCACGGCAGCGATATAATCGGCATCGATACCCGCCTGTTGAAGTGCTTCGATGGTGGCCATATAGGCATATTCTCCCTCTTCCGGCAGCATGATCCGGGAACGCCGGTCCAGCAGCCCTTTCAGGGAAGGACGGTCCACCCAGCCGGTCAGTGCTGACCGGTAACCAAAGGATTTCCGGACGGGATCGAAAATAATACCCGACCGGCCTGCCCGAAGCGAGGCGCTGACTTCCTCCAGGTTTTTTCCGATACAGGAATAGATGCCCATACCGGTAATCACCACTCTGTTCATGCTACAAATGTAAAAGAATGTTTGAAGTTTGAGATTGGCCGGAATAATTCTTAACCCGGCTCAATACCCGGACTAGGGCCGGGTTGAAAGCAGGACGCTACTGTTTGGATCAGCCTTCGATCATTTTCAGAAAACTGGCTTCATCAATGATTTTCACACTGCCCAGTTTTTTGGCTTTGTCCAGTTTACTGCCGGCATCTGCGCCAACCACCAGGTAATTGAGTTTGGCACTTACACCGCTGAGTATCTTGGCACCCCGGGCTTCTGCCATGGCTTTGGCATCACTGCGTTTGAGCGTGGGCAGGGTACCGGTAAACAGGAAACTGATCCCCTCGAAGTCTCCGCCGCCGGCTGGTGCTGTCCCGGATTGCTGTAATTGTACCCCGAGGGATTCCAGTTGCTGAAGCATCTGCAGGTTATCCTCATTGCTGAAAAAATGACGGATGCTGCCGGCGACTTTTGGACCGATATCCTCCAGGGCCTGCAGCGCCTCTGTCGTGAAATTTTTCAGATCCAGCAGGTGATCGACCCGGCGTGCCAGGACCTTGGCGGTTGTCTCTCCGACAAAGCGGATGCCCAGGGCGAAAATCAGGCGGTGCAGGGGCTGCGTCTTGCTTTGTTCAATCGCTTCCCTGAGTTTTTCTACCGACCTGGCCCCAAAACCTTCGAGCCGGCCGATGGCTTCAAAATCCAGGGTATAGATGCCGGGAATATCCCGGAGCAGGCCCAGTTCATAAAACTTGCGGATATTGGCTTCCCCAAAACCCTTGATGTCCAGGGCATCCTTGCTGCCATAATGTATCATCCGTTCCACCACCTGTGCCGGGCACTCTATGTTCACACAACGCCATACGGCTTCACCTTCCTCTTTAAAGAGCTGACTGTCACATACCGGACAACGGGTCGGGAAACTGATTTTTTGTTCCTGGCCCGTACGCAGTTCGCTCAGGGGTTTGACGATATAAGGGATCACGTCACCGGCTCTTTCGACCAGAACGGTGTCGCCGATCATCAAATCTTTTTCGCGGATGACATCCTCATTAAACAGGGAGACAGAACTAACAGTCACCCCACCAATATATACCGGTTCGGTTTTGGCAACCGGCGTAATGGAGCCGGTACGGCCCACCTGAAATTCCACGTGCAGCAGTTTACTGGTGGCCTGCCGGGCCTTAAATTTAAAGGCGATTGCCCAACGGGGATGATGCGAAGTCATACCCAGCTGCTCCTGCAGGTCGATGCGGTTTACCTTGATGACCATGCCATCGATTTCATAAGGCAATTCATCCCGCTGTTGTTCAAATTCCAGGCAATAGGCAATCAAGGCATCGATATGGTCGAAAGTCCGCATTTCTTTGACCGGACTTCGGAAACCCAGCTCCCATAATAATTTCAAAGCACTGTCATGGGCCAGGAGTGCTGCGGGGGTGTCATGACCTGGCAACAGGGTATAATCGCTGATATGATAGACAAAGGCGTCGAGGTTTCTTTTGCGCACTTCGCCGGGATCCTTGATCCGTAAAGTGCCCGAAGCCGCGTTGCGGGGATTGGCCAGGGGCGCCAGTCCTTTTTCGATCAGCCCGGCATTGTAACTGGCAAAACTGCTTTTGTTCATCAGCACTTCGCCGCGGATTTCCACCTGCTGCAATCCGTACCGGCTGAACCGGGCCGAAAGTGGCAGACTGCGGATCTGTTTCAAATTGGTGGTAATATCATCACCGGCGATGCCGTCACCACGGGTAGCGCCGCGTACCAGCAGGTCGTTTTCGTAAATCAGCGAAATACTGCCACCGTCGAATTTTGGTTCGACGCAATAAATGAGCTGCTTCTGACCCGCGCCCTGCCGGGCTTTGCGGTCAAAATCCCGCAGATCTTCGGCATTATAGGAATTATCCAGTGAGAGCATCGGCACTAGGTGTGGTACTGTCTTAAAATTACCACTAAGGGTTTCTCCGACTCTTTGGGTGGGAGAATCGGGAGTGATCCATTCAGGATGCTGGTTTTCTGCGGCTTCCAGTAATTTATACAACTGGTCGTACTCGGTGTCGGCGAGCAGGGGATCATTGAGGTTGTAATACCGGTACTCATGAAAGCGCAGGACCTCCCGGAGGGCTTCTGCTGCCTGAGGCGTACCAGGGGCTTCGGATTTTGCGGATAAAAATACACGGGTGCTGTCCCGCAGGGCCGCCATTTGTTCATTGCTGTACATACTTACTGTTCTTGGAATTAAAAGTAAGATATTCGGCTATAATTCAGGTACAGCAGACTTATTTTTGATGGGCCGCCTAGTTGCGTATAATCATCATGCCTCCCGGCCTGGCCGGACGTCGGTTATTATTGCTGCCGAATTTTCTGGGATAATAGGAAAAAGTCAGCATAAAATATTGTTGCAACCCATTGGTAATCGTAGTGGTAGCTGAGTTTTCTGCGACAAAGTTGCTGATGTTTTTATTCTGATGCAACAAGTCGAATGCCGTGAAAGTCAATTCCGCTTTCTGCTGCATAAACCGATACACGGCATTGGCATTCCAGATACTGGCTTTAACGGAATTGCCATTGGCGGCGAAATTATTCTGATAGTTCAGCGAACTGTTCAGGCTGATCGCCTTGGTAATAAAATAGTTCGCATTGACCGAACTGGTATAATTACGGATTTCAGCCGGAGCCGAATTCAATCCCCGCTGCTGGCTGCTGTTATGGGAAATGGTTTCTCCCAGGGTAATATTGAATTTGTCGATCAGGCTGTACGTGGCACTCAGGGTATTGGAAATCGTTCTGTTCCGGGCAATGGCCGCCTGGTAATTGATAAAACCCGGTTGCGAACTATGGGACAGAGAATTTCTATAGGAGAAACTCAGGGTATTTCTTTTGTTCAGTTCTGTCGAGAACCGGGCATTGAAGCCGCCATTCCAGCTGGTCTGCCGGTCCACATTGATCAGGTAGCGGACACTGCGGCCACTGCTGTCGTAGACGGTATTATCACCGATGGCGTCGGTTGTATTGTTAAAGTTCAGATTAATGCCGGCGCTGTAATTGCTTTTACTGCCCCGCTTATTGCGGTTGATATCCAGCCGCCAGTTCAGGTATTGCCTGTGAGAAGGTTTGAGGTTCGGGTTGCCCGCCGTGATGCTGTACCGGTTGGTACTGTCTACAATCGGGTACAATTCATCAATGGAAGGTGGATCCATCGTCAGGTTGCTCCAGAGATTGGTATTAATCCTGAAAGCATTATGCTTTTCATAGTTGAAATTCATGTACAGCGAAGGGGTAAAGGCAGAGAATGTCCGGTCCAGGTTACGTTCCCCGATACTGGATTCATTCTGTAACCCCTGAAATTGCTGTTTGAGTTCCAGTCCGGCGGAAAACCAGTAGTAATAACGTTCCCAGACATTTTTACTGAAGTTTTTACGAAAGGCCAGTCCCGGTCGGTAATTCAGGTTCAGGGCCTGGTTGTCATTGGTGAGCAGCGCATTCTGCAGGTACTGGCCGGTCAGGGTATCATAGTCCGTAACCATGGAATTGTATTTCTGGCTGCTGACCGAGAACTCGTTTAAAAGCGCAATGTCGATATTAAAGAAATTGTAGATGCCGAAAATCAGGGGACGGAACCCATCATAATTAAAGTCCATCGAAAAATTATAATTCTGGTTGTCGCGTTGGTAGCGGCGATCAATCAAATCCGAAGGGATCGAATCGATATGGGAAATAAAATTGCTCTGGGTACTGCTATTGGTACGGGAGTTATTATAACCTCCGTTAAAAAACAGCATGAAGTTTTTCCGGGGATCGGTCAATTGGCCCGCATCGTTGGAACGAACAAATCCAAACACATTCAGGTTGTCATTGCTGGTCTCGGAATGATTGGTATTAATGGCCGTACTGGTGGCCAGGCTGTCATTTTTATATACATCGGTTTGGGACCGGCCATCATTGGTGGAAAACTGATTGGTATAATTGGCCGTCAGGTTCAGGAAATTACCGAACTGTTTGCGGTTTTCATACATGAACTTGACATTATTATCCGTACTGGTCCTGAGATTCTGATTCTGACTGTAACTGGACAGGGAATAATCGTCGATGGTTTTTATATTGGTGATATCAGATAGCATATTCTGCCGGGTATTCAGGTAGCCGTAATCCGTTGTCAGGCGGTTGTAAAACTGAGAATTTTCCGATTCAGAAAAACTGTGCTGCCACTTCAGATTGGCATAACTGCGCCGGGTAATCCCGTCATTGGCGTTGCCCCGTCCGCCGTAGAATATCCGGAAATTGGATTTGAAGGTATTCTGCTCAAAAGCATTTTCTCCCGTTCCTTCTTCCTTATTGATATTGTTGATGCCGACAGCAATGCCGAACTGGTTGCGCTTGTCGTAAGCCTGCAGTACCCCATCGCCCGTATAATGTTCGTCCGTGCCATAGCCGGCACCAATCTTGCCGAATATTCCTTTTTTCTTATCCTCCTTGAGTTTGATATTCATTGAATAGAGCGAGTCTGTCTTTTCATCGGTGCTCTGGACTTTGGAAAGATCTTTTTCCTGGTAGATTTGTATTTTTTCAATTGCATTTTTGGGCAGGTTCTGGGTGGCTGTCTGGGTGGCGCCGCCGAAGAAAGGCTTGCCGTCCACATAGACTTTTTCCAGTTGCCGGCCGTTCATCGTAATGGTCCCGTCGCCCCAGACCGTCAGTCCGGGCACCCGCATCAGCATGTCTTCCACTACGGCATTGGAGTCCAGTTTGAAGGCGTCCGGATTGATTTCCAGGGTATCGCCATTCATTCGCAGGGGTTGCACGGCCTTGATCACCACTTCTTCCAATTCATCGGCGCCGCGGACCTGCATATTGATTTTCCCTAGGTCCAGAAGCAACTGGCTGCTGTCCAGCGCAAAAGCCCGTACAAAAGGCCGGTAGCCGGTGTGGGTAATAATAAAATAAAACGGGGTCTTTAACGCCAGTCCTGCAATAGTAAAAGCGCCGTTTTCGTCACTGAGCTGGAAATCGGTAACAGTGGAATCCGCCTGTTTAAATACAGAAACCGATGCCGCCGACAGGGCATAATCATTAATTGAATCGTAGACAGTGCCTTTTACCGAGCCGGTATTCTTTTGGGCCATCAAAGCCACCGGCAGTGACAGTAATAACAGCAGCATTAGGTTTCTCATAGGTCTGTAGAATTGACTTTTAATTGAATGATGACCTGATTATCGTATTTATCCAGGCCTTCCAGTAGTTTTCGGATGGGCGCCGGCAGGACCTCGTTTTTTTCCAGCATATTGGCCTTTTCCTTCAGCAGGTCAGCCGTACTGATCGCACTGTACAGGTACTGATCATCGAATTCCATGATGCGGGAAAAAATGCTATTGGGCAGGAAGTAGATCGTACTGTCGGTATTAATTTTAGAACGGTCATAGAGCATATTATTGCGGTCATTGAACAGATAGGAATGGCCTCCGCGATTGTTATCACTGGTGGAGAAAAAAAACAGGTTCCTGAACGGGATCATATTGTAAAAGCCGTCAATGGCCTTGCCGTTTTTTTTGGTATAATTGGTGTACTCGATATTGTTCTTGAACAGGGTGGACTGAAAATCGGCCGGCATGGTATGTGTGGCCGGAAAAATAAACCGGTAGGCTACCGACAGCGAGTCTTTGGTCAGCCGGTAGACGGTATTGTCGTAGTTCTTATGCAATAGCAGTGCCCCTTCCTGCTGATCCGGATCAAAAGAAATCTCCATTCCTTCGTAATAAGGCGGCAGTTTTTCAATATTCAGAAAAGGAAAAAAACGTCGTACCACCTGGTTGCCCCTGGTTTCCAGTAAATGATAGCCCACGCTGTCTTTCAGGTATTTATTATAACGTTCGATATTCACCAGGTAATGGTCGTTGAAATAATACAGGCCGTTCAGGGCGAAGCGGGGTACGGGTAGGGATTCGGTCCGGAAAGCCGGTTCACTATTCAGGTACAGCAGGTCCAGGCCGGTGTATTTGGAAAAATCTGTCTGATCACCCGCTTCCTGCATCATTTTCTGGGCCCGGCCCTGCGGTATCGTATAGTTTTTATTCCGGCTGGTAATAAAGATGGCATCCTTGGAGGGAATGTATTGTATCGTAGCCAGCTTAAATCTTTTGCGGGTATATGCATGACGGAATTTACCCTGCCTGTCGAATAGCAGTACCCGGTTATTACCGCCATCCAGCACCACATAATACCTGGGAGTCACCAGAAAGCCACTCATATTGGTAAAGGAACAGGCTTTGGAGGTTTCCAGTGGGATCAGGTCCACAGCACTGAAGAACAGCGAAGACTTGGCGCCAATCGCATTATCGGGATTCAGGTAAATATTTTTCTGGGCAGATAAGCATATAGGCAAAAGCAACAGCAATCCATAGGCAATCCGGAATGGTCGTCTCATAATTAGAATTTGAACCACAATATAAGTTGTAGCAACGAACTACGAATAATTCGTAATCTGTTTAACTTTTATTTGTGAAAAGACGCCGAGAAGGCCCATCAGGGCCGGCGTAAATGCCTACGGTTTGCTAACAACTGTTTGGTTCTCAGCGGACTCGAATGAGCTTTTTTTCAGGGTTGCAGACTTTTTCCCGGCCCGTACAGGGGTTGCCCGGCACGGGCGCCTGTATGCCGTTCCTGGTCCACCGTGAGCTTTCCGTTGACCAGCACATAATGGAACCCTTTCGAATAGGCATGTGGTTTTTCAAAACTAGCCTGATCGCTGACGGTGGCGGGGTCAAAGATGACGATATCGGCTGCGAGGCCCTTCCGAAGTAATCCCCGGTCCTTCAGCTGAAATTTTTGTGCCGGAAGCGAAGTCATCCTGCGGATGGCTTCTTCCAGACCCAGGACCTGTTGCTCCCGGACATATTTACCCAGGACCCGGGCGTTGGTTCCATAGCCCCGGGGATGCGGCATACCCTGATTAAATATCCGGATCGAAGCATCACTGGCAAACATATTGAAAGGAAACTGCATGATGCGCCGGACATCGTCTTCGCCCATTCCATGAAATACACCGCTGGCCCCGCCGTTCAGCTGTATGTCAATAATCGTCTGGGCTTCGGCCCGGGCCTTGTGTTTGCGACCCAGCAGGCGGTTGATGGTTTCAATGCTTTTTCCATTATAGGAAGTATCGGCGCCGTAATAAGCCACTACCGCGTAACTGTAATGTTTGAGTTTCCTTTTCTTCAGGCGGCGTACCATATCATCGATCACTGCTTTTTTGATCCGGGGATTGGTCAGCCGGGCACGTACACTGTCCTGGCCATCGGCCAGGATCGCATCGGGCAATAAAGTACTGATCGAGGTACTGGAAGCGGTATAGGGATACTGATCGATCGTGACATCGATGCCCTCTTTTCTGGCGGCAATCACCTGAGCGAGGGTTTGGCGACTGCGCCCCCAGTTCTGCTGCCCACTGACTTTAAAATGTGAAATCTCTACCGGAAGACCGGCCTGGCGGCCAATCCCAATGGCTTCCGCTATCGCCTCGCTGACTTTATCACCTTCATTTCTCATATGGGAGGCGTAAACACCGTGGTAACCCGCCACCACTTTGGCCAGGTCCGTGATTTCAGCAGTCGCCGCATAAGTGCCCGGGATATATATCAGTCCGGTAGACATACCTACGGCACCGTCCTGCATGGCTTTTCTGACCAGGGCTTCCATTTGTTGCTGTTCTGCAGCAGAAGGCAGGCGGTTGGCCCGGCCCATCACGCTACGGCGGACACTGTTATGGCCGATCAGACTCGCTACATTTACCGAGAGTTTCAGCGAGTCGATCCAGGAAAAATAACGGCCCAGATCCACATTGGAAGAACCGCAATTTCCGGCAACCACGGTGGTAACACCGTCATAAATAAAATTATCCGCCGTGGGATTGGCGGTTTCATCGCCTTCAATATGGGTGTGTACGTCAATAAAACCCGGTGCCACCACCAGCCCACTGGCATCAATGGTACGGGCGGCATCAACCCGGAGCGCCGGACCCATCGCCAGTATCCGGCTCCCGGAAACGGCGATATCTCCATAATACCAGTTATTGCCGGTTCCGTCAATAATTTTTCCGTTTTTGATCAACAGATCACAGGAGCTTTGCGCCTGCAGCAGACCGGAGGCAAGCAGCAGCGGCAGGACAGGCCAGAATTTTTGCATGGATGCAATTTATTCTTTTTTTAAAAAATCGTCCGGATCCGGGGCAGAAGGACAGGTCAGGGCTCCCGGGGATCCACCATGACCTCTTCTCCGGTGGCACCCTCCCGCCAGAGAGGGGAAGCAGGCTGGCCGGTTTTAAACCTTTCGTAGGAGTCCTTGATATATTTATGGAAGGTATAATCGTTGGCCATCGAGGTAAACAGGTAGGATGGCAGGTATTGCAGGATAAACTGATTGATCACACTGTCCCGGTCTTCCTGGGTGATGCGCCTGATCAGGGCCTTACTGAAACGATGCCGGACATAGGATTCCCGTTCTTCAGAAATCAGCCGATCCTGAAATGATTGCATCTGCCGGTTTTTCCGGAACCGGAATGAATTGATAATGCCGTCCAGGTCCAGTCCGGCGGTTCCGTCATTATTGGTCACGGTACCCAGTCCGGGTTTGCGGTAATTAAAAACTTTGGCATAATCCTGACGGTTTTGCAGCGAATCCTGCCGGTAATTGGGATTGCGGACCCGTGCTTCCGGCAGAATCGGAATATAGGTCTGCAGTGATATATCAAAGGAAAAGGGGGTTTTGATATCTTTTACGGCAAATTTCCGGGTGGGTTTATTCAGGTAACTGAACCAGATGGAGTCCGATTCATGAACGGTCAGGTTATAATCACCATAACGGTTGGTGACTGTTCCGCTGCCATCAGAACTGATGACCGATACCAATTCTATGGGATAAGTGCCTGTGCTGTCGAAGACGGTTCCTTTCAGGGTCACCTGCTGGGCCGCTGTCTGCTGACTGAGTCCCCCTGCAATAAATGCCAGTATGATGCCGATCTGCTTCAAAATGATAGATTCACAGGGTCAAAACAAGTAAAGAAATTCTAAATAGTTTGGTAAAATGGATGACCGGTCCGTTTCAGGCCTTCAGGTCCCGCTGGATGCCGCTGATCAGGCCGCCGATTACTTGTGGAAAATGATGGTGCTCCAGTGCGTGAATCCGGGCGGCCAGGGTCTCCGGATCATCACCGGGCAGCACCGGGCACCGGGCCTGAAATATAACAGCACCATGATCGTATTGTTCGTCCACATAATGGATGGTGATGCCGGTTTCGGTTTCGCGGTTGCGAATGACCGCTTCGTGGACATGGGCGCCGTACATCCCTTTACCCCCATAGGCGGGCAAGAGGGCGGGGTGGATATTGACGATTTTCTGGGGGTAGGCTTCGATCAGGGGAATCGGGATTTTCCATAAAAAACCGGCAAGTATTATAAAATCTATGCCATTTTTCTGTAAAAATGAAGCGTAACCGTCCGTTTTATAAGCGTTTTTTTCCAGGAGCAGTTCCGGAATACCCTCCCTGCGGGCAATATCGAGCACACCGGCCCCGGGTTTATTGCAGGCGATCAGGCTGATTTTTGCCAGTTCGCTGTTTCGGAAAAAATCGATAATTTTCTGTGCATTGGAACCCGCACCGCTGGCCATGATGGCCAGATGTAATCTCTTCATGTATTATATATATATATAGTCGCTACAGACTGGCGGCTGCTGGTTTCCCTTTTTCTGAAAGCCTCCCGTCCACTGCTGCAATATAAAAGCTATTTGGCGAAATACCCGCAACCCGATTTTCTTTAATTCCGGCCTCAAAACGGAGATGTTAACATCTTAAAGAGGTCAGAATCAGATGACTTTCCAATGACAAACAATTTTTGGCTTTCAATTTTTGCATCTGGAAATCGGCTGAAACGCAGGCTGGTAGCGGCTTTAAAAAATTTTCATTTTGTTGCTGTTATGTTAACGCCGCGCCTTATTTTTGCAGTCTGTCAGAGGTTTTTATCCACATTTTAGATTTTAAGAGTTTTATGAATAATCGAAAACATTTGTATAACCGGCTAACCTTACTCCTGATCGCATTTTTTGTTGTATTTGCCAATGCTGCGGTTGCCCAGGATGCTGTGCAGGAGGGTAAGTCATTATTTGTTTCCAAATGTCAGAGCTGTCACGCCCCGGATATGTTGTCCGATATGACCGGTCCCGCCCTGTATACAGGCGTTCAGGAATGGTCGGATAAGGACAAACTGCATGAGTGGATCAGAAACAACGCCAAGCTGATTGCCTCGGGATATCCCCTGGCGGTGGAAGTGTCCAAAAAGAAGCCCACAACGATGTCGACTTTCCCGGACCTGACTGACGAACAGATCGACGCGATCCTCCAGTATGTAGACGCCAAGGGTAGTGGAAAACTGGATGCTGCGGCAGCTCCTGCTGGTGGCGCTGCTCCTACAGAAGGACATGGCTCCAGTGGCAGTAATATTATGTATGGCGTGGTATCAATGATCCTGGCCCTGGCTGCCCTGATCCTGATTTTCGTCAATTACAACCTGCAGAAAGCTTCCCGGGATGCCGAGGGCGTGAAAGCCGCTCCTTCTCTTCCGGTATACCGCAATAAAACCTATCTGGCAATTTTTGCCATCGTCCTGTTCCTGGTCGGCGGCTATTTTACGACTACGGCAATGATCAATGTCAACCGCCAGAAACATTACGAGCCCCGTCAACCGATTTTTTATTCCCATAAAGTACATGCCGGCATCAATCAGATCAACTGTTTGTACTGCCACGGCAATGCCTGGGAAAGCAAAACCGCCGCTATTCCTTCAGTGAATGTATGTATGAACTGTCATAAGACCATTCAGAAATACAACGGACCGGAACTCAAAGACAAAAATGGCAAAGTAGTAGACGGTACGGCTGAAATTCAAAAACTGTATGAATATGCAGGCTTTGATCCGGCAAATGCCGATGCCTGGGATGGTTCTAAAGCCAAGCCCATCGAATGGGTGAAAATACACAACCTGCCCGACCATGTGTATTTTAATCACAGTCAGCACGTTAGAGTGGGGAATGTACAGTGTCAGACCTGTCATGGTGAAATCACCGGCATGGATGAAGTTTATCAGTTTGAGCAACTGAGCATGGGCTGGTGTGTGAACTGTCACCGTCAGACCAAAGTAAATTTCAATACTTCGGACTCTACCGGTAATCAGTTCTACAGCATTTACGAGAAATTCCATAATGATATCAAGTCGGGCAAGATGGACAGTGTCACCGTAAAAGATATCGGTGGACTGGAGTGTCAGAAATGTCACTATTAAGAAAAGGAAAGAAAGCGGTGTGGTAAAGAAAGTCTGTAGAGAGGGCCGCCGCAGGAAATCAGCATATTAGCAAATCAGCACATTTAGAGAGCATATGAGTAATAAATACTGGCAAGGATTCGGACAGATCAATGATCCAGAAGGTTTTGACAAAAAAGTTTCTGATGAGTTTCAGGATGAACTGCCGTTTGAAAATTTCGATGATAAAGGTTTACTGGATGCCAAGGCCCCGCGCAGGGACTTTCTGAAATACCTCGGCTTCAGTACGGCAGCCGCCACACTGGCCGCCAGCTGTAAGACCAAAGTCCGCGATGCGATACCTTATGCGGTAAAACCCGATAATATTATTCCCGGCGAAGCAAAATATTATGCCACTACTTATGTGTTTGGTGGTGATGCTGTGCCGGTGGTGGCCAAAGTACGGGATGGTCGTCCCATCAAGATCGAAGGCAATGAACTGTATGCTTATACCAAAGGCGGTACTTCTGCCGCGGTACAGGCTTCCGTACTGGATCTTTATGATACCCACCGGCTGCGGCATCCGCAGCGTAAAGTGGGCGATAAATTTGAAGAGAGCACTTACGAGCACCTGGATAAAACCATACAGGCCGAACTGAACAGTGCGGCAGAAGTGGTTTTTCTGACCAGTACCATCAATTCGCCATCCACCCTGGATATCATTTCGAAATTTCCGAAGCTGCGGGTAGTGTCCTACGACAGCCTGGGCTACAGCGGCCTGCTGGAAGCCAATGAAGCCAGCGGATTTGGCCGGGTGATTCCTACTTACAAATTTGAAAACGCAGACGTCATCGTGAGCCTGGGAGCGGATTTCCTGGGTACCTGGCTGCATCCTATCGAACAGGCTGCAGGTTATACCAGGGGCAGGAAGATCGATGAGAAAGCACCCAAAATGAGTAAGCATTATCAGTTTGAAAGCTTCCTGAGCATGACGGGTGCCAATGCTGATGAACGCTTTACCCACCGTGCGTCCCAGACCGGCGCGGTAGCGCTGGCCTTACTGGCGGCAGTGGGCGGTGGCGTGACAGCGCCCCAGCTGGAAGCCGGCTTATCCGCAGGGATTGCCAAAGTCGCCCAGCAACTCCAGGCCGCCGGCGGCAAAGGCCTGGTGGTTTGTGGTTCCAATGACGCCCGGATCCAGACCCTGGTCAACGCCATCAACAGTGCCATCGGTGCTTACGGCAATACCATCGACCTAACCCGGACTTCCAATTTGTCCAAATCCATCAATAAAGAATTTGAAGACCTGCTGACCCAAATGGAAGGCGGTCAGGTGAAAGCCCTGCTGATTTACGGGGCCAATCCGGTATATGACTATTTCAACGGCGCCCGAGTGGTGGCGGCACTGAAAAAGGTGGCCACTACGGTTTCCTTTACTGAAAGACTGGATGAAACCACCCAGCTTTGCAAATACCTGCTGCCCACCCACCATTATCTGGAGTGCTGGGGCGATGCAGAACCCAAGACGGGGGTGTATGCTTTTGTACAGCCGACCATCAACCCGCTCTTTAAAACCAGGGCCTATCAGGATGCCTTACTGAAATGGAGCGGCAATCCGGCAGAATATCATGATTACCTGAAGACTTTCTGGGAAGGCCGGCTGGGCGGTGAAACCGCTTACCTGAAAGCCCTGCAGGACGGTGTCCTGGAAACGGCTGCCGGTTCCGGCGGTACTTATTCAGGCGCAGCGGCAGCAACCGCAGCCGCAGCAGTAGCTGCCCTTCCTGCCGGTGGTAAGGATGAACTGATCGTTTACCGCAATGTGGGTGTGGGAACCGGTACCGGTGCCACCAATCCCTGGCTGCAGGAACTGCCTGATCCCATTACCCGGGCGACCTGGGGCAACTATGCCCTGATTTCGCTTCCCAAAGCAGCGGAACTGGGTATTGAGCTGGACATGGATTACGAATATTATCCGCAGAAGCCGGTTATTAAAATACAAAGTGGCAAATACAGTGTGGAACTGCCGATCCTGGTTATTCCCGGTATGAATGCCAATACCATTGCCGTGCCGCTGGGTTACGGCCGGGCGGACAGCCTGGGAAGATCTGCGGCCGGTGTGGGCGAGAATGCCTTCCCCTTTACCTCACTGAGCGGTGCCAATATCAGTTTTGTAGCACCCAATGTGACGATTACGGATGCGGGCAGAAAAGAAAAAATTGCGCAGACCCAGATTCATAATTCTTATGAAGGACGGGTGGAAGTGGTGCGCGAAACCACGCTGGCAACTTTCAACAAATATCCCAATGAGATCAAGGAATTCCGGGATCATCTGGAGGAAGCCTATGGCCGGAATGCCAATGATTTTCAGGCCAATAACCTGAATTACAGGAAAAATGGTACCCTGTACGGGGAGCATGAGAAAAATGGGTTGAAATGGGGCATGAATGTGGACATGAATGCCTGTTATGGCTGTGGCGCCTGCGTGGTGGCCTGTCATATTGAAAACAATGTGCCCATCGTTGGTAAAAATGAAGTGGCGCGTTTCCATGATATGCACTGGCTGCGAATCGACCGGTATTTTGTGAGCGATGAGCAGCATCCCGATCAGCTGAAGGGCGTGGTATTTCAACCCATGATGTGTCAGCATTGTGATAATGCCCCCTGTGAGAATGTTTGTCCCGTAGCCGCTACCAACCACAACGAAGAAGGGATCAACCAGATGGCCTATAACCGTTGTATCGGTACCCGTTATTGTGCCAATAACTGTCCGTTTAAGGTCCGCCGGTTCAACTGGCTGGATTATACCGGAGCCGACAGCTTCCCGGACAATCAGGATCAGCAACTGGTCGGTAAACTGGACGACGTGGTCTTCCAGATGAATGATCCACTGACCCGTATGGTATTGAATCCTGATGTAACGGTACGTTCCAGAGGTGTGATGGAAAAATGTTCTTTCTGTATTCAGCGGACCCAGCATGCCAAACTGGAAGCCAAGAAACAGAACAGGCCTTTGCGGGATGGCGAAGCAAAAACCGCCTGTATGCAGGCTTGTAATGCCGATGCGATCGTATTCGGTAATATCGGCGACAAGGACGCACGTATCACCAGGGAAAGACTGGAAAATCCGCTGCGTCTTTTCTATTCTCTGGAACAATTGCACGTGCTGCCGAATGTCAGCTACCTGGCCAAAGTCAGAAATACAGAAGAAGTGATCGAGAAAGAGGGACATGGTGCAGGACACGAAGCAGGACATGAAGCGGCCCCGGCTGCCGAAAGTCATCATTAAGCAGCTTTCGTGCTCGGCGGGACCCAAATATTGAATCAGACCTTTTAGAATTTTTATAAATAATTATGTCATTAATCAGATACGAATCACAGGCAAGAGACCCATTGGTTGAGGGAAACAAGACCTACCATGATGTTACGGTGGATATCTGCCGTCCCGTGGAAGCTACGCCCAGCAAACTCTGGTGGGTGGGATTTATCATTTCGCTTGGTTTATTAGGTTTTGGTGTGGTGTCCATCTACATGGATGTGACCTACGGGATCGGACAGTGGAACCTGAACAAGACCGTTGGTTGGGGATGGGATATCACCAACTTCGTATGGTGGGTGGGTATCGGTCATGCCGGAACCCTGATCTCCGCGATCCTGTTGCTGTTCCGTCAGGGATGGCGTACCGGGGTAAACCGTGCCGCGGAAGCGATGACCATATTTGCCGTTATGTGTGCGGGACAGTTTCCGATCTGGCACATGGGTCGGGTATGGAACGCGTTCTTTGTCATGCCTTATCCCAACACCCGGGGCCCTTTATGGGTGAACTTTAACTCGCCGCTGCTCTGGGACGTATTTGCGATTTCAACGTATTTTACGGTCTCCCTGCTGTTCTGGTACTGCGGTCTGTTACCGGATCTGGCGACCCTTCGGGACCGTGCCAAACTGAAATGGAGAAAATTCTTTTACGGCGTAGCTTCCTTTGGCTGGACGGGAAGCACCAAGCACTGGCAGCGTCACGAAGCCCTGTCGCTGGTCCTGGCGGGTCTGTCTACTCCCCTGGTACTTTCGGTGCATACCATTGTATCCTTTGACTTTGCGACTTCAGTCATCCCGGGCTGGCACACGACGATCTTCCCGCCTTATTTTGTGGCCGGGGCGGTATTCAGTGGTTTTGCCATGGTACAGACCCTGCTGCTGATTACCCGGAAAGTATTACGACTGGAACAATATATTACCATCGAGCATATCGATGTAATGAATAAGGTAATCGTACTGACAGGTTCCATTGTAGGTATCGCCTACCTGACCGAGCTCTTTATCGCCTGGTACAGTGCGGTACCTTACGAATGGTTCGCATTTAAAGAGAACCGGTTGAATCTCAGCAGTCCATATGGATGGAGCTACTGGCTGATGATGGGTTGTAACGTACTGTCTCCGCAGATTTTCTGGTTCCGGAAACTGAGAAGAAACCTGCTGGTTACCTTCTTCATGAGTATCCTGGTGAATATTGGTATGTGGTTTGAGCGTTTCGTGATCATCGTGACTTCGATTTACCGGGATTACCTGCCGAGCTCCTGGAGTACCTATTATACACCGACCATCTGGGAGATCGGCTTTTATATGGGTACCTTCGGATTGTTCTTTACCTGTTATTTCCTGTTCTCTAAATTCTTCCCGGTTATCGCCATTGCAGAGATCAAACATATTCTGAAAAGAAGCGGTGACAGCTTTAAGGAAAATATGACCGTTCAGGAATCGGAAAGCTTCGAAGCATTTGAACATAATGCCCATGACGATCACCATTAATCCGGTTGTCAGCGGCAGGGGTAACAATTGAAAAAATAAGGTTCAGTGAAAGATCTTTCCGAAGCTGAATCCAGTAACAAGATAAATATGAACGTTAAAAAATTTATTGTAGGTAATTTTTATGAGGAAGCGGTGTTGTTTCCTGCGGTGACCAAAGTACGCCGTGCAGGATACAAAATACACGATGTGTATACCCCCTTTCCCATACACGGTCTGGATAAGGCGATGGGTCTTAAGGATACCGATCTGCACATCGCCGGCTTTATTTACGGCATTACCGGTACCTCGACCGCCATTGGTTTTATTACCTGGATGCTGACGACGGACTGGCCGATCAATTTCGGGGGTAAACCTTATTTTTCGCTGCCCGCCTGGATACCCATTATGTTTGAGCTGACGGTGTTGTTTTCAGCGGTGGGTATGGTGCTGACTTTCTGCTGGCTCTGCCAGCTGGCGCCTTTTGTAAAGAAGGACCATTTTAACCTCCGCAGTACCGATGATACGTTTACGATGGCAATTGAGTGCACCGACAAGACCAATGAGGCAGAGGCCATCGCTTTTCTGCAAAGTATGGGTGCCGAAGGCGTGGAAGTGCAACACAGGGAAGCGGATTGGTGGATCGGACGTTACGATGTGGAAACAGTAAGGTTTGGCAAGCGGGTCCCGGAAGTTTAAATAAAAGCAGCGGCCATCCGAATACAGGGGCGGGTATCTACAATCAAGTATCGATTTTCAAGAATCATGAATATGAATAAAAATAGTTCCATAAAAAAACATACAAACTTATTCTCGGGTCTGGCATTTACGGCAGTCGTATTGGGCAGTCTGGCGGTAGCAGGTTGCGGTGCGGATACCGATCCGGGGATCGCTTATATGCCGGACATGTTTTACAGCCGGGCTTACGAAACCTATCAGCCGACGGATGCGCTGAGGGATTCCGGGATTTATTATAACCGCATGCCGGTTGCCGGTACCGTAGCCCGTGATGAGGACCTGGCCTTTCATTTTACTTTACCCTTTGATTCTGCCGGTTATGCCCAGTCTGCCCAGCTGAAGAATCCGCTGGATACGGCCCTGGCTTCCATCGATATGAAGGAGACAGAAAGGCTCTACCTGGTCAACTGCGGCATCTGTCACGGGGCCAGCCTGGACGGGAATGGTCCGCTGTTCAATGGCGGTGACGGTCCTTTTACCGCTGCGCCCAAGAATTTTAAGGATGCAGAAATGATCGCCATGGCGCCGGGTACCATGTTTTATTCGATTACTTACGGTAAGGGACAGATGGGTAGTTACGCTTCCCAGCTTTCCCCCAGACAACGCTGGGAAATTGTGGCCTATATCAAGGCCCAGCAGGGCGGTGCGGCGCCGGCCGCAGACAAGGCGCCGGCAGTCGCAGCGGATTCAACAACAACCGTCGCTACCGCATCAGCAAACTAAATTGAAAACAGATTATTAAAAGATACAGGGAATGTCAGTTACAGAACAGTTTACACCAACGAAAAAATACAATACGATATCCTATGCGCTGATGGGCATAGGTGTGGTAGCCATAATTGCCTTGTACATTGCCACACATGGGGCAGTGGCCAGCGAAGAGGAAGCCCATGCACAGCATGCCCGTTTCTGGGCCAGTCTCCTGCAAAACAGCGTCTATTTTCTGTTGGTGGTAAATGCCGCCATGTTTTTCATGTGTGCCACTACCCTTTCCTGGGGGGGCTGGCAAATCAGTTTCAGCCGGGTTACCGAAGCGGTATCGGCGGCTGTACCGGTGATCGGATTCCTTACCTTAATCATTCTGATGGCCATCATTTTCTCCGGACAACATAATATTTATCACTGGCTGGACACGGACCATGTTGCCCATGATCCCATATTGAGCCAGAAAGCCGGATTCCTGAACAGAGGCTTCTATCTTACGGTAACGGTCCTGACCATCGGACTCTGGTCCCTGCTGGGCTGGAAAATGAGGCAACGTTCCCGCAGTCTGGATACCAACCCTCCCACTACCGTGGCAGAACGCAAAAAGTTTTTATGGAACAATACCGTGGTGGCCGCGATTTATATTGTCGTATTTGCACTGACCATCATGTCTTCCCTGCCCTGGCTCTGGCTGATGAGCATTGATGCACACTGGTACAGTACCATGTACAGCTGGTATACTTTTGCCAGTACTTTTGTGGCCGGCCTGGCGCTGATTACGCTCTTTGTGGTCTTTTTGAAGAATTCCGGGTACCTGCCGGTGGTCAATAAAGAGCACCTGCATGATCTGGGTAAGTTTATCTTTGCTTTTTCTATCTTCTGGACCTATCTCTGGTTTGCCCAGTTCATGTTGATCTGGTATGCGAATATTCCTGAAGAAACGGTTTATTTTAAACCCCGCGCACTAGGCGCTTATGCCGGTATTTTCTGGATGATGCTGACCATTAATTTTGTGGGGCCCATCCTGATTCTGATGAGCCGGGATTCCAAACGTAATTATACCATTATCACTTTTGTATCCATCATCGTCCTGTTCGGTCACTGGCTGAATTTTTATCAGATGGTATTCCCGGCTATTTCTCCCGGCAAAGTACCCTTTATCCTGGCCGATATGGGCGTGGCACTTTTATTTGTAG
Source organism: Niabella terrae (assembly GCF_054783135.1). NCBI lineage: Bacteria > Pseudomonadati > Bacteroidota > Chitinophagia > Chitinophagales > Chitinophagaceae > Niabella > Niabella terrae. The sequence continues at coordinate 217,087 of NZ_BAAGRD010000008.1, forward strand.
GGCTGATCATGTACGTGGTAGGACGGAGCTTAAGCAAGTATCCGCTGGCGGTTAAGAACCACCCGTTCTCCAAAGAAACCGTAATACATCATACCTAAAACCTTACCGACCCACGTTATAAGCAATTGATAACAGGTGAACGAAAAGAATAGAACAATAACAGAACAAAACACATCATGCATACTTTTTTATTAATATCGATTTTAATATTAGGTTTTATCATCACCTTCCAGATTGCGCGTGCAACGGAGTTTGTCTCCATCATCAGGGGTGAGGAAAAAACCCGCAGGCAATCCAACAGGGTAAATGCTTTTCTGTTGCTGCTGTTCCTGATTGTAGGATTATTTGGTGTGTATTGGACGCATCATACCCTGGGCGACAAGGTATTGAAATTCGGTACGGCGGCTTCCGATCATGGTTTGAAGGTCGACCGGATGATGAAGTATACCCTGATTGCCACCGGTGTGGTATTTGTCGTAACGCAGATTTTATTGTTCTGGTATTCATTCCGTTATCAGGAAAGAGAAGGCCGGAAAGCCTATTATTTTCCGCATAATAATAAGCTGGAGCTGATCTGGACCGTGGTTCCGGCTATCGTCTTAACGATACTTGTTACTTTTGGGTTGATCTACTGGTATCAGATTACCGGCAAAGCGCCTGAGAATGCGATGAAGATCGAAATCGTGGGCAGTCAGTTCCAGTGGGAGTTCCGCTATCCGGGTAAGGACGGTATTTTTGGAAAGAAACATTATACGAAAATTGATCCCGGCGCGGATAATACCTTGGGGCTGATCTGGGAAGATCCGGCCACCCATGATGATATCGTCATCAGCAGTGCACCGATGCACCTGGTGGTGAACAAACCCGTTAAGCTGATCATTGGCGCCAAAGACGTAATCCACAGTGTGGGCCTGCCCCATTTCAGATTGAAGATGGATGCGGTTCCCGGCACGCCGACCACCCTTTGGTTTACGCCTATCAAAACAACCAAACAAATGATCCAGGAGACAGGAAATGACAAATTCGTCTATGAGATCGCCTGTGATCAGATGTGTGGTGCGGGTCATACCGGTATGCGGGGTGAGATCATTGTGGAAACCCAGGAAGAGTATGATCAGTGGATGGCAACGCAGCAGCCCAAGTATGGCGCCGTTCAGGAAGCAGCAGCACCCGCTGCGACGCCGGCAAGTGACAGTACGACTGCAGCCACGCCCGCAACAGACAGTGTACAGGCAGCAGGAGCTGACAGTGCCAGTGTGAATTAATTAATTAAAGAGGTGCAAGAAAAAAATTAGTATTATGAGCGACATTTTACATACCCCATCAGAAGTGGCAGCACAGGGTCATCACGAAGGCCATCATGTGCATGCCCACCATAAGGAAACTTTTATTACCAAATACATTTTCAGCCAGGATCATAAAATGATCGCCAAACAATTCCTGATCACCGGGATCATCTGGGCGATTATCGGGGGGCTGTTTTCGGTATTGTTCCGGTTGCAACTGGGTTTTCCTGATCAGAATTTTCCGATACTGGAAACCATATTCGGCCGTTGGGCAGAGGGCGGTAAAATCAAGCCTGAATTCTATTATGCACTGACCACCATGCACGGTACGGTGCTGATCTTCTTTGTACTGACCTCTGGTCTGAGTGGTACATTTGCCAACCTGCTGATTCCATTGCAGGTCGGTGCGCGGGATATGGCTTCTCCGTTGATGAATATGCTGTCCTATTGGTTTTTCTTCGTGGCAGGTATTGTGATGCTGGCCTCGCTGTTCCTGCAGACCGGTCCGGCCTCGGGGGGATGGACGGTCTATCCGCCACTCAGTGCCCTGGGCCAGGCTACAGAAGGCTCGAAGGCGGGGATGGATTACTGGATTATTTCGATTGCGCTGTTCGTGGTATCCGGTCTGCTGGGTAACCTCAATTATATCGCTACCATTCTGAATATGCGTACCAAAGGGATGTCGATGACCCGGGTCCCGCTTACGATCTGGGCCCTGTTGTTTACCGCCATTCTGGGCGCCCTGTCCTTCCCGGTACTGCTGTCTGGTCTGATCCTGTTGTTGTTTGACCGTCACCTGGGTACCAGTTTCTATCTGAGTGATATTTATGTAGCCGGTCAGGCACTGTCGAATGAAGGGGGTAATGCCATCCTGTTCCAGCACCTGTTCTGGTTCCTGGGGCACCCCGAAGTATATATTATTATCCTGCCCGCCATGGGACTGGTGTCTGAAGTCATGTCGGTCAATGCCCGTAAACCCATCTTTGGCTATACCGCGATGATCTTCTCGCTCTGTGCCATTTGTGTACTGGCCTTCCTGGTCTGGGCCCACCATATGTTTGTGACGGGGATGAACCCCTTCCTGGGATCGGTCTTCGTGCTATTGACCCTGCTGATTGCCGTGCCTTCAGCGATCAAGGTCTTTAACTGGCTGACGACACTCTGGCGAGGAAATATCCGTTTCACACCAGGGATGCTGTTCGCGATCGGATTTGTGAGCATGTTTATCTCCGGGGGGCTGACGGGTATCTTTCTGGGGAACTCTACCATCGATATTCACCTGCATGATACCATGTTTGTGATCGCGCATTTCCATATTGTAATGGGGGTATCGGCCTTTTTCGGTATGTTCTGCGGTATCTATCACTGGTTCCCCAAAATGTTTGGCCGGTACATGAACAATACCCTGGGTTATATCCATTTCTGGGTGACCCTGATCGGTGCCTACCTGATCTTCTGGCCCATGCACTACCAGGGATTCGCAGGTATGCCCAGAAGGTACCTGGATAAAAGCAGCTGGGTCAGTTTCAGCCAGTTCCACGGACTGGACGCCATGATCACTGTAGTGACCGTGATGGTATTTGCGGTACAGCTGTTATTTGTTTTTAATTATGTCTATTCGATCTATAAAGGCCGTCGGGTACGCAGTCAGAACCCCTGGGGTGCCAATACCCTGGAATGGACGACACCCATTCATCCGGGACATGGTAACTGGGAAGGAGAAATTCCGGAAGTGCATCGCTGGCCCTACGATTACGGTAAGGATGACCGGGATTTTATCCCGCAGACAGAGCCGATCAGAAAAGACGAGTCGGCCCATTAAGGTGCAGCCGGCCCGAATTTCCTGAGCGACGTGACATTGATCAATGAAAAAAAGATAAGATTGAAACAGGAAGGTGGACTGAAAGATTATATTCAACTCATAAAACCTTCTTTGAGTATCATGGTGGTTTTCAGCAGCGTAATCAGTTACCTGCTGGTGCCGGAAGTACTGATCGATTGGTGGCGGATACTTTTGCTCTTTGCAGGCGGGATGTTGGTGACAGGAAGTGCCAATACCATCAATATGGTAGTGGAAAAGGACACCGATGCGATGATGAAGCGGACAGCGAACAGGCCGATTGCCAGTGGCCGGATCAGTGTGGATCAGGGCTGGGGCTTTGCGGTACTTACCGGAGCGTTGGGGGTGTTTATACTGGGGTATTGTTTCAACTGGACGGCGGCCCTACTGGCGGCATTCAGTTTGTTTTTATACGCTTTTGTATATACACCGCTGAAGAAAGTCAATTCGATAGCGGTCCTGGTAGGCGCTTTTCCTGGTGCGCTGCCCTGTCTGATCGGCTGGGTGGCCGGCTTTGTTCCGGGACAGCAGATAGACTGGCTGGGCGGTGCGGTGATGTTTGGCATCCAGTTTTTATGGCAGTTTCCGCATTTCTGGGCCATAGCCTGGGTAGCCCATAAGGACTACAGCAATGCCGGTTTTAAATTGCTGCCGAGTGATAAGGGACCGACCCGGTTCACAGCCTTGCAGGCGGTTGTCTATTCCCTGCTGCTGGTACCGATAACCCTGGCACCTTTTTTCACCGGTATCTGCAGTTTTGAGGATATCAAGGGCATACTGGCGCTGGTACTGATTGGGGCGGCCAATATTTTTATGATTGCCAGATCAGTGGGACTGTACCAGAAAATGGATATTCCCAGCGCCCGTAAAGTCATGTTCGGCAGTTATATGTACCTGCCGGTCGTATTGCTGGCGTTGCTGCTGGCAAAAAGTTGAGGACAACAGTAATAAAAAAAGCTAGATAGTGGAACTTGTGAGTAATGATCAACATAAAAGAATTCACCCGCATAAATTTATGATGTGGGTGGCCATGGCCAGCGTGACCATGATGTTCGCCGGTCTGACCAGTGCTTTTATCGTAAAGAGTAATCTGACCGGATGGAGAAATATTGTGCTGCCGGATATCTTCTGGGTGTCTACGGTGGTGATGATCGTCAGCAGCCTGACCATGCAACTGGCGGTCCGCTCCTTCAAGGAACGTGATATGCGAAAATACCGCGTCTGGATCACCACCACTTTTGTGCTGGGACTGGTATTTGTGGTCTGTCAGATTATCGGTTTTACCGATCTCTGGGCGCAGAATATCCGGTTTAAGGGTTCTTCGGGAGCAGGACAGTTCTTTTATGCAATTACCGGACTGCACGCCCTGCATATTCTGGGTGGTGTGGTGGCACTGACCATCATTCTGATCCGCTCACTGATCGGGCGCGTGAAAGTGTACAGCCCTGTACCGATTGAGGTCATGAGTCTGTACTGGCATTTTGTAGATATACTTTGGGTATATCTGATGATATTCTTTTTAATAGTAGGTTAAAATTTTTAATATTCACAGGAATGGCAAATGAAGCAACAATAACAACACATCGGACCAAATGGTGGAGCGGGGGAAAAAGCCCTTTTAATATCGAGTATGGAAAGGTGATGATGTGGTATTTTTTAATGAGTGATGCCTTTACTTTCGGGGCGTTCCTTATTTCCTACGGCACCATCAGGTTCAGTGCCAACTACTGGCCGGATCCCAACGTGGTTTTTAACGCCCTGCCCGGCGCAGGTCATGCGAACCTGCCGCTGATCTTCGTGAGTATCATGACCTTTATTCTGATCATCAGTTCGGTCACCATGGTGCTGGCGGTACATGCGGGCCATAACCGGAACAAGAAAGACGTACAGAAATGGCTGATCTGGACCATTATCGGTGGTCTGGCCTTCCTGAGTTGCCAGGCACTGGAATGGCATCACCTGCTGACGGCCACCCATCCCACGCTGGTAGATGGTAAGATTGAACTGATTGCCCAGACTACAGTGCGCAACCCCTGGGGATTTCCGATCACCGGACATGAACTGACTGCCGCGCTGCAGCAGACTTCCAATAATACCCTGGCCGCTTTGGTGGAACACAACCATCTTTCATCACTGAGCCATCAGCAGTTACTGGATACCCCCAAAGACCAGCTGATTCAGATACTGAGCAGCAGTCCTGATTTTAAAGTGCATGGAAAAGGTCCTGCAGCCTTTGGCGGATTTTTCTACGGCATTACCGGATTCCACGGATTCCACGTATTCAGCGGGGTAGTGATCAATATTGTCATGCTGATCATGACATCATGCAATGTATTTGAAAGAAAAGGGCATTACCTGATGATCGAGAAAGCCGGTCTGTACTGGCACTTTGTGGATCTGGTCTGGGTATTTGTATTCCTTTGTTTCTATCTTATCTAAATTACCGTACTACTGAATAAATTATTTATGTCGCAACATTACGATCCAACAAAAGATATTTCCCCATCGGCCGCATACCCCGAAGTAGCGGAAGCGCATCATCATGTGGATGACGCCACTTTCAGAAAAAGGGTATTCCGGACTACCTGGATTTTATCCATTGTTACCATTATTGAGCTGGCCATCGGCTTTACGATTTATTTCCTGCATAAAGGGGTGCCGCCATATTTTCTGGTATTATTCCTGAAAGGTGCGGTATGTATCCTGACCTTGGCCAAAGCCTATTATATCGTTTCGGTGTTCATGCACCTGGGCGATGAAATCCGTAATTTCCGGTTGACCATTGTCACGCCGCTGCTGTTGTTCATCTGGTTTATCACCGCTTTCCTGATTGACGGTAATTCTTTCAGGGATCTGAGAAATACCTATGATCCTTATTATAAGGAAATTACGACACCTCCGGCCCATCATCCGGCAGAAGCGCCTGTTGCGGAACCACCCAAAGGCGAAACCGGCGGGCATTAATCCGCAGCAAAAAAGATATCGATCCCGGGCCCCAGGTTCCGGGATTTTTTTTAGGTCAGCTTCAGTAAGCCGACAGGTCCAGGGTCTCGATGCGCTGGTCCGGTAACAGTAGGTGGGTATGAATGCCCAGGGCGGCAGCAGGGGGCAGGTTGGAGCTGGTATCGTCTATAAAGAGGCTGTCTGCAGCGTCAATACCGGCATCAGCCAACACCCATTCGTAAATTTCAGTGTCGGGTTTTCTTTTATGGATTTCATGAGAAAACCAGGCCCGGCTGAAATAGGATTCCAGACTGCGGCCCTTCAGCCGCTGCAGTTCCGCAGAAAAATGATCATAATGGATGCGGTTGGTATTGCTGAGCAGGTAGAGCCGGTAGTCTTTTTGCAGCCGGTCCAGGTAATCCAGCGTAGCATTACGGTAGTCAATCAACAGCGCATTCCAGGCATGCCGTAGTTGTTCATCGCTCACTGATACACCGGTATGGTCCCGGAGCTCCTGATAAAAAGCCGCTGGTTCGATCAGACCTTTTTCCAGTTTGCGGAACAGATCCGAAGCGTTATGCTGTGAATACAGCTGCCGGAAACCGGTAAAACCCAGTTGCTCAAAAGCGGCAAAACTGCGTGTAAAGTCAATGTTATAAATGACGCCGCCAAAATCAAAAATGATATGCTGTACCATGGGGGTGAAGATAAACCTGTTTTTTTTGTTCACTTGAGAAAAATTTCAATAGTTTTAAAGTTGGTCTTCACCGGCCCGATGGAAAGGATGGCGGGTCAGCTAAATCATTGGTGTATGAAGTATATAATTCTTTGTTTTTTTATGGGCAGCCTGGCGTTCCGGGCGGCGGCTCAACAGGAGACCTGGACCCTGATCTGGGCCGACGAGTTCAATTACAGTGGCGCCCCCGACAGCAGTAAATGGGATTATGACCTGGGCAATGCCGATGGCTGGGGTAATAATGAACTGCAGTATTACACCCGGGAAGCCCCGAATGTAAGGGTAGAGGACGGCCTACTGACTATTGAGGCCCTTAAAGAAACCCGGGACAGTGCACAATACAGTTCCGCGCGTCTGGTGACCCGGGGCAAAGCCTCCTGGCAGTACGGTAAGATTGAAGTACGGGCAAAAATTCCGTCGGGCCTGGGTTCCTGGCCGGCCATCTGGATGCTGGCCGATCCGATGAAAGCCTGGCCGGATGACGGGGAGATTGATATCATGGAACATGTGGGCTATGATCCCGGCGTGGTGCATGCTTCGATTCATTGCAAGGCGTATAATCATGTAATAGGTACCCAGAAAACCGCCACCACCCGGCTGGAAGACCCGTTCGGTGATTTTCATTTGTATGCAGTGGAATGGAACGCTGATTCCATCGTAGTGACCCTGGACAACCAACCATATTTCAAATTTGTAAACGAACACAAGGACTATGCGCACTGGCCCTTTGATAACAGGATGTACCTGCTGCTCAATATTGCGGTAGGCGGTAACTGGGGTGGCCAGAAAGGGGTGAACGACCGTGATTTTCCATTGAAAATGGAGGTCGACTATGTCCGGGTCTACCAGCGGCCGACCCCGGTCCCTGCGCCTTGAAACCGGTGACAAAATCAAATTCGGGGCTTTCGCTAAGGAAACGCTTCCGGCCTGTCCTGCCAGCTCCCGTTGCAACAGGCCCACTTCTCTACTGGACAAGAAGGTCCTGATCGGCGTCGCAGCAGCATCCATTCCCAAATATTACGGCAGTAAAAATCCGCCAACCGCTGCGTGGGTGCAGGTGATGGCGGACAGGTATTCCCGGATCGCCAACTCGGTGGCAGCCGGGAAAATTATTTACTCAGGAACATGCTGCGGTCCTTATACAGTTGCCGGAAATAAGGATCTTTCAGGTCTTTGATAAAGCGGATGGCTTCACCCGTACTCTTCATTTCAGGACCGAGTTCCTTGTTCACATTGGGAAATTTACTGAAACTGAATACGGGTTCCTTGATGGCATAACCTTTCAGTTTCTTTTCAAAAGTAAAATCAGTGAGTTGGGCCGCACCCAGCATGACTTTGGTGGCAATATTCAGATAGGGGATCTGATAAGCTTTGGCGATGAAGGGGGTCGTGCGGCTGGCGCGCGGGTTGGCTTCAATCACATAAACCGTACCCTCTTTGATCGCAAACTGAATATTGATGAGTCCGCGGATATCCAGGGCCCGGGCGATTTTTTCTGCATAATGCTCCATGGTTGTCACTTCCAGCGGGGAAAGGTTGAAGGCCGGCAATACGGCATTACTGTCTCCGCTATGTATACCTGCAGGTTCAATATGTTCCATTACGCCCATGACATGAAAATGGGTACCGTCGAAAATGGCATCCACTTCCGCTTCCTGGCAACGATCCAGAAAATGATCAATAAGGATCTTATTGCCAGGAATATGTTTCAGCAGGCTGACAACTGCTTTTTCCAGTTCATCATCATTGATGACGATCCGCATCCGCTGCCCCCCCAGTACATAGGAAGGCCGCACCAATACCGGATAGCCTACGCGGTTGGCTACTTCAACTGCCTGATCCACATCCCAGGCCGTGCCGTAATCAGGGTAGGGAATGTCCAGCTCCTTGAGCATATCACTAAAGCGTCCCCGATCCTCCGCAATATCCATATTGTCGAAGGAAGTACCAATGATGGCCACGCCCATATCCTTGATTTTTTCGGCCAGTTTCAGGGCCGTCTGTCCGCCCAGCTGTACAATGACACCGGCAGGTTGCTCATATTCAATGAGTTCCCGGACATGTTCCCAGTAAACCGGTTCGAAATACAGTTTATCAGCCATATCGAAATCAGTGCTCACGGTTTCCGGGTTACAGTTCATCATGATGGCTTCATAACCACTTTCCTTGATGGCCATCAGTCCGTGGACGCAACAATAGTCAAATTCAATGCCCTGACCGATCCGGTTGGGACCGCTGCCCAACACGATGATTTTCTTGCGGGCGCCTTCTTTGTTGATGGTATCCGCCTCATTTTGGACAATGGCCGCCGAAGCTTTCAGCGGCGTTTCGAAAGTCGAGTAGAAATAAGGGGTCTTGGCTTCAAATTCCGCGCTGCAGGTATCCACCATTTTATAGACCCGGGTAATACCCAGTTCCTTCCGCTTCCTATAGATATCGTCTTCGGCCAGGCCGGTCAGCGTCGCGATCTGCGCGTCACTGAAGCCATTGACCTTGGCTTCCCGCAATAAGGGTTCGGTCAGCGCCTCAGCACCAAGCTCGGTCAGTTTCTTTTCAATGACACATAATTTCTGGATTTCAGAAAGGAACCAGCGGTCAATGCCGTTGGTGGCCTTGGAAATCGTTCCTACGGAAATACCTGCCATCAGGGCGTCTTTTATCCGGAAAATCCGGTCCCATTTCGGGGTCTTGATATATTCCAGTAACTCTTCGGCATGCATCAGACTTTTACCATAATAACCCAGGCCGATGGCATTGTTTTCCAGGCTCTGACAGGCTTTCTGAATGGCTTCATTGAAGCTGCGGCCAATGGCCATCACTTCACCCACACTTTTCATCTGCAGGCCCAGCGTATCATCAGCGCCTTTAAATTTATCAAAGTTCCAGCGGGGGATTTTCACGATCACATAATCCAGGGCCGGTTCAAAATATGCGGAAGTGTTTTTGGTAATCTGATTTTCCAGCTCATCCAGGTTATAGCCAATCGCCAGTTTGGCGGCGATCTTGGCAATCGGGTATCCCGTGGCCTTGCTGGCCAGGGCCGAAGAGCGGCTTACCCGAGGATTGATTTCGATAGCGATGATTTCTTCGGTCGCCGGGTTCATCGAGAACTGTACATTACAGCCACCGGCAAAATTACCCAGGTCACGCATCATTCGAATAGCGGTATCCCGCATCAGCTGCATACCGGTATCACTCAGGGTCATGGAAGGGGCAACCGTGATGGAATCGCCCGTATGAACGCCCATGGGATCAAAATTTTCTACGGTACAGATAATACAAACATTATCCGCACTGTCGCGCAATAGTTCCAGTTCAAATTCTTTCCAGCCCAACACCGCCTGCTCCACCAGCACTTCGTGTATCGGGGAAGCCTGCAATCCCCTGTTCAGGGCCTCATCCAGCTCCTCTTTGTCATGGACAAAACCGCCACCAGTACCACCCAGGGTAAATGAAGGGCGGATGACCAGCGGAAATCCGATTTCCTGGGCAAATTCCTTGCCTTCCAGGAAGGAATTGGCGGTTTTGGCGCGGGCCACCTGGATCCCCATTTCAATCATCCACTGCCGGAATTTCTCCCGGTCTTCTGCCTTATCGATGGCTTTGATATCCACGCCGATCAGACGTACATTAAATTGTTGCCAGATGCCCATCTCTTCAGCTTCCTTGGCCAGGTTAAGTGCGGTCTGGCCCCCCATGGTGGGTAGTACGGCATCAATCGGATGGCCGGCTTCTCTGGCTTCGGTCAGGATCTGTTCAATACTCTCGGGTGTCAGCGGCAACAGGTAAACCTTGTCGGCCATCATGGGGTCGGTCATTATGGTGGCGGGGTTGCTGTTGATCAGGGTGACCCTGATGCCTTCTTCACGTATACTGCGGGCAGCCTGGGTGCCGGAATAGTCAAATTCACAAGCTTGACCGATAACAATGGGGCCGGAGCCGATAATCAGGATAGATTTGATAGATGTATCTCTGGGCATTTTTAATTTTTCCTTGCTGTTTTAAAAACAAATTGCGCAAAATTACGGGATTGAGCCCAAAAATCGGGAGAGAAATTCTGTCATCGGAGGTTTTTTTGAAAATTAATCCCACCCCTACTACTGCCGGGGGCGCCTGGGATGGCGATACAACCTTCGCGGCCATTTTAGCTTCCCTAAAACATGAACCGGCTCAAGGGACGAAAATTGCCGGTACCAGCATAAAAATTCGATTAATTACTTTTGAAGCATGTTCAAGCGCTATTTGTTTTTGTGGATTCTATCAGGAATGTGTTCTATGTCCGGAGCCCAGTTGTATCAGCCACCCGTTTATCCCCAGCATTATTTTCGGTGGTGTACCGAACTGAAGCCGGATATCGTAGCCAATATGGGAGAGCTACGCAACAATCACTGGCATATGGGTCTCGATGTGAGAACCAACCAGGTCGTGAATCAGCGGGTGGTGGCCGCCGCCGATGGTTATATTGCCTTTGTGGGTATTGAACCTTTGAGCTGGGGACGCTGGATCATTATCAACCACCCCAATGGCCTGTCGTCCCTCTACGGGCATCTGAATAATTTCAGACCGGACCTGGAAAAATATGTGACGGAGCAACAGTATAAGAATCAGTCCTGGGAAACCCATCTCGACATACCGGCCGGCCGGTTCCCGGTAAAAAAGGGAGATTTTATTTCCTATAGCGGCACAACGGGGGGCTCCGGTGGCCCGCACGTGCATTTTGAAGTCATTGATACCCATACAGGTATCCGGCTCAATCCCTCACTGTTTGGCATTCCGATTGCCGATGACCGTCCGCCCACCCTGGTACAACTGGCGATGTACGACCGGGGTAATTCGGTATTCGATCAGTCACCTAAAATGTTCCGTTTGAGTAAGCATCAGGAGGGCTACAGCGTTTCCGGCGGCCGGATCCGTACGAATTTTGACCGGCTCAGTTTTGCCATCCAGGCTTACGATACCAGAAATGGCACGACCAATCAGGATGGCATTTACAGCGCCCGCCTGTTTGTGGATGACCGGGAACTGAGTAGTTTTTACATCGACAGCGTATCCTATTCCGATACCCGTTATATGAATGCGCAGATTGACTACAGGGCCCATAGCATCAGCGGAAGTTGGCTGCAGCATACCACCGCCCTGCCCGGCGATCGCAGCGGTGTTTATCATGATCTGGGCGAGAAAGCGCTTATCAGACTGGAAGACACCCTGGTACATGAAGTGCGCATTGAAGTCCGGGATACCCGCGGCAACCTTTCGGTAATCCGTTTTGACCTGCAACAGGACGGCAGCCAACCGCCGGTAGCCAGAAACTATGACTGGATACCCAACCGTCCCAATAAACTATTCAGGGAAGCTTTTGAAGCCTACCTGCCCGTCAATGCCCTATACGACCGGATGAACACCGGTTATGCCGCTAAGGCTTCAGTGGCCCTGAATGCCGTCTCTGCCAAACATCAGCTCGGAGCTGCTTCGATTCCGGTACATGCCAATTTTGAAGTCCGTATTAAACCCGACCGGCCGATCAGCGCCTCCGACCGGGATAAAATCCTGATTAAAAGAACGGTCAAAAATACTTCGGTCAGGAAAGCAGAATGGCGGGGTGACTGGCTGACTGCCCAGTTCCGCGATTTTGGAAGTTTTGAAGCGGTTATAGACAATGTACCGCCCGTCATACCTTCACTGGGTAGCGGTTCCGTCGTCGATCTCAGCAAGTCCCGCAGGATCAGCCTCACACCCAAAGACAATTATGGCATTGCTTCTTTCCGGGCCGAACTGGATGGTAAATGGTTGCGGTTTACCAATGACAAAGGCCGGACCTGGGTTTACTATTTTGACGACCGGGTCAGTTCAGGAAAGCATACCCTCACTGTAACGGTAACGGATATTGCGGGCAATATTGCCCGGAAAAGCTGGACATTCATCCGGTAGGCCTGATGGAGGATTCATGAACAGATAATTTGCTTGTTTTTAATTTTAAAGTATTTTAGCAACTTAACCCGGGCTGCCGCGACCGGACCCGATTAAGATTCTTTATGGCAACACATCTCGAAGTTGGAAAAAAAGCGCCCGGATTTACCGGCATCGACCAGCAAGGCAATAAAATATCCTTACCTGATTTTCTGGGCCGGAAAGTCGCCCTGTATTTTTATCCCCAGGACGATACACCTACCTGCACCGTGCAGGCCTGCAATCTGCGGGATAATTACAGTCTGCTGAAAAAAAATAACATTGCGGTTATCGGTATCAGTCCCGATGAGTTGTATGAGCATGAGGCCTTTGCCAAAAAGTTCCACCTGCCTTTTCCCCTGCTGGCTGATCCCAAACACAAGATTCTGGATAAGTACGGCGTATGGGGACCGAAGCAGATGTTCGGCAACCAGTTTATGGGCGTGCACCGGACGACTTTTCTCATTGATGAAAAGGGGTATATCGAGAAGATCTTCCTGCGGCCAAAAAACAAGCAGCATGCCCAGGAAATTATCGATTCCATTCAATGAGCTATTATTCCATAAAGGAAAAAGCGTTGATTGCCCGACTGGCGGCTTTCAAGCTGAAGAGTGAACAGGTAGCGATTGTCATAGGCCATAGTATTTATTTGCACGGCGTAACCCGGCAGCAGTTTTTACAGAATCAGCGCTGGCTGCGGCATGAACTCAAGCATGTTGAGCAGTATGAACGATTGGGGCTTATCCGTTTTATAGTTACCTATCTTTGGCAGACCCTCAAGGTCGGTTATTATCGCTGCGGGCTGGAATGTGAAGCCCGGGCCGCTGAAACCGATGCGTCATTGCCGGAAAAGTTTCAGTTGCGGCCCGACTGAATGCCCGATTGACAGAAATTCGGCCGACCGCAGCACTAAACTGGGCCGCCGTATCCCGAAACAAACAATAATTAGAATCATAAAAACTTATCCATGAACAGGAAACTCCTTATCGCCGTTGCTATTGTCACATTGATGGCAGGCTGCGCCGCTCAAAAAGCGGGCACCCATTCCAAAAGACCGATTCATTTTCCCAATAAAGTCATTGCCCACCGGGGCGCATGGAAAAATACCGGGGCTCCGGAAAATTCTATCGCTTCCCTGAAAGACGCGATTGCCCTGGGCTGCGGTGGATCGGAGTTTGATATTCACATGACCAGCGACGAAGTGCTGGTGGTGAATCACAATAATGATTTTCTGGGCCTGCCCATCGAAAAACATACCTATCAGGAACTTCTGCAGAAGAAATTGCCGAACGGAGAATCCATTCCCACATTGGAATCCTACCTGAAAACCGGATATGCCCAGGACCAAACCATCATGGTAGCGGAAATCAAAACCTCCGTCGTTAGCAAGGAACGTTCGCTGCAACTGGCAGAAAAAGTCGTGGCGCTGGTTAAAGAACTCAAGGGGCAGTCCAAAACGGTCTACATCGCATTTGATTATGATGTCTGTAAAAAAGTCAAAGCCCTCGATCCGCTGGCATCGGTACAATACCTGAACGGAGATATCCGCCCGGATCAACTGAAACCGGAAGGATTGGATCTGGATTACAATCAGAAGGTATTTGAAAAAAATCCGACCTGGATCAAAGAGGCCAAAGCAATCGGTGTCGTCACCAATGCCTGGACGGTAAATGACCCCAAAGCCATGGATGCACTGCTCGCAGACGGAGTGGATTTCCTTACGACGAACGAGCCTGAACTGCTCCTGAAAAAACTTAAAAAGTAGTCCGGCACACTGGTTAAATACGAAACTTACCGACCGTCCGGCATTCAGGCCGGGCGGTTCTGTTTTAAGCCAGCCAGCTCACCGTCCCAAAGTCCAGCAGCAGCCTCCGGTCGGTAAAGACTTCCAGTTGCCCGGTAGCGAGAACCCCTATAACCCTTGCCTCAAAAATCCGGTCATCCTGCTGCAAAAGCACATTTTGGTCCTTTTTATACAGCCGCTGATGGTACGCATTCAGCAGGTCTTCTTCGGATTGTGGTAGGGCAACAGTTTCCAGGATACCGTCCCGCAGTTCGCGGGCCAGCTGCAGGCAGTCATAATGCCGGCCGGTTAGCTGTCTGAGCGAAATCGCCTTTTCGGCGATGGAGGCATCAAATCTTGTCTGGTTGATATTGAGGCCCGTACCCGCCACTGCCCATTTCCAGTTGTTTCCGGAAATGATGTTTTCTATCAAAATGCCCCCCGCCTTTCTGTCCTGAAAATACAGGTCATTGGGCCATTTGATACAGATTTGGCCGGTGGCATATTTTTCCAGAAACCGACTGACTGCCAGTGCGACACGAACCACCAGCAGGAATTGACGGTCCAGTGAAAAGGACCGGGCGTCGATAATGGTACTTAAATGAATGTTTTCCCCTGCTTTGGACAACCAGCTACGACCCCGCTGACCCTTGCCTGCCCATTGTTCATGGGCAAATATTCCCGTTCCGGCGGCCTGACCTTCCGTCAGTTTACCCTGTCGCAGCAGTTGAAGGGCATAGTTATTGGTGCTGTCTGTTTGTGCGAGTTCAATAAGGGGCGGAAATGAGGACCCGTCGGGCAAAGCGGCGCAATTATCTACGGGTTGTTGTGTCAATAATCATTATTTTTGAACAAAGTAAGAAAGATTAAGTTGTATGATAGGATAAATTTGTTGCATCCGGCAATTTTCAGGCCTCAAATTGTAAGCCGGTCGCCATATCAGGCTGCTCTATTGCTCACTCAAACGCTTAATAATCAATTCATTCTTTAAAAAAGTATCTTCTATTGGAACCTTTAGCTTCGCTAACAAAACGAAAAGCCGCAGGCGGAAGACGGCTCACTAAAAATTCAAAAATCTTTAAGACGATCATATCAGCAATTGCTGAAAAAAAGGGGGAAAAAACGATTTCCCTGGATTTAAGAAAGATTCCTGAGGCGGTTTCTGATTTTTTTATCATCTGTGAAGCCGATAATCAGCCGCAGGTCAAGGCAATAGCGGATCATGTCGAGCAGCAGGTAAAGGAAAATTGCGGGGAAAACGTTTATCATAAGGAAGGAATGGAGCAGCTGCAATGGGTACTGGTGGATTTTGTGAACGTGGTGGTTCATATTATGCAACCCGAGACCCGGCGTTTTTATCATCTGGAAGAAATGTGGAGTGATGCCGTGCTGCAACACCACGATTAACTTTAAACAATATATATAAACAATTGGAAGGTTTTTACCTTATATATCTATCAAAACGAAAAAATGGCGAAGCAGGAAAAAAGAACGAATCCGTTTTCAACGAACAATAAAGTCAACAATGGCAGTGAGCCAAAAAAGCCTAGGTTCGGTGGTTATTGGGCCTTTATCATCATTTTGGCCATCATGCTGGCTTTTCAGTTCCTGAATCCGCTGGGAGGTTCCCGTACCGCCATCAGCATCGGACAATACCAGGAAATGATTTTGCAGGGAGATGTCCAGAAATCGGTCATTGTCAACAATAAGGACCTGGTAAGGGTCTGGGTAAAACCTTCCAGTCTGAAAAAATACCTGCCAGATAACGGCAGTAGTTTTGCTACCAAACCCTCAGAAGAAGGTCCCCAGTTTTATTTTGAAGTCACCAGCGGCGACAAGTTTGTGGAGCAGATGGATGCTTTTTACAAAAACCATCCCGATACCACACCAGTTACCTCACAGGTAACCAATGATAACGAACTTTTCAGCAAGACCATTAGTCTTTTGCTGCCTTTTATCCTGATTATCGGCGTCTGGATCCTTCTGATGCGTAAAATGAGCGGTGGTGCCGGTGGCGGCGCCGGACCTGGTGGCATTTTCAGCATTGGCAAATCGAAAGCCACCCTTTTTGACAAGGGTACCCGGGTAAATATCACATTTGCGGATGTGGCGGGCCTGGACGAAGCCAAGGTAGAAGTAATGGAAATTGTTGATTTTCTTAGAAATCCGAAAAAATATACCAGTCTGGGAGGGAAAATACCCAAGGGAGCCCTGCTGGTGGGACCTCCGGGTACAGGTAAGACCCTGCTGGCCAAAGCCATGGCGGGAGAAGCCCAGGTGCCTTTTTTTAGCCTGAGCGGTTCTGATTTTGTAGAAATGTTTGTAGGGGTGGGTGCCAGCCGTGTGCGGGACCTGTTCAAACAGGCCAGGGAGAAAGCTCCCTGTGTGATATTTATTGATGAAATTGACGCTATCGGCCGGGCCAGGGGCAAGAACGCCATGATGAGCAATGATGAAAGGGAGAGTACCCTGAACCAGATGCTGGTGGAAATGGACGGCTTTGGAACCGATTCGGGTATTATCGTACTGGCGGCCACCAACCGTCCTGACGTGCTGGATTCCGCCCTGCTTCGGCCGGGTAGATTTGACCGTCAGATTACCATTGACAAACCGGATCTGGCAGGCCGTGAAGCGATTTTTAAAGTGCACCTCAAAGAAATCAAGACTTCCCAGAACCTGGATATCCACAAGCTGGCTGAACAGACGCCGGGGTTTGCGGGTGCCGACATCGCCAATGTCTGTAACGAGGCCGCATTGATCGCTGCCCGTAAAAGCAAGACCGGCGTTGATATGGAAGATTTTCAGGATGCGGTAGACCGGGTTATCGGCGGACTGGAGAAAAAGAACAAGATCATTTCTCCGGATGAGAAAAAAATTATCGCCTATCATGAAGCAGGTCATGCCATCTGTGGCTGGTTCCTGGAACATGCCTATCCGCTGTTGAAAGTAACCATTGTACCAAGGGGTACAGCGGCATTGGGTTATGCCCAGTATACACCCAAGGAACAGTATCTCTATAATACCGACCAGTTGATGGACCAGATGTGTATGACACTGGGGGGACGGGCCAGTGAAGAGATTTTCTTTGGCAAAATCTCCACCGGTGCCCAGAATGACCTGCAGCAGATCACCCGTACCGCCTATAGTATGGTCACTATTTACGGGATGAATGAGAAAGTGGGCAATGTAAGTTTTTACGATCCCCAACAGGAAACCTCATTTACCAAACCCTACAGTGAGGAGACTTCCAAACTGATCGACGAGGAAGTAAGGGCGCTGATCGATACCTGTTATGACCGGACCAAATCCTTGCTTTCAGACAAAAAGGAACAGGTACAGAAACTCGCCGAGGCCCTGCTGGAACGTGAAGTGCTGTTTCAGGCGGATGTGGCGGCACTGATTGGTCCCCGGCCATTTGAAGAAAAGAAACTACTGGAAGAGGACGGCAAACCCATCGGAGAAATTTCTGCCGGCGTTCCGCCTTATGACAGTGAGATTGCCGAACAGGCCTTATAAGAATCGCGGAAGGGATGATCAATAGAAAAGATGCCGTATTAAAGAAGATCCGGGAAGCGCTGGTCCAACCCACTCCCTTACCCTTTCCCAAAAGTGAAGGACAGTCACCGGTTTATACCCCGCCGGACCAGGAGCTGGAAGTGGAGTTTGCGGAGCAGTTTACCAGCTTGCAGGGGAAATTTGCCTTTTGCCTGAACCAACGGGACCTGATTCGACAGGTATACGCACTGGTAATATCACGCAAATGGTCTTCGATTTACTGTATTGATGAACCCCTCGGAGGAATACTTTCCGAAAGCCTGACCCTTACCAATGCTACAGAAGAACTGGCCGGTTGTGATGTGGCCATTACAGGCTGTGAGTACCTGGTTGCCCGAACCGGCAGTATTGTGATGAGTGCCGCTGAAGCCAGCGGCCGCAATACCAGTGTTTACGCACCGGTACATATCTGCATTGCCTATACCAGCCAGCTGGTCTATGATATCCGGGATGCACTGGAGGGGATGCGGGAACGATACGATAAAAAGCTGCCTTCACTGATTACATTTGCCACCGGTCCCAGCCGTACGGCTGATATCGAAAAAACCCTGGTGGTAGGGGTTCACGGGCCCCGGGAAGTTTATGTTTTTCTGGTGAATGATTTGAATGATGAATAACGTAACTTGCCGGTATCGAAAATACAACAACCTATATGCAACCCCCTGTACCTTTTATCTTTGTTTACGGCTCCCTGTTGAGCGGATTCCGGAGTCCGGCATATGAATATATCTATAAATACTTCCATCTGCGCGGAGAAGGTCAAGTAACCGGGACCATTTATGATATGGGAAGCTTTCCCGTCGGTGTCCCTGCGGATACAGGTCACAGGATCAAAGGGGAACTCTATGAAATCCGCAACCCCAGGGAACTGTCCTATGCACTGGCACAACTCGATGATTATGAAGGGCTGTATCCGGATGAGGAAGAAGAGGTTCTCTATACCCGGGAACTGACAGATGTTACGCTCGCAGACGGAAGCACCATACAGTCATGGATTTACTGGTACGCCAAGGGTGTGACAGATCAGCCGATTCTGGACACTGATAACTTACTGGATTACAAGAACAGGGAACAATAACCCTGATCTTTTTCCGGCGCTCAACCAATCGGCTATAATAATTATACCAAAATGAAACTGTTTTTAAATCTATTATTTATCGTTTGCTTTCAAGTTGGTTTTTCTCAGGAACTGAAATTCGAGTATCCGAATTTGGAGAAAGCAATTTTAAAAAAGTACCCGGAAATTGATCTAAATAGCAACGGTAAAATCGAAAAGCGAGAAGCGAATAAGGTTGAGAAATTGAACCTTACAGAATCGCAGTTGATTGCGATTTCGGACATTAAGTATTTTAAGAATTTGCGCTTTCTTTCAGTGCTGGACAACTTTATAGAAGAGATTGTGCTGGATGATCTGCCCAAGCTACAAGTACTTTATTGTACTAAAAATAAGCTGACCAAACTGAAAATTTCAAATATGCCGAAATTGGAAGAAATGGCCTGCGCGGGAAATCAGCTGTCAACAATTGAAATGGTCAATTGTCCTAATCTGAAAATGCTGGTTCTGAGAGACAACAGAATAAACAGCCTGGATCTCCATAACTTTAAAAAGCTGAAGCATCTTGCTGTAGATGATAACCAATTGAGCAGCCTGGATATCTCAGGAAATCCGGCACTAACCCAGTTTTTCATTAACGGAAATAAAATAGATCAGATTGATATCACCAGGAATCAAAAGCTAATGATGGAAATTCTGTATATGGATGACCATGTAAAAATTATTGGCACTCCTGAACAGATGAAAAAGTATAAAAAGGCACCGGTGGTTATCGGAATCTAACAAGAGACTGGAATAACTAGGAGCTGAATAGGAGTTGATATTCTGCTGCCACTATTCACCAGTTATTATTCCGTTCGCAATTATTCTGCATCAGTCTTTAAAAATATCCAACAGTTGGTTTCGTAGTAATAGACTTACGCCTATCAGTCCCGCACGTTTTCCTAGTGTGGAGAACTTAAATGCCGTATCGGTATTTACAAGATTTAGAGAATTTATTCCCATTTATCCACCGAATTATTAGCCCAAACCGATCGGAGTATTAGCCGGGAAGAAGGCAAAAGTATAAGACTGGATACGGACAATGGCAGCCTGATCTGCAGTTATTCTTCGGTGCGATACCGAAAGGATTTTTATGAAATGAATAAGCAAATCGAAGACGCCAGGCAGGTTGTTAAAGCATCATCCAAAATCAAAAAAATGAAGCTCGCACAAGTGGAGAATAAAAAAACATTATTCAATACAGTCTCGAAAACACGAATGGAGATGGTGTAAGAAGTTGCAATACTCAACTATTTGCCAAGTCTGAAACCCAACCCATCAGCTTGGCTGGATAGTTCACTTCCCCTCTGTAACCGCATCTGTGACGCGCGTGGTATCGCTTTCAAAAGTAGGTACCCGATAACCACCGGTATCTATTACCGCTTGGGGGAATAGTTTTTTTAACTGCACAAACTCCGGCTGTGTAAATGGTGTTTGGTAAAGATATATTTGACGGAGGTTTTTAAGGCCGGCAAGTTGCTGCAGCCCTTTTAAAGAAACTTTAGTGCCCGAAACATTAAGGTATTGTAATGCCGTAAGCGTTTTTAATTTTCCGACGCCACTATCGCCGATGTCGTTTCCGTCCACATACAATCTGGTGAGGTTTTTAAGTTTCGAAATATTTTCCAGTTGGGTATCATTTATATTTGCGTCGCTCAGCTTTAGCCAAATCAGTTGCTCTTTCAGGTTTTCCAGTATTTCAATATCTTTTGGTCCCACTGTATCTACGGCTACAAAATTGGCAGATAGGTAATGGTTGTCCCTGGCAACGGGGACTATGGCCACGCCCCTATCCCGCAAAGCCTTAATATCTTCCGGGCGGGCTGCGTCAGTTGCGGTGGCGGGTACATTAGAAATACCGGTTTTTGTTTCGCTGGCTCTTTCACCTGATTGCAGCCAGGCTAATACCGGTCTAATATTATCGGTTACATTAGTCTCCTTTACTTTTTTATTAAAGTCCGCTCCTGCACCCACCCACCAATGCAACAGGGCTGCTTCCTGTTTAGTGAGCTGTGGTTTTTCCTTAGGCGGCATATGGTCCTCATCGTGTACAGGCAGTGCGATTCTCTGAAGCAAGTCGCTATGTTCTGTTTGGCCCGGCACAATAACTTTTCCTTCTTTACCTCCTTTTAGAATAAAATCAGGGGCATCCAGTCTCAGTTTTCCTTTCTGTTTATTCGGACCGTGGCAACTATAGCATTTTGCTGAAAGGATCGGCTTAATAATCTCGTTGTATACTGCCGCCTCCTGCACATTGGCAATAGGTTTAAACGTTGTTTTGGCGGAGGTTTCACTATTAAACGGCGCGGTAAGATAATCGGAACCATGTGTAATAGAACCACCCAGGTGACCCGTAAGGGTAATAAGTAGTACCAGTAAGCCCATCACCCAGCGCATATAAAGATGACTTTGCCTATGCATGAGATAAGCAACTATCGCAACCCCCGCAGTAGCGATGCCTGACCATTGATGCCTGCTGATAAGACCGGGGTCATAATCATCATTTTTAGAAAGCAGAAATCCGCTAATCACTGCAGCGAGAGCGCCAAGCATTCCACAAAGAAGCGCAATATTAATTAGCGTATACTGGGAGTTTCTTATGTCGTTTTTAGCGAATACATAAAATAACGCCACCAATAATAAAATGCCAATGGGCAAATGCACAAGCACCGGGTGTAATCGTCCGATAAATTCGCTAAAGTTTAGTAATACCACAACAATATTTTACGAATATCTTTTTCTTAATAATTGCATCATATAAGTGTTCACTTCCCACAAATCTGCAAGCGGCATTTTGGTGTAAGGCATAGTGGGTAAATAATCTGGCGGACCAAATTCCGTAAGAAATGTAACGGTTTCTCCTTTTTTCTTTTTGCGGGCTACCACCACATCCCACCATTTTAGATGCTGCTCCACGATTTTTGCCCATTCGGGGGCACGTGGGTCGTTTACCTGCGGACCCTCGGGGTGGCCGATGCGTGCATGAATATGCTCCACACGTTCCAGTGCCAGGTTTACAGTTTCCTGCTGATCGCCCAGCATACTTTCATGCACACAACACCAGTGTGAAATGTCTAAGGTGAGTTTTAAGGACGGGTGCCTCCTGAGGTACTCCTTAGTTACAGGGCCTGCGTATAACATGCGCCCCCTGTGGGTTTCATGGCAAATCAACAGGTCGGTTTCTTTTGCAAGTTTCTCTGTGTAGTCAATAAATTTTCCATTTTCTTCAATAGTAAAATAATCCTTGCCGGAATGGCTGTTAATATACAATGGCCGTTGAATGGTTTGCTTTGCCGCGGCATCAATCATTTTTTTGTAAAAATCCAAATGCGCTGAAGGATTACCTTGCCCGCCACCGCATAAAAATCCCAGTTCCAGTCCATGTTTTTTGACCGCTGCAAACATTTCGTCCTGCTTGCTTTTGTCCAGAGGCCACCACAGCTCTACCCCATCATAACTGGATTGTTTTGCTTTTGCGCAAAATTGATCC
The DNA here is from genome assembly GCF_054783135.1 of Niabella terrae. Taxonomy (NCBI): domain Bacteria; kingdom Pseudomonadati; phylum Bacteroidota; class Chitinophagia; order Chitinophagales; family Chitinophagaceae; genus Niabella; species Niabella terrae. The sequence continues at coordinate 239,762 of NZ_BAAGRD010000008.1, forward strand.
ATAGTGCCGGTAAAGCCCCAGTTCGTAGCCATTATTTTTAATCCTGCGGTTTTATTGTTCATGGTATATGCTGTTTTGCGCGTTGAAGCCAGTGTATCTAAAGGCGATAAAAATAAGGCAGCCGAACCGACTGCTGTGGTAGTAATAAATTTCCTCCTGTTATGCATTCTACTAGTATATGTTTAATGATGCATCGCCCTCCTATGCTGCCCTGCCCCGGGGACGATCACGCGGGCGGGTAAATCTTCCTTGCCGGGCCCTCCTGAATGAATGGTTTGGGGAGAATTCTTTTTATCATCGCGATCAAATACCAGCTGGCCCTGTGACCTTTTATGTAGACAATCGGAATATCCTGTACTGATGCCACCTCAATTCTCCCCGCTGCATTTACGCCAAAATCTCCTGAATTACCTTGCCGCCCACATCGGTAAGCCTGAATGGCCTTCCTTGAAATTCAAAAGTAAATTCCTCATGATCAAAACCCAATTGGTTTAGAATCGTAGCCTGTATATCAAATGCTTCTGTTTTACCCTCCACAATACTGTAGCCGATCTCATCTGTCTGGCCGTAACTCGTACCGCCTTTGATGCCGCCGCCGGCCATCCACATAGTAAAGGCATCACCGTGGTGATCCCTGCCCTTATAGGCCATGGTTTTTCCGTCGCGGTTTTCCTGCATGGGTGTTCTTCCGAATTCTGCGCCCCAGATTACAAGGGTTTCGTCCAGTAAGCCGCGTTGTTTTAAATCCTTTATTAAAGCAGTGATCGGCTTGTCCACCTGCCGGCATTTATTTACCATTCCGATGTCCACCGCATTACCGGCAGAGTCGCCATGAGAGTCCCAGCCCCAATCAAATAATTGCACAAACCGTACGCCTTTTTCTACCAGCTTCCTGGCTAATAAGACATTGTTGGCAAAGGCGGTTTTGCCGGGTTGTGTCCCGTACATTTCATGAATATATTCCGGCTCCTTGCTAATGTCCATTACTTCTGGAACAGATATTTGCATTTTGTAAGCCATTTCGTATTGAGAGATACGGCTTAATATTTCCGGGTCGTTGTATTCTTTATATTCTTCCTGATTTACTTTATTAATAGCGTTAATGGAAGCTTTGCGTAAATCACGGTCGATACCCTCGGGGTCTTTTATAAACAGCACAGGGTCGCCAGCACTCCGGCACTGCACTCCCTGGTATACACTTGGTAAAAAGCCGCTTCCCCATACGCTTTTACCTGCATCGGGGTTGTTGCCCCCCGATGTGAGCACCACAAAGCCGGGAAGGTTTTTATTCTCCGTACCCAGCCCATAAGTAACCCAGGAGCCAACACTTGGTCTTCCGCTTCGTGCGGAACCTGTATGCATCAGCAGTTGCGCAGGGGCGTGGTTGAATTGATCGGTGGTGACTGAATTGATAAATGCCAGATCATCCACTACGGAGGAAAGATGCGGTAAATTATCTGAGAGCCAAAGGCCACTTTGACCATGCTGCCGGAATTTGGCTTGGGGTCCCAGCATTTTAGGTACGCCGCGGATGAATGCAAATTTTTTGCCTTCCAATAATGAGGGCGGGCAGTCCTGACCATCTAATTTTGCCAGTTCCGGCTTAAAGTTAAAAAGCTCCAGTTGAGAGGGTGCTCCGGCCATGTGAATATAAATTACGGCCCTGGCCTTGCCGGGAAACATCGGAGATTTGGGCGCCAGTGGATTCACGGGGTCAAAAAGATTCGCCGAACCTGCGCTTTTTTTGCTTCCACAACTGCCCAATAAGGAACCAAAAGCCAAGGCGCCGAGGCCCATGGCACTTTCTTTAATAAAATGCCTGCGGGTCTGTTGCTGCATCTGCGCCTTTAAAGCTTCCTGCAGTAATCTGGCATTGAATAAATTTTGTTTTGCCATTTATTATTTTTTAAAGTCCATCACCAATTGCAATCTTTGTTGCCAATTTGCAACCGGCATAAGGAAGTGCGCCTGCCTGACCGACAGAGAACCGGGACCCCACTGATGCTTATCATGATTCATCCGTCTAAAAAAACATTAACTTTTATTCAGCCATTCATCCAGGTTCAACATTGCATTTGCGACCACCACCATTGCCGCTGTTTGCGCATTTGTGTGCGCAGTATCTTCGCCCAATATCTCCGATACACTATTTTTATCCGCAGTATACTTCTTGAACGCCTGATTGTATAAACCTACGAGTGCATTCAGCTTGTTGGACGAAATTGGTTTATACATCATCGCTTCATAGCCTTTTTGTATTTGTGCCCTTGCATCATTGCCCGCCAGGTCTTTCATGTGATGGGCAAAACTTCTGGCCATCACTAAAAACGCCGAGTCGTTTAAGGTAGTGAGCGCTTGAAGCGGCGTATTGGTGCGTATTCTGCGGGCTACGCAGGAGGCTCTGTCGGCGGCATCAAAATTAATCATGGAGGGGTAGGCCGCGGTGCGTTTCCAGAAAGTATACACGGCACGTCGATTTTGATCTTCCCCTTCACTAAGTTTCCATCTGGTAGCACTATAAGGGGAATTCCAAATCCCCTCCGGCTGAAAAGGCATTACGCTTTTTCCATACATTTTACGACTCAACAAATTACTTACCGCCAGCGACTGATCCCTTATTTGTTCGGCCGAAAGTCTTACTCGCGGCCCCCGGGCATATAATTTATTATGCGGGTCTTTGGCCAGCAAGTCCTTGCTTATTTCCGATTTTTGACGGTAGGTGGCGGACATTACCATTTCCTTCAGTAATTTTTTGATGCTCCAATTATTTTCATTCACCAATTTCCAGGAAAGATAATCAAGCAATTTTCGATGCGTGGGCGGTACCCCCTGCGTACCCAGGTCATCAAGCGTTTCTGCAATGCCATTTCCAAATAACTGTTCCCACAAGCGGTTTACCAGGGTGCGGGAGGTTAAAGGATTTTTTTTATCGGTAAGCCACATGGCAAGTCCCAGCCTGTTTTTGGGTGAATTGGCCGGCATGGGGTTTAGTACATGGGGCACATCCGGCTTCACTGCCTCGCCTTTAGAAAGCCAGCTGCCTCTTTCAAATATATTCGTAGTGCGGAAAAGATCAGCAGGGTTTTCTATTAGAATTGGGGTGCGTGTAACATTGTTGGAAGCGATCAATTCATTATAATGTTTATAAGCAGAATCGTAACCCGGTTTACCTTCCCCCGGAAACGGCGGCTTGAAATAAAACCAGCTAAACATGGCGCCGTTTTCTTCTGAACTTTTTAAAGAAGGATTGTGATAGGTAAACCACACATCGTGCGTGCCGGATTGCTGCGCCAAATCAATGGTAGCGACCTGCCAGCCCTGCGTGGGCTTTAATGAAACGGTTGCAAACACCGGCCCCAGGACGGAATCCAGATGCAAACGCCAGATGCCGCCGTCTGTAGGGGTGGTGTAGCGGAACATGAGCTGTGTTTTTCCGTTCAGGTTCACTTTTTTTATGCGGGCACTCCCATTATTGCGTAGCGAAAGCCATTTGGTATCGGCAAGCGCACTATTGACGAACTCATCTGATACCACTGCATTAATTACAGGCTGGCCGGTTTTAATAAAACGAATCGTTTCACTATATGCTGCCGGAGATACAGATTTCTGTAGCCATCCTTTGAGGTTTTCAAATACAAGACTGTCTTTATCTTTATATTCTCTTAACAAAGGGAATTCCTCAAAACTGTCTTCATCCCGCGTATTATTAAAAAATGCCATAAACTTATAGTATTCCTCATGCTTAAAAGGATCGTAAGGATGGCTATGGCATTGTACGCAGGCAAACGTAGTACCCATCAATGCTTCCCAAGTAGTATTGACCCTGTCCACTACGGCGGATATGCGGTATTCTTCGTTATCTGTACCGCCCTCATCATTGGTTAAAGTGTTGCGATGAAAAGCAGTGGCAATATATTGCGCATTGGTGGGATTTGGTAAAAGATCCCCGGCCAGTTGTTCGATCAAAAAATCATTATAAGGCTTATCTGTATTAAAAGCATTTATCAGCCAATCCCGGTAGCGCCATATAGACCGGTATTCATCTTTTTCATATCCTTTAGTATCCGCATAGCGGGCGAGGTCCAGCCAAAGGGAGGCCCATCTTTCTCCATAAGCCGGGGAGCTTAAAAGGTCTTCTACCAGATTTTCATACGCCTTTTTTGACGGGTCATTCAAGAATTTTTTCGCCATCGCATCGCTAGCCGGCAACCCGGTGAGGTCCAGGCTTACACGCCTTAGCAGCGTGGGTTTATCCGCTTCTAATGAGGGTTCCAGGTTTTCCTCGTCTAACTTCTGAAAAATAAATTTATCTATATCATTTTTTATCCAGTCGTCCTCTACATCAGGCGGATTTTGTGGTTGTACAGATATATAGGCCCAATGCTTGCCCCATTCTGCCCCCTGCTTTATCCAGTTGCGCAGGGTTTTGATTTCTTGCTTGGAAAGGGGTTCATGCTTATAAGGCATACGTTCTTCCGGATCGGTAACGGTAATCCTGCGCATAAATTCGCTTTCATCAGGTTTGCCCGGAACGATGGCGGGCTTACCGCTTTCGGTATTTGCCAAAGCCTCTTCTCTAAACAATACACTGAAACCGCCACTTTGCTTTACGCCGCCGTGGCAGGCAATACATTTTTTATTTAAAATGGGCTTTACCTCGGTATTAAAATCGATCTTATGATGTGGGAAAAGCAAAAAGGAACTGCCTGCTACTAAAAAAATAGCAACCACTATCAAAAGTATTTTTGACCGGAGGAAAATCATACGGCGGAACTTAGTTCAAATATAAGAATATTCCAGGGGGCGTAGCAGGAGTCATTTTCACTGAATAGGATTTCAGAAGTAGTATTATGTAAGGATATTGCATCGATGATTATAGGGGAGGTTTCATGCGGATGTGTTTTTTTATATTTCTATATATAAATACAGAATATTGAAGACCGAAAGTATATTTTGTAGTGGACGGACCGCTGGTACATATGACAAAAAAGTTATAAGTGTGGCAGGGGCTGTGTTTGAATTTATTGATGTATTCTTTCTGCCGGCCAACAGTCCGTACTGGGGCCTGTCTGCGCCTGGTTATCACCGAAAAGGGGAAAAGCCGTAAACCAGCTATTGGTAAAGGGCAGCAGAGACACCATGTAGAAAGTCTTAAGCTACACAAAAAAGGGGTGAAATACAGGCGGAGAAACAGCCCTCTGAAACAATTGTCTGCTTTGCTGCAGCAGGAATTTGCCCTGACGAAAGCACACCCGCATGGAAAAATATTCAGGGCCTGGACCGCCATCAAGTTTCAAAATTAGCGCGATATAACCGTATTTTGCATCCATGCAGTTTAAAGATGTTATCGGACAGGAGCCATTAAGCAGGGAGCTGACCAGCCTGACACAGGACAACCGGTTGGCGCATGCCCTCCTGTTTCTGGGTAAGGAAGGCGGAGGTGCGCTGCCGCTGGCTATGGCATTCGCCCAGTATATCGTCTGCAATCCCCAGGCCGCTGCTGTACAGGCCGGCCCATCTCTTTTTGGTGATGAACCCGCGCCGGAAACGGCGCCACAACAAGATAAAACTGATGCCTGCGGGGTCTGCCCCGCCTGTCAGAAGGCCGCAGCCATGGCCCATCCGGACATCCATTTCAGCTACCCGGTGGTGACCAAAAAGCCGGGAACACCGCCCCTTAGTACAGATTATATTGCCGAATGGCGGGAATTTATCGGTAGTTATCCATACGGGAATGTATACGACTGGCTGCAATTTATCGGCGCCGAAAACAAACAGGGCAATATCACCGCCAATGAGTGCAATGATATTATCCGCAAGCTGAACCTGAAAAGCTTTGAAGGAGGCTATAAAGTACTGTTGATGTGGTTGCCCGAGTACCTGGGGACTGAGGGAAATAAGTTGCTGAAACTAATTGAAGAGCCACCGGAAAAAACGGTGTTTCTGCTGGTAGCAGAAAATGACAACCTGATCCTGCCCACCATACTGAGCCGCTGCCAGCTGATCAAAGTACCCCAACCGGCAGACGAAGACATCCGCGAGGCTTTAATCAGCCGTCATCATACCGACCCCGATACGGCCGCCAGAACGGCAGCCATCAGCGAGGGTAATTATCGGGAAGCCCTGCAGATGGTCCAGCATGCCGGTGAGGATTGGCAACATTTGCTGCGGGACTGGCTGAACAGCATGCTGAAAGGCGGACCGCTGGCCCAGGGAAAATGGGTGGATGAAATGGCCCAATTGGGGCGGGAAGGCCAAAAGCAGTTTTTACGGTATTTTGATCACCTGCTGCAGTTGTCGCTAAAATTGCGGATACTGCCCGAACTGTCGGCACAATATCCTGAGAAGGAAGCTGATTTTGCCTTGCGCCTGAACAAATTTGCCGATATCGCCCAGCAGGAGGCGATTATTGAAGAGCTCAGTAGAGCGACTTATTATATTGAAAGGAATGCCAATGGGAAAATGCTGTTTATGGCACTTACCATTAAATTAAGTCATATCATTAAGGACAAAGTCGTATTTTTGAATGAATGAGGTGTTGTGTGGTTTTGGGGATGAATGAGATTTTTTAAGCGGAGCAGTACTGGAGGCGGTTTTTTAAGAATTTAAGTATACCGTTCGGCCCGGATCATTTGATAGGGTCGTTTATAATAAACTGAAAATCAGTTTTTTGATGCAAATTCCGGGCGACAGGATCTGGACGTCCCGGTCGAATACTATAATTCCTGCCTGTAGTTTTTCCGGATTTAAGTGATAATACATGGGTTGTACAAGTTGTGGTACGGCTACTGGCGGTAAGCCGAACGGTTGCAAAAGCAATGGGGGCTGCTCCACAGGGGGCTGTAACCGGATGAATACATATGACTGGCTGCGCAATTTGCCGCTTTCTGACAGCGATAGCTATTGCAATGTGGTAGAAGTCAGTTTCAATAAAGGGACACGCAAGGATTTTTTCAGAAACAGCACGGTACATTATTTTGAGAAGGGCGACCTGGTCACCGTAGAAGGGGTCAGTGGCTTTGATGTGGGCGAGATTTCCCTGACGGGTGAAATCGTCCGGCTTCAAATGAAAAAATACGGCGTTAAAGAGACCAGCTCTGATATCAAGAAAGTCCTGCGTGTAGCGACAGACAGGGATCTAGAGCAAAAAGATATCAATAAGAAAAGAGAACCGGAGGCAGTCATCCGCAGCCGGGCTATTGCCCGCCAGCTGAAGCTGAACATGAAGATCAGCCAGGTGGAGATGCAGGCCGACGGCAGAAAAGCGACCTTTTATTATATCGCCGATGGACGGGTGGATTTCAGGGAACTGATTAAAGTCTATGCCTCCGAATTCAAGGTTAAAGTAGAAATGCGCCAGATCGGTGCCCGTCAGGAAGCCGGTAAAGTAGGGGGCATTGGCAGTTGTGGCCGGGAACTCTGCTGTTCTACCTGGCTGACTGATTTTAAATCCGTCAATACGTCCATCGCCCGTTACCAGAACCTGTCCATCAATCAGACCAAACTAAGTGGTCAGTGCGGACGCCTGAAATGCTGTCTGAACTATGAGCTGGATACTTACCTGGATGCGCTTCAGGGATTCCCCAATGACTGTGATCAGCTTCGGGTAGGCAAGGGCAATGCCTATCTGGTAAAAAAAGACATTTTCAAGAACCTGATGTGGTACTCGCTGCCCGACAGCAATAAACAGTATCCGGTGACCATCGAACGTGTGGTAAAGATTCGTGCACTGAACCGTCAGAATATTGTACCTGATGAACTGGAAGCCGTGGAAGTGGTTTCTGACAAACCCCGGGAAGTGGAACCCGAATTTGTAGATGTGGTAGGACAGACCTCCCTGCGCAGTCTGGAAAAAGCCAGCAGAAGGCGCAAACAACAGAAACGAAACGGACCGCCTTTGGGGGGGCAACAGGCCAATTCCGGTAATCCACCCAAGAAATCCCAACAGCATCGGTCCCGCCGGCCGCCCAATAAAAAAGAGAAAGGTTCGCTCTAAAAAAGAAAACTTCCTGTATATTTAAGCAACAAGCAGTAAAGTGCATTGCTGCCGGATTTATACCGGCGGTCACTTGCTTTTTTCAGATTATTGAGCCAAACTTATCTCAACTATGTCAATACCGGATATACTCACCTCCTATACCACGAAAGCTGATATTTGGGACGAACTCATGGGTGCTGAAGGTATTCGACCGGGCTATGACAAATTTGTCAATACCCTCCAGGGATGCTCCATCGAAGAGCTCAATCACAAGGATGACCTGGCGAAAAAGCTCTTTATGGCCCAGGGGATCACATTCACAGTATACAGTGACAGTCAGGGCGTGGAAAAAATTTTCCCTTTTGATATTATTCCCCGCATTATTGAAGCCAGGGAATGGGAATTGATCGACCGGGGCGTAAAACAAAGACTGCGGGCGTTAAATGTGTTTTTAAAAGACGTTTACCATCAGCAGTTTATTATCAGGGATGGCATTATTCCTGCACAATTGATCTATTCCTGTCCCTTGTTTTTGCGGGAAATGGTTCGGGTCAATGTGCCTTTTGATATTTATTCGCATATTGCGGGGATCGACCTGATCCGGGATTATGACGGCAGCTATTATGTGCTGGAAGATAATTTGAGGACACCTTCGGGTGTATCCTATATGCTTGAAAACCGGAGTATTACTTTTCGGATCTTTCCGGATATTATACCTGAGAATAATGTGCGACCAGTCATCGAGTACCCCGCATTATTGTTGAAAAACCTGCTGGGACTGGCCAATCGCCAGAACAGCAATCCCACCGTAGTACTGCTAACCCCCGGTGTCTACAACTCCGCCTATTTCGAGCATACGGCACTCGCCAGGCTGATGGGCATTGAACTGGTGGAAGGCCGGGACCTGGTAGTTGACAACCACCATGTTTACATGAAAACTACCAGCGGACTGCAGAAAGTAGATGTGATTTATCGCCGGGTGGATGATGATTTTATTGATCCGCTGACCTTTAAACCGGGTTCGGTGCTGGGAATTCCAGGTATTTACTGGGCCTACAGGAAGGGGAATCTCGCCATTGTCAATGCGATGGGCAATGGGGTGGCAGATGACAAGGCGGTGTATTCCTATGTTCCGGAAATGATTCGCTACTATCTGAATGAGGAGCCGATCCTGAAGAATGTACCGACTTACGAAATGAATATCCCGGAGAATCGTTCCATGGTCTTTGCCAATATGGACCGGATGGTGATTAAGAAAACCAATGAGTCGGGCGGGTATGGGATGCTGATGGGCAATAAGGCCACTGAAGAAGAGATGGAAACCTACAAGCAGCTGATCCTGGCAGATCCCCGTAGTTTTATTGCCCAACCCATCATCAACCTTTCATCCGCTCCCTGTTATATTGACGGTAAGGTGCAGCCCCGAAGGGTGGACCTGCGACCTTTTGCCCTCTACGGTCCCGAAGGAATCAGTCTGGTGCCCGGCGGCTTGACGCGGGTGGCACTGAATGAAGGGTCCCTGGTAGTTAATTCCTCTCAGGGAGGCGGCAGTAAGGATACCTGGGTGCTGGGAGCGGATGGAAGGGATGCAGATTAGTTTAAATTAAAACAAGTTATTATGTTGAGCCGTGTTGCTGAATCGGTATTCTGGTTGGCCCGGTATATGGAAAGAACGGACGGGATGCTGCGGGTGCTGCGTACCAGTTATATTGCTTCGCAGGACGAGATGCGCTCTTTCGACTGGAGCTCGGTATTGCAAACCTATGGCGAGCAGCTGCCGGCAGCCGAAGCTTCCCGGATGCGCAATAATTCCCGCGCAGTGCTGGAATACCTGGTACTGAATCCGGGGAATCCGGCCTCGCTGATCAATAATATCACCAGGGCCAGGGAAAATGCCAAAGCCGTGCAGGATCATATTACCAAAGAGACCTGGCATACCCTGAACGGGTACTACCTGCTCATCCGGGAAGCCTATATTCACGAGATGTTCCGGGTGGGGGATCCGATTACCGCGCTGGACGCCCTGATCAAGCACGGCCTGTTTCTGTATGGTACCATAGATATTACGATGACGCGCGGAGAAGCCTATAATTTTTTGAATATCGGCCGTTATGTCGAGCGGGCGGTGATTACCACTGATATAACCGATATTAAACTAAGGGAGATCAATTATCAGCTGGATAATCGGGAGGAGACACCGCCCAACCTGCGCTACCTGCTTTATTCGCTTTCGGGCTATGAAGCCTATCTCAGGAAAGCAAGGGGCGTTGAACTGGCTGACCTGGTCATGAAACAGATACTTTATGATCAGGACTTTGCGCATTCAGTGTTGTATTGCATGAACCGGATCAGCCGCTATTTTAAAAGGCTGGCCCAGCAAAGCATCCCCGAGAGTTATGAACAGGAAGATTTTCTGATTGGAAGATCACTCAATGATTTGAAATACAGCAATCCTGACCTGAACGATGGTCCAGGTATCCGGAACTTGCTGATTGGTATCCGTGCCAATCTGCTTAGTATTTCACAGGGGTTTAACCGTTATTATTTTGGCCATAACGCATCCTGAGCGGAAAAGAAAAAAATGATTATGCCTTTATTTAAGATTAAACATACCACCCGATACCGATACAGCAGTCCTGCTGTGGATTGTGCCAATCAGATCATGCTCTATCCTATACAGGACAACCGGCAGTCAGTTAAAACGCATCATCTCACCATCAGCGCTGCGCCACAGGTAGAAACCTTTATAGATTATTTTGGCAATAAGCTGGGCATGTTTTCCCTACTTGCGCCGCACCGGGAACTGGTCATTGTTTCCGATGCGGAAGTGGTGACTACTGAATTGCCATTACCGGAGGACCTGCAGGACGCAGCCAAACAGTGGACGCAGTTGTCGGAAAGCTGCCGTCAGGTGCCCTATATCGACTTTTTGCAGCTGGAGGATTTTGACAGTTTCGAAGAACTGAAGGCGCTGATCGATACCATCTACGATGTCCATCAAACGCCCTTTGCCAATGCCCGGTTATTTTCGTCTTATGTCTATAAGCATTTTGAATACAAAAAAGGGATTACCAGCGTGGAAACCGACGTCAATGAAATCTGGAAACTGAAAGCTGGTGTTTGCCAGGATTTTGCACATTTTTTATTGCTGATGCTGCGCCGGACAGGAATTCCGGCACGTTATGTCAGTGGTTATATCTGTCCCCGCAGCAAGGAACTGCGTGGTGAGGGTGCCACCCATGCCTGGGTAGAAGCTTATGTACCGGATTACGGCTGGCTGGGACTGGATCCCACCAATAACTGCATTGCCGGAGACCGGCATATCCGCCTGGCAGTTGGTCGAAATTTTTCAGACGTTACCCCGGTAAAAGGTACCTATAAAGGTTCGTCGGATCATGTACTGGAAGTCTCGGTGTCGATAGATGACCGCGAGGTAATACCAACAGTGGCTGACCAGGGCATTACGACTCAGGAAGCGGTGGACCAGCCTTCCCGAAATTCCTACCGCCGCTATATGGAACAGGTGCAGCAACAACAATAGCCATCAATTTTCAACCATACGGATTTCAAAGAATTGATATTGTCCCCCTGCGCAATTAAAATTCTTATTCGGTCGGGCCTTCATATGCTGATTGATACCGGTTACAGGCCTCATGTATGCTTGCTTCCAGGGGTCTGAATTCAAAGCCGGGCAGGGTTTTTAATATTTTGGTATTGTCGAAGCGGGTATGACTCTGTGCGACTTTGGCAGATTCGCGGGTCAGCAGGGGCGCTTTGCCATTGAAGAAGGATTTGAATTTTTCCATTCGCCAGGCGATGGCAGACAGCAGCGGGCCCGCCTCCCTGCCAGGTCTTTTTTTACCAAAAGCGTCTGCCATGGTATCAAAAATTTTTCGAAAGGGCCAGTTGTCATTACAGACGATAAAGCGTTCCTCGGTGATGTCAGTTTGCATCAGGACGACCGTTGCCCGGGCAAGATCGCTGACATCGGCAAAGCCGTTAACACCTGTGGTATACCATTTAAATTCTTTGTAGGCATTGCGAAAAAGGCCGCAGCTGCCTTTATTCCAATCGCCATAGCCCAATACAGTCGCCGGATTCAGGATGAAGCCATTGAGCCCTTCCGAGAATCCCCGCCAGACTTCCAGTTCCGCTTTATGTTTGCTGATCGCGTAGTGGGTATGTGCCTGATTGTCCTCCCATTTTGCGTTCTCGTCCACGATACCGTTTTGAAGCTTTCTACCAATAGCAGCAACCGAACTGATATAGATGATGCGGCGCAGGCCGGTTTCGAGGGCGATATTGACGACATTACGGGTACCTTCTACATTGATTTGGTACATCCGGTGTCGATCTTTTTTACGAAAAGAAACGATCGCGGCGCAGTGAATAACGGTGTCGATGCCCTGCATGGCGTCTTCAAGTGACCCGACATCCAGGATATCTCCCTCCACCCATTCCAGGTCCTGCCATTTTTCTGATGTGATAAAAGCCGGCAGACTGGCGGTTTTTCTTTTGAGTGCCCGCACTTTAAAACCCTGTTGTAACAGTTCCTCAATGATATAGGCGCCGATAAAACCGGTACCACCTGTGACCAATATCGTAGCCTGAGGGTCGATAATTGTTGATTTTTTGGCGAAAATAGGTGAAATATCAGGAAATAGCCGGAAGGATACCTGCACCAGGTCGATGGATCAATCCTTGCGGGCGCTCAGGGTAAAACCCACGGTGGTGCCCACCCCTTCAGTGCTGCGGATATGAATGGTTTGCTTATGGGCTTCTACGATATGTTTGCTGATCGAAAGGCCCAGTCCACTGCCTCTGCGGTCTTTGTTGCGACCACTCTGGGTCCGGTAAAACCGTTCAAAAATGCGGGGCAGACTGGCTGCATCGATGCCAATACCGTCATCACTGATTTCCACGAGGATGCGTTTGTCATCAGTTTTATAGATTCCGGCTTTTATGCTCCCGCTGAGTTTTCCATACTTAATGGAGTTCGCAAAAAGATTCAGCACCACCTGTCGGATCTTTTCCTTGTCTGCATGGACCGTGATGGGCGCCTCACAGCCTTTTTTGATACTGAACCGGATGCCCAGGGGTTCGGCTTTAATAGAAATGCTTTCAAAAGCGTCTTTGAGCAGGTCCTGTATGACAAAATGGGTCCGTACCAGTACCAGTTCTCCTCTTTCCAGCCGCGAGATTTCATCCAGGTCATCAATGAGTGAGGTCAGCCGGGTCACATTTTTGGCCGTCTTTTCCAGAAATTTTTTCCGGAGTTCCCAGTTCTCGGGACCTTCCTGCAACAAGGTATCCACGTAACTCTGGATGGTAAAAATCGGCGTCTTGAATTCATGCGAGAGGTTTTGCAGGAATTCCCGGCGAAACTGCTCGTTGGCTTGCAGCTGTTCTACCTGTTTTTTATTTTCTGCGGCCCAGGCTTCCACGTCTTCGGTAACTTCAGTAATGCTTTTTTTGGGCAGAATGTACTTATAATAGGTTTCCTCCCTGCGGGTGGCCTTGGTCTGATAGATGAATTTGTAGATCAGCTTGATTTTCCTGTAAATAAATCGTTCCAGAACAAAGGAAATCATCAACCAGCCACCTACCAGTACGATCAGAAAACAGAGCAGGGCAGTCTGCCAGCGCAACTCAACCAGGTAGACCAACAGGCTTACCGGGATAGAAAGGGCCAGCGCCGTATAGAAAGACAACAGCCCCGGGGAAAGATTTTTGGGATCGAACATAATCTAATACAAAGTTAACCGTACCGGATGCTTATATTTCAAACTTATAGCCCACACCTTTGACTGTGGTAATACAGTCCAGTTCCAATTTCTGTCGGATTTTCCTGATATGTACATCGATGGTCCGGTCACCGACGATGACTTCATTGCCCCAGATGGCATTCAGGATTTCGTTTCTTAAAAATACCCGGCCCGGCTTCAGTGCCAATAGGTAAAGCAATTCAAATTCTTTTTTGGCGAGCACCACCTGGCGGTCGCCAATTTGAACCAGAAAACGTTCAGGATCAATGGTAACCGATCCCAGGCTTATGATTTTTGTGGTTTCTTTCTGCACCCGACGCAGCAGGGCATTGACACGGCTGATCAAGACCTTCGGGCTTACCGGTTTACTCACATAATCATCGGCGCCGGTTTCCAGTCCGCGTACCTGGGTGGTTTCATCGTTGAGGGCGGTCAGGAACATGATCAGGGTATCTTTGAAAGCGCTCTGGGCTCTTAGCAGCTGACAGACCTGCACACCGGTTTTTTTGGGCATCATCATATCCAGGATGATCAGGTTGGGTTTGTACTGACGCGCCTTATCAAGCGCCTCATCGCCATCCTGCGCAGTGATGATCCGATAGCCTTCTTTTTCAAGATTGTAGGCCAGGATTTCCAGAATATCCGGTTCATCATCCGCGATGAGAATTTTATGCCCTTTCGCTTCCATATTTTTCGGGGTTTAAAAGACAAACCTAACCCGTTTTTATTATATTAAATTGCGAAGCAGGCTGTTTACAGATACTTAATGTAAAATTAATATCAGTGCCCTGTTGGCAGGCCCCGGTGCAAGGGCCTGATAAACCTTAACTAAATGTAAAATCGGCGCAATTATTGCTGTGCTACCGATGTTTTTAAGAAAATACCAAATATTTTTGTAATTGCAGATGCATTACAATTTCCTTGTTGGCGTGCTTGTTCACCTGGCAGGTTTCCCGCAAAAGGGTCGACCTGCAAAAATCCTACTGAAGATGATATCTGTTACACAGCTAAAAAAAATGATTCCCCTGGCGGTACTGTTGCTGTTCACCCTACAGGCTGATGCGCAGCGCCGTAAAAAGAAAAGGCAGAGAAAGCAGGAGCCCGTTGTCCAGGTAGTCGACACCATTCCCGCCTACACGGTGGCCATCAACCGGCAAATGATATTTGAAAAAGCCGAGAAACAGCAGAAAATGCTGCTTTCTATGGACGGGAAGGCGGATAAATTACTGGAGGTTTCGGATGACAAAAAGCAAAACGAGGCGTTAACCGAAGCGGCAACCGAGGGCATCGACCGGATTCAGTATGAAATTGAAACCAGCGACCGGCTCAACCAGCGTTTAAAGACCAATTATACCGATGGTCTGACATCTATACTAGAATATGTACGGCTCAGCAGTCGGAGTAAAAAGACCAATTTGACCTATCTGCCGGAGATACTTTCCACTTACCGGAAACTGATTACTGCAGACACTTCGGGTCAGTCCCTGTCGGCGGTGTTAAGACCCCTGCCTTATGACGTAGCCAATGCGGCGATCCAGCCGCGGATATTTCAGGACAACAAAGAATACAGTCAGGTAAAGGATATCATGCTGCTGAAACTCGCCAATAAATACCCCGAGAAAACTTTTGCGGCATTAAAAGCCTACCCGGAAGCCCCTTTTGCGGACAGCCTGATTCGGGTCCTGGGACATCGGTACCCGCAGCAGGTCTATGA
This sequence comes from Niabella terrae, assembly GCF_054783135.1. Taxonomy (NCBI): domain Bacteria; kingdom Pseudomonadati; phylum Bacteroidota; class Chitinophagia; order Chitinophagales; family Chitinophagaceae; genus Niabella; species Niabella terrae. Next base: position 255,219 of record NZ_BAAGRD010000008.1, read on the forward strand.
CTATGCCCAGGCCAATAATAAGTTCAGCTACCGCCTGCAGAATATAAAGGATGATGCACTGATTTCTACGGTGGTGGGTATGGCGCGTAGTGCCAATAAAAGCGGACAGTTTTATTTCCCCTTTCTGGACAATATCGTAAGTGGTAAACTCTCCATCGACGCCATCGATAAAGCCAAAAATGATCCTGTACTTTATTTCCGGATGCTGGTGGAGACCCAGATTGATTATACGGGCCGGATGCTGGAAGGCGATACCGCCATCGGGCACAGCAGCCTGCTCAGCAAATTAGAGCAGAAAGCCAAGGACGAATTTGTTGCCAAGATTAACGGGCTGCACGAAAGACCCGATGCCATACGTTTTCGCAGCATACAGCCCCTGAAGGCTGAAGAGCTCTATTATGTAGCCGTATTGACCAACGGATTGATATATACCAGCAGCTATACCAATGGAGTTTATCCCCTGATGATGAAAAAAATGGAGAACCAAGGGGATGAGCTATTGAAGAAAGTAAATTTTGACCATTACCGTAAATTCCTGAGTCAGGCAGCAGCCTATAACACCCTGAAAGGCTTTCTGGGCAGCTTTGAGCATCAGCAGGATGCTACGGACCTGATGAAAGCATTTGTAACCGGACTGGAAAAGTCCGAAGGGCTGGAAGATGGCGTGGATGTTGCCGATTCGTATGCCAGCGTTGCTGAGACCCTTCCGGAACTGGCCAAGGATATGCTGGCGAATGTCAAAGACAATCTGGACCGCAACAAAGCCGCCGGCAATAAGAAAGGGACGGCGATATATGATATTTTATACAACCTGTTTTTGTCTGCCGATACCAGCAGCAGCATCAATCTGACGGAAACCTTGCATATTCCGCCGGTTTACAATGTGCCTTTTAACTCGCTGACGAATGAAAAAGGGGAAGTGATTTCACAGGTTTTCTTTTACGGAGATCAGGATGGCCGCAATATTTTTAACGGTTTTCTGAATATGTTTGGCGGGGGAAACTGGAGCATCGACCGCAGTAATAAACAGTGGGTGGTGATTAAATCCGCCAAGGGTAAACCGGTGAGCATTTATGCCAATCGGCCCCTGGATGAGAAGAAGGGATTGGATGATGAAGCCCAGCGTGCCCTGAATGTATACCTGGAGGAAAACAACCTCCATCCCACGGTAACCATTCATCGCGGCCATAGCTATTATGCGGAAACTACCATTGGTTATATGGCATCCTCTTCGAAAGTCGTCTTTATGGGATCCTGTGGTGGATTTAATCTGATTGATTCAATTCTGAAAAAATCCGAAGATGCGCATATTATCGCCTCCAAGCAGATCGGAAAGACAGCCATCAACAAACCTTTCTTTTTGCTGCTGACCGATAAGCTGCGCAATGGCAAGGATATTGACTGGATTCCGTTCTGGAAGGAGTTTAAGAATCGGGCCCGGGTTCAGGGTTTCGAGGATTATATTCCGCCGTATAAGAATCTGGGCGCCATATTCATCAAGGCGTATAAAAAAGAAACCGGCGAACTGGACGTCTGAGCTGAAGTGCTCGGCCCCAATTGAACTTCGAAGCCCCCCGGGGGGCTTTTTTTACTGCGCAACCGATTGTCCGGATGATGGATTCTTCGCCAAGTTCTGTTATTTTTATTGCTTTTAACAAAAGCTGATTAAATATGGATCTGACAACGTCTGCGCCTGCCCGGAAAAGTAATTGGGTGCCCCTGACCGCCATTTGTGCCCTGTTCTTTATTTTTGGTTTTATCACCTGGGCCAACGGGACGCTGACCCCCTTTTTTAAAATATCTTTCAGTCTCACGGATACCAAGGCTTTTCTGGTAGCAACCGCTTCCTATATGGCGTATTTTTTTCTGGCCCTGCCTTCCTCCTGGATCCTGAAGAAAACGGGCTTTAAAAATGGCATAGTCATTGGTCTGGTCATTCTGGCGCTGGGCGGTCTGATCTTTATTCCTGCAGCCCATATACATTCTTTCGGGCTTTTTCTGACCGGGATTTTTATTCAGGGGGCCGCGCTCGCCCTGTTGCAAACAGCCGTAAACCCCTATCTGTCCATTATAGGTCCCATCGAAAGCGCCGCCAAACGCATCAGTATGGCTGGGATCTGTAATAAGTTTGCGGGTATGACCGTACCCTTTATCATGGGGGCGGTTTTTCTGAAAAACGCAGGTGAAGTGGAGCAAAAAATTGAAGCGGCTACCGGCGCGGAAAGAACCCAGTTACTTAATGAAGTGCTGGCCCGGGTCAATACGCCCTATATTGTGCTGGCGATCGTGTTTGTGCTTTTTGCCGTCGTTATTAAGTTTATGCACCTGCCTGAAGTGCAACCGGAAGAAGACGTTGTAGACCAGCAAAGCGGCCAGGTTATTCAACATAAAAGTATTTTCCAGTTTCCTCATCTTTTCCTGGGCGCACTCTGTATCTTTTTATACGTGGCGGCAGAAGTGATGGCCGGAGATATCATCGGCGTTTACGGTAAGGCCCTGGGCATCGACCCGGATCTCAGCAAGTATTTTACCTCACTGACCCTGACCGGCATGCTGATCGGCTATATTATCGGCATTTTTACCATACCCAAATGGCTTTCGCAGCAAACCGCCTTAAAAACCTGTGCCATCCTCGGCATTCTGTTCAGCGTACTGGCTTATCTGGTCAAAGGGAAGTTTTATGTGGATCTGGACTGGAATTTCCTGGGTTTCAATCTTATCAAAGCACAGGGGGATATTTATTATTCGGTCATTTTTATCGCATTATTGGGGCTGGCAAATTCGCTCATGTGGCCCGCCATTTTTCCATTGGGTATCAACCATCTGGGCAAATTCATCAAGATCGGATCGGCGATCATGATTATGGGTATTGCCGGTGGTGCTGTCTGGCCTTTGCTATACGGGTTCCTGAAAGACAATGTAGGACTGGATTTTCAGCTGGCGTATTTTATCACCGTGCTGCCCTGTTACCTGTACATTCTGTATTTTGCCATTGCTGGCCATAAAGTGGGACTGGGAAAAGTAGCCGGATAAAGCGGACAAAAATATCAGCGTAATAGCAACTCACAGGGCTTCAGCCCTGTTTGTTTTTTAAAGGCGGTACTGAAATGGGAAATTGAGGAATAACCCAGCATCATCGATACATCAGTGACATTCAGTCCTTTTTCGTACAACAGGTACTTGGCATGCTCCATGCGCTGGTGCTGGTAGAATTCGAATATGGTAGTGCCATACATTTCTTTAAAGCCTTTTTTCAGGTAGCACTCGTTCATGGCTACACGGCGGCTCAGTTCTTTTATCGTCAGGGGCTGTCCGATATTCTGTATCAGCAGGTCCCGGGCCATGATGATTTTCTCACGGTCGGATTCACTGTTGAGAAAACGGCAGGACAATACTTCTTCTTTGTCCGTTACCCAGTCCATGCTGTAGAGCAGTAGCATCTGCAACTGGGCGTTGACATAGATGTTTTCCAGACTGCCCGTATATTTATGGTTCACCAGGGCTTCTATGACGCCACGGGTGCGGCAACAAAGCGGTATCGTTTTCTCAAAAGATTCCTTTTTATTGAAACGCAGTAGCAGATCGGTGCCGCCATTGTTGCCCTTGGTATTGGCAAACTGTGAAAGTTGTTCGGCCGCATATTCTACGGCCAGCAGGTCCAGACAGGGCATACTGTCGTTACAACTGCGGGCATTTCCAGCACTGCATTTCTGACAATTTTCAGCATTGCAGAACATATTGCCCGCTACACAGAACCGGAGGTTCAGCCGGTTTTCCTTATTACTTTTTCCTTTGTAATTATAGGAAACGATGCCGATGTCACCGGTATTCTGATCAGCAATACGAGAGAATCGGCGGATGGAATAATTCACAGCACCAGGGATCCGCTGCTTCTTGCAACTGATTTCCTGCAGCTCATTGATATTGACCGGCCAATGAGACCCTCCGGATGTTATTTCGCTGATCTGTGCCATTTGAGGGTGCAAAAATAACGATGTTGGGCAAATAAAGTAACCCTGGCGATAAGCTGACACTGCGATGACACAGACAGCTGTCGGATGCCGAAGGAACAGGCGCAGAAGCATTTTTGTGTTTTCCGTGCCATTAGACTAATTTTGACCGGCTTTTAAGCAAGCGGACTATTATCAAATAATTAAATTTGCAAATTGCCAAAAACGCAGCTTTCGGCAGGATATCTCTTAAAAGATGCAGTCCTTCAGCCGATGGGCCGCAACGGCAACTGCATCAGTAGTGCCGGTCCAGAAGTCCTAAATATAAATCGTCATAGTTGAATGATACATTTTAATGCTTACATACATCCGGATGCCGAAGTGGCAACGAATGTGAAAATCGATCCGTTTACGGTCATACATCCCAATGTAAAAATCGGCGAGGGTACCTGGATCGGTTCAAATGTGACGATTCAGGAAGGCACGACGATTGGCAAAAATTGTAAAATATTTCCGGGTACTGTTATTGGTTCCGAACCCCAGGATAAGAAATATGCCGGTGAAAAAACCACGGTGGAGATCGGTGATGATTGTATTATCCGGGAATTTGTTACCATACACCGCGGGACCAGTGATCGATGGAAAACAACGGTAGGCAATGGCTGCTGGATTCTGGCTTACAGCCATATCGGCCACGATTGCATCATTGGCAATTACTGTACCTTAAGTAACAGCACCCAGATAGCCGGCCATGTGGTTCTGGGAGATCATGTTGGATTTGGCGGTGTGGTGGCGGTACACCAGTTTGTAAAAATCGGTGCTCATTCTTTTATCAGTGGCGGATCCCTGGTCAGTAAGGATGTGCCACCCTTTATTAAAGCCGCCCGCCAGCCATTAAGTTATGCCGGCGTGAATTCTGTAGGATTGAAAAGAAGAGGTTATAGTATCGAGAAGATCAACCATATACTGGATATTTACCGGGTGCTTTACAATAAGGGCCTCAATGTGACCCAGGCCATACAATATATCGAAGAAGAATTCGCCGTAACCGAAGAAAGGGACGAGATTCTGACTTTTATCCATGAAAGTACCCGCGGCATTATCAAACGCTACTCCAAAGCCAACGGCGATGAAGATCCGATTGCTTAATGCAGGCAAACGCTATAACCGCGAATGGATATTCCGGGGATTTTCCTTTGAATTCGATACGCCAGGCCGTTATGCCGTGACCGGTCCAAATGGAAGTGGTAAAAGCACCCTGCTTCAGTTGCTGAGCGGGGCCATCAGCAACAATGAAGGAACTGTGGAATGGCTGAATGCCGATCATGGGCTCATTGCCAGGGAACAAATACATCGCCAGATCGCCCTCTGTGCGCCTTATCTGGAGCTTATTGAAGAGTTCAGCCTTACCGAACTTTTGACATTTCACCAGCAATTTAAACCCCTGCTGCCCGGATTTTCCATCAAAGAAATTATTGAAATTGTACAGTTGGATCAGGCCGGAGACAAGAAAATCGCCGATTACAGCAGTGGTATGAAACAAAGAGCCAAACTGGCGCAATGCATATTTTCAGCGACACCCCTGGTACTGCTGGATGAGCCTTGCAGCAATCTGGACGATGCCGGTATCCGGCTGTACCAGGAACTGCTCCGCAGGTACTGCCTGGATCGGCTGGTTGTTATTAGCAGCAATGATGCCCAGGAATACGAAGGGAGTGACCGGATTATTGCCATTACCGACTATAAAAAAACAGTCTGAGTCGATCAGAGACTCAGCAGGTCCATAAATTCATCCACTGTGAGGGATTCGAGCTGCTGTAAATCCAGCGACTGTTCCAGGATCAGTCGTTGTTGCTTCTGCGCAAATATCCGGGCCAGGTTGATCTTGTATTTTTCGATCAACTGAGGAATGCCTTCTTCACGGCGGCGTTTATGACCAATGGGATATTCCACCACCACCTCCTCTAACCGGCTGCCGTCCTGGAATTCAACGGTGAGTCCATTGGCAATCGATCTTTTTTCGGGATCGTGATAGTCCCGGGTAAATGCCGGATCTTCCACACAGTCAATCTTTTCCCTGAGGACATCAATTCGGGGATCGGCCGCCACAGCATCCTCATAATCCGCCGCCGTCAGCCTTCCGAATAGCAGGGGTATGGCAACCATATACTGGATACAGTGGTCCCGGTCTGCCGGATTGTTCAGGGGACCCTTTTTATCGATGATGCGGATGGCTGCTTCATGGGTCCGGATGGTGATCCGGCTGATATCTGCCGCAGTCCGCCCGCTCTCTGCCAGTTGGCGGTGCAGACTCATGGCTGCTTCGACGGCAGTCTGCGAATGAAACTCCGCTGGAAATGATATTTTGAACAGGATATTTTCCATGACATAACTTCCATAGGAGCGCTGGAACTTAAATGGCTGCCCTTTAAAGGAGACATCGTAAAAGCCCCAGGTTTTGGCGGTCAGCACCGAGGGATAGCCCATTTCCCCGGTCTGGGCAATCAGTGCCAGTCGCACCCCGCGGGAGCTGGCATCACCTGCAGCCCAGGATTTACGACTGCCTGTATTGGGGGCATGCCGGTAGGTACGTAGTGACTGGCCATCCACAAATACCAGTGATATGGCATTAATCAGTTCATCGCGATCAAGACCGAGGAGCTTGCCTACCACCGCGGTGGTTGCCAGTTTTACGAGCATCACATGATCCAGTCCTACTTTATTGAAAGCGTTTTCAAGTGCCATCACGCCCTGGATTTCATGGGCCATGATCATGGCTTCAAGCACCTGCTTCATTTTTAGCGGCGACCTGCTTTCGGCCAGTCGGTTGCGGCTCAGCCAGTCGGCAGTAGCCAAAATGCCCCCCAGGTTATCGGAAGGATGACCCCATTCGGCAGCCAGCCAGGTATCATTAAAATCCAGCCAGCGGACCATGACACCAATATTGAAAGCAGCCTGGACCGGATCCAGGCGATGGGGTGTACCCGGAACCCGTGCGCCGTGCGGTACAATAGTGCCGGGTACAATGGGTCCCAGCAATTTGGTACAGGCGGGATAAGTCAGGGCTTCCAATCCGCAACCCAGGGTATCCAGCAGACAGTAATGGGCCGTCTGCCAGGCCAGTTCACTGGTAATTTCATAGTTCAGCACATAATCTGCTATATCACTGAGTACCTGATCAGGTTGTGGTCTTTCGTTCGATATCCTTGATGACATGAGATAGAATAAATTTAAGTTCAGTATAAAATAAAGTGTTGCTGTAAACAGCCTACCTGCGTTTGTTCAGGGGAATAAATTTGCGGTTTTCGGGTCCGGTATACTGGGCACTGGGCCGGATGATTTTGCCATCCTGTCTTTGCTCCATAATATGCGCGGTCCATCCGGTGATCCGGGCCAGTACAAACAGGGGGGTAAACATCAGTGTAGGTACGCCCATCAGGTGATAGGAGACCGCCGAAAACCAATCCAGATTGGGAAACATTTTTTTCTCCCGCCACATAACGGTTTCCAGCCTTTCGGCGATACGGTACAGCCGGAGATCATCAGCTTCTTCGGAAAGTTCACGGGCTATTTTTTTAATGACAATGTTCCGTGGATCGGAAATCGTATAGACCGGGTGACCAAAACCAATGATTACTTCTTTGCGGGCCAGCCTTTCCAGAATATCCTGCTCGGCCAGATCGGCGTCGGCATAACGGGACTGGATCTCGAAAGCGACTTCATTGGCACCTCCGTGTTTGGGACCCCTGAGTGCTCCGATCGCACCGGTTACGGCACTATAGATATCCGAGCCGGTGCCGGCAATGACCCTCCCGGTAAAAGTAGAAGCATTAAATTCATGTTCCGCATAGAGGTTCAGCGATACCTGCATCGCTTTTACCCAGGTTTCGGAAGGGGGTTTGCCATGCAATAAATGCAGGAAATGGCCGCCTGTAGTTTCATCGGCTGTTGCTACTTCGATCTCCCGGCCGTGGTGGGCAAAATGGTACCAATACAACAGGGCGGAGGCGGAACAGGCCAGTAATTTATCGGCGATATCTCTGGCACCGGCGCTGTTGTGATCTTCTTTTTCAGGTAGCAGGCTGCCCAGTACTGAACTGGCGGTGCGCATGACGTCCATGGGATGGGAGGCCGCCGGCAGGAGTTGCAGGACAGATTTCAGGGCCTGGGGCAGGCCCCGCAATCCAATGAGTTTCTGACGATAAGCCCGGAGCCGTGCTGCGGATGGCAGTTCGCCATGGATGATCAGGTGGGCGACTTCCTCAAAACTGGCCTTCTCTGCCAGGTCAAGAATATCATAGCCCCGGTAATGCAGGTCATTGCCGCTTTTACCCACTGTGCAAAGCGCGGTATTTCCAGCGGCTACGCCGGAAAGAGCCACACTTTTTTTGGGCTTGAATGGTGTTGCTTTAGTTCCCGCCATTTTTATTTTTTTTAAAGAGGTCATCTAATTTCTGTTCATAGGCATGGTAACCTATACTTTGGTACAGTTCCTCACGGGTCTGCATTTCCGCCAGCATCGCCGCCTGCGTTCCATCCTGGCGAATATGTTCATATACACGCTGCGCCGCCTTATTGGCGGCACGAAAGGCCGAAAGCGGATACAGAATCAGCCCCACACCGGCGGCTTTCAGTTCTTCTACGGTATACAGGGGGATCATGCCGAATTCGGTAATATTGGCGAGTACCGGGATGCCGGTTGCTTCCACAAAATGCCGGTAAAGACCCAGTTCGGGCACCGCTTCGGCGAAGATAAAATCGGCGCCTGCTTCCTTATAGGCAACGGCCCTTTCCAGGGTCTGGGTTTCTGATTCACTGGCAAAAGCATCCGTACGAGCCCCAATTACAAAGGATTCGTCGGTGCGGGCATCGGCTGCCGCTTTGATGCGGTCACACATTTCCTCCCTGCTGACCAGTTCTTTACCGGGCCGGTGACCACAACGTTTGGCACCCACCTGGTCCTCAATATGCAGAGCAGCTGCTCCCGCCCTGATCAAAGATTTTACGGTGCGGGCGACATTAAAGGCAGAGGGCCCGAAGCCGGTGTCTACATCCACCAGCAGGGGCAGTTCACAGACATTGGTAATGCGTTGGATATCGGTCAGTACATCGTCCAGGGTCGTAATGCCCAGATCCGGGATTCCCAGCGAACCAGCGGCAACGCCTCCTCCTGAGAGATAAATGGCCTTAAATCCAGCCTGTTGCGCCAGCAGGGCGTGATTGGCATTAATGGCGCCTACGATTTGCAATGGGTCTTCCTGAAGCATCGCTTCCCGGAAACGGGCGCCGGCGGATATATGTTGGAGCGGTTCAGACATAATATTGAACTTTTTTGTAATAGTGAACACAGAGGCCCATACTGGGGCGAAATATTTTCAGGCAATAAGTAGATCCCGGGATCTGCATTCTTCAGGCTGTAAATATAGGCTTACCTGCCGATTTTAAAGGGACCGGATCAAAAAAACAAACTTCAGAGCTCGGGCAGCATCAGCTTTTTACGTTTCGAGTAAATGCGCAGGATAACGATCAGAAAAATACAGACCGTAATATTCAGGTCTTTGCTGGTATAGCCGATTTCTTTCAGGGTAATATAAGCAAGCCCGCCGATGGCGCAGGTGGTGGCATAGAGCTCGCCCCGGCGTAGCAGTACCGGTGGGTATCCGCAGAATATATCGGCAATCAATCCGCCAAAAGTGGCGGTTATGACGCCCATTACCAGGGCATAGGTGTTGTTGATGCCCATGCGCAGGGAAACTTCGATCCCCGCAGCAGTGAACAGGGCCAGGCCGACGGCATCAGTGAAGAAAATGGTGCGCCGGAAATTATTGACTTTATCTTTCACCAGGAAAGTGAAACCGGTACCACAGAACACAAGTAACAGGGCTGGCATATCATTCAGCCAATTGACCGGTCGGATCCCCAGCAGCAGGTCGCGGATCGTTCCGCCGCCATAGGCGGATACGAAGGCCACTACCAGGCCACCGAAAACATCCAGCCGGGCACCCCGGGCTTTAAAGGCGCCTGCCAGCGCAAAAACCAGGATACCGGCATAAGTGATAAAATCGATAAACTTCATCTGTACCTCAAAAATACATAGCTTAGTGATGCGTAACTTTAATTTTTCTGACAAACAACGGGACGCAGCTTTTCAAATCAAAGAATTTCTTTAGAAAAACAGCATATCACTATGTATAAGACCCTCCTGTACGAGACAGTAGAAAAAACGGCCATCATCACCATCAACCGGCCGGAGAAACTCAATGCGCTGAACCGGACAGTTTTTGATGAACTGGAGATTTGTCTGGACCAGCTGCTTGAGGATCCTGAAATTCGCTCAGCGATCCTTACCGGCAAAGGCGAAAAAGCTTTTGTTGCCGGTGCCGATATTTCAGAATTCAGCGGGCTGGATGCCGCTCAGGCGGAGGCGCTTTCCCGCCGGGGTCAGCAGGTATTTGACAAAATAGCCCGGAGTCCGAAAATTATCCTGGCTGCCGTTAATGGCTTTGCCCTGGGCGGAGGCTGTGAGCTGGCCATGGCCTGCCATTTCCGCCTGGCAGCGGAATCAGCCCGTTTCGGCCAACCGGAAGTGAACCTCGGACTGCTGCCTGGATACGGAGGTACCCAACGACTGGTGGAACTCATCGGGAAGGGAAGGGCACTGGAACTCCTGGCTACCGGCAATATGATCGATGCCGTCACGGCGTTTAACTACGGACTGGTCAATCATGTGGTACCCCAGCAGGAATTACTCCTGAAAGCCCGGTCCATTCTGGCCCTGGTCAATAGCAAGGCGCCCGGGGCGGTCGCTGCCTGCATTCAGGCCGTTACCCCGGGCCAGGAAGACGGCTATGCCCTGGAAGCCAGGCTGTTCGGCGAATTGCTGCAAGGGGATGATGCCCTGGAAGGCATCGCAGCTTTTTTAGAGAAAAGAAAACCGGTTTTCAAAGGGCAATGACGCTGTCTCCCCAATAAAGGGGAGTGTCTGTCTTGCAAATTATTGACTATCAGTAATGTTTTTTGTGGTAGGACCTGCTTTCAAAAAACTTGGAACAGGATTTGCTGGCAAAAGATAAAATGCAGCAGCAATGATTTCTTTACACGATAACAGATCTTATTGTCTGACGCTTGAAACGGTGGATTCTGTAGATATTTTTACAAAACCTATGTACAAGCAGATCATCGTACATAGTTTAAACCATTTTATTGACAGTAAAGGTTTGGTGGTGTATGGATGGACTTTACTGACCAACCGCTTGTATCTTATTTGTCAGGCTCAAAGAATAGACCTTCCGCTTTCCGCGTTAAGAACTGAGTTCAAGCAGTTCACCTGTGCAAAAATTATTGATGCCATCAATAATGAGCCTGGTGAGCGCAGGGACTGGTTGTTGCGTCATTTTATGAAAAGCAGTTCCTTATTCACGGTACCCAAACCCAAATGCTGGAAACCCGCCCTTTCTGTGGTACAATTGGATATCAATCGTCCTGAAACAATGGCCGAACACCTGGATATGATACATACCCTGCCGGTTAAGGACCGGATCGTTCAGCATGCGACCGACTATCTCTACAGCTCTGCCCGGGATTACGAAGGTCTGGCTGGTTCGGTACATATTACGATGCCGACTGCCGTCGAACAGGAACTGCACGGCATTGAAAGCCGCAAAAGCACTTTTCGCTCTTACTACAACAAATAGCCGACATCCCGCTAAACCATACGGCATTCGATTTTTAGCATTTAGTTCGGGGACTCCTTTCCTAAATTTGTTGCGGACTATCATCCGGAACTATGGCGGGAAAAAAGAAAAAACGGAATTATAACAATGTAAAACTGCTGGTGGCTGCGGGGCTGATTTTGGCACTGGTACTCTTTATTCTCCGCTGGCAGCACGCCCGTCAGGTCCGATTTGCACATTATGCAGCTTTTAATATCGACCTGCCGGTAGATTATCACTGGCATGGGATCGATGTATCACGTTATCAGCAGAAAATCAGCTGGCAGGGGGTTCGTGAAATGGAAATTGAAGGCGTGCGGATCCGTTTTGCCTTTATCAAAGCCACAGAAGGAACCCGGCTGACCGACAAATATTTTAAACGGAACTGGAAAAATGCCCGAAATCAGAAAATCGCCAGAGGGGCGTATCATTTTTTTCTGCCCCAGGCCGATGCGGCCCGGCAGGCCCGTTATTTTATTTCCAGGGTAAAACTGGAGCAGGGTGATCTGCCACCCGTGCTTGACGCGGAGCACGCCGGACAACAGTCCGTCGAAGCCTACCGGGCTGGTCTCAGAATATGGCTCAACCTGGTCGAGACACATTATCAGGTCAAACCCATTATTTATACCAACGCCGATTTTTACAAAAAATACATGGGAGCGGATTTTGAAGATTATCCGCTCTGGGTGGCCCATTACTATGAGCGCAAACAACCCCGGATCAAAAGGGAATGGCAGTTCTGGCAACACAATGACCGGGGTCGGGTCAACGGCATTAATGGCCCGGTGGACTTTAATGTATTTAATGGAGACTCACTCGCTTTTTCAAAACTTTTATTGCCCTGATTGCTGTAACAAAGGGTAAAGGAGCCGTCCGAAATTTTAAAAAAGACTATTTTTTTCTCCCGGGATAGAAGGAAAGGCCCAGCGATAATAGAAAATTTCTGGATTTTACATTATAGGTATCCACATCTACGCCGTCGGATTCGGCCCCGTCACTGGTAAAGGGATTACTGGAAAAATTAAAGCCCATGTCCAGTTTCAGCCAGTCATTGTTTTTAAACCCGGCCTGTAAGAGGACCGCGGGTTCCAGCAGGGCAAATGTTTTGGAACGGGCATTCCCGTAACCCAGTGCCGTTTCCTCTTCGGGACTATAATTGGTCTGGATATCGTGGAGTTTCAGCAGTGAGAAACGGGGTGATACGGCCATGCGGAGGTAATCATTAAAAAAGAAATTAAAAGCGGGCGTCAGCGAGTACTTCATTGTTTGTGCTTTATAGGTCCGTGCACGCGCTGCTTCTACCGGATCGCCATTATCTGTGGAGCGCATGGATCCGAATCCCACGCCCAGGGAACCGTTAAAATAGGCTTTCCGGCTATTGCCCATTGGGGTATAGAAACCGGCATGGATATCGAACATGGAACGTTCATAGTTCACTTTGGAAGGCCCTTCAAAGCCTGGCAGGTCATCATCGTGGTACCGGTCTTTTTCATTGCGGTAATAACCACCGGCTGCGATGAAGAAATGGTCGGTTACTGCTACGGCCGCCTGGCCGTCAAAGCCATAGGAATGGTCCAGGTTGTCATCATCGTCTTCCTCATCCAGTGCGTCCAAATTGGAGAAGATTTTTCCGGGGTTGCCAGCCGCAGCCACGCTGAATTTAAAATCGCCCTGCTGCTGAAAGAATGCGGCATTCTGCACAGCAGGAGAATGAATGTATCGGGGATTGGTACAGGCGGACAAACCAATCAATGCCAGCAGGACGGTGGCTGCCATCCAGGCGTTGCCTTGAAGTTTATTTTTCATATTGAAGTTTTTGAAGTTTGATTTGCAATATTTTGGTACAAAGAAACAGCCAGTTCGCACTAAAAACAATCCCGAAAACAATGATTTTTTAAAATACCCAATAATGGTGAGCCGTCGACCACCTATTATTCCCAGGGGCCGGCCCCCTGACGTACCAGCTCAAATTCATCATGAACGCAGTTAATTACCGTGGAGGGGACGCTTCCCCCGATACCGCCGTCTACTACTATGTCCACCAGGTTTTCATATTTCTCATGAATGATTTCCGGGTCCGTATAATCTTCGATAAACTCTCCGGGTAAGGAACTACTCAGAATCGGATGTCCCAGTTCCCGCACCAGCTCCAGGGCAATTTTATTATCCGGTATCCTGAGGCCGATGGTATCTTTTTTACTTTGTAGTATTTTAGGCACCTGCTTACTGGCCTCGAGTATAAATGTATAGGGTCCGGGCAGGTATTCCTTTAATAACCGATAGGTAGGATTGGATAATTGCCGGGCAAAATCGCTTAAATGACTGAGATCGGCACAGACAAAGGAGAATTGTGCTTTCTTGGGGTCTATCTGTTTAATCCTGGCGATTTGGGCGATGGCTTTGGTTTGATAAATATCACAACCCAAGCCGTAAATAGTATCAGTGGGGTAAACGATGATCGCTCCGTTGCGCAATGCGGTGGCCACCTGTTTGATCAGCCGCTCCTGCGGGTCTTTCGGGTGGATCTGTAAAAGCATGGGTTAAAGATAGTTAAACTTTCAGAACCCCGCTATTCCTTTAAGGCTACATCGGTTTTCTTTAACCATTCGCAGCGGGTCAGGCCACCGTCCAGGTTTCCCTGCCCCGCAGTAGGGCGTTCAGATCAGGCGCTTTACGGGCGATGGCGTCTTCCAGTTGCAGCGCCATCACCTCTTCATAGCAGGGGCGGTCGTGCTCATAGAAAACACCGAAAGGACGCGGCAGGTGCTGGGCCAGCGCGGGATCATCGAAGATCCGCACCAGTATCTGGGCTTTGTACATATCCTGCTCATCATGAATCCAGAGATCATCGGCGCTGTATTCTTCACCCAGCGTGACAACCTGGGGTTTAAAACCGTCCAGCCGGATACCTTTTTCCTGTGCGGCACCGAAGACCAGCGGCTTACCCTGCTCCAGGAAAATAGTTTGTTCTGCTTTCGTGCCTTTTTCTGTAAAACTGCTGAAAGCGCCGTCATTGAAGATATTACAGTTCTGATAAATCTCAAGAAAGGAGCTGCCTTTATGATCCTGGGCTCTTAACAACATGGCCTGCAGGTGCTTGGGGTCCCGGTCCATACTCCGGGCAATAAAACTGCCATCGGCGCCCAAAGCCAGTGCCGCCGGATTAAATGGATGATCAATGCTGCCGAAAGGCGTGGATTTAGTGACTTTATCCTGTTCGGAAGTGGGCGAATACTGTCCCTTGGTCAATCCGTAAATCTGGTTATTGAACAGCAGTAGGTTGACATCCAGGTTCCGGCGCAGCATATGAATGGTATGATTGCCGCCGATACTCAGACCGTCCCCGTCACCACTGACGATCCAGACACTGAGTTCGGGCCGCGAAGCCTTCAGTCCGCTGGCGATCGCCGTAGCTCTACCATGGATCGAATGCATACCATAGGTATTCATATAATAGGGGAAGCGGCTACTGCAGCCGATCCCTGAAATAAAAACAATATTTTCCCTGGGAATCCCCAGTCCCGGCATGATCCGTTGCACCTGGGCCAGGATGGAGTAATCTCCACAACCCGGACACCAGCGTACTTCCTGGTCTGTCGCGAAATCTTTTGCCGTCAATGCGGCTGTTGCAAGTTCTGACATTTTGATACTGTAAATCGCGTGCAAAGGTAGTTTATTTAAGCGGGATCCTGATCCTGCGGTCGCGCCCGGGTGTCTGATAAATGACAGAAATTTGTCATAAAACTGTCAGGACTTAGGGAAATGGCCTAAAAACTGGTGGTAATTGATTGTAATGCAAGCCAGGTTTTTGCAGCCTGCGATTGCTTACGGATCAAACGGCTGCCTGTTTTTTTGTACATTGCTGCATGCTTAGGAATAAAATATGGCTGACGATGGCCGGTATCAGCTGTCTGGTGCTTGCGGGCTTTGTGCAGGCAGACAGCATGCAGAAAAGGAACCTTAAAGTTTTGCCTCAGGATATATCGGATGAAAGGCTGGACAGCCTGATGCAGACCTACAATCAGGGGTTGGGGGTTAGCTGTGATTTCTGCCATGCCTATGAAGTCAAAAATGGCGATACGCTGATCAATTTTGCTGCTGAGGACAATCCGGTAAAAGAAGAAGGCCGCCGTATGATCCGACTAACCATGGGTATCAATCAGAAATATTTCAATTTTAATCCTGGCATTCATCCCGCCTACCTGACCAAGGTCAGTTGTTATACCTGTCATAAAGGAGATGCTTACCCGCAATCGGAACCCGACTGATACAGGGAACAGTGCACAGTTCAGAAGGCTTCAGCCACAGGGATTACCTGAATGGTGTGAACGATATTCTGTCCTTCCTTATTTTTGAAAATCAGCTGGTGTTCGCCGGCAGTGACGGGTTTAAAAAGATATACCGCTTCTATTTCTTTCAGTGCCGTCGTACAGTTACAACCGGCATAATCGGCAAGTATGCTGATCTGATGGGTCTGTCCTTCCGCGGTTTCCTCAAATTCTCCAAAATTCCCACATCCGTTGGAAACCGTAAAACGGACTTTGATTTCTGTTTCCTGGCCCAGGTTGGTGCTGGTCGGACCGGTTACTGCATCGGCTGGCGTAACCACCGTTCGCTGACAATCGGATACGCCTTCAGACTTGGTACATTGGGCTGAAATCAAGCCTGCTGCCAGCAGGCAGAAAATAATTTTTTTCATAGTGTCGTTTTTTGAATATTACTTCAAAAAAGCACAAACATCAGGCCAGCCCTGACGATGGCAACGGCGTCCATTCCTGAAATAAGTTGTCATTCCCTTGATAAAAGGCCTTCCTGGAGGGATCATCAGCCGGCGGGGGGCGGATCTTCCTGCTTTACAAAGACCATTTTTGCCCGGTCAGCTTTATAAATGGTATTATTGAAATCCACATAGTCCGCATAGTCACTGGCCGGGAAACGACCCTTATTCCGCTCATAATTCCTGATGAGTTGGATGGTGCTGTCCCTGACCTCATACCGGATGCGGTATTTCCCGAACTTATTGGTCAGCGTGACAGGTTTGGGCAGGGATTCTATCCGGTAACCCGCAGGCAGCTGCAAATGGACGGTATCATTATCCTCGAAAGCATAACTGTAATAAATATCATGTACCCGCTTATCGTCGGCGGATAGTTTGGAGGTATAGGTAGCCAGGATATTGGGCCGTACGAAAATTCTTTTGCCGCTGACACTGGCATAATGATTTGATACGAGATCCAGGCGTTCACTTATGGTCGGTACGAGTGCAGACCTGTTTTCATGATATTGAAATGCAGGCACGTCGTAGTCGGTCAGGTTAAAAAGATTGCGGAGTCTTTTTTGCTGTTCTTCCGGAGACTGGTTGTGGATGACATGGTGCAGGTCATCCTGTTGCAGGCCGGAACTCAGGGTCACTACCTTTGCCTGAAGCCCGCCGCTTTCATTGAGGTTGGCTTCGATCATCCGATCCTGCCGATTTTGTAGTTTGGAGTATTCCGGCGTATGGACCAGCCGGCTGTTTTTATCATCAAGCAACAAAGCATTGCGGTTGCCCGTGAAGCTGCCCAAATAACCCGGTGACAGGGTCTGGCTGGTGCATTCCAGCCAGAGTGAATCTTTGCTTAAAGGCACACAGACCACTACATGGTTGAACTGGTTGGACGGGAAATCCGTAATGATATTGGACTCATTGGCTCCGGCATAGATCAGGACATTATAGGCTTTGATGCCCGCTTCCTTGAGCAGGGCTACCATAAAATTGGACAGGGCTTTGCAGTCGCCGTATTTATTCTCCGCCACATAGGTAGCATCCAGGGGTTGCCAGCCTCCGATTCCCAGCTGAATACTGATGTAATGGGTATTGTTCTGGAGGTACTGATACAGGGTATTGATCTTTTGTCTGGGATCGGTCAGGCCGTCGGTCAGCTGATGCACTTTGCTACTGACAGATGCCGGTAACTGGTCCCGGTCGCGGTAAAGGGCCATCATGGCATTACCAAAATTTTGCCAGCTGCTCATATCACCTTTGTAACCGCCGAATTCAAAAGCGGAAGGAGCGACCAGCACCCGGGTACTGATATCTTCCCAGGCGGGCATATAAGCTTCGTCCGGCGCGGCTGCAATAGCCTGGGCTTTCCAGTTGTAAGTAATCCCCGACTTCTCCGTTTTAATTTCAGGGCTGCCTTTATAGCGAAACTGTTTATAGCGCAGGGTATAATTCTTAGGTGTGGTCACCTGAAAACTGGAATGTTCGACGGCCACTTCAGGTGCCGGAACAGGTTCCCAGTCCGGAATGCCCAGCAGGCCATTGAGAACCACTTCGGTTGTATACTCGATGGTATAGGGATAGACCCTATGATAGAAGCTGTGGATCTTGTAGCGGGTATCTTCGATCAGCCCGGAATTGTTTCCGGTTTCATCACTGATATCCTTTTTTTTGACATCCTTGATTTTTTTGCCGGCCGCATTATAAAGCGTACCCGAAATGGTTTTCAGGTCCAGGAATTTATTATAGGGATGGTAAATGACTGCATAGGGTGCTGCGGCTTCATTCAGCAGGGTATAAACGAATTTTCTGGTGCAGACCGCCTTGCCGGGACTTTTGATATCGATCCGGATCTCATCGGCCCGGATGACCATATTGGCATTTTTCAGCAGGTTTTCCGGAATACTGCTGACCTCATATTGGGCCTGCATGCCTACAGATAACAGCATGGACAGCAGCAGGAGGAAATAGTTTTTCATTTTCGCATCATTAAGTTTTCGTGATAGGGGACCTACAGGCCGGTATCAAAACTTGCCAGCAATTATATTTTTTTGAGCACGACGACCTCGCTGTGTTTCTTGGTGATATAACCGAAGAAATCCCTGAGCGTCTGATAATCTTCCGAACTGAACTGGGTTTTTTTAATATTGATGCGACTGGTTAACAGAATCTTGTTTTCCTTCACATCGATATAGTATTCGAAGCTGCCTTCACCATTATTGAGGTTCACCCTTGCTGATTTGGGATGTTCCTCTACTTTATAGCCGGACGGTATATCCATGGAAAGTACATAGGTTTCCGATAACTTATACGGCATTTCCACCGGATAGTTTCGTTCGGCTGATGTAAACGGATTCTTGGTCGTTCCCTCGGAAAACATGGGATTGAGATAAATCATGTCCTGGTCATCAGTATCAAAATGCAGGTTATATTTCAATGCCACGGGATAATCATATTTATCCAGCGAGTCAACATGTTCCTGGTAGGTCGTCAGCGGGAAAGAATAGGTCTTAATCGACTCCTTCACCAGGTCTTTGATGTTTTCTTTCACCAGTCTTTTGCGTAATTGGGTAGATTCATAATAACCCGGTGTGCTGGTAAAGGAACCTTTCATGCCGCCTTCAGGGTCATTAATCAGAAAGATCAGGGTACTTTTGGCTTCCCGCAGGGAGTCGGGTGCCAGGTCGAAGTTGGCCGGATTGGGTCGGACCAGAAATGCCGTCCCGTTATAACACTGCGGTGACAGTCGCCCGAAGCCCATTTTACTGCCGGTGGCATCCAGGAGTTGGTTCTGTCCATCGATATTGGTCTGGCATAACAGGTAATTGAATTTCGTGATCAGCGGGTAATAGGGGTTCGCCCATCCATGGCTACGGGTGCTGATCAATACCGGATCCGCCGGAAGGCCCGCTGTGCGGAGCATGGCTATTAACAGGAGATTGATTTCTGCTATATTACCGCTTTTCTTGCGGAAAACATCCTTGAGCCGGGTATTGTCGTTGATGAAGATACCGGATTCCGTAGTTGCTGTAAAATGATCCCGAACATAGGCATAGAGCAACCTGGCTTTTTCCAGGGAGGTGGCTGCCGTTCCGACAATCGTTTCCACTTCATCATTCAGCCAATTATTCGGTCGGGTGATTTCCATACCAAAGTCTTCCCGTTTCAATAATTCCTCGGCAGCCTTGGCCCAGGTGCCCATGTACTGTTCTGCCGGCATATTCGGGAACTGAATTGATTTCAACTGGAAATCAATTTTGGTCAGGTGGTTTTCAATCGATGAGGTAAAGGGTTCTTCTTTTAGCGCCGGGACGTTCAACGCCGTCCAGGTGACTTCATTCTCATTACCGGAAAGGGAATAGTGTTCTGTTGCACCCGCCCCCTGGCTGGTAGAAACAGAATAGCTTTTATAGGTAGCGTCTTTTTCCATTTCGGTTTTGACATAGCCCTGGGACAGGAATACATAATCAAAAAACTGGGGAATATTTACCGTATACCTGCTATAGATCCTGGGCCAGGACGCACCCTGAAATTCCCAGGGGCGCAGGTGGGTCAGGAATTCGGAATTGACGGTATAGGTATATTCTATAATAGAACCTTCCTTCACATTGGGAAAAGTGAATTTCCGGAGCATATAGTTCCGGTTGACCTTTTCCTTAAAAATATTGGAATTATCCAGTTTGGTCTCTTCCACTTTACCATTTTCCAGATTATAGGTATAGGCCTTGCAGGTGGTCAGTTTCTCTTCTGAGGTAGGTGAATTATAGAGTACAATGGATACATCGGCAGCATCAAATCCGTTCTTATTCAGGATTTTAATACGGCGGGTATGGGTATAGACCAGGGAGAAAAAGCCATTATTATTCCCCTCAATTTTTGATTCTCCGATATCAGCCAGGATAACTGCTGTCGTACCGGTATCAATGACCGGGGACCGGACATCGAAATCACTTGCAGAAATTTTTCCGAATTTAAAATGCTTAGGGTTCTGGGCTATGGCACTGAAACTCGCGATACAGAATAGCAATGCCATCAGTTTCATATGCAGCAGTTTGCTCATAGATTGTCAATTTTTGGTGATACGCAATAGGAGGTAGGGCCTCATTTAGTTTTGTAAAGAGGTCAAAGATAGATAAAAATTTGTTAAATCGACATGGGTTTGCCGCCGGATGCCTTCACCGGCGGCAGGGCACCCGGGAGCGGCTAAAAACGGAACTTGCCGGCATCCAGCAATGCCGCGGCAATTTCTCTACGGGCTTCCTTCGTGTTGAAGGGAGCGGCCTTGGTAAAACGCTTCAGGCCCATCAGCAGCATCCGCTGTTCATCCCCTTCAGCGAAAGCATTGATGGCATCCTTGCCTGATTTATGGATGGCATCCGCTGCATCATACAGGAAAGTACGGGTCATGGCCAGCTGAACCTGTGTTTTCTCTGCACCCACCGTGGCATTGAGCTTCTCGGTCCGGAGCAGGATACTTTCCGCATGAAAACAGTTGATGGCCATATCTGCGAGTGCCATCAGGACTTCCTGTTCGCTTTCAATCTTGGTCATCAGTTTCTGAACTGCGGCACCGGCTACCATCAGAATGGCTTTTTTAAATCCGGCGACCAGTTTCTTTTCGGCTTCAAAGGCAACCTCCGGTCCGCTGCCAAAATCCGGGATGCTCATCAGCTCCTGTTGCACGGCCATGGCCGGTCCCATTAAATCCAGCCGGCCCTGCATGGCCCTTTTCAGGGTCATATCCAGTATCAGCAGGCGGTTGATTTCATTGGTGCCTTCATATATACGGTTGATTCGACTGTCACGGTAGGCGCGGGAAATATCATATTCTGCACTGTATCCGTTGCCTCCGTGTATCTGTACGCCCTCATCAGCTACAAAATCCAGCAGTTCACTGCCGTAGACTTTCAGGATGGCGCATTCTATAGCATATTCTTCAGCGGCAGCCAGCACAGCTTCGTTGAAGGGTTTGCCCGCTGCGATATGCCGTTCTTCCAGGTCGTTGATCCATTTGGCTGTCCGGTACAGCGCGGACTCTGCCGCATAGACCCGGATGGCCATTTCAGCCAGTTTGTGCTGGATGGCGCCGAATTCAGCGATCGGTTTACCAAACTGTTCGCGGGTACGGGCGTAAGTAATGGACAGGTTCAGTGCCATTTTAGCCCCGCCCAGGGCGGCTGCGCAGAGTTTCAGTCTTCCGATATTCAGGATATTGAAGGCGATGCGGTGTCCCTTGCCGATTTCACCGAGCAGATTTTCTACCGGTATTTTGGCGTCCTGGAAATACAGTTGCACGGTGGAAGATCCTTTGATGCCCATTTTCTTTTCTTCGGGTCCGTTGGTAAAACCTTCCATACCTCTTTCTACGATAAAACCGGTAAACTGCTCGCCATTCACTTTTGCAAATACGGTGTAAACCTGTGCAAATCCACCATTGGTAATCCAGCATTTCTGGCCATTGAGCAGGTAGTGTTTTCCGTCTTCCGAAAGCCGGGCCGTCGTTTTGGCGCTAAGTGCATCACTGCCGGAATTGGGCTCGGTCAAACCATAAGCACCGGCCCATTCGCCGGTGGCCAGCTGCGGAATATATTTTTCTTTCTGCGCTTCGGTTCCAAAATACAGGATCGGCAGGGTCCCGATGCCGGTATGGGCTGCAATGGCCACAGAAAAGGAATGACCCGCACCCAGGTATTCATTGATAATGGTCGAAGTGATAAAATCTTTACCCAGACCGCCATATTTTTCGGGCAATGCCGCGGAAAGCAGGCCCTGTGCGCCGGCTTTTTCAACCAGACTGCGCATCAGCCCTTCTTCCATATCGTCAATCTGGTCCAGAATCGGCAGGACTTCGGTTTCCAGAAACTGGGTACACATATCCCGGATCATCTGTTCTTCTTCTCCGAATTCTTCACTGATAAAGGTATCGGCATAACCGGCTGCGGTAACCAGCCACTGGGCGCCTTTGATGGGTTCTGATGTTGCTGCAGTATTCATTGTTTTTAATTTTAGTAATTGTTATCCGACCGCCCGTCAGCCGGCCGGCTACTTCAGGTTCTCATACACTTTCTTCAACACCACTTTACAGCGTTCAATGTCTGCATTGCTGACGCTTTGCAGTGCCTCGTCTACGGTCTCGGCGGCAAATCCATGACAGACCGTTTCCATGGCCTGGGCCTTGGGTGTCAGATGAATCAGGTTCTTACGACGATCTGACTGCGAGGCGATGCGCCTAACGAGCCCTGCCTTTTCCAGGTTGTCTACCAGCCGGGTCATGCTCGGCTTATCCCGGAAAGTGGCCCGGCAGAGCTCCTGCTGACTGATCCCGTCTTCCTTCCATAAATGATATAATACGCTCCACTGTTCAATCGTCAGACTCAGGTCCGCCCCATTGAATTTTTTTTGCAGGCGCCTGGCAATCGCTGTACTGGCAATACCTGTTATAAAACTATATAATTCACTTCTTTTAAATTGGTTGTTTGTCATATAGTTGTTTTAACAACCAATTGAAGTTAGGATTATTTGTTGAATCCCGTAACCGCCTGTTGATTTGTTGATCCTGCTTAAGAAAACAATCGCCTTTCCGGAATTGCAGGAACCTGCCGGCCCGGGGTTTTTTGTCAGATCCGTAGTTAAAAAGGCTTTCAAAGATGGGCGCAACCGCTTAGTTTTGCCGGATGTTCATCAGCGGCATGGTCCTGTTTCTGATTTGGTTGTGCTATGCAGGCATTATCAGCTATTACCATAAAAGCTGGAAGGCCCTGCCGACATTCACCGCAGGTGCATCGGTTTCAGGTATGGGTTTTTCCGTTATCATACCGGCCCGCAATGAAGCGGCTTCGATCGGGGCCCTGCTGGAAAGCCTCCTGGCCCAGGATTACCCCAGGGCCTTATTTGAAATCATTCTGGTTGACGACCATTCCTCGGATGCTACGCCGCAGATTGCCGCAGGCTATCCGGGTGTCCGGGTGATTCGTTTAACGGAAGAGGGCATTAATTCCTATAAGAAAAAAGCGATTGAAACCGGTATTGCCGCCGCCCGACAGCCCTGGATTGTATGTACGGATGCTGATTGTATTCTGCCCCCGGGCTGGCTTTCGGGCTTTGCCGCTTTCATTGAGAACAGCGACCCTGTTTTCGTGGCGGCACCCGTACGTTTCATTCCTGCACCCGAAGCTGCGGGACGGCAGGAGCTGCTCTTTGTGTTCCAGACCCTGGATTTTCTGACCTTACAGGGCATCACCGGTGCCTCTGTGTATAAGAAAATGCACAGTATGTGCAATGGTGCCAACCTGGCTTACCGGCGTGATGTATTTGAAGAAGTAGCAGGTTTTAAGGATATAGACGGGCTGGCTTCCGGTGACGATATGTTACTGATGCATAAGATCTGGTTGCTTTATCCGGACCGGGTGGGTTACCTGAAATCGCCGGGAATGATTGTGGACACGGCCGCTGCAGCCTCGTGGAAAGCTTTTATACAGCAACGCATCCGTTGGGCCAGTAAGGCAGGCAATTATGATGACAAACGCATTTTTGCCGTCCTGTTGCTGGTCTATCTGTTCAACGCCGCTTTTCTGATCCTGATTGCAGCTGCGTTGTTTGAGCCCCGGTATCTGTGGTTTCTACTGATTTTATGGATCCTGAAAACGGCGGCAGAATTTCCCTTTGTCAGAACGGTGAGTCGTTTTTTCGGTCAACAACACCTGATGCGCTATTTTTTATTTTTTCAACCCCTTCATATCGCCTATACCCTGCTGGCGGGTTTTCTGGGTAGTTTCGGTAATTATGAATGGAAGGGACGTAAAGTCAGATAAGCGGATTATTAATAATTTTAAGGCCCATGGCATCAAATGCTTTTTTTAAAAGTCCTACCTGGATCCGGTTGAAAAAAAACAAAGGCGCAATGGCCGGACTGCTGGTCATCCTGCTGTCGGTTGTCGTCGCTTTGGGCTGTTATTATATCGCACCGGATCCTTCGCCCTTTGCGAACCGTATCATTCTGGAGATCGGTGGCGAGAAGCCCGGATTTGTAAAGGATTTTCTGTTGGTAAAAAAAGCCAGTCCACCCGAATCTGAAAATTTCCTGAAGACATTGCTGCAGGGAAGAAGAGACCGGTATCACCATATTCCGGTAAATGCGCATCAATGGAAGGGAGACAGTCTGATTGTCGAAAAATATATCGACGAAGGGCTCAGTGAACGCCAGAGCTATGCGAGGGGCGCACTGGCTGCACAGCCGGTGGTGCGCCGTCATTTCCGGCTGGGTACCGATAGTTACGGTCGGGATATTGCCAGCCGTCTGATCGTGGGTACCCGGGTGAGCCTGAGTGTGGGTCTGGTAACCGTCATACTGTCCGTAAGCATCGGCCTGCTACTGGGTTCTCTGGCCGGTTTCTACCGGGGCCGCGTAGATGATATTATCATGTGGTTTATCAACGTAATCTGGAGCATCCCCACCCTCCTGCTGGTCTTTGCGATCACGCTGGCGCTGGGTAAGGGTTTCTGGCAGGTCTTTATAGCCGTTGGTCTGACGATGTGGGTCAATGTCGCCAGGCTGGTCCGGGGTCAGGTAATGGCTGAAAGGGAACAGGAATATGTCGAAGCTGCCCGCGCCCTGGGTTTCCGCAGGATCCGAATCATTGTGGCCCATATCTGGCCGAATATTGCGGGTCCGGTACTGGTGATTGCGGCAGCCAATTTCGCCTCGGCCATTATCATTGAGGCGGGCCTGAGTTTTCTGGGCGTTGGGGTGCAACCGCCCATGCCCAGCTGGGGACTGATGATTAAAGAGAATTATAATTTTATCATTACCGAAAATCCGATGCTGGCCCTGGCACCCGGATTTGCCATTATGGTGCTGGTATTGGCGTTCAACCTGCTGGGAAATGGACTCAGGGATGCACTGAACGTGAAAGGAAAGCTCTAAAAAAAGCGGCCTGGGCCGCTTTTTCTTAAAATTTTATTTCATCATCATTGGTATCAAAAAAATGATACTCCGTCAGGTAATAATCTGAATTTTTTTCGAGACGGGTCTTTTGTGTGAATTTCTTATTCCATTTGGCCAGGATGCTGTTCCACCACATCCCCTTGGTCAGGTAGGCATGCATGATGGGATGCACCACCAGTTTCAGGTTTTTGTGTTTATGAGTAATCAGGTAGCTGAGGTTTTTTTCAATGGCATCCTCCAGCACCAGCGTCGAAGATATCTTACCGGTGCCGTTACAACTGGGGCAGATTTCCTGGGTATTGATATTGACTTCAGGCCGCATTCTTTGCCGGGTGATCTGCATCAGCCCGAATTTTGAAATCGGTAAAACGGAATGTTTGGCCCGGTCCGCCCGCATGATCTCCTCCATTTTTTCATAGAGTTTCTTACGGTTCTCCGCCAGCTTCATATCGATAAAGTCCACCACAATAATGCCACCGATATCCCGCAGCCGCAATTGCCGGGCAATTTCAGAGGCAGCTTCCAGGTTGGTCTCTAGTGCGTTCTGTTCCTGATTGTTGCTGGCATTCTTGTAGCCGCTGTTTACATCAATCACATGCAGTGCCTCGGTGTGCTCGATGATCAGGTAGGCACCGCTGCTCATTGTTACGGTTTTGCCAAAAGAACCCTTTACCTGTTTGGTAATTCCAAGGGCGTCGAATACATTTCCCTGGGCCTGATTGACAATTTCAGCTTTTTCCGGTGCGATCCGCTGAATATAGTTTTTGGTCTCGGTATAAATATTCTTGTCGTTGGTGACGATCCGGTTATAATCCGCACTCAACAGATCCCGCAGGATGCTGTTGGTCTTGGTCTGTTCACTGTAGATCTTTGAAGCGGCCTTGGCGCCCCGCAGGTTTATCGTAATCGTATTCCAGATCGATACCAGGTTGGCAAGGTCTTCATATAGCTCTGCCGTATTTTTCCCCTCGGCGGCTGTACGCACAATGACTCCGAAATTTTTAGGCTTGACCGCATCAATAATCTTCTGCAGTCTTTTTCTTTCCTCAGAAGAGTGGATCTTCTTGGAAACCGCTACGATATTATTAAATGGGGTAATGACCACAAACCGGCCGGGCAGCGATAATTCGCAACTGAGCCGGGGTCCCTTGGCGGCAATGGGTTCCTTGAGAATCTGCACCAGGATATGCGGTTTGCCGCCGAGTACTTCACTGATTTTGCCGGTTTTGATTATTTCAGGTTCTACCTGGAATTTCGTAAAATCGACAGGGGCTGCATCGGTGGCCTGCATGGCCTGTTGCGTGAATTTGAGCAGGGATTTTGCGTAGGGGCTGAGGTCGGTATAATGGAGAAAAGCATCCTTTTCGAATCCCACATCAATAAAGGCGGCATTCAGCCCTGGCATGAGGCGTTTGACTTTTCCCAGATATAAATCCCCCACAGCAAACCGGGCATCGGTTTTTTCACTGTGCAGCTCAACCAGCTTTTTGTCTTCCAGCAATGCAATTTCCACGCCGGTGGGAGCTGAATTAATTACAATTTCTTTATTCATCAGGTGTGAACATATTGCTATGCCCTGATAGGTAAAATTTTATTGGTGACCTTAACCCATGTTATGGCTGAAAAGAAGAGACATATGGCATTCAAAGGCATTGGGTGCGCCTACCATGAATCAAGTAACCTGAAAACAGCAAATCAGATAAACCCCGTACCATTACGGGGTTTATCAATAGGATCATCTTAGAAAAAAATATTATTTTTTCTTATGACGGTTCTTCCGAAGTCTTTTCTTACGCTTGTGAGTCGCAATTTTATGACGTTTTCTTTTTTTACCGCAAGGCATAATTAAAATGATTTAAAATATTGTTTATAAAAAAATAAGTTGAGGTCTAATTTTTAAGAGTATTAATCCGTTCCTGCAAAGCGGTCTTCATTTCATCGTGATCGGTGATCAGAGGCAACGCTTTGCTATACCATTGCAGGGCCTGGTTTTTATCGCCCTGCCGCTCATAAAGATCAGCTAGTAGTAAAACTGCCTGCAGGTTGCGGCCATCGAGACGGTGCACCGTCAGGAGACGCTGAAGTGCCTTGTCTGTCTGTCCGCTCATCAGGGAACCCATCGCCAGGGTCATCTGCGCATAGACATTGGTACTGTCTTTGTCGATGACTTCCCGGATTTTGCTGATACCCTGCATCGGGGCATTGGAAATGCCGCCAAACATATAAGTCGCACCTAATCCTACTTTGGCAGAATCATTCTGCGGATTAATATTCAAAGAACGCTCAAACAAGTCTTTTGCCTGAAGGGCCATCCACTGTTTCATGTCAGCCTGATGGACCTCCTGCACATTGTTTAAAAACAAATGGCCTGCAAAATTGAGGTTTTTTTCTGAATTTTCCAACCTTGCCGCTTCCGCCGTGTACCAGGCGAAGGGCAGGAAGGCCCGAACGCTGTCTTTAAAATACTGCGACAACTGATGATAAGCATGAATTTTTTCTTCGCCACCAGGCGCTTTTCCGATATTTTCTTCCAGTTGGCTGACAAAGGCTGACTGGGCGGGGTTTAACGCTTTTTTCGTTGAAATAAGTGCACTATCTATTGAAAATGAGGAACTTGATAAGTCGGTGGATACCGCCGGCGCATCGTGGTTATGTCCTTCGTGCGAAACTTTTTTATGGGAGACCGTACTGCCAAACGCCCAGAGCAGGACCAGCACCAGCAGTGCTGCCAGCAGGATGAATAATTGCGGCTTTTTCAAAATCAAAAAAATTTGAACTGCAAAGGTAACTCAATCCGGCGTGAACCGCCAAAAGCAGGGAATTTTTTTAAGCCGGCACCAGGTCGGGAGGTTTTTCCAGGTCTGGAACGACCGTCGGAGGATTAAAAATAAAAGCCTTAAATCCCGGTAATCTCTGGGATTCCGGGATCTAAGGCGAAATGTATTGCTTCAGGAATGCCTCAGGCACTAATCCGCATCTTCACCGGGACCCGCATCGGGCTTAGGTTCCTTGAGTTTTTTGACTTCAGCACTGAATTCCTTGGCTGGCTTGAATGCGGGGATATAATGCTCGGGAATATGGACGGCAATATTCTTTTTAATATTACGACCAATTTTAGCCGCCCGCTTTTTGGTTATAAAGCTACCAAAGCCCCGGATATAAATATTTTCTCCTGAAGCCAGCGTATCTTTAACTTCTTTAAACATGGTTTCCAGTGTGACCAATACATCCACTTTCGGAATACCTGTTTTGTCTGAAATCTTGTTAACTAAGTCAGCTTTTCGCATAGTAATTAATGATTTTAACTTAAAACATGAGTTTTGTAAATCTGAAAATCCCCCATAAACGTTTAAACGCTCTATGGCATGTGAATTTTGCTATAAACAATTATTAATCCAAACTTTATGCCTTAAACAATTTATTTTTAAACTTTTGAGCAATTTAACACTTAAATCTCTGAATTTCAATAATTTTTCGGAAATTCTGTTAAAATGGAATAAAATCCAAAACAACAGAAAAATGCCCTGGAAGGGAGAACGGGATCCTTACCGGATCTGGATTAGTGAAATTATCCTGCAACAAACCCGGGTAGAACAGGGTCTGGCTTATTACCAGCGGTTCATAGCGGATTTCCCTGATGTGCATCGACTTGCGGCAGCCCCCGAAGCTGCCGTTTTCAAGCGCTGGGAGGGCCTGGGCTACTATTCCCGCTGCCGCAACCTGATGGCTACGGCCCGTTTGATTGTTGATGCGTTCCAGGGCCGCTTTCCCGACAGCTATGAAGGCCTGTTGCAGTTGAAAGGTGTGGGACCTTATACGGCTGCGGCAATTGCCTCTTTTGCCTATAACCTGCCGCATGCAGTGGTGGACGGGAATGTCCTGCGGGTACTCGCCCGGGTATTCGGAATCGAAAAACCGATTGACAGCACGGCCGGCAGGAAGTATTTTGAACGCCAGGCTGCGGCTTTGCTGGATCGACGCCACCCCGGACATTATAACCAGGCGATTATGGACTTTGGCGCCACGGTCTGTAAACCTGCTGCGCCATCCTGCGAGCAATGTGTTTACCAGGCCAGCTGCATCGCTTACCAGCACAACAGGATTACCCAACTGCCGGTAAAAGAAAAAAAGCTCAAACAGCGCCAGCGATTTTTTTATTTTTTTGTACTTCGTCGTGGGGGGAAGCTGGCCTTGCGCCAACGGACTGCAGCCGATATCTGGCAGCAATTGTATGAGTTCCCGGTGCTGGAACTTCCTTTAGCCGGTCAGGAAGAACAGGCGGTGCTGCAGGCGGGTCAGCTGGGCTGGATATCCGGTCAGCGTCAGGCGCGGGTGGTCACCGGGCCGCTACAACAAAAGCTCACCCATCAGACGATTACTGCGGTTTTTATCGAGGCGCCGGCAAAAAGAGGCAGGGTACCGGCATCACTGGAAACATGTGCGTGGGTGGATCCGGCGGAACTGACTGCTTTTGCTTTTCCTAAAATCATTCACCGTTATCTGGAAAACGCCGGGGTCTAAGGAATGGTACCCTCTTTTAAATTTTTTGAATCGGAGACCATTAAATATTTATAAATCATCAAAAAAAGTTAATTTCACTGCGGGTTAGACCGGTAACTAATTACCGTTTCAGATAAATTTTTGTATATGAGAGGAGTTAATCGCGTTATGTTGATTGGGAATTTGGGTAAAGATCCGGAAATACAGACCCTGGATGGAAATATTCCGGTGGCCAAGTTTCCACTGGCGACTACGGAAACCTTTAAGGACCGCTCGGGAAAACTGGTGTCACAAACGGAATGGCATACCGTTGTGTTATGGCGGGGCCTCGCCGATCTGGCGCAAAAATTTTTACACAAAGCCAGCCTGGTTTATATAGAAGGACGGTTGCGTACCCGCAGTTGGGAAGACAAGGATGGTGTGAAAAAGTATATTACCGAAGTCGTCGGAGAAAATCTGATCATGCTGGATAAAAAAGGCGATGTCAATTCCCATAGTGAAAACAATGAGTCTGAAGCAGATAGAGATCAGGGGCAATCCGAACAGGGATCCGATAGCTCATCTGACTGGTAGCCGGCGTCCTAAAACCATACAAATTCTGACAATTACCCATATTTTTGTCTGGTAATCCCGTTATGAGGGTAAAAAAGTTTCAAAAATAATTTTCCATTTTGTTTGACACTGCCTTTATTACGCTGATCGCTAAAGGCTGGGTAATCCTGCAATTGCCGGCGACGACCCAGAGCAGCACCTTACTTATTATCGGCCTGATCGTCCTGGTCTTCCTTTCCTTTTCGATTTCAGGTTCGCAGGCTGCCGTATTCTCACTGGATGAGAAGGATATCGACGTGCTCAAGACCCGTCAGCAACCCGCGGCACGACGCATCCTGGACCTGCTGGAAAAGCCCAAGGCGGTCTTTGCTTCCATGCTGATTGCCAAAACCATTATCAATATTCTGCTGGTGATCGTTTCCAATTACCTGATCAACCAGTATACGCCGCCGGAATATTTTCATAATTCCTGGGCAATTTTGGGCAAATGGCTGCTGATTGCTTTTCTGATTCTATTTCCGCTGGAAATATTTCCCCGGGTCTGGGCCCGGCAGAACAGCCTCCGGTTTGCTTACGAATGGCCCGTGGTCATCATGATCGTAGAAGGCATCCATATGGCCCTGCGCCGGATCAGTGAATGGGTGGTTTCTATTTCTGATGGACTGGGCCGTGGAATCGGCGCGAATAATGCGGAGGCCAATAGCATTGAAGAACTCGATGCCGCTATCGATGTGCAGACCGATGATGAAGCTTCGCCGGAAGAAAAGAAGATCATGAAGGGCATTGTAAAGTTTGGCCAGATCTCGGTTAAAAAGATCATGCGCAGCCGGCTCTATGTGAATGGTATTGAGCTAAAAACTTCTTTTGCGGATTTGGTTAAAAAGATTGAATCCCTGCACTATTCCCGGTTACCGGTCTACCGGGAGAACCTCGATGAGATCGAAGGGGTATTGAATACCAAGGATGTCGTGCCTTTTTTGTACGAACCGGATTTTAACTGGCATGACCTGATCCGGCCGCCGTTTTTTGTCCCCGAATCCAAACTGATCGAAGACCTGTTACTGGAATTTCAGAAAAAGCGGACCCATTTTGCGATCGTTGTAGATGAATTCGGCGGCACCAGTGGAATCGTGACCATGGAGGATATTGTCGAAGAAGTGGTGGGGGATATCAAGGACGAATTTGACGAAGAGGAAAACAACAGCACCAAAATTGATGATAAGACCTATCTTTTCGAAGGCAATACCCGTCTATTGGATGTATGCCGGGCGATGTCATTGCCTTTAAATACCTTTGATGATATTCGGGGTGACAGTGAGACCCTAGGTGGCCTCATGAATGAACTGGCGGGTGATTTACCACAGTTGAATGATACGATCCAGTCAGGTGATTTTGAATTCACTGTACTGGAGATTGAAAGAAACCGGGCCAAGCAGATAAAGATCATAGTGAAATGATAGTAATAGAGAATAAGATTATTAGTGATGATATTGTGGAATCACAGTTTGTATGTGATCTGGGTAAATGCAAGGGGGGCTGTTGCGAAGAGGGGGATGCCGGAGCACCGCTGTCCAAGGCCGAGCTGGATGAAGTCAACCGGAACTTTGAGGCCATCAAGCCCTATATGACCGCAGCCGCCATCCGGCATGTTGAAAAGAACGGCAAGTATCAGTACGACGAAGAATTTGGCTGGGTGACGCCTACCCTGGCTGCTGATAATGAAATCTGCGCTTACGCCATTCGCGAAAAAAGCGGCATGATTAAATGCGCCTTCGAACAGGCCTATAATGACGGAAAGATCCAATGGAAAAAGCCCATCAGTTGTCATTTGTATCCCATCATTGCTTATCAGGGCCGGCACGGTGATTATGAACGCCTGAACTACGAACCCCGGCAGCAATTATGCAGTCCTGCCTGCCAGTTGGGCGAAAAACTGAAAGTGCCGGTATATGAATTTTTAAAAGAACCCCTGATCCGTAAATACGGTAAAGATTTTTTTGAGGTGCTGGAGCAGGCTGCCCGGATGCATCGCCAGGCGCCTTAGATTCCTAAATGATCCATTATGTCTCAGACCGCCTCCACCTTCCATAAAAAAAGCCGCGAGAAAGCCGCAGACCGGTCCCATCGGGATGTCATTAATTTTAATATTGGCAAATATAACAATGCGGTCCCCCGGGGCAAGCAGCAGTTCTCCGAGCTGACACTGGCCAGGGAAAGGGCCAAGAATCTGAAATGGAAAGCCCTGGAGACCCTGGACCAGCAACTGGAAAATTTCGAATCTCAGATCACCGCCCGCGGCGGCCGGGTGATCTGGTGCGAAGACAGTCAGCAGGCCATCGACGCCGTATTGGAGATCTGCAAAGAGAAAAACTGCAAGACCCTGGTGAAAAGCAAGAGTATGGTTACAGAAGAGATCCATCTCAATACGCATCTTGAAGCAGCCGGTATCGAAAGCGTTGAAACGGATCTGGGTGAGTATATCCAGCAACTGGATGGTGAAACGCCCTATCATATCGTTACGCCTGCCATGCATAAAAGCCGCGAGGGCATTGCGCAACTGTTTGCGGAAAAACTCGGGACCGATCCCGGCCTCAGTGCCGAGCAGCTAACCCTGGTGGCCCGGGAGCGGCTGCGGGCGAAGTATGCGCAGGCGGAAGTGGGCGTCACGGGCGCCAATTTTATACTGGCTGATATCGGCGGTGTTGCGGTTACTGAAAATGAGGGCAACGGCCGCCTGAGCGCTTCCATGCCCAAAACCCATATTGTGATTGTCGGTATTGAAAAAGTGATTCCTTCCATGAATGACCTGGCCTTGTTCTGGCCCCTGTTATCCACTTTTGGTACCGGTCAAAGGATCACTTCTTACAGTACGATTATCACCGGTCCCCGGCAGCCGGGAGAGACCGACGGTCCGCAGGAGATGTATGTGATCCTGCTGGACAATGGCCGCACCAGGATGCTGGCCAACGAAAAAACCCGGGAGGCCCTCTACTGCATCCGTTGCGGTGCCTGCCTGAATGCCTGCCCGGTGTATAAGAATATTGGCGGTCACAGTTATGCAGCCACTTACAGCGGTCCCATCGGTGCCGTCATTACGCCACACCTCAAACCCATGAAGGAATGGAAGCACCTGAGTCATGCTTCCTCGCTTTGTGGCAACTGTACAGAAGTCTGTGCCGTAAAGATCAACCTGCATGAACTCTTGCTGGAGAACCGCCACGAAGCCCGGGAAGCAGGTTATGCACCGCTTACTGAAAAAGCCGCCTGGAAAATCTGGCGCTTTGCCATGTTGCGGCGCGGCAGGATGAATATGGGTAACGGCCAGTTGAAAGAAAAATTTATTAATGCCGTAGGCGGTGCCTGGTCCAAAGGAAGAAGTCCGCTCCGGTTTCCCAGGAAATCTTTTAATGAACAATGGGCGGAGCGCCAGAAATGACGCCTATGGGTGGCGACCCGCCTGTTTCTTAAACCTTTTAGTTCCCGACCAGTCCTTATAACAGAAAATGCGGAAGATGAAATTCTGTTATAGGATATTCCTGATCGGCCTGTTGCTCTGGATGGCCGGCGGCTGCACCAAGGGTGCCGAACCTTCCGGATCCTCCGGTGAAGCCGACCTGTATCAACTCAATCTGGTAAACGGTTATGGCAGCGGGCAGTACAGAGAAGGCGATACCGTACATCTGTTTTCTAAAGCATATGGAGCCGACCAGGTCTTTGGGGGCTGGTCAGGACCCAAAGCCGGACTGCTGAATGCAGCTGCAGAATGGCATACCTGGCTCATCATGCCCGCCCGGGATCTAAGCTTTACGGCCTACCTGCAGGCCATGCCCGCTTTTACCCTACAGTTCGAACAAATCGGGGGGCGGGACCGGGACAAGCCGGTCTATTATTATTTCCCGGAGAACCATAAGGGCATCGTATTTCTGCTGCACGGCACCGGCGGCAGCGCCGCAGTCCTGCTGCATAATTTTGAATGGCAGCAACTCATCAAGGATCTGGTGTATGATCATTTTGCGGTGATCATTACCGAGTCAGAAGAAGCGACCACCCAAACTGACAGTAACGCAGACGGAAAGCTCCGCTGGAATAATTTGCCCTGGGACCTGGATGCCAATGTGGATTTCGCCAATATCCTATTGATAACCGCTGAGTTTTACAAAAGGGGTCTTAGCGATCCGGATAAACCAAAGTATGCAATTGGCATGAGTAACGGCGGTAATTTTTCGACGGCGTTGGCCACCATTGCAGGTTTTAAAGCCGCCATCAGTTACTGCGCGCCTTCAGGCGATCAGATCGCGCAGATGACCCGGACGCCCCTGCAGTTTTGTATGGCCCGCTTTGATGAAAATCCTTCCGTAGGTCCCGAGGGCAATATTCGGGCACAGGCCAATGCCGAAGCCCTGGAAGCGAGGGGGATCTGCAGCAACTATCGGATCAAGGAACGCAGTCCGCTGTATCCCGAAAGATTTGCCCGCAACGGGGAGATCAGCCTGGGTCAGTCTGCTGCTGTCTTTCAGGAATTACAATCCAATCATTTTATCGATAGCAACAATTATTTCATCGGAACCACCGATGCGCTGAAAGCAGCCTATGCCGCCAGGCCTGACGATTTTCCCCGGCTGGCCGCCTTACCGGCAGCCCAGCAGATTTTTGTCCTGGCCCAGGCAGGCCTGGCCTTGTCGGGACATAGTATGTACAGTGATTATAACCGGGCTGCTTTACGGTTCTTAAATCAGCAGTGCAACTAACTGATCCGACGGATTCAGAGATATCTTTTCTTCCAGACCTGCATCATATGCGTATTGATTTCCCATTGGTCGGCGACCGGCTGGTTGGTATAGGGCAGGGTGGGCATATAACCCGCCGGCCCGAATTCGGTCAGCATGGTTAAAACTTGCCCCTGTTGTTTTTTCATCTCCACTACGGTATCCCACCAGGCAAAATGCGCTGCCACCGCCGTTTTCCATTCAGGTGCACGAGGGTCGCTTACCTGTGGTCCTTCGGCATGTCCCACCCGGCTGTGTATATGGGCGGTCTGATTAAGGGCCAGTGCAACAGTGTCCTGCTGGTCTTCCAGCAGGCTTTCGCTGACATTACACCAATGGGAAATATCCAGGGTGAGCCGCAGGTCCCTGTTGGCTTTCAGAATGGGGGCGGATGCCGGCGCGGAATAGAGCATCCGGCTGCGGTGGGTTTCATGATAAACCGGAACATTCGATTCCTGCTCCACACGCAGGGTATGATCAATGAACTTTTGGTTATCACTGAGGGAAAAATAATCCCTGCCCGAATGGACATTGATATACAACGGCAACTGGTGATCATTGTGGATAGCGGCATGAAGTACTTTTTTAAAAGTATTGAAATGCGGTTCCGGCTGGGGCTCGTCTCCCCGGCAAAGAAAGCCTACTTCCAGCTGATAGGTTTTTAAAGCGGCGAAAAGCTCTTCCTGAAGGGCTTTATCTGTGAGCCAGATGATTTCCACGCCATCATATCCATCATCTTTAGCCTTTTTACAAAAAGCAGTAATACTGCCTTCAAAGCCCCAGAAGGGCGCCATAATTTTTAAGCTGTACCCCTGCTTTATCCTGGTAGGAAGGGGCTTTGCAAATACATCCATGGAGGAAATAAACAAAGCAGTGGCTGCCAGGGCAGCTTCTGATAAAAAGGTTTTTCGGCTATACATAATGACAAGGTTTTTTTCAGAGAAGGCCCGGGTAATCAATACCGTGTCCCCTGCAGACAAGAACCGGCAAAGCGCCGGTTTGGCCTGCAAAATATGGTGCACTAGGATTCCATCAGTGCTAAGTAGGATGGAATGTGTTCCTTTATGCTACCGACAGCTGGCGCAGACCTTCCCTGATTCTTTCGATCGTGGCGGATTTACCAATAAGGGCGGCAATTTCAAAAACGCCCGGGCCAAACTTTCCACCCACCAGCATGATCCGGAACGGCAGCATCAGTGCGCCTGGCTTTAACTGATTGACTGCGGCGATTTCTTTGAAATTATGTTCGAGGCCTTCCGCATCCCAGCCGGTGGCCAGTTCATAATTGCGGATCAGCTCATTAAAAAACAGGGTTTTTGAGGCGTCCCATTTTTCCTTTACCGGACCCAGATCCGGGTGTTCTGGCGCCTGAAAGAAATAAACCGACTGCTCATAAAAATCCGTCAGCAGGGTGCAACGGTCTTTGACCAGCCCGATAATTTTTTCGAGCAGGACGGGATCCACATGATCCAGGCCGCGTCCCTGCAAAACTTCCCCTACCCGGGGCAGCAGGCTTGCATTATTCAGTTCCTTTATCCATTCGTGGTTGAACCATTTGGCTTTTTCAAAATCGAATCGGGCGCCTGCACTGTGCACCCGGTCCACCGCAAACCTGCTGATCAGCGCCTCCAGGCTGAACAATTCCTGGCCACTGCCATCGTTCCAGCCCAGCAGCGCCAGCAGGTTGATGAAGGCTTCCGGTAAAAAACCTCTTTCCTTAAATCCCTCGGTCATAACGCCGGAGGCGGGATCCGTCCAGTTCATGGCAAAAACGGGGAATCCGTATTTGGCACCATCTCTTTTACTCAGTTTTCCTTCCGGGCCCAGGATCAGCGGCAAGTGCGCCCATTGGGGCATTTTATCCAGCCCGTAGAGGTATTTCCAAAGCAGGATATGGACGGGTGTGCTGGGCAGCCATTCTTCGCCGCGGAAAACATGCGTAATCTGCATCTGATAATCATCAGCCACCACGGCCAGGTGATAGGTCGGCATACCATCAGCTTTCAGCAGGACTTTATCGTCGACCAATGCGGTATTAAAACTGACTTTACCCCGGATCATATCTTCAAATTCCAGTACTTCCTGGTCGGGCATTTTGATGCGTACGACATAGGGCGTCTGACGCTGCAGCAGGGCTTCGACTTCTGCGGCCGGCAGGGTCAGCGAATTACGCATTTTCATCCTCAGCTTATGATCATACTGGGGCTGGGGGTTTTCTTCGGTTATGTATTGCCGCCGCATGGATTCCAGCTCCTCAGGCGTGTCAAAAGCATAATAGGCCTTTCCCTGGGCAATCAGTTGCTCGGCCAACGGTGCATAACTGCTTTTCCGCTCGCTCTGCCGATAGGGGCCAAATGGCCCGCCGTGCCGGGCACTCTCATCGGGTTCAATGCCCAGCCAGGCCAGACAATCGAATATATAGGCTTCAGCACCCGCTACAAAACGGGTCTGATCCGTATCTTCTATTCTGAGGATAAATTCGCCTCCCTGACTGCGGGCGAACAGGTAATTGTATAAGGCGGTTCTAACACCACCCAAATGCAGTCCTCCTGTAGGGGAGGGGGCAAAGCGCACCCTTGTTTTCCGATCATTCATGTCGCAAATGTAACGCAATGCGGCAGCCGCTTCCAAGTTTTTCCGAAAACGACCACCCCTGGGTTAGATTTCCGCGGGGATATACGTGAAGGGTTACAATTCTTTGAGGATAAAATCTTTCCATTTAACCTTGATGCCACCACCGTCGTGGATCTGCAGGGCGATAAATCCTTTTCCGGCACCGATTTTGGCATCAGTGAGATCGATCATCTGATGGCCGTTCAGCCAGGTGGTTACGCGGTCATTCAGGACCCGGATTTTCAGGGTATTCCATTTACCTTCCCGCAACCATTTTTCATCTTCGGGTTTGGGTTTGATCAGCCAGCCCCTGCCATAAGATTCATAGACGCCGCCGGTATGAAGCCCTGCCGGTGCTACTTCTACCTGCCAGCCGTTGATTTTTACGCCCTCGATTGAAGACCTGAAAAATACACCACTGTTCCCATTGGCTTCCTGTTTGAATTTTACAAAGAATTCAAAATTATCAAAAGCGGTATCGGTGGATAAATAGCCGTATTGCTTGTCGGGACCACTTTCACATATCAGTTCTCCTTTTTCCACATACCATTTTTCTGTGCCGTGTACGGTCCAGCCTTTCAGATTTTTTCCGTTAAAGAGGGACATCACCCGCTGTGCATCTGCCTGTGTGACTACAGAGAGGATCAATAGGACTGCAAGAATTTTTTTCATCAATGACAATTAAAGTTAAATTTACATGAAGGGGGAAAGATACAAAGAATTACCGGATGGCGTTATAATCGACCCCCTATTAAAATTTCAGTTATGCGACACCTGTTATTAACCTGTCTGCTCCTGTTTGCCGGGCTGCTCGTTGGGGCACAACAGGACAGCCTGACAACCGCTCCGACCTATAACAAAGCGCTGGCAGACAGCCTGGGGGCTGACGAATATGGCATGCGGATGTACCAGTTCGTGATCCTGAAGACCGGCCCGTCAAAACTGGAAGACCAACAGCAGATACAGACCCTGTTCCGGGGCCATATGGAAAACATCAACAGGCTGGTAGACGCCGGCAAGCTCATTGTCGCAGGACCCTTCGCCAAAAATGAAAAAGCCTACCGGGGATTGTTTATCCTGAAAGCAAAAGACCGCAAGGAGGCAGCAGCCTGTCTGGAAACGGATCCGGCCATTGAAGCGGGTTTGCTGGAAGCCGAAATATTTGACTGGTATGGCGCTGCGGCGCTGCCCCTTTACCTGCCCTACAGTAAATCAGTTACCCGGAAGTCGCCCTGATTTCGGGGCATTATTTTTGTAGTTTTGCGTTGCAAGCGGCGCCCGGTATCGGATCCGGGACGGGCAGCCCTTATTGTTTTGCCGATTGTTTTGCTGTGAGCGGATGGGTTGATCCATCCGCAAAGTTCGACGGGTTCGGCTATGCCGGATACCCAGATCCTCCTCATATTTTAAAATAGTGTATTATGCAGATTCAGTTTGCTTCGGATCTCCACCTGGAGTTTCCGCAGAATGCGTCCTATATGAAGCGACACCCCTTGCAGCCGGTGGCCGAAGTACTGGTGCTGGCCGGAGATATCCTGCCTTTGCGCGCAATCGAAACGTACCGGGATTTTTTCAATTATCTCTCGGATCATTTTGCGGCCACTTATTGGCTGCCGGGTAATCATGAGTACTACGATTACGATTTGTCACTCCGGTCGGGAAAGCTACAAGAAAACATACGGGATAATGTATTTCTAGTCAACAATACTACAGCAGATCACGGTTCCCTGCGGCTGGTATTTTCCACCTTATGGAGCCGGATCAGTCCGCGGTGGCAGTTCCGGATTGAAGCATCCTTGAACGATTTTCATATGATACGCTACGGGACCCGTAAGCTGGATATTGAATAGTATAATCAGTTGCATCAGGACAGCCTGGACTTCATACGGCAGACTGTTATGGATGCGGCGGCGGAACAGTTGGCAGTGTTTACGCATCATTGTCCCACCTTTCAGCATTATCCTCCAAAATACAAAGGGGACCCCCTGAATGAAGCCTTTGCTGTGGATGTGGATGCCCTGATTGAGCATTCGCGTATCGCTGCCTGGGTTTACGGTCATCACCATTACAACACACCGGCGTTCTGTATCGGAAATACCAGGATGCTTACCAATCAACTGGGATATGTTCAGTTGGAAGAACACGACTTGTTTAGAAACGACTGTTTTATGGACCTGAAATCCACCTGCGGCTGTCCCTGAAAATAGCAATAGTACCAGCTAAAAGGTAGTGGGTTTTCCTGTTTGAGATCAAGTCTTTTTCTAAAACTAAAACAGTAACTTTGAAATAAGACATTGTCTACCGGAACTCTACAAAACGACTGCTGCATGCGTTTCCTGCGATACCTGGTTTTGGGCCTGTTGGCTGCCATCCTGCTTGTGCTGATTGCAGCGATTTTTGTGGGTCGCGATTTTAGTTATAAGAAAACCATACATATTTTTGCCCGACCACAAAAGGTATGGACCCATGTCAATACCATTAAAAAAATAAATACCTGGAATCCCTGGCTGCATAAGGACAATGGCATGAATGTGCTGATTTCCGAGCAGGATGGAAAACCCGGTGCCAAGCTCTGCTGGACCAGTAACAGAAGAGTCGTGGGCAGGGGTTGCCTGATCTTTAAAGAACTGAAGCCCTACCGTCTGGTGGAATGCCAATTGCAACTTATTAGCCCACATCATATAGATGGTCAGATGTATATCCGGATAGAACCGGCAAAAGTATATGGTTCCATGGTCAGCTGGGAATTCAAGGGGCAGCTCCCTTATCAGTTGCGCCTGATACATTTGTTTACCGGCGTCAGTCGCTATCTGGAAAAGGAAATGTCACGGGGGCTGGGCCAGCTGAAACATCACTGTGAAAACCGTTAATTTTTATTTTCGCCAGATTCTTTTACGGAGTTTTTTTCCGGCCTTATTGATGGCGCCGAACTGTTCACTGATGGTTTCGATCAGTTTGCCATCTGCCTGCTGAATGTCTTCCATATTGATGCCCGTGTCCAGTTGCTTCGGATAAAGGAGCATGAAACTCACCTTTTTAAAATAATTTGACAGATAGTATGGCAGTTTATTCAGTTGGCTGATATAGGAATTATGGTCTTTGCGCGAAGACACGATTACAAATAAGTCATTGGCATTAATCTCACGGGTAAATACCAGAAAATCGTCCCAGTTGTAAAAAGAAGTATAAATAGCCTCCGTAGGGTTCTGAATATACTGAAGGACCGTTTTAATGGCTTGCAAAGTAGCATCGGTGCCGTAAAATTTAAGCTTCATTCCCGAGATTTTCCCGATAGATTCTAATTTCTGTACCCAGTGCGTGAATCCCGGATCGGTTTCACCATGCGGCGGCACCAGTACAATCATTCTTTTCAGGGTATTGAAGGGCTGTGCCGGGCGATAGACATAAATCGTCTCAAAAGTGCGTCGGATGATGTTTTCCGTGATTTCTCCAAAGAAGACTTTTTCGTCGGCACCCTGATGCAATCCAATAACCACATCGGTAATCTGCTGTTCCTTGATGGTATAAATGATACCATTGCTGATACTGGAGTCGTATCGGAGCAGTGGCGTGACAATATTTTCTGAGTCTGCTGCATACTTAATGGCGTTATCCAGTATTTTTCTTCCTTTACCAGCGGCGTTAGTGGCTTCGCTTTCGTCCTCCACAATGTGAAGGACATACATCGGCAAATCCGATTTGCCCGTTTTCAACATGACAGCCAGATCCATCAGGTCATTGGCAATCGCAGGATAGGCTACTGATATCAATACTTTTTCTCCGGGTTTGAACTGGGTGGTTGATGCATCTCTTTCTTCCTGTATCAATGCCAAAGATTTAGAGGCGCGCTCCGTAATAAAAGAGGAAATGCCGCAACTGACCAGGATCAGCAGTACCGTACCATTCAGGACATCTTCATTGAGTAACCGGATGGGATCGCCCACAGGCGTCTCGCCGATAATGATATTATAGCCGACAAGCACGATTGCCAGCGTAGCAGCCGCATGGGAAGAACTGAGGCCATGTAGCAGGCCGCGTTCCCAAACGTTGAATTTGAAAATTTTAGCGGTAAGCCAAGCAGAAACCAGCTTTCCCGAAATGGCCACAAGGATAATGACCCCGGCTACCCTGGCTGCCTCCCAGCTTTTGAACAGGACTTTGAGGTCCACCAGCATCCCCACACCGATCAGAAAAAAGGGAATAAAAATGGCATTCCCGACGAAATTGATGCGCGTGGAAAGCCCCGAAGAATGCGGAATAAATTTGTTCAGCACCAGTCCGGAAAAAAACGCGCCGATGATGGGTTCCAGACCGGCGACTTCTGCCAGAAAGGAAGCCAGAAATACCATACCCAGGACGAAGATATACTGTGATACGCTGTCATCAAATTGTTTAAAAAACCACCGGATGATGATGGGGAATACGAAAAATACAATGCATACGAATATGATCGAGGAGATACCCAGCTGCAGCCAAAAGCTATCACTTACCTGAGACTGGGTCATGCCGGAGACCGCTGCCAGTAAAAGCAGTGCAGCCGTATCAGTAATCATCGTACCGCCGACAGCAATGGCTACTACGCTATTGTGGGTGATGCCATACTTGCTGGCAATCGGATAAGATACCAGGGTATGGGTGGAAAACATGCCTCCCAGTAAAAGAGAGGGCATCAGATTAAATCCGAGGACATGATAACCGGCCAGGAATCCCAGTGTTAATGGTATCAGAAAGGTAATCAGGCCAAAAGCAAGTATTTTAGATTTGTTTTTCTTGAATTCTGCAAGATCGATTTCAAGCCCGGCCAGAAACATGATGTACAGCAGTCCTACGGTTCCGAATAACACGATACTCATATCCCTTTGGAGCAGGTTCGTAGCGTGCGGCCCTACCAGTACCCCTGCGATAATAAGGCCAATGATATGCGGGACCTTTATTTTCGCAAATAGTATCGGTGCGAAAAGTATTATAAATAATACCAGCGCAAAGATGATGACCGGATTGGTTAACGGCAAACTAAAATCTGAAGTTGCTAATAATACCATAATAATGGAACGGTGCCGGCTTATAAGCGGTTGGCGTTTAAAGAATAAGTTGTTTTACAGTCGGCCATAATAATTTCCCTGATGCCGTCCATTTTTCCTTCCTTCAGGATACGCATCGTCACATCCATATTACTGGTGCCGGAAGCGTGTTCTGAAAGTTGCAGGCCACTTTGGGTATAACCACCTTTATAGATCCGGGCCAGGGTTTTGCCGGAATAGGCTTTGGCAGTAATGGCATGCTCATTTACACTGAACTCCCAGATTTCCGTTTTAACGTCACCTATGGCCGACCCGGGACAGGAAGTTTCCACACACTGCATTTTTACCTGCCAGCGTCCCAAAATGGAGGGGCCATGGATCGCTACCGAGTCGATTTCACGTTTGGTGCTGTCCAGCCGAAACTCTCTTTGCTCCAGCAACCTTTCCTTTTCCGACAACTGGTTCTGCCAGGCGCTTAGTTGCTGTTGTTGCTGTTTCAGTTCCGCTTCTTTTTGCTTCTGCTGCTGTTGATCGTGGCTCAACCCGCAGGAACCCAGGACCAGGATGCCGAGTAGCATTGTCATTAAACCTGTTCTCATCATTCGAATGTAGCGTTTTTGTTGGGTAAAGAACGGCAATTCTGCTAAAAATTCAATCCCTGAACCCGGCAAATTCTACCGACTTCGGGCTGCCAAATCCCTGGTTTCCGCAGGAATATGGTAACTTTGTCCTTCCGGGAAAGTTTTCTTCTTTCCGGGGGTAAAATCTACCGGAGGGTGAACAATTTATTATTGAGATTGTTGCCGTCCTTGAGCCGGTGCTCAAAACAAGAATCAATAGCATGGATACAACATTTGCAGCAGACAGTATTAAAATCAGCGATACCGCCAAAGCGCGTATTCTTGAAATTCTGAACTCGGGGAAGGACCGGGACCGGTTTTTAAGAGTCAGTGTGGTAAGCGGTGGCTGCTCCGGACTCAGCTATAAATTAGATTTTGACAGTGAAGAAAAGCCTGCAGATCAGATATTTGAGGATAATGATATCAAGATCGTAACCGATATGAAAAGCCTGTTGTATCTGCTGGGAACCACTTTGGAATTCTCCGAAGGACTGAATGGCAAAGGTTTTTATTTCAATAATCCCAATGCATCCCGTACCTGTGCCTGCGGAGAGAGTTTTTCCGTGTAAACCCTGATTGATCAATAATATCTGTTTCTGAATGACACATGAACAAATCACGTACCTTGTTTTTGGGATAGTGATCCTATTTGCCCTTGTTTTTGACCTGGGACTGCTGAGTAAAAAAGGCGAAATCATCACCATTAAAAAAGCATTGCTCCAGACTTTTTTCTGGGTAGCCCTCTCACTGGCCTTTTTTGTATTCGTCTGGTTTGAAGACGGTAAGACCCTGGCGATTGAATACATCAGTGCCTATCTGATGGAATGGAGCCTGAGTATTGATAATATTTTTGTTTTTATTCTGATATTCACTTCTTTTGGCATT
The DNA here is from genome assembly GCF_054783135.1 of Niabella terrae. Lineage (NCBI taxonomy): Bacteria > Pseudomonadati > Bacteroidota > Chitinophagia > Chitinophagales > Chitinophagaceae > Niabella > Niabella terrae. The sequence continues at coordinate 299,544 of NZ_BAAGRD010000008.1, forward strand.
AAAGAAAAACATTACGGAAGGGTATTACTGATCGGGATCCTGACCGCAATTCTTCTCCGAATCATTTTTATCGCCGTAGGCGTTAGCCTGGTCAACAAGTTTGAATGGATCCTGTATCTGTTCGGCGCCTTCCTGCTGTATACCGGTATCAAAATGTTTTTACCCCATGATCAGGAGGCTGAAAAGGATCCCCATGATTATGCATTCTACCGGCTGATCAAAAGACTCATTCCCATGGTACCCCATGACGGCGGTGGGCGTTTTACCGTACGGGAAGGAGGAAAAAAAAGATATACCATACTTTTTGTCGTCGTTTTGATGCTGGCCGGAATCGACATTGTATTTGCACTGGATTCTATTCCTGCCGTTATGGGTATTTCGCGACATCCCATGGTCATTTACACTTCCAATATATTTGCGGTACTGGGCCTGCGGTCACTATTCTTCCTGCTCAAAGGCGCTGTCAATAAGTTTGAGTATCTGCAACAGGGTATTGCGATCGTTTTGATTTTTATCGGTGTAAAGATGATTGCCGAACACTGGATTTCCGCCTGGATCCCCAAACAGCAAATGGTGGTGATTTCCCTGGGCGTTATTCTGGTCTGTATCACCGGCAGCATCCTGGTGTCGGTAATCAGGAAGCCGCGCAAGGACCTGTCAGCCGGAGAAAATGAGCCCCCGGCACCCCAACCCTGATGAGACCCCATGTATCAACTCAAGGATATCGCAGGATTTCTGGGCCTGTCAACACGCAGGCTGCCTGTGGCAGAGATCACCATCCTGCTTACGGATAGCCGTAAGCTGACCGATCCGACCCGGTCCCTGTTTTTTGCCCTGAGCGGTCCCCGTCGAAACGGCCATCAGTTTATCGGATTGCTCTATCAAAGTGGCCTCCGGTATTTTGTAGTGGATCAGCCGGTAGACAGAAAAAAATATCCCGGAGCAGTATTTTTAAAGGTAGCGGACGCAGGTGCTGCCCTGCAAGAGCTGGCTGCCTGTCACCGGCAGCGCTTCGATTATGAGGTCATCGGCATTACGGGCAGTAATGGAAAGACGGTGGTGAAGGAATGGCTGTATCAACTGCTGCACAAGGAATACCGCATCGTCCGAAGCCCCAAAAGTTATAATTCCCAAATCGGCGTACCGCTCAGTGTCTGGCAGATGGCTGACCGCCACGAGCTGGGCATTTTTGAAGCCGGCATCAGTCAGCCTGGAGAAATGGAAAAACTGGAGACGGTTATCCGGCCTACCATCGGCGTACTGACGCATTTTGGCACCGCTCACAGTGAAGGCTTTAAAAGCCGCAGCCAGAAACTTACAGAAAAACTACAACTCTTCGGACAGGCCCGCCTGGTCATCGCCAATGGGGATCAGCCTTCGATCCGAAAGGCGGTGCAGCAATTGCCCGGCCGGATTTTTTTCTGGGGAAAGAGCGGCGAGAACCACTTGCAGCTGCGCCGTGTAAGGCGGCAGCGTGGCGGCGCGCTGATCCACCTGGTCTATGAAGGGCGTCCTTTGGAGCTGGCCCTACCCCTGCAGGACGCGGCGTCCATTGAAAATGCTATTAGCTGTTGTGCCCTGTTACTCTGCATGGGGCTTTCGCCGGAATTCATCCGCGAAGCTGTCAGCCGCCTGCAACCTGTCAATATGCGACTGGCTTTTAACCGGGGGCTTCACAATTCTGTCATTATCAATGACAGTTACAGTGCGGATACCGATTCCCTTTCCATTGCGCTGGATTTTCTGACACAGGTAGGCAAAGGTCTTGAAAAAACCGTCATCCTTTCTGACTTTATGCAGGGGGGGCAGGAGCCCCGTCTGATCTATGAAGAAATTCTCGATCAGTTACAGCGTCATGAGGTTCGCCTGTTGATCGGGATTGGTCCCCATATGCAGGAGCTGCTGCCACAGCTCCTCAGCGGACGAAAGAAAAAATTAACTTTTCGCAGCTATCGGAATACCCAGGAATTTCTCCAAGCGTTCCCCGCCATGCGGTTTAAGGACCAGGCGATTCTGATCAAGGGCGCCCGGGTTTTTACCTTTGAACAGATTGCGGCCCTGCTGGAACAGAAAGCCCATCAAACGGTCCTGGAGATTAACCTGGACGCCATCGCCCATAATTTCAATGCTTTTCAACAGTTATTAGCACCCCGGACACGCATGATGGTCATGGTCAAGGCTTTTGGCTATGGCAGCGGCGGATCGGAAATCGCGGCCCTGTTGGAATACCGGCAGGCGGATTATTTCGGTGTGGCTTATGCCGATGAAGGCGTAGAACTGCGGCAAGCCGGTATCCGGACGCCGGTGATGGTGCTGAACCCCGAGCCGGCTGCCTTTGATGCCATTACGGATCACCGGTTGGAGCCCGATATCTATGGTTTTGAACAATTGGATGATTTTGAACAACATGTGCAGGATGTGGGTCTTAGTGCCTATCCGATTCATATAGAACTCGAAACCGGCATGAATCGGCTGGGTTTTGATCCGGCACTGGTCGACCGGCTGGGCGCCCGGCTGAAAGACCAGCCCTGGCTGCGTCCGCAATCGGTTTTCAGTCACCTGGCTGCCAGTGAAGACCACCGCTCTGATGCTTTTACCCGTCGGCAGTACCAACTTTTTATGGATGCGGCCGCGCGCCTGGAAGAATTGCTGGGTTACCCGCTAATCAAACATATCGCCAATAGTGCGGCTATCCGCAGAATGCCGGAACTGCAGCTGGATATGGTCCGTCTGGGCATTGGCCTCTACGGTATCGGCGGTAAGGCAGGACCCACCCGGTTGTTGCCTGCCCTCACACTAAAAACTACCATTGCCCAAGTCAAGCAACTGCCACCTGGTGCGACGGTGAGCTATAACCGCCGGGGCCGGATTGTAAAAGAATCCCTGATCGCAACGGTACGGATCGGTTATGCCGATGGCTATTCCAGAAAGCTGGGACAGGGCGTGGGATACATGCTGGTCAGAAATAAAAAAGCACCGGTAGTCGGTACGGTCTGTATGGATATGGTCATGATTGATGTCACCGGCATTAAAGGGGTCCGGCAGGGTGACGAAGTGCTGGTTTTTGGTGAGGGGCTGCCGTTGGAAGAACTGGCCCGGAAAGTCGGTACCATCCCTTACGAAATCATGACCGGGATATCTCAACGGGTTAAACGGGTTTACTGGAGTCTGTGATCCGCCCGCTGTTTCAACAACTTATTTTCTGAACCCGGTTTTCATGACGACCTCCTTCAAAGGCAGTCTGGATAAACACTTCGATCATTTCTTCGGCAACCGATTCCGAAACAAAACGGGCAGGAATACAGAGGATATTGGCATTATTGTGCTTGCGGGCCAGTGAGGCTATTTCATCGTCCCAACAAAGGGCCGCCCGTATATCAGCGTGTTTATTGGCAGTCATGGCTACACCGTTCCCACTGCCGCAAAGCAGGATACCGAAAGCAAAAATGCCGTTGGCGACCCCTTCAGCCACCGGATGTGCAAAATCTGGATAATCTACCGAATCGGCGGATAGGGGACCGAAATCCTGGAAGCCAAGACCCTTGCCTTCCAGAAATGAAACGACCTGTTCCTTCATGGCGAAGCCGGCATGATCCCCGCCAATTGCCACTTTTCGGCTTAAATCAAATGTTGTTTCCATACCATTATATTTTTAGCTCCATTCCTCCGGAGTTTCCTCCAGTTGTTTCTTTTCTCCACGGGCAGCCAGTGCAATACTGATTTCAAACAACAGATATAAGGGTACTGCCACCACCGCCAGACTGAACGGATCAGTGGTCGGTGTAATGATGGCAGCGGCAATTAAAATTACAACAAAAGCGTGTCTTCTGAATTTTTTTAACACCTTGGAAGTGATGATACCGGCGCGGGAAAGCATCAGGATCAGCAGGGGCAGCTGAAACAACAGGCCAACACCCACAGTGGTATAAATGATATTTTCCAGATAATCCGAGAAGACGGGCTGGATCTTAATCATTTCACTGAGCTTATAATTAAAATAGAAGTTGACCATCAGCGGGGTCAGTATAAAGTAACCAAAACACACCCCGATAAAAAACAGGGTAGAGACCCAGAAAATGATGCCGCTGGACTGTTTTTTCTCAGAACTTGACAAAGCAGGCTTTACAAAACGCCAGATCTCCCAGAAGATATAGGGGAAAGCCAGAATGAAACCGCCGATAAATGCCACAGTAAATGAAGCGATAAACTGTCCGGTCATGGTGGTTTCCTGAAACTGAATCTCGGTATCCTTAAAACAGAGCGAATCCCCTACACCGACTTTCTGGCCAATGGAACAAAGCCATTGGGAAGAAATAAAATTGGGTTTCGCCGGTCCGAAAATAATATCATCCACAAAAAAATCGGTAAAAATAAAAACCAGTATCGCGCAGATAACGACCGCCAGGATGGCGCGAATCAGGTGCCAGCGAAGCACTTCCAGATGGTCAATAAATGACATTTCGTCTTCGGAGCCCTTGCTGCCTTCGCTGCGCTTGCGTAAAAAATCCATTAAAGCCATGTGTAAAAAAAATATGTACGCAAAGATGTGGTATTATTGGCAATACGCAATACAAGAGCCGGAATTGTTGCGATGGTATTGCCGGCGGCGCTATTTAAGTTTTTTGAGTTTGGTCATCTCTATACGGGTATGGGTAACCGCCAGGATATCAAACTCATAGTCCCGGATGATAATCCGCTCTTTCTGGCCCGGGATGGTTTCGTGGTGATTGATAATATAGCCCGACAGGGTTTCGGCCTCATTGCCCTCGAAAGAGAGCTCGTATTTTTCTTCCAGATAGTCCAGTTCCAGCCGGCCGCTGAAAATAAATTCATTTTCAGATATCTGTTTGTCCACGAATTTTTCGGTATCGTATTCATCCCAGATTTCACCAAAAAGTTCTTCCAGCAGGTCTTCCATGGTGATGATGCCAGCCGTGCCGCCGAATTCATCCACCACCCAGGCAATGCTTTTGGCTTCCTTGCTGAACTTATGGATCAGGTCTACCGCATTCATACTCTCCGGTACCGCCATGATATGGATCAGGATGGAAGAAATATCAGCTGGTTTTTTAAACAGATCCAGCTGGTGCACATATCCCAGAATATTATCGATGGCGTCTTCATAAACAATGATCCGGCTGCGCTTGGTTTCGCTGAATTTCTGCAGCAGGTCATCCACCGAAGTCTTCACGTCGACGGCAATGATTTCCTTTCGGGGCACCAGGCATTGTTTGATGCGGACATGGGGCAATTCCTGGGCATTTTCCAGCAACTGGGTGCTGGTTTCAGCCTTACGTTCACTCCGCAGCCCTTCGGCAAACATAAAACGCAGATCGGAGCGCCCCAGGGGTGATTTGTTCTTGTCCAGCCTTACGTTAAAGACATATTTTAAAATCCAGTTGGAAATTTTGAAAAGGGCAGAAGTCACCGGGGCAAAAAGCCAGTAAAAAAAGTCCGCCAATATCGAAAGCCGGCTCAGCAGGCTATTGCTTTTAGCCCGGAAAATAGCCCGCGAGATAAATTCTACCAGCAGCAGGACCAGGACCAGGTTGAGCAGTATTTCCAGAAGAATCTGGGTGCTTCTTACCTGGATATTCAGCCGTTCCCAGATGGGACGCATGACTTCGGCCGTGAGCAATACAAATGCGGTCAGGGCCAGGATATAGCCGGTAATGGCGGAACCCAGAAAAATGGCGGGACTACTGACAAATTTGCCCATCCGGCGTCCTGCCGTGGTATCCTGTTTGCGTTTGAGTTCGATATTCAGGCGGTTGGCGCTGTAGAAAGCCATTTCAATACCCGCGAAGAACATCATAAACAACAACGCAACAATCCATAATATAAGCGTCGAATCCATATGTTAAAGATACAATCCTGCAAGTATCATACCGATAGATTTTCTGGTGGACGACCGGTAAAAGTTCTATGGGTTCCTTTTTTGAGCCGCCGACCACCCTGTCGTTTGGAAGCTCCGGCTGCTATAGACCCAGGAATTTTCGTATCAGGTCCTCTGCTTCCTGGCAGGCTTCCTGGAGATCGTCATTGACCACCACATGATCAAAATGGTCACTGAATGACATTTCATACTCTGCTTTATTGACACGGGTCTGCAGGGATTCCTCTGTTTCGGTACCCCTGCTCGCCAGCCTGCGGGCCAGTTCCCTTACGGATGGTGGCTCAATAAAGATCGAAAGGGACTGGCCGGGATATTGTTGCTGAATATGTATGGCGCCTTTTACGTCAATGTCCAGAAGGGGGAAAGTATGGTTGGCCCAGAGCCGGTCAATTTCTGATTTCAGGGTGCCGTAATACTTGCCTTCGTAAACCATTTCCCATTCCAGAAAAGCGCCTTCTCTGATTTTCTGCTGGAACTGGTCCACCGACATGAAATGATATTCCCGGCCGTTTTTTTCGCCGCGCCGGGGTTTGCGGGTGGCTGCTGAAACCGAAAAAGCCAATTGCGGAAACTTTTCCAGCAGGTATCGGGTGATGGAAGTTTTGCCCGCGCCGGAAGGTGCGGTAATAATAAGGATCTTATTTTTTGAGGAAGCCATGGGCTACAAATTACGGAAATTGTCTTTGTAGAAAAAAATCCGTTGGTGCCGTATGGACGGCAGCTATATCGGTCACAGCCGACGGATATCGGCACCGAGCTGTTGCAGGCGGGTATCAATATACTGGTAGCCCCGGTCGATTTGTTCAATATTCTGGATGCGGCTGGTACCTTCCGCACTCAGTGCAGCGATCAGCAGGGCTACGCCGGCCCGGATATCGGGACTGCTCATGGTAATACCCCGCAAGGAATGGGCGCGTTCCAGGCCAATGACTACTGCCCGGTGCGGATCACAGAGGATGATCTGGGCGCCCATTTCGATGAGTTTATCTACGAAAAAAAGGCGGCTTTCGAACATTTTCTGATGGATCAGCACGCTGCCCTGTGCCTGAATGGCCGTCACCAGTACGATGCTCAGCAGGTCCGGCGTAAAGCCCGGCCAGGGATGATCGTAAATAGTGAGCACCCCACCGTCAAAATATTTCTGGATGGTATAGCGTTCCTGGGAAGGAATATAGATATCATCACCCCGGAATTCCATCTGAATGCCCAGCTGCCGGAATTTCTCAGGAATAATACCCAGATGGCTGATCCCTGCATTTTTAATAGTGAGTTCACTCTGTGTCATTGCAGCCAGACCGATAAAAGAGCCAACTTCAATCATATCGGGCAGGATGGTATGGCGGGTGCCACCCAGGTAGTCCACGCCTTCGATGGTCAGCAGGTTGCTGCCGATGCCGCTGATTTTGGCGCCCATCAGATTCAGCATATTGCAAAGCTGTTGCAGATAGGGTTCGCAGGCGGCATTGTAAATCGTCGTCGTGCCCCGGGCCATGGTGGCGGCCATCACGATATTGGCCGTACCGGTTACGGAAGGTTCATCCAATAACATATAGCTGCCTTTCAGTTCGGGTGCTGTTAAATGAAAAAAACCGTCTTCGGCATTGTATTCCAGCTGGGTGCCCAATTGCTGAAACCCAATCACATGGGTGTCCAGCCGGCGGCGTCCGATCTTGTCTCCGCCCGGCTTGGGTATAAAGGCTTTCTGAAAGCGGGCCAGCATCGCGCCGGCCAGCATGACACTGCCCCGCAACCGGCCACTTTTCTGCTTGAAAGCCGCACTGTGCAGGTATTCGATATTAACCTGATCGGCTTTAAAGACACATTCACTGCGACTGATACGGTTGACTTTGACGTTCATTTCGCTCAGCAGTTCAATGAGCAGGTTGACGTCCAGGATATCGGGAATATTGTTGATGGTTACTTCTTCGGGGGTAAGCAGTACGGCGCTGATTACCTGCAGGGCCTCATTTTTGGCACCCTGTGGCTGGATCGCCCCCTGCAGTCGTTTACCGCCCTGTACTTCAAAAACATTCATCAGGAATCTTATTTTTTTACGAAGATAAAGGCAAACCGATGCACCGCCCATTCTCAGGGCTGAATTCTTCCCATCCCCGTTAGTGAGGGCATCTCCGCGGAACGGATCAGATCGTTTCGGGATCGATCAGTACCCGGCCCGGAATTTTGCCTTTTTCAAAACTACCGAACCGGTCATCGATCCGCAGGGCCCGGGCACCATTCAGGGTAGCCCATTGAAGCAGTTGTTCCAGGCGCAGATCAGGCCGGTGTTGCCGGAGGGTTTTTATTTCAGCCAGGATGCTGAGCTGGTGGTTGGAAGCCAGACTGTCGGTGCCCAGGACGATCCGGTCACTGTAGGATACCAGGCTGGTCAGGTTCGGTAGCTGCCTGCTGATATACCAATTGGCATTGGGGCACAGACACCAGTAAACGGAAGCCGGCGCCTGCATGGCAAAATCTATATCGGCGGGTGCGGTGGCCACATTGTGCACCAGCAACCATTGCTGGCCTGCGGCGAAATGCCTGCCATAACTAGGCAGACTATTCTGCCCCGACGGCTGGAAGTGGCGGGTATCAATACCCAGCAGGGTAAATAATTGTTCGAAAGCGCCGGTGCCGGAAATAAACCATTGGTTTTCATCCTGGGTCTCCTGGTTATGGATACTCTGAAGGGGCTGCGGACCGCCGGCTGCGAGTATTTTTGTCATCAGTTCTTCAGAAACCGAATAGGGCGCATGCGGCGTCAGTGAAACCCGACGGGGACCTGCGGCTTCGACCCATTGCTGCTTCAGTTGCTGATAATAGGTGAAATTTTTATCGGCTACAGCCGGATCAGCACCCATGGCTTCCACGAAATTGTGGTAATAGATCGGACTGACGGCCTTTTGCCGGATGGTATCGGTGGTGTTACAGATATCGCCCACAGCGACGATACCCGCTTCCTGCATGGCAGTGTCGGCTGCTTCGATCGCGGCTACAATCCTGTCTTCGGGCTGCTGTCTTTGCCGGATAACCTCGCGGACAAAGCCCGTAAGTCCGGTGCCTTCCGCTATCTGGCCCTGCATATGACTCAGCTCCAGGTGACAATGACAGTTAATGAAACCGGGTGTCAATAGCCCTTTCAGGGGCTGGAGCTCTTCTCCGGCCTCCCCGGCCGGCAACAGGGCTTCCACCCGGTTGTCCCGGTCCAGGATCAGGACTTTGCCGGAATGGATCCGGTAACCGTCAAAAATCTGATCGGGGTAAAGTTTTGTCCACCTCATAAAAAATACCGCCAGGCCCTGGCGGCGGATCAAAAGTAAACAAAATCGGCGTCCTGGAAGATTCCTTGAGGCAGGAGGCAAAGGACCAGAGCAGTCCACGGCTTTCGGGCGGAACACCTCCTGACTGGTTTTACATGAAACCGGTGAAATTTGTGTAATTTCGCAGCCGCTTTTTGGGCGAACAGGGCGCAGGAGGGTAGCGCTTGTAGCGGCCAACAGCTGCCAGGCCCGTCAGCCGGCAGAAAAATTTGATGTATGCTAGATAAATTAGAAGCCATTCGGGCAAAATATGAACAATTGGGGGTGGCGCTAACCAATCCCGAAATCGTTAGTGACAATAAGAGATTTGCAGCTACCAGTAAGGAATACCGCGGGCTGGAAAAGATCGTGCGGGCCTATGAATCCTATAAAAATCTGCTGGGCGATATTGAATTCAATAAGGAAGCACTGAACGGCGACGATGAGGAACTGCGGGAACTGGCCAAGGCCGAAACCACCGACCTGCAGGAGCGCCGGGAAACCATGGAAGCGTCGATCCGGCAGTTACTGATACCCAAGGATCCGCAGGATGAGAAGAATGTCATCATGGAAATCCGCGCCGGAACCGGTGGTGATGAAGCCAGCCTTTTTGCCGGCGACCTGCTGCGGATGTATGTCAAATATGCCGAACATCATGGATTCAAGACCGCGGTGCTGGGCGAGAGTGAAGGCACGGTCGGCGGTTATAAAGAAGTGCAGCTGGAAGTTACCGGCGACGATGTTTACGGTACCCTGAAATTTGAAAGCGGGGTACACCGGGTGCAGCGGGTCCCCGATACGGAAACCCAGGGCCGGGTACATACTTCCGCGGCTACGGTTGCCGTGATGCCGGAAGCTGAAGAAATTGATTTTGAATTGAAGGAGTCTGAAGTGAAGATGGAGACAGCCAGGAGTGGCGGTGCGGGCGGTCAGAACGTAAATAAAGTGGAAACCAAGGTCATGCTTACCCATTTACCCACCGGCACGGTGGTGATCTGTCAGACCGAAAGGACCCAACTGGGCAACCGGGAAAAAGCCATGCAAATGCTGCGGACCAAATTGTACGAAGAACAGGTACGTAAGCAGGAAGAGGAAATAGCCCGGCACCGTAAAAGTCTGGTCAGCAGTGGCGACCGCAGCGCCAAAATCCGTACCTATAATTTTCCGCAGGGGCGGGTGACCGATCACCGGATCAATTTTACGGCGTATAATCTTGATGCAGTGATGAACGGAGACCTTCAGGAATTTATCGATGCCCTGCAGTTTGCGGAGAATTCCGAAAAACTGACCCGCCAGGAAAGTTGAACGTCCAGACTCAATAACGATTAGGGGCTTTTAGCCATTCATGTATTTTTCTACCGGCAACCGGTTCTGCAGACTCCGTCCCAGGGTCAGCTCATCAGCATATTCCAGTTCGCCGCCAAAAGCAATACCGCGGGCAATGGTCGTAATTCGAATCGGCTTATCCTGAAGTTTTTTCTGAATATAGTAAATGGTTGTATCTCCCTGGATATTCGGATTGAGGGCGAAAATAAGTTCCTCGGTGTTTTCCTGTCCAATCCGGCTGATCAGTGGCTCAATGGTCAGCTGGTCCGGTCCCACGCCATCCAGCGGTGAAATGACACCCCCCAGTACATGATAGGTGCCGCTGAACTGTTGGGTACTTTCAATGGCGATTACATCCCTGATGGTTTCTACCACACAGATGCTGTGTTGTTGCCGGAAACTATTGGCGCAGATGCTGCAATAATCACCGTCTGCCACATTAAAGCAACGTTTGCAAAACCTTATCTGGCTGCGCATTCTTTCGATCGTTTCACTAAACTGCTTGACTTCCTGCGGTTCCTGCTTCAGGAGGTGTAAGACCAGCCTGAGTGCTGTTTTCTTACCGATGCCCGGCAGTCGGGAAAATTCAGTAACGGCGGCTTCTAATAATGCCGAAGAAAATTGCATCCGGCAAAGATAAAACATCCTGCATTTGATCCAACGGGAATCTGGATGCAGGACCTATGGTGGCGCGCCGGACCATAGTTTGTTAATATTAGCTAGCCCGGACGGTGGAATTGTTGAGTTTGCTGAAAACGTTTTATGTTTGCTTTCTATGCGTCTGAGAAACCTGCTGATAACTGTGCTGGCATTAATTTGTCTGGCGGCACTGGCCCTGATGGATACCGGTTGCGCCAATATTGTGCCACCTTCAGGAGGGCCGAAGGACACTTTACCACCCGTGATCGTGGGCGTGGATCCGCCCAATGAAACCCTGCATTTTGACAAGAAGGAAATCAAGATTCTGTTTGATGAATATGTGGAGCTCGAAGATGTTTATAAGAATATGGTGATTTCACCCTTTCCCCGGCTGATGCCTGAAGTTACCCGGAAACTCAGGACAGTGACAGTAAAAATCAAAGATAGCCTGCAACCCAATACGACCTATGTCTACAATTTTGCCAATGTGATTAAGGATCTCAATGAAGGCAACCGGGGCAAGGACCTGCTGTATGTATTTTCAACCGGTAATTATTTTGATTCCCTGGAGTTGAGCGGCAATGTCCGGATGGCCAATACAGGAAAAGCGGATAGCACCCTTACTGTTATGCTCTACAGTAGTATGGAGGATAGTGTGATAACCAAAGAGCGTCCCCGCTATATTACCCGGGTAGATACTTCGGGTACTTTTTTCTTCCGTTTCCTGGCGCCGGGCACGTACCGGGTCTATGCCATGAAAGACGAAGGCGGTTCTTATCTGTTCAACGGAGAACAGGTTTTTGCCTTTGCGGATAGCCCCGTAGTGATCAGCCCCACACCGCCGCCACCAGTACGTCTCTGGGCTTATCAGCCGGCCCGGGTGCGTGAGACCGATGACGAAGCCGATGAGCCCGATCCCAAGGAGAAACGACTGAAGCTTCAGTCGAATCTGGAAGGGGAACAACAAGACATTCTGAAAGCTTTTACCATCAGTTTCCTGGATCCCCTGAAGACATTTGACACGACCAAAATGCGATTGAGTCTGGACAGCAATTTTACCCCGGCTCCGGAATACCATTTTTCGCTGGACAGCACGCATAAAGTAATTACGATGAATGTCCCATGGCAGGAGGATACTTTGTATAATCTGATTCTGGAAAAGGAATTCGCCGCTGATAGCCTGGACAGAACCATTGCCAGGCAGGATACCATCCGGTTCCGTACCCGCTCCCGCAACGATTACGGTCAGGCAGAAATAAAGTTTGTCGATATTGATCTGGACCGGCACCCGGTACTGTTGATCGGTCAGGGCGAGGCGGTCAGGGATGCGTTTGCGATTCCGGCAGATCGCACCATACGACTGCAGCTTTACAATCCCGGCGAGTATGACATGCGTATCCTCTATGACCGCAATGGCAACCTGCAATGGGATACCGGTGAATTTTTCAAAGAACACCGCCAACCCGAACTCATAGATGGGATTTCCAGGAAACTTGTGATCAAACCCAATCAATGGAAGACCGAGTTTGAGGTAAGAATGCAATAGCCATGCGGGAAAACCCGGACAGTCCTTGCCGCTGCAGGCATTAAAAATTACTGCACCCTAAAGCTTTTTGTTGGTGACTATTCCCGGCGGGCGTCCCGCTGCAGCACCCAGATTACATTGGATGTATATTTTGTGTCATCGATACGGCGGAACCGCAGGCCCTGTTCCCTTGCCAGTCTTTCGATCATACTGCCGGACAGGAATTGCAGGGGCTGGTTTGTTTTATTAAAAGAAAATATCCGGGTAGAGAACCATTCGGTAAGCCGGGTACCGCGGTGTTTTTCCCTGAGTTCGGCATCGCCGTCGCGGATGATCAGCTGGCCTCCCGGCAATAGGCTGTCGATGGCCCGCCGCAATACCTGCAATTGCTGTTCCGCATCGAGGTAATGCAGCACATCACAGATCAGGATACCATCGTAAGCCTCCATTTCAAATCCCGCAATATCACCATGTATAAATGTCAGGTCTTCCGTTTTGCTGAAACAATTAGCTGCAGTGGCGATTTTTTCGGCGTCGTAATCCACCGCGGTGAACTTTCTGCCGCCCTGGCTGCTCCAGTGCATCATATAAACCAGAAACCCATAGCCGCATCCGAGGTCGAGAAACCGGCCCTTTCGCGGTAAAAGTTCATGAAAGGGCTGATAATAGTTTTCCAGGCGCAGCTTGATCCGCAGATACCATTCCAGCACCGGGCCCTTATAAAGATAATTGAACCGAAGATGTTCTTTGAAATAGACCGGTTGCTCCAGTTCCTGGGTAAGCTGCCGGTGTTGTTCTTTAAAATATCGGGAAATCGTTCGGGTCCGTTCCTGATAGGTATCGCCCCAGGACTTGTCATCTGCTTTGATGCGCGGCAGGTATTGGGCGGTAATGGGTCCGTTTTTAAGCAGGTAATCACCCTTGGTCATCGTGTAGCCCAGCCCGTGAAACAGGACGGGTACGATGTCCAGGCCCAGCGCTTCTGCCAGATAAAAAGCGCCTTTATGAAAGCGTTTCATCGGCGGTTGCGGACTGCGGGTGCCCTCGGGAAAAACGGCGATAGAATAGCCTTTCTCTACCTGGGCATGCAGCAACGGTACACTATTTTCAATACCGTTGGCAACCGGATAGAAATCAGCCATTTTTATGGCCCAGCCAAAGACCGGAGACTTCCAGACCCATTTGTTGGTCAGCAGGATCAACCGGGGACTCAGCATAGCCATTTGGAGAATGTCCAGAAAGGATTGATGATTGGCAATCACGACCGCCGGTTTTTCAAAATTTTCCCGTTGCGGATTAAGCTGTCGCTTGCGGAAATTACCCATGATATACAGTACCGACATGCAGAATCCGGAGAGCAGGTAATGGTAAATACGCTTGCCATTTTTCCGGCCGAAAATACGCAGTCGGATTACCACCAGGCCAATCAGGGTGAGCAGCAGGCTCACCAGGCCAAAATAGACAAAAGAGAATACCGACCTGCTCCAGCTCCAGATCGTCCAGGGATGGAATTGGCGCCGGGCCCGGCGCTGTATGACCAGGTTAAAAAAGAAAGGAATCAGGATCTGCGACATCAGCACCACACAGAGGATGCCGGTCACTGATATAAAAGCGATGGATTGCAGGGCCGGATGTCGGGCGAAAAGCAGTACCCCCAGCCCGGTAATCGTAGTAATGGCGGACAGCAAGATTGAGGATTTATAGGAGGCCAGGTTTTTTCTGCCCGTTTTATACTGCTGGATCAGGCCATCCATGACGAATAAACTGTAATCGTCACCCAGTCCGAATATCAATGCAGAAATGATGATGTTTACGATGTTGAACTGAATGCCAAAAATGGCCATAATGCCCAGAATCCAGATCCAGCTGATGAGCATGGGTATAAAGGAAACCAGCATCAGTTCGATCCGGCCATAAGTAAGCAGCAGCACCACCGCAACGATCAGCGAAATGGTCCAGGCAATGCGGTTAAAATCCGCCTGTACCATATCGGTGAGCCGACTGGTAAGATACTGGCGGTCCAGTACAGTGGTGCCGGGCTGCTGTTCCAGGCTTTGAATAACCTGTTTTTTATGTTCCTGTGGTACTTTAACCAGGGTAACTACCGAGCTCCCGTCTTTTTTTTCTGTAATATAATCCTCCAAAAAACTCCGGCGCAGCTGTTGCAGCTCCTGAAAGGCTACCGGCTGGTAATCATGGTTCAGCAGACTACGGAATCCTTCCAGTCCCGCCGCCGTAAATCCGGATGTGGGAGCAGTGACATCCAGCTGCTGCAAAACCTCTTGCTTTTTCTCCTTTGTCCAGTACCGGTTCCAGCGATCGATTCGGTTCTTTTGCAGGCTGTCAGAAATAAAGAGGTTGCTGACGCCGGATCGCGTATAGATCCAATGTTTTTTTTCCAGCAGATCGAGCAGGGGCTGGACCGCTTCGCTTTTTCGAAGCGCCCCGTCCAGGCTTTGGGCCTCATGCACCACATAGAGGGAGCGAAGGGCCGCCCCACTGATACGGTTAAGCTGTTGTTCTGCCTGCTGTACCTGCGCCGGCATATAGTTCAGCCGGGTCATATCCGGTTCAAAAGAAACCTGCCGGGAAAAATAATAGAAAACAGCGGTGAGTGCCAGAATGCCGATAACCAGCCATTTATTATGCTCGAGTCGCAGACCGGATATTCGATCGATCCAGGTAGGACGTACCACCGGCGGTTTTCGTCCGCTGATAAAATGCGGCAGGAAAATCAGTGAACATAAGGCGGCACCGATCAGACTGCAGCCTGCAAATAGCCCCAGATCACGCAACATTTCTGATTGGGCATAGCGGAGGCTGAAAAAACCGAGTATGGTGGTCAGACTTCCAATCGTCAGCGGGAAAGCCAGATCACGGACCACGGTCCGGATATCTCCGGTATGGCGGTAGTGATTGAAGACATGCAAGGAATAATTGACGGCGATGCCCAGCACGATGGACCCGGTACCCAGGGCAATTACGGATATACTGCCTTTGATAAAATAAATGGCGGCTAATGCGAAAGCGGCGCCATAGATAACCGGCACCAATATCAATAAAGGCGCTCTTTTCTTTTTAAAATACAAACCCAGGAACAGGACCAGCAGGACAACCGTGATGCCTTGTGTAAACAGGGTGTCTTTTCGCAACTGGGCGGCATTACCTGCGGAAACAACGGCCCCCCCGAAATACTGCATCCCGATGCGGGGGCCTGGCTGGCTGCTCAGTGAATCTTTCAGCCGGTCCATGATCTTAAAAAGCTGCTGGTTCTTACCGGTATTGCCTGCAGGATAAGCGGGGCTCAGAAAAAGCAACAGGTGCTGTTGGTCCCGGGTAAGAAAATGTTGCTGGTACAGGGAAATATTGTCCTCATACTGGAGTTGCTGCAGTTTTTTCAGTGCGATAAATGAAATGCCGGTCGGGTCATTAATGACAATATTTTTAAGCGGGCTGGCAGCGGGCAGGCTCAGTATCGAACTGCTGCGGTTCAGTGATTTATTCAGCTCCGCAGGTTGCATCAGGGTATCGATCTTATGATAATCCGCTTCGGTAAGAAAGACCGGCAGATGCCGCTGGAGGGTTTCAAAAAGTTGATCGGTAAAAGACGCATCAATCTTATAGCGGATATTACGGATCAGGGGCGCGGCCTGATGCTCCAGCGCCGCCGCCAGCGCATCTCCATAAGCGACCAGTGCCTGGGGCGCTGGGTGCAGGGTGTCTTTGGCAGAGACCATGATGACCACTTTGTCTGCGAACCGGGAGTTCTCGAATATCCGGGTTAGTTTTTCAATTTTCTGGTCCTTCGGAATGATGGCATAAATATCCTCCACAAAACGTACCTGCAATCCAAAAAACAAACTGAGTCCCAGGCTGGTAAAAAAGCAGCCATAGCATAACGCCTTATGGCGCTTAAAGAAAGAGAATATGGAACTGAATAATTGTTGCATTCTTTGATGGGTGCCAAAAATATTGAATGTCGGCCAGATCAGGACAAACTGCGGCGTCTGGCAGCCAGTTTGAGGAGGATAAAAGTGAGCAGCCAGAAACCGGCGGCTACCAGTAGCGCCAATAGCAGACTGCCGTAGAGGTACTGTTCAAAGTTCTGTGCCAGTTTTGTCAGGGTGAGCTTTTTATCAAAATGGATGTCCACCGCCCGGCTTCCCATGAAGGGTTTACCCAGTTTATAACTGAAGAACAGGATCACCGGGATCATGGGCGGAATGCTGATATTGGCGGCCAGGATAAACAGGGTTTTATTCAACCGAAGCAGGTGGGCCAGGGGCACCCCGATCAGTAGCTGGAAGCCCCATATGGGCAATACGCCCATCAGGCCCCCGAATGCTACAGCGTTGGCTTTTCTGATATCAGATTCTCCCGGTTTTAATAAAAGTCTTTTCAGTTCCCTTTTCCAGTTCTTTCCGGTAAACCGTCTGAAAAAGTTCCGGGGCCAGATATAAAAAAAGCAAATGATTACCAGCACAGTGTTCACCAGACTGATGCGCATAAAATCCCGGAAAGGCCGGAAATGGCTGATCCGCTCTTCAGCGGGGGGATAATAAACACGGATGGGTGCCGCTTTCACCGGGACGCCCTTCCAGGCCAGCCGGACAATGATTTCAATCTCAAATTCGTATTTGCGGGTAAAGAAGCGCATCCCCCGAATCGGTTCCAGCGGGTAGAGCCGGTAGCCGGTCTGGGTATCCGGCAGGTCGATACCGGTTTCCAGGCGGTACCAGAAATTACTGAACCGGTTGCCGAAACTACTTTTGGCGGGGACATTGTCGGCCGTATCCATATTCCGGGCGCCCATAATCAGGGCCGGCCCGGATTTTCGGAGGGCTTCCAGAAAAACCGGCAGGTCACTGGCAAAATGCTGGCCATCGGAATCCATGGTAATGGCATAGCGATAACCGGCTTGCAGGGCCCGACGCAGACCGGTTCTCAGGGCATAACCTTTGCCCCGGTTGGGCTGATAACTGATCAGGGTCACCTGGTTAAAAGCTTCCAGCAATCGGGAACTGTCATCAGTCGAGCCGTCATTGACCACGATAACCTGATCGGTGTACTGCAGGACTTCCTGCAGCACTGCTACAACCGTTCCGGCATTATTATAGGTAGGAATTATTACACAGATGCCTTCCTGTTCAAAAAACGGTCGGGTTGGATTTAGGATATGTGAATCCATGGTCACGCACCAAAAATAAAGTTTGCCTGCCAATCACCGGCTTAAAACAACAAAGAAAAGCCGGGCCGGATTCGGCTTTGTATCCTGAACCATTTCCCTGCCGATGGATCGTTGAAAGCGGTTACAGATCGGGAATCCATTGAAAAACCATGGGTTATTTCCGTAAGTTATTAATAATCAGTACCTATTTAATTTTTAATCGCTGAACGACCCCTAGAACAGGCGCATATTTTTTGCCCCGAGATTAAACCCCGGCTTCTCATTTTCAAAAGTTTAGCTGATGTGCTGCCCCTGGCCACCCGGGGCATAGGCAACCTGAAAGCCGCCAAAGCCATCTGTTGATAGCAACGGGTGCGGAACCGGCGATTCCCGGGAATCAGTGCCGGTTGAATCGATTCGGGCGCGGAATGCCTGCGGGGGCACAAAATTATTTCTACATTTGCAAACTTATTCATGATGCGATATCTGAACTTTTTAAAAATAAGCTTATTGGTGGCCTGTTTTGCGGGAACCTTAACGGCAGCGGCCCAGTCGGTCAACCGGAAAGCAATTTATGATGCACTGAGTTCCGGCAGTACGGCTGTGGTAGATGCCCAGCTGGGTCGACTTACTGAATCCCGGACAGAAAGCCGTGCCTTTAAAGGCGCGCTGTTAATGCGTAAAGCAGGCTTGGTAGCTGTTCCTGCAAAAAAACTGGCCCTGTTCAAACAGGGGTATAAATTACTGGAATCCGCCATTGCTGCTGCGCCTCAAAATCCGGAATACCGGTTTTTGAGACTGATGATTCAGGAACATGCACCCCGAAATCTGGGTTATTATAAGAATACCAGCGAAGACAGTAAAAAAGTAATCGGTGGTTATGATCGCCTCCCCACCCTGGTTCAAAAAAGGGTGCATATATATAGTAAACAATCAAAAGCGCTGCCATCATCGGCATTAAAGAGGGAAAGTTAAAGGAATGGCTATAAGAATCCTGGTGCCGTATTACACCCAATCCGGACAATTAAGAGAAATCCTGAATTATTTCACCGCACCGCTGATGGATGCGGGTGTCGAAGTGGAGTTTCTGCAGAACAGGACCAAAAAACCATTTCCATTCCCCTGGACAAAACCTGAATTTTTTGATACCGTTCCGGAATCCGTGGACGGCGTCGCTACCGAACTGGAGCCCTGGCAGACCCGGCATGACCATTATGATCTGATCATCTGGGGCTGGCAGCCCTGGAACCTGAATCCGAGTATTCCTTCCAGCTCCCTGCTCCAGGATCCCCGGTTTCAGGCGCTGATAAAAGATACACCGGTCATCACAATCAGCGGTTGCCGCAATATGTGGATCAATGCCCAGGAACGCAACAAGGCGCTCCTGCAGGCGGCGGGCGCAAGGCTTGTCGGCAATATTGCCCTGGTCGACCGCCATCTTAATCACCTGAGTTACTATACGATATTTCACTGGCTGGGGACAGGAAAGAAAACCCGCAAATGGGGCATTTTTCCACTGCCCGGCGTAGCGGAAGCTGATATTCGGGGGGCTTCCCGATATGGAGAACTATTACTGCCCTATCTGGAAAAAGGAGACTATACGGGTTTACAACCGGCCCTGCTGGCTGCGGGTGCGGTACCGGTAAAATATTCCCTGATGTTTATTGAGCGCAAAGCCGGAAAAATATTTAAGAAATGGGTGCAGCTTATTCGAAAACATCCTGAAAAAAGAACTCAGATACTTGTCCTGTATAAACATTATCTTGCGGTGGCACTTTTAGTGGCATCTCCTTTGATTTTGCTGGTGGATGCTTTGCTTTTCCGACCCTTTTCGGGTAAGAAAAACAGGCGGCTGCTGGCCTATTACAGGAGTGTGGATTTTAAAGAACAAATTTAACAATTGGCGCCGGCAGGGGTTGCGGAACAAGAAAACCTGCATCGAAATCTTTACTGCAACCGCAGCCGTCGAGGTCAAAACGAAAACAGTAAACCTCCCTGCGACCGGATGATGGCATCCGGGCCTCTGCCGGATTAAAAGGAGTAGAAAAGTATATGGCATTGAACGAAGTTTATATTACAAAGACGGCACATTATTTCCCCAATGAACCGGTAGGAAATGATGATATGGAAGAATACCTGGGTTATATTAATGGTAAACCTTCGAAGTCCCGGAGAATCGTGTTAAGAAATAATGGGATTACGAACCGCTATTATGCGCTCGAAAAAGGGGGGAAACCCACCCATACCAATGCCCAGCTGACGGCGCAGGCGGTTAAAGTTTTGTTCCAGGACGACCCGGATGGATTACAGCAGGTGGATGTACTGTCCTGTGGCACTTCCTCTCCCGACCAGATCATGCCCAGCCATGGGGTCATGGTCCATGGCTGGCTGCCCGAACTGGGCAAACTGGAAGTGGTGTCTCCCAGTGGCGTTTGCTGTGCGGGTATGCACGCTTTAAAATATGCCTATATGGCGGTGAAAACAGGTGATGCACAGACTGCCGTGGCGACGGGTTCCGAACGTTTTTCTGCTTCTTTGGTCGCTAATCAGTTTGAGGATGAAGTGCACAAGCTGGAAGAACTGGAACAGAACCCTTATATCAGTTTTGATAAGGAATTTCTGCGATGGATGCTTTCTGATGGAGCCTCTGCCTTCCTGCTGACCAATCAACCCAATAAGGAAGGCCTGAGCCTGAAAGTGGAGTGGATCGAGGGGATTTCCTATGCCGACGACATGGAAGCCTGCATGTATTGCGGCGCAGAAAAGCAGGAAGACGGCACCCTGAAAAGTTATCTGGAATTTACCCACGAGGAGCTGAACGAAAAATCCGTCATGAGCATCAAACAGGATGTGAAACTCCTGAGTCCGAATATCGTACCGCTGGGCGGCCGGCCACTGCCGGAACTATTTGAAAGAAGAGGGCTGAACCCCGATGATATTACCTGGTACTGCCCGCATATGAGCAGTAATTTCTTTAAGGATAAAATTTACGAAGAACACCTCAAACTGGGCCATCATATTCCTTATGAAAAATGGTTTGTCAACCTGAACTATGTCGGCAATGTAGGTGCCGCCTCTGTATATTTTATGGTGGACGAACTGTTGCGCAGCGGCAAAATCAAAAAAGGCGACAAAATATTTCTGCTCGTACCCGAAAGTTCCCGGTTCAGCTATATGTATGCCCTGCTGACAGCCGTCTGATGATGCGCCCGGATCAACGAAGATCGGCGGCTCTGGCATCAAGATAGCCGCAGGCATATTCATAGGCATACTGGAAAATCACGGTAGCGTTTTTTTTATCAAACATACTGTACCGGGTCATATCAGGCGGATTGATAAACAGATCACAAAGTCGTGCCTTATGATGTATCGACTGGCTCAGTGTGAGGTGTATGACCTGGTCAAACAAAGACCTGCCACTCAGGGTAGCGCCCTCCCTGTGGGAAATGGCATTCACATTGACACCGACCAGCAAACTGCATTGCTCCCGGATCGGTTCTACCGGCAGGTTATTGATGATGCCGCCATCCAGGTAAAAATGTTCCCGGATACGGGCCACCGGAAAAACAAAGGGAATGCTGGCCGAAGCCATAAGCGCATCATGCAGCGCGCCTTCACTGAAATATTTGGGTTTCCCGGTAACAATGTCCGTGGCGGCTACATACAGGGGTATTTTGAGTTGCGAAAAATCTTCAGGCAGGTAATGTTTGAAAATCTTCATCAGGATTTCACGGTCGAATAAGGAGGAGCGCCGCAGACGCAGTGACCGGGCGCTGAAAAAACTGACCCGGGTCACAATATCTATGAGTTCATCCGGGCCGTAACCGCCAGCATAAAAGGCGCCAATTATCGCGCCGGCGCTGGAACCGGAGATCAGTTGTGGTGCCATATTCCGTTCTTCCATCGCCTTGATGACGCCCAGGTGGGCAATCCCCCGAAGCCCGCCTCCGGAAAGGGTCAGTCCGATAATCCTCTTTTTTTTTCTGAATAGACGCATCAGATTCAAAGCTACAGGTTTTGGTTTGGAATAATTCCGGTTCTGCAGGGGGAAAATCCCCGGTTAAATTTCCGGCTCACTGGCGGGGTTTTCCGATAAAACGAAGGTAAAACTCCCGGAACAGTTTCACCAAATTTACTTAGCTTGCCGCGGTAACAGGATGTTTACCTGTTCGGCAATCGACCGGTTTTAATAACTTTAGGGTATATGAAAAAAGATGAAATTCCACAGGATGACGGCGCACTGGGACGGATTGCCCGGGAAGTGACCTATGTCGTGGACGATCAGGGCAACTATACGACCGGCCAGAGCAGCGGCTGGAAAGTTAAAACTGAGGCCCTGGACATCGCCTGGCAGGATGTGGACCACAAAGTGGCCGCAGCCAGAGAACAACTGTTAAAAGGACAGGTCAGCCCCATCTTTTATTTTATGGAAAAGAAAATTATGGATGTCAGTATCCTGTCAGCTTATACGGGTTTTTGGAAATGGACCGTGAAACGACATTTAAAACCGGATGTATTCCGCAGGCTTTCCAATGAAAAGCTGCAGCGGTATGCCGATCTTTTTGAAATTTCCCTTGAGGAACTTAAATCTCCTTTCGGAGCCACTCCGTAATCACATTATGCTACAGGCCAGGGTCCGTGGCACCATCAACTACAATCAACTGAAATTGGAATTACAGCATACAGCATTCAAACATATGCAGGCGGCACATTGCGAAAATGGTGTCACTACGGCTTTATTACATCATTACGGCATTTCCAGGATTACAGAACCCCTGGCTTTTGGCATCGGTTCCGGCCTGTTTTATGTCCAGTTGCCTTTTATGAAAGTGAACGGCGGACCGGCTATTTCTTTCCGGACCATGCCGGGACTGATCTTTAAACGGACCTGTACAGCCCTGGGCGTGCAGGTAACCCGAAAAAAATACCGTTCTCCCGAAAAGGCGATGCGGGAGCTGGACGAACGGCTGCTGGCCGGTAAACCCAGCGCCTGCCAGGTGGGTGTGTTTTATCTGACTTATTTCCCCAGGGAATACCGGTTTCATTTCAATGCCCATAACCTGATCGTTGTGGATAAGATCGGTGACGACTATTATATCAGTGATCCCATCATGGAAGACCTGGTGACCATGAACAGCTATGAACTTCAACGGGTGCGTTTTGCGAAGGGCGCTTTTGCACCCCATGGACAACTCTATTATCCGGGCGATCATTTGAAGGAACCCTCAGCAGAACAGATGCGGCAGGGTATTATCAAAGGCATTAAAAGAAACTGCAGGGATATGCTGCAGATACCCGGTCCTATCGCCGGCGTTTCCGGGATTGCTTATACCGGCCGGCAGATCAAAAAATGGAAGTCCCGGCTGGGTGATGAAAAGGCACGCAGCTATCTCGCACAACTGGTCCGCATGCAGGAAGAGATCGGTACGGGTGGCGGCGGGTTCCGTTTTATATACGGGGCTTTTCTGCAACAGGCACATGCTTACCTGCCCATCGATGCGTTAATGGAAGTGTCGGCACAGTTTACTGCTGCCGGAGATCGCTGGAGGGACGCCGCCATTCAGGCGGCCGGCATCTACAAGGGAAGGCTCAACGCCCAGTCGGATTATGAGGATATGGGCGAGCGCCTGATCGCCATTTCGGCACTGGAGAAAAAAGCTTTTCAGGATTTAAAACAATGCATCGGCAAAGCCCGGTGAAATTATTACCAACTACCTCCGGCACCGCCGCCGCCACTGCTGCCACCACCCCAGCTTCCGGAAGAACTGCTGCCGGAACTGCTGCTCCAGGAACTGCTTGAGGCGCCGGAAGAGGAGGCGCTGCTTCTGACTAATTGGGGGAGTACGACCGTACCCAGGCTTTGTTCGAAAGAACAGACCGCACAGGCCTGCATCCGTTGCCCCAGCCCTTCGCGGGAATAAGTGGCGCTTTTCAGGGTTTTGATTTTGGACCTCAGGCCATGGTAATGGCAGCGCGGGCAATCTTCATATTTTTTAAACCGGGTGCCCGGATAAGCGATGATCTTTACCTGATCCCGGTCTTTACTTGTCCATATTTCATGGCTGATGGACTGGTATTTTTCCAGTTTCCGCTGTTCGGGGTTCAGGTAGCGATGGAGGGCGCCTCTTTTGTCTTTGTTGATTCTTTTCCACTGACCACTGTCGTCTGGCGGCTTCAGTCGCCGGTTACGGATTCGTATATGTCTGATCAGGCCGATCTTCCCCAGAAAGCAGACGGGGGACATCAGCATGGCAGGCAACATCCTGCGATCGTACGCCAATAGCCGGTCGACCCGGTTGGCTACATCTTTAGTACGGCTGAGCAGTTCGCTCCGTCCGGTCAGGTACCGCAGGAACAGCAGCCATCCGCCAGGAATGGCGATCCAGTAGGGCAACGCTGCAGCGCTGAAAACAGGGCTACCCTTACCCTGTAAACTGACCAGCAGAAAAATGAAGCCAAAAAAACCCAGGAACAGCGATAAAAAACCGGCGATATAAAAGGAGGTATTGGAACCTTTCAGATGGCGCCGGCGAATGACCCGGCGCATGTGTTGAAAAACAAGTACATATAGCACTAACAAACAGCCTGCCAGTAGCGGGTATTTATAGCGCTGCCATCCGCTACGGCGCTCAGGTATGACCAGCAGGGATGCTGCCTGTGCCGGATCCCGTAGAATGGCCCCGATGGCTTCAATTGCGGCCAGGGCACCACCACCATAATCTCCCTGCCGAAAACGGGGCACCAGATAGGTTGCTCCAATATGGCCAAGGGTGACATCCGGGAGGATGCCTTCCATGCCATAACCGGCAACGAACTGGTAGCGGTGCCGGTCTTTGGCTATTAAGAGCAGGAGCCCGTTATTGTTTTCTTTTTTACCGATCCCCCAGTAATTGAACAGCTCATGGGCAAAATCAAAATCACTGTTCCCTATAAAATCATCAATGGCCACGATGGCAATTTCTGCACTGGTTTCCTGTTCAATGGCCGCACATAGTTCGTTCAGCCGGCGGGTGGCATCGGCGCCCAAAATGCCTTTGGGATCGCTGACAAAATAAGCTGCATTTCTGGCTTTGGGATCCGGCACCGACCGGATGCTGTATTGTGCCTTGACGCATAGCCCCGAGAACACTAATAAGGTTGCTAATAATGAGGTCTTTATCATAAGTAGGTCTACGAAAATAAGCAAATCGGCCGGTTCCTACTTGTGTGACGGAACCGTAAATTCCCGGCGTATAATTAAGCGGACTGTTCTATTTTCGCCCTATGAGTGAAGCCATCGAAATCAGCAACCTGGCTTTTGCCTATCCGGGACAGCCGCCTTTGATCCGGGGGCTCGGCCTGAAGGTAAGGCAGGGCACCCGTTTTGGTCTTTTCGGCCCCAACGGGGCAGGCAAAACCACACTGATGGGACTGATGACCGGTCTGCTGGCCTATCACCAGGGATCGGTACAGTTACTGGGTAGTGAACTGAAGGACCACCAGCAGGCCCTGAACCGCCGGATCGGTTTGGTACCTCAGGATTTTGCTTTTTATGAAGAACTAAGCCCGGCGGAAAACCTGGCTTTCTTCGGCGCCTGGTATGGTATGCCGTCAGCGGTGATCCGGGAGAAAACCCGGGAGTTGCTGGGGCTGATGGGCCTGCAACAGGTCGCCGATAAGCCAGTGCGGCAGTTTTCCGGCGGCATGAAACGCCGGGTCAATCTGGCGATCGGCGTGATACATCAACCCGAGCTCCTGTTTCTGGATGAACCTACAGTGGGTGTGGATGTACAGTCCCGCAATGCAATAGTGGCCTACCTGAAATCCATTAATGCGGCCGGTACGACCCTGGTATATACCTCCCATCAACTCCAGGAAGCCGAAGACCTTTGTCAGGATATCGCCCTGATCGATCAGGGCGAGATTATCAGTTCGGACAGCCTGAGCAATCTGCTGGCTACCCACCGCCAGGAGGGGCTGGAAGGTTTATTTCTGGAACTGACCGGAAGGGCCTACCGGGATTAAGAGAGAAAATGAAGCAATTAAAACCCGATAAATTTGTGCTGGCAATTATTGCCACCCTCCTGCTGGCGTATTTTTTTCCTCAGGCAGCCCGCGCCGGCTCCAGCCTGCCCCTGGATGGCATCAGCACAATCGGTGTGGCGCTGATTTTCTTTTTTTACGGTGTCCGGCTCAGCGGTACTAAAATCCGGAAGGGACTGGGCAACTGGCGCCTCCACCTATTGGTACAGGCGGCCAGTTTTCTGCTGTTTCCTCTGATGATACTGGTTTTATATCCTTTGGCGGCCCGGGGCGATTACCGGCAGCTCTGGCTGTCCTTATTGTTTCTGGGTGCCCTGCCCTCGACGGTTTCCTCCTCTGTCGTGATGGTATCAATGGCGCGGGGCAATACCACCGCTGCCATTTTCAACGCCAGTATCTCAGGGCTGATCGGGATCCTGGTTACCCCTTTGTGGATGGGCCTTTTCTTGCAGGCAGGCGACAATGACTATTCCCTTACCGATATCTATTTGAAACTGGTTTCGGAGATTCTGTTACCGGTGATCCTGGGCATGTTGTTGCGGGGATACCTGAGCAAATGGGTTGCGCATTACAGCAGACAACTCACGGTTTTTGACCGGGCGGTCATCCTGCTGATCATTTACAAAAGTTTTGCGCGTTCCTTTGACGAACAGCTTTTTAGCCAGCTAAGTGCCGGAGTGCTGCTCCTTCTGATACTGGTGCTGCTGGCCTTATTTTTTATAATGTACGGCCTGATTGGCTGGATGGCCCGCCGCCTGCATTTTAACCGGGCGGATCAGATCACTGCACAATTCTGTGGGACCAAAAAATCCCTGATACACGGAACGGTATTTGTCAAGATTGTATTTCCTGCCGGAACGGCGGTCGGTCTGATGTTGCTGCCCCTGATGCTCTTTCATGGTCTGCAGATTTTTATTATCAGTATCCTGG
Source organism: Niabella terrae (assembly GCF_054783135.1). NCBI lineage: Bacteria > Pseudomonadati > Bacteroidota > Chitinophagia > Chitinophagales > Chitinophagaceae > Niabella > Niabella terrae. The sequence continues at coordinate 326,345 of NZ_BAAGRD010000008.1, forward strand.
CGACGAAACTGGCGGCCAGCGCGGATGCGAACCAGGTCGCCGACAGCAGTTAAAACGCATCCGGTCCCGCCGAATCCCCGCGCTTTCAGCTATCTTTAGCCTATGGAGCCGACTAATCCCAGACAACTGGCCGATCACCTGGCCAACGAAAGAACTTTTCTGGCCTGGATCCGTACTGCCATTGGCATCATGGCTTTCGGATTTGTGGTGGTCAAGTTTTCTTTATTTGTCAAGCAGCTTTCGCTGATTCTGGGCAGTCCGGTTGCTGCTCCTTCACCCGGCTACTCTTCTGCCATTGGGGTGTTGCTGGTAGGAGCGGGTACCCTGACCACCCTGCTGGCTTTTTTGCGCTATCGGGGTGTGACCCGACAGATCAACCAGCATCAATACCGCAAATCATCTTTGCTGGTGTATCTGCTTACGGGATTCATTTTACTTATTTCTATAATCCTGATCTGGTACCTGACCAAAAGTGTTTGAGCTCAGCGCATGAGTGCCCGCAGTACCGGTAGGGTCTTCAGTTTGCCGAAATCCTGCAGGTGGTGGTTATAGTAGGTTTCCATGATTTCCAGTACCTCGCGCCGGATGGCTACATTGGTTTCAATAGTGGCTAGCTCTTCGGGTTGCTGTACCAGTAGAAGTTCGGCCAGCAGTGCTGCCGACGGACCCCGGAGCAGTTCGTTGTGAAAGACCGGGCCTTCGGTAAACTGACCCTCCTGGGCATCGAAAACCAAAGCGCCATCTTCTTTCAGCGCGATCGACCGGCCCGCCGGCATAAAGCCAAAAAACCGGCAAAGCTGGACCGCAAAAAACAGCGGCATATTGGCCAGTATTTTTCCTGAAGCTGCATCCAGGTGCAGCAGGCAATCTTCTACAAACGCGAAAAGACCGGGATTGCTGTCCGGTTGCTTCAGACATTTGGTCAACAACTCAATCATGTAGCAGGCCGCACCATTTTTCAGTACATCCGTAAAAACCCGCTGATAGGGGCGGGTGAACCGGTATTCTTTGATGCGGTGCAGTTGCCGCAGTTCATTGTGGTATACTTCCATGTCCAGTAAGGCGGCCGGCTGAAAAAATACCGCCTTGCTGCTGCCTTTCCGGCTAGCCTTGCGGATCCCATTCACCAGGTAGGACTGCAGGCCGAATAATTCGGTGTATACCGATACAATGATGCTGGTCTCACCGTATTTTACGGTTCTGAGCACAATGCCGTGGGTGGTATGTATTTTTTCCGTCACGATAATCCGGGAAGCCTGCAAGGTAAGCATTGCCCGGCTGTTTTGCAGGCCGGGGCCGCTTGTCGGGTTCGAGGCCTGCCGGAGGAGAAAATCAACGGCCGCATTTAATTTTTTAACAGTCTGCTAATCATTTATTTATCTATTTGGCTTGATAAAGAAAACCGGATTTTACCATGCATAGCCCGCTTTTTCCTTTTCTTTGCGGGGCATGAGACCTGTATTTTGACCTGCAAAGTATTGGACTGCATTTGATTTTGACCAAGGAAACTCGAAACTTAAATATTTATGTGGGAGCAAATCGGCAGAGTGATAATCAGGTATCGTTTTATATTCCTGACATTGATCATAGCCGCTACGGCCTTATTCGGATACTGGGGCAGTAAAGTAGAGCTGGGATATGAATTCACCAAAGCCATACCGGTCAATCATCCGGTAAATATCGCTTATCAGGCCTTTAAGAAAAAATACGGGGAAGACGGTAACCTGATGGTTATCGGGGTGCAGACCAACCGGTTCTTTCAGGCAGATTTTTTTAATGCCTACCGGAAATTACAGCAGGACCTGAAGCAGGTATACGGGGTGACTGATATCATCGCTGTACCGGGAACCGTCAACCTGATCAAGGACAGCGCCTCGGGAACACTGAAGGCACAGAAGCTGTTTACCGATGCCACCCGGAGCCAGACAGCGATCGACAGCAATGCCGCCGTATTTTTGACCCTGCCTTTTTATCAGGGACTGATATATAATCCCGACACCCACGCCTACCTGATGGGCCTGACGATGGACGCGGCTGTCATCAATTCCAAAAAAAGAGACGCTGCCATCAACCAGATACTGGTGCTGACCAGCAAATTTGAGCAGCAACAGCATGTCAGTCTCAAACTCAGCGGCCTGCCTTATATACGCACCGTTATGGCGACCCGTATTGCGCATGAAATGCGTTATTTTCTGTTTGCTTCGATATTGTTGTCAGCCATCATACTATTGCTTTTTTTCCGGTCCCTGAGTGCCATGCTGTTGTCCCTTACCGTCGTGCTGATAGGCGTGGTATTCAGTCTGGGCACCATTCATTTGTTTGGCTATAATATCACCCTGCTGACTGCATTGATTCCGCCACTGATCGTAGTGATCGGGATACCGAACTGTATTTATTTTCTGAATAAATATCATACAAGCTGGCAGCGGCAGCAGGCGATCGATGCGCAGATCGCTACCGGAGAAAAAAAGAACCGGGCCATTATCGATATGGTAGGTCGTATGGGGGTGGTGACCTTGTTCTGTAATCTGGCAGCAGGGATTGGATTCGCAGTCTTCGCACTGACGAAAAGTGCCATTCTGAAAGAATTTGGGGTCGTCGCAGGCATCAATATCATGTTGCTGTTCTTTATCTCACTGATCCTGATTCCGGTGGTGCTTTCCTTTTTAGCCGCCCCCAAGGCCAAGCATACCCGCTACCTGATCAACCCCCGGCTAAATCGATGGCTGGCAAGACTGGAACGCTGGAGCCTGGGACACCGTAAACTGATTTACGGCATTACTGCCCTGCTGCTGATCGTCGCGCTCGCAGGAACCTTCCGGCTGCAAAGCAATGCCTATATGGTGGATGATGTCCCCAAAACGGATCGGATCTATACCGACCTGAAATTTTTCGAACAGCATTTCAAAGGGGTGATGCCACTGGAAATTATCATTGATACAAAGAAGAAATACGGCGTGACCCGAAATTTCGGGAACCTCGAGAAAATCAATGCCTTTACCGAGTACCTCAGTGCCCAGCCGGAAATGGCCCGGCCGCTCAGCCTAATTGAAGGACTGAAATTTGCCAAACAGGCATTTTTTGAAGGTGATAGCAGCAATTATTCCATGCCTTCTGAACTGGACCTGCCGGGACTGGCACGGTACCTGAATATGAAATCCGCATCCGGCAATGAAGCAACCGGTGCCGATGCTTTTGGTAAACTGCTCTCCCGGTTCATGGACAGCAGTAAAAGAGAAGCCCGGATCACGGTAAATATGGCCGATATCGGCACCCATAAGCTGCCAGCGCTACTTTCAGGCATTCGCGCCCGGGCAGATTCCCTGTTTCCCAAAGACCAGTACAATGTTCAGCTGACAGGGAGCAGCATTGCCTTTCTGGAAGGCGGACGCTTTATCATTAACGGCCTGCAGGAAAGTATTTTCTGGGCCTTTTTGCTGATTGCGGTCTGCATGCTCTATTTGTTTAAATCCTGGCGGATACTTATCTGTTCACTGATACCCAATATCATTCCCCTGGTCATTACTGCCGGTGTCATGGGCTGGGCAGGCGTCCCCCTGAAACCCAGTACGGTTCTGATTTTCAGCGTGGCATTGGGTATTGCAATTGATATTACGATCCGTTTTCTTGTCAATTATAAACAGGAGCTCGCCCTGCAGCAGAATGGTGTGGAACAGACGGTCATCCAGACCATTCACAGTACGGGCATCAGTATCATATATACCGCCCTGGTGCTGATCGCCGGATTTGTAATATTCTGTTTCAGTGGATTCGGAGGCACCAAGGCCCTGGGCTGGCTGACTTCCATGACCCTGATTACGGCTACCATTACCAACCTCGCTCTTTTGCCAGCCCTGCTGATTAATTTTTCTGCCAGGAAGACTTCCAAAGGGGCGGCGGTGCAAAAAAATCCGGGATAATCGGCCGTTCGCAGCTTTTGTTTTAATTTAAGGGCGCCAGTCCGGATGTCCGGGCGCCGGCCATGGGCAGTTTCCCATGCCTGTGATGCGTTTAAAAACCTGTTATGAAAACCGGAGGCTTGTTTTTATTTATATTATTATTAGGTATGAATTCTGCCCATACTCAGGCTAAAACCGATGCCTGGTTCAACCGGCTGCTGCGTAAAAATGCCTCGCCGCTGCTGCAAGAAATACTGAACCATAAGGATACCTTCCGCTACCAGCTCATCTATACCCGTATTGACCGCGATAAGCGGAACCGACCCCGCTTTAAAAACTATTACCTGAACCTGGACAAGGACCTGTATTTCTATCCCGCATCAATGGTCAAACTGCCCACCGCGTTAACCGCCCTGGAGAAGATGAACCATCTCAGATCCAGGGGTATCGACAGGTTTACGCCGATGCTAACCGACTCCAGTCACAGCGGACAGACAGCGGTAACAGCCGACAGTACGGCCGCCAACGGGTTGCCTTCATTAGACCACTATCTCAGGAAAATTTTCCTGGTCAGTGATAATGATGCCTATAACCGGCTTTACGAGTTCTGTGGTCAGCAGTACCTGAATGAAACTCTCTGGTCCAAGGGTTATACCGATATGCGGATTACCCGTCGTTTTACATCCATGACCCCGGAAGAGAACCGGTTTACCAATCAGATCCGGTTTCTAAAGGAGGAAAAACTTATCTATACACAGCCGCCGGCTGAAGGGCGGGCTGATTTTGATTTCAGCCGGCCCGTACTGATCGGTAATGCCCATTATGACCGGAATGAGCAATTGGTTCAGGCGCCTTATGATTTTACCCGCCATAATAAGGCGACTTTGTCCGACCTGCAACTGATGATGCAGGGCCTGCTGTTTCCGGCTTCGGTTCCTGCCTCGCGGCATTTTGACCTTACCGCCGATGATTATGCGAGCCTGTACCGGTATATGTCCGAGCGGATTTCAGAAAGCCGGTTCCCCGAATACGACCCGGTGGCGTTTTTTGACAGTTATACCAAGTTTTTCTTTTTCCGAGACGGCCAGCAGCCCATTCCGCCCTATATCCGGAGTTTTAATAAAACCGGCTGGAGTCATGGTTTCCTCACGGATGTCTGTTATATCGTGGATTTTAAAAACCAGGTCGAATTTATGTTAAGCGGCACCATCTATGTCAATGCGGACGGCATTCTTAACGACAACAAGTACGAATACCTGGAAAAGGGCTATCCTTTTTTCAGGGAAGTCGGAGAAAAAATCTATCAATACGAGTTGGCGCGTACCCGAAAGCACCGGCCGGATCTCAGTCAGTGGCAGCTCTCCTATGACTGAATTGGGCCAGCCGGTACCGGTGGAACCCGTCTTTGACCCGGGGGGATTGATTTCTTAAAGAATTATGCGTGAACAACTTGCAGTTTTAACTGTTATGATTGTACTATTTTGATTTATTTTTGTGTCATGAAGTTCGAAAAGATTCATAATAAGGGCCAGGCCCGCCTTTTTAAGAATGATTACCTGGAAATGCTGACTAAAACCCACCCGCTGGTGATCTGGGGGATGTATATTCCAGTCATTTTCGGAATGCTTTATTATAGCCATAATTCCTTACATTTTTCGGTGGCCCGGGTGCTGCTGATCTTTTTTGGGGGCATGTTCTTCTGGACTTTTTTTGAATACATAGCCCACCGGTTTATTTTCCATTGGGTCAGCGACCATCCGACGGCGCAGAAAATTTCCTATACCCTGCATGGCAATCACCATCATTATCCCCGCGACCGGCAGCGCCTGTTTATGCCACCGGTACCCAGCATCATACTGGCATCCCTACTGATGGGGGTTTTTTACCTCCTGCTGGGCCGTTACAGCTTGATGTTCTTTCCCGGATTTATGCTGGGTTACCTGATGTATGGCACCATGCATTATGCCATTCATGCCTGGAATCCGCCCTTTAAATGGATGAAGGGACTATGGCGCAACCACCACCTCCATCATTACAAGGATGAGCACAACGGATTTGGCGTGAGTACCACCATCTGGGACCATGTATTTGGTACGATGTTCGACCTGAAAAAGGAGAAGGAAGACAAGGAGAAAGTCCGGGAATTGATGTTCTCCGGTAAGAAATCCTGACACGGATCACGCAGGTCCTCAAAATTTTTCCACTACACCCAATCCGAACAGGGCAAAATCGTATTTCACCGGGTCGGAAGGATCCAGCCGGCGGAGTGCTGCTGTCAATTCTGTGGCTGCCAACCAATCATTAGCCGGCCGTCTCAATAGCCCGAAATGACGAGCAACCCGACCTACATGGAGATCCAGGGGACAAACCAGTTCTGCTGGACGGAACTGCTTCCAAATACCCAAATCCACGCCCCGATCTGCGGGCCGGACCATCCAGCGCAGGTACATATTCAGGCGCTTACAGGCTGATTTGCGGGCCGGAGTGGCAATATGTTTGCGCGTCCGGGCAGGGATGTCTTCAAAAAGTTGCTCATCAAAAATATAGGCATGGAAGCCCGTCAGGGCATTTTCTACCGTAAGTTCAGAAGCATTCAATTGCCGGCTAAAGGCGGATTCCAGGCTGTTACCGGCATCCTTTGTATAATGATATTGCAAGACCCGCAATAAATGAAACAGGTCGGTCGCATTAAAGGTCCGGTGAACAAAAGACGACAACGAGCGCAAGTCCCGGGGCTGATACCCACAGATAAATTCATAAGGCGCCTGGTCCATGGCTTCCAGCAGCCGGTTACATGAGTTCAGAATGCTTCTACGGTTGCCCCATGCCAGCAGGGCGGCAAAGAGACCGGCGATTTCAATATCCTGCTTGCGGCTGAAGCGATGGGGAATGGAAATCGGATCCTGGGGAATAAAATCAGGTTGTTCGTACTGCGTCTGTTTGCGATCCAGAAATTCTTTGAGCGGGATTGTTTCCATCAGGGTAATTCCAGTAATTTTTTCATAATGAATATACCAAGGCCGTCACTGCAATTGTTTTTGTCAAACTGATTGATCACCACCACCACCGCCTTAGCTGTTCCGGCCACGAAGGCTGCAAAGGTAGAGAAACCGTAAGTGCCCCCATTATGCCAGTAGATCGGCGGATGGCCCTGAAGCCGCAGCAGGTGCCAGCCCAGTCCGATTTGTATGGATGGATTGACAGATACGGTGGGCTGCAGCAAGTAAGCGATCAGGGCCGTATCGACGCTTCCTGAGGGTTGTGCCATCACTTTCAGGTACCGGAGCAGTTGCCGGGTATTGGTACGAAGCCCACCTGCGGGATACAGCACATTCATTGTCCAATAGGGGACTTTTCCTGTCATGTATCCGACACTACGCGGGTAGCTGGAATCTGCGGCCACGTCGTCCATATCGAAGGGCCTGTAAATATAGGTTGCCAGCAATTGTTGGTAATTTCTACCACTGATCCGCTGGGCCAGCACGCCGGCCAGACCTGCCCCCAGGTTGGAGTACAAGGGTTGACTGCCTGGCCGGGGCCGGGCTTTTGCCAGGTAATGGTAGAGGCTGTCCAGGTTATAATTTGCATAGGGTTGCAGCCCGGCTACCTGCAGGTTTTCCGGCAGGCGGGGCAGGCCGGAACAATGGTTCAGCAAGCTTTTGAAGCTAATGGTTGCCAGCCTTTTATTGGCCCGGACCGGTGGCGGCAGGTAATCCAGCATAGCTGCTTCATCACTGATCCCATAATCCTTGAGTACGGATTCCAGTATATAGGCCGTAAACGTCTTGGTAATACTGCCCGCTTCAAAAATCGTATTGGCATCAAAAACTTGCGCTTGTTCCGGATCGGCAAAGCCAAAGTCAAAATAGCGGGTACCCTGCTGATCGGAAAGACCGATCATGATACCCGGCAAAGCTTCCGCCGATCGCATACTGTCGGCTTTTTGCTGGATCGCAGCAGCCAGGTGCTGAAAAGGGTCCTGGGCCCGAAGTAGGACCGGAACGAACAAGAGTGGAAGCAATATTGTTAGCATTAAAGCAGCCGGCCGGTCCAGTTGACGGTATTCAGCAGGCCGAAGCTTATATTCATTAAATTGGTTAACTTTCAAAACCGGGATGATCTGTAATATTTAAACAATAAAACATGGTAATCGAAATAAATGCCGACAAGCACCTCAGTGTACATGGCGCCTATGCGGAGAAAATTAAAGGAATTATTCAAAAAGAACTGGACCGGTTTGCTGATATTCTTACCCGAACCGACGTATATTTCTCTGATGAAAACGCCACCCGGAAGACCAGTGATGATAAGCGATGTACCCTGGAAGCCCGCATCAAGGGCAAAAATCCTATTGCGGCATCTGCTTTCGGAGATAGTTATGATCAGGCTTTAAATGCAGCCATCGACAAGTTGCGGGCTTCGCTGAAAACGATTACCGATAAAATGAAAGCCCACTAGCCGGCTACGGCTTTGTATCACCCATTGCATAGCGGATCCCGCCCAACAGATGTTCGAGAAACAGGGATTCGACGTAGGAGGCATCGGTATGCCCCAATGCCGTATAAAAAGCCCGGCCCTGGCCCACCTGGTGGTACCAGGCCATGGGATGATGGACGCCATTGGCACCGCCCTCATAACTGCTTTCATCGATGGTCATCAATATGTTTAGGTCCGGATTGATGTCCTTGAAATTATACCATTCATCTTTGCGTTCCCAGACTTCAGGTAGATGCCGTGTGGCCGGATGCTGATGGTCTTTGACCAGCAATCGGGCCTGTTGCTGTTGGGGGTGATTCAAAAAATAAGCCCCTACCAGACGGTTGTACCAGGGCCATTCGTATTCTGTATCAGTGGCGGCATGAATTCCCACAAAGCCACCGCCATTTTCTATATATTTTTCAAATGCAGCTTTCTGATCCGGATTCAGAATGGTGCCGGTGGTACTGAGAAAAATAACCGCTGCATATTTTTTAAGGTTTTTTTCTGTGAAAAGACCGGCATCCCGGGTGGTGTCTGTGATAAATCCGTTTTCCTTTCCCATTTTCTGGAGGGCTGCCAGTCCGGCAGGAATGGAACTGTGATAGAAGCCGGCTGTCTTGCACATGACCAGCACCCGGGGTTTGGGCTGCCTGCCGGCCACTGTCAGCAGCGGCAACAGGAGGCTGCCTGCCACCAGAAATTTCATCCATTTTTGCATGCTCCGTAAGTTTTTGATAATGGAAACGAGGTCTAAAATAGCAAATATTGACTGATTCGTCCACATTCTTTACAACATCAGTTCCGGTTGTTAGGGGCTAAGCAGGCTTTATGCTATATTTGCAAATTCTTAACAAACCTGTTTTTATTCTTAAAAACCGCAAAAATGAAAAAAGTTACATTCAGCCTGCCCGCAGCGGCATTGGGCGAAGCTACAATAGCACTGCTGCTCGGAGATTTTAATAACTGGGATCCCCAAAAAGCCATCCAACTGAAAGCACAAAAGAACGGTCTTTTAACAGCCACTGTGGCCCTGGAGGCCGGAAAAAGCTACCAATACCGGTTTTTACTGGATAATGGCCAGTGGGTGAATGACTGGGCGGCCGAACAGTATGTGTTTGATCCGGTATTTGGGGTGGAAAACAGCCTGATTACCGTGAAAGGGCCGGAAGCCAAAACCCCGGTTAAAAAAGCAACCGTCAAAAAAGCGAAGGCGCCCGCTAAAAAAGTCGCCGCCCAAACAGCGCTGACTGAAGACCTGACCCGCATTGAAGGCATCGGTCCCAAGATTGCGAAATTACTGCAGGCCGCAGGTATCGGGAATTTCAAGGAACTGGGTAAAGCCAGTGGTAAAAAACTGAAATCCATTCTGGATGCGGCCGGTCCCAAGTTTCAGATGCATGATCCGGCCAGCTGGCCGAAACAGGCCAAACTGGCGGCAGCAGCAAAATGGGAAGAATTACAGGCATTACAGCAGACACTTAACGGCGGTAAATAACCAGGGCGAACAGCGATCTGAAAACGGTACCTAATCGATTGGCGAAAGGGACCTTAGCGCAGGGTCGCTGCCCGAACCTATCTGGGCCTTCCGGAACTAAAGAAATAAATACGTTCCATCAAGATCAGCAGGAACATACCAGTGAACTGGTGGGCAATGCCCAGGGCCAGTTTATTGGGTGTCAGGTAATTGATCAGGGTCAGTACGCCCAGGAGGACCTGTAGCAGGGTAACCGCCAGTGGCCAATAGCGCATTTTATACAGTTGGGAATTCTTGGGTTGCCGGTAGAGCCGGTAACTGAATATGACAATTAGTGCCAGGATAATATAGGCCAGGCCACGGTGGATAAACTGAATGGTAATCAGGTTATGTAAGATGCCACCGTCTTCCCCCATACCTCCGGGGATCAGCTGACCATTGATACTCGGCCAGGAAACTGCGGACTTGCCCGCATGGGTTCCTGCCATAAATGCGCCGTAGATCAGCTGAAGGCAAAGTACCACCAGCAGCAGGACTGTAAATCGGCGAATCCGGGGTATCCGGAGCCGCTGGAAATCAGGGACCTTCAGTTTTAACGCAAACCAGTAAACATACACCAGCAGGAGGAGCGCCGCCATAAAATGTACGGCCAGACGGATATGACTCACATAGACCAGATCGGTTCCTACACCGCTGGCTACCATGATCCAACCGATCGCACCCTGCAGTATGCCCAGCAGTAAGAGGATGATCATCGGCCAGAACATGCTGCCGTCTATTTTCCGTTTGTAAACAAACCAGACAAATGGGATGATGAATACAATGCCCATGAAACGGGCCCAGTTGCGGTGCAGCCATTCCCAGAAATAAATAAATTTAAAATCGCCAGGTGTAAAATGGTTGTGGAGGTATTTGAACTGCGCGATTTCCTTGTATTTGTCAAAGGCCTGCATCCAGTCCTTTTCGTTCATGGGCGGTAAAGCTCCCAGGATGGGTTTCCATTCCGTGATGGATAATCCCGAACCGGTCAGGCGGGTAATGCCACCCAGCAATATCTGTATGATAATCAGGACGGCTCCGATCATGAGCCATATCGCTACGGGGCGGTTTTTTTTCAGATCTGTCATAACGTCCGCAAAATTAAGGCTATGTGCTGATCTGCCGGCCTTTGTTCCGCCAAATAACTTTCAGGTGTATTGGCTGCCGGTTATTTTCTATCCCTGAGCGCCTGCTCCAAAAAGGATGCCCATTCCCCAGATTCTTCTGCCCGCCTGTATGTCAGGATCAAACAGATCGATAAAGACGGTGCCGTTAAATACAGCCGGGTCCTTAAGCGGTTCGCAACTAAAAAAGTGTTTTGATGGGTATTACAGACACAGCGCCGACTTCTGCCGGCACTGTGGTGTTTGTAATAGAAAAGCTGCCTGCAGCGGGAGCCACAAAACGCCCCGGAGCCGCGGCTTTTCGACCGAACCTCTCTGAAATCCCACCGGCCTTTTAAGGCAGAACCCTTTATCTTTGCCGACCTAATATTTTTCGAATATGAAAGCGTATAACTTTATTATAAAATATCGTCTGCCCATTGCCCTCATACTAGTTATCCTGGGAGGTCTTACCAATTATTACTCAGGGTTCTGGCCCGCTTTTCCTTTATACCTGATTGCATTGATTCTCATTTTCGGTTATTTCTTTTTCGGACCCCTGCGACTGATCCAGGATTATATGGAAAACGGTGACCTGGAAGGTGCAGAGAAAATCCTGAATTCAGTCAAATATCCCAATTTACTGTATAAGCCCATCCGCTCGGTGTACTATACCCTGAAAGGTAATATTGCCATGAGCAAGCAGGATTTTGACGGAGCGGAGACGATGATGAAGAAAGGCCTTGATCTGGGAATGCCGATGAAAGAAGCAGAAGGCGCGAGTCTGCTGCAAATGGGTATGCTGGCCATGCAGAAGGGTAATATTAAACAAGGGGAAAGTTATATCCGCCAGGCCGTTCGAAAAGGGTTACCCGATAAGGAAAACGAAGCGGCTGCCTATCTTCAGATGTGCAGTATTATGATGAATAAGCGTGAATTCAGGGCAGCCAAAGATTTCTACCGTAAAGCAAAAGCCTGCAATCCGACGACCAAACAGATCGTGGACCAGCTCAAAGAAATTGGTAAATATATTTCCCGCATGCCGGGATAATATTGCCGAATGCCTCCTTTCTAAATACCAGCTCAATAATAGGAACTTAAATTAGTTGCAAAAGTTCAATAGACTTCCATACTTCCCGCCTCTTTCTTTTGAGCGCATGATTATCTGAGTTAATGCATAAATTACCTGGCTGTTGAACGCACTAAAAGAATCCAAAAAAACTCTTTTCCAAGCTGAGCAGCCAACTATTGGTTGCCATCCTGGTCATATTACCGCCGATTTGTATCCGGTAACCCAGATTCAGTTTGGTATCACTGTTAAAAATTAACTGTACGGAGGGCGCCAGGTCCAGGTAGTATCCTTTCACATCCAGACTCTGTTGTGCCAGCAATTCTGTATAAAGATTGAGATTTGTCTGCCTAAAATCGGTATAAGCCCGCGGCAACAGCAGGTAACCTGCTGACAGACTGTAATCCATTGCCTGAAAAGGTAATCCGTTAATGTCCCGCTCCTGCCGGAAGCGATGCCTGTCCAGCACCTGGGTATGGGTAAGGGAACTGCTGATTGCCCAGCGGTGCAGGAGTTGCGTAGCCACTATCCCCGCCGCTGCAGCTGTTTTATCTCCCTGCAGACTAATTTCATCATAGGGACTGTAAGAACGGGACAGGACACCATCGGCAAAGGCCGCCATCCGAAAATGGCTGAAGTCTCCGTCCTTGGTGAGGAAACGGTACTTGCTATAAAGATTGATGGATTCATAACGAAATTGCGGACTGTTGAAATCTGAGAACCCGAGTCCGGCTTTTACCATCCAATTCTTGGAGAGACCGGCCATGAGCTCAGGTCGGTAACGCTGGGCGATGATGTTTCGGTCTTCCATAGATTTCCCGGCCAGATTGCTACTCAGTTTAACACTGAACGAACGGGCGGGGATATTGGACGCGGGTTCCGTAAATACATAGAGTTCTTGTGCGCCACTATATTGGAACCAAAGCAGCAGCCCAGCTACTAAAAGATACTTCGCTTGCATAATAAGGTAGGATTCAAAGAAATTAGAAGATCATTGAGAACCAGTCCCCGGCGCGGGTCATGATCTCCTGATTCCCTGACGGGACGGAATAAAGAAACTACAGCAGCCGACAGACTGCTGTAGCTGGTCATCTATTTTTAAATAGTACTGTGGTAAATACGCTGACCGGCTTCGCCATCGGAACAGCAAGCGGCGGCTCTGCCGGTAATCACACAGGGCATCTGGCTGTAGGTTTTTACTTTTTTAAAGACCGGGTCACTTACAAAATTTCGATCCAACAGCGTGATGGTTTGTTCTCCATTCAAATGTTGTTCGGGCGTATTGAGAAAATGGTAGGTCGCATTCCCAATTTTCACATGCTGATCTTTGGAGATTTTCAACTGATGGAACTGAGCGGTAAGACGCAGACTACCTACAGAGAATCCGGCCCCCTCAACAGCTTCCCTGATGGCATCAGGCTGGACGTCGGCATCAGGTTTGAACCGGATATTAAAAGCTGTATTTTTAATGTCAGCCTCTACTTTTTCTACGAAGCTCAGGCGCTCCAGGGCTTTATTGACGGCATTGCTGCACATAGCACAGGTAAGCCCGTTGGCTTTCAAAGTGGCTTTGGAAAACTGGGCATGACTCTGCCACGCCAGTAATAGCCCAAATATTGATACGATAATTGTTTTCATGTATGCTAATTTTTTCTGACTATAATCTCCGGAACCTAGGGCTCCGGAGATTGCAGTTTAATTAAATATAAAGCGGCGTCAGCCGCAAGACTTATTTTTTATCGACTGATTTTATTGCAGCTTTCCGTTCGTACTGGCAACATTCCGGCAACTGCTGATAGGATGTATCAGGAGCCAGCGCGCCTGCATTGTCATACCCGGCAGCAGCAATTTCCTGTTGTATGGCCGATAATTTTGTTTTACTGCCGTACTTTACGGTGAGCTTTTTGGAGTCTTTGTCCCAGGAAGCAAAATTGGCGCCGGCTTTTTTGGCGGATTGCTCAATGGTTTTTTTGCACATCCCGCAATTACCGGATACTTCAAAACTTTCTTTGCGGACCTGCTGTGCCTGCAGGTTATTGCTGAAAAAGGAGCATAATAGGGCGGTCAGTAATATATATAATGTTTTCATTTTTTTTAATTTAATGTTTGTGGAGGTGCGCTACCGGTCATACCTGCTAGCGTCATGGAATACAGATGGACGAACATACAGCAACAGCCATCCTGCTGCACCTGTGTGCATAAATCTGAGAATAGGGCAGTTTTCACTGCTCCGGAAGGGTATTAAATTCTAAAAACATTATTACGCAGGAAAACCGGAGTGCCCTGGTGTAATGGAGGGGGATCGGTATTGCCGGTCGGGAGCAACTGCTCACCGTTTTGTAGGGGTGTTAACAGGAATCGGGTGAGCAACAGGGCCTGCTGACTGGCTGTCATCACCTTGACAGCAGTGGCTGTCGCCATAAAGTGGCCGGTGCTTATTTTGGAAAAGGCGGCTTCATCATTACAACAGCTGTGTGCAGATTTTTCCATACCACATTTGCCGCATTTTTTCTGGGAACCACCGTAAAAGGATACAGAAGCCAGCCGGTCCATGCAGAAATGCGATACCGTCACTACGCCGGTAGTCACCAGCATGTAACAAAAGGTCAGTAATATGACGGCCATCTGCTTCATTCGGGGCAAAATTACAGGTATTCGTCTGGTTAAAAATGCTAAATCTGTTAATTATACTGGGTTTTTACGCGATTTTTGTCTTAATGCCGGAGGAAAAGCAATTTTATGATATCGTGATTATGGGCTCGGGTCTGGGCGGGCTGCTGGCAGCTGTGCTCCTGGGTAAAAAAGGACTCAGGGTCTGTGTGGTAGAGAAAAACAAACAGCTGGGAGGCAACCTGCAGACTTTTTCCCGCAACCGGCAGCTTTTCGATACCGGTGTACATTATATCGGAGGACTGGATAAGGGACAGAACCTGTATCAGATCTTTAAGTATGCGGGCATTATAGATGAACTGCGGCTGGAGCGCATGGATTCCTGTTTTGACCGGATAATGATCGAAGGAGACCCCAGGGTATACGCTCAGGCCCAGGGTTATACCGCTTTTATAGAAAAACTGACGGCGGATTTCCCCAACCAGCGCGACGGGCTTATGGCTTATTGTGCCGCCATCCAGGAAGTATGTGCCTCTTTTCCCCTATATCAGTTGCACAGGGCAGGTACCGCGGTTCCTGACTATAAAGGCACAGACCAGAGCGCTGTCAAGGTCATCGAAGCACTGATCTCCGATCCCAAACTCCGCCAGGTTCTGGCCGCCAATAACCTGCTCTATGCCGGTCGTGCAGAGGCTACTCCCTTTCATGTCCATGCTTTGATCCTGAACAGTTATATTGAAAGTAGCTGGAAATGCCGCAACGGCGGTTCACAGATTGCCAAACTGCTGGCGACCCGCATCCGACAGCAGAAAGGGACCATCCTGCGCAATACAGAAATTACGCAACTTATTGAACAGGGCGGTCTGATAACGGCAGCCCGCACGGCCACAGGGGAGCTGATCCGGGGCGCAAAGTTCCTGTCCAATATCAATCCCCAGGCGACACTGGAGATGACGGATTCGGGACTGCTAAGGGGACTGTACCGCAAGAGGATCGCCGCAATGACGCCAACGGTGTCCTGCTTTTCGCTGCACCTGGTCATGGCGCCAGGTCAGTTAGCTTATCAGTCGGCCAATTATTATTATATGCGTGAAGGACAGGTATGGCAGCAGGAGGATTATACCACAACCGACTGGCCGCGGGGTTACGGTCTTTATTTTACCGAAGACCGACGCCATCCGGGCTTTACGGCGACCGTCTCGGTGTTGACGCTAATGCGCTACGAAGAACTGGCACCCTGGGCAGGGACTTATAACCGGGTGGGGCAGGCTTCCGACCGCGGCAGCGGATACGCGGCTTTCAAAGCAGAGAAGACCCAGATCCTCCTGGAACTCATTGGCCGGCGTTTCCCGGAATTAGTGGCGCAGGTCCGACATTGTTACAGTTCCACACCACTGACCAACCGGGATTATATCGGGGATGCCGCCGGTGCGATGTATGGGGTGCAAAAAGACTATCGGGATCCATTGACCACCCGGATCAGTCCCCGCACCCGGATTCCCAATCTGTTTTTAACCGGGCAACATATAAATTTGCATGGTATCCTGGGAACCTCGCTGAGTGCCGTACTCAGTTCGATGATGATACTTCAGGATGAATCGCTGGTAGACAGCATTAGAAATGCATAAAAAGAAAATCAGAAAAAACAGAACCTGGCGCCGGTTGGGCCGGGTGCTGGCGGTACTCTTGCTGCTGCTGGGGCTCTTTGCCTGGTATATGGTACGGGTCTCCCGGGTTGACCCTCCGGTCATCAGTGATACGAGGGCCCTTTCGTTGCAACGCAACCAACCGGATACAGGCCTGTATACAATTGGTGATAACTGGCTTCGGCAAAGCAATTCCGGATTGTATGAAATGTATGTTTCCGGCACGCCCTTCGCCATGGGTGTAAAAAACGGCAAACTCAGTGAAGAACTGGTTCAAAAGCAGGAAGATTATTTCAGTGAACAGATTGGTAAAATGATCCCTTCCAGGTTTTATCTTCATTTCCTCAAGTATTTTATCGGCTGGTTCAACCGGGACCTTTCGGATTATGTAACCGATGAGTACCAGCAGGAGATTTACGGTGTTTCCCGTTCGGCATCGGAGGGTTACCGTAATATCGGTACCAAGTATTCCCGGATCCTGAATTACCATTCTGCCCATGATATCGGTCATGCCCTGCAAAACATGATGCTGGTGGGTTGTACGTCTTTTGGAACCTGGGGCGCAGCCTCGCAGGACAGCAACCTGATTATCGGAAGAAATTTTGATTTTTGGGTGGGCGATCACTTTGCCCGAAATAAGATTGTGGCATTTATGGCACCGGACAAGGGTTACCGCTTTATGAGTGTGACCTGGGGCGGTTTTATTGGCGTGGTCTCAGGGATGAATGAAAAAGGGCTGACGGTGACCATCAATGCGGCTAAAAGTGACATTCCATCGGGGGCCGCCACCCCGGTGAGCCTGGTAGCCAGAGAAATCATCCAGTATGCCAAAAACATAGCGGAAGCCGTGGCAATTGCCCGTAAAAGAAAAATGTTTGTCAGCGAATCTTTTCTGGTCGGTTCGGCTGCCGATAACCGCGCGGTGATCGTGGAAAAAACCCCCGACTCCCTGGCACTCTACGATCCGGGAGGCGACAGCATCCAGTGCACCAATCATTTTCAAAGCAGGGCTTTCAGTGGTACGGAGAAAAACCGGGAGCAGCAATCTCAGACGGCCTCGGGCTATCGTTACCGGCGGTTGCAGCAGCTGCTGGCTGTCAACGGAGCCAATACCGTAGCCAAGACCGTGGCCATTCTTCGGGATTACAAGGGACTGGATAATGCGGATATCGGACTGGGCAATGAAAAGGCCGTCAATCAGTTTATAGCCCACCATTCGATCGTTTTCGAACCCCGGCAATTAAAAGTATGGGTTTCAACCGGCCCCTGGCAGATGGGTGCTTTCCGTTGCTATGATCTGCACAAAATCTTTTCGATGCGAGGCCTTCAGGACAATCATGAGATTGATGAAACTGCTTTGGAAATACCGGCAGACTCCTTTATATACAGTCCCCGGTTCCGGGCTTTCGAACGCTATCGGGCATATAAGGAAATGGCTTTTGAACACCGCCGGATTGTTCCGGACAGTGTGGTGGCCGCCAACCCTGCACTTTATAACAGTTACGTAATCGCCGGTGATTATCTGTTTGCGCAGCGCAGGTACGCGGACGCGCTCCCGTATTACCGGCAGGCATTACAACGCGAGATACCCTCGGCGGCCGAACGCCGGCATATCACGGATAGGATGCAGCGTTGCAAGGAAAAGCTGGATTAGGCGGCTGGTTTGTACGGAGATTTGCAGGGATTGCTGTACTTTCACGCCCTTTACCTGCATGCATAAAAATTATCTCTGGGTCTTGTTAGGCCTGTTATTTTCGATTCTCTGGGCTTCGGCTTCCTCGGCTACTAAAATTGCCCTTCGGGAGGGGCAGCCGCTGGTAGTCGCCATCTGGCGATTTGCCATTGCGGCGCTGATTATGCTCAGTATTGCCCATTTGCTGCTCAGACAGCGACTGCCCCGGGGTCGCCAATGGAGACAACTGGCAATCTACGGGCTCCTGAATATTTCTATTTATCTGGGGCTTTATGTGGTGGCAATGGATGAAGTTACTGCCAGTATCGGCGCGCTGACCGTTGCCGCCAGTCCTGTATTTATCAGCTTTCTGTCTTTTTTTGTTTTGAAGAAGCCCATGAACAGCCGGGTACTGACCGCCCTGCTGATCTGTATCGCCGGTTTTGTAGTAGTCGCCTGGCCCCTGTTCGACGGAGCATCCGTAACAGTAAGAGGACTGGTGATTCTGATCGGCAGTATGTTATCTTATTCGGCCGGGACTATTTACTTCACTATGAGAAAATGGGAAGGTCTGCATTTACTGACCATCAATGGCTGGCAAACCCTGCTGGGAGGCCTTTTTTTGGTTCCATTTGTCTGGATGACCTACCAGCCGCATAAGAATCACTGGGGGACTGATTTCTGGCTGGGTACGGGCTGGCTGGCTATCCCGGTATCCATTGTAGCTGTAGCGCTCTGGTTGAAGCTGATCGGTCAGGACCCGGTAAAAGCCGGCTTCTGGCTGTTTCTATGTCCTATTTTCGGCATTATTATCGCCGCCCTTTTGGTAGGGGACCGGATCAGCCTGTTTACGATCATTGGCGTGCTGCTGGTGCTGGGCGGTCTGGCGATCAGTCATTATGAAAAAAAAGTTGCCACACCGATGGAATAAGAAATTTTGAGGAAAGCGCTGGTTTTTGGATTTTAGCTTAGGGAACCTGTAATTTTATCATAATGGATCTGGAACGGCAAAAGAACATATATTTTTTATCCGATTTTCATCTGGGGGCGCCCAGCCATGCGAAAAGCCTCGAGCGGGAACGCCTGATCGTGCAGTTTCTGGATGAGATCAAAGACCGGGCAGCCGAGATTTTTATTGTCGGCGATATGTTTGATTTCTGGTATGAATACAAGTATGTGGTACCCCGTGGTTACCTGCGGTTGCTCGGCAAACTGGCAACACTTTCTGACGCCGGTATCCGGCTGCATTTTTTTGTCGGCAACCACGACATGTGGATGAACAATTATTTTCAGGAGGAGCTGGGCATGAATGTCTATTTTGAACCGCAGGCATTCGAATGGTCCGGCCGTCAGTTTCTGATTGGTCATGGCGACGGTCTGGGTCCGGGCGATCAGGGCTACAAACGACTGAAGAAACTGTTCCGCAATCCTTTTTGTCAATGGCTGTTCGGTATCCTGCCACCGCGTGCCGGCATTGGACTGGCCAATTATATGAGCCGGCGCAGCCGGGCCAAAACCGGTAGCGCTGAAGAAGTTTTTCTCGGCGCCGACCGCGAGTGGCTGATCCGGTACTGCCTCGAGCAACTGGAGGAAAAACACTATAACTATTTTATTTTCGGACATCGTCACCTGCCCATCGATTACCGGCTGACAGACAGCAGCCGATATATCAACCTCGGCGACTGGATCAGCTTTTTTACGTATGCCGTTTTTGATGGCAGGGATGTATCGCTTCAATCCTATACCGACACGGAGTCAAAAATTATCAGACATCCATGAAAAACCTGTGGATCATAGGGCTGTTTTTGGGAATCTTTACCGGTGTCCGGTCCCAGACCCTGCTGGTTACGGTGCCTGGTGACTATATTCAGGTGGCAGTGGGCAATCTGGATCAGATTTATTTACTGAACGCGGGCAGTCAACTGAAAAAACTGTCGGCCTCTGGAGATTCTCTGGCGGTATTCAATGAGATCAGAAGATTTGGCGAAGCCAGCCAGCTGGATGTATCCAATCCGGTGAAAATCCTGTTGTATTCGCAGGGATTTGCCACTATCGTTGTTCTGGATGGCATGTTACAGGTTCGCCAGACCATTGACCTGCGGCGGCACCAGCTATTTAATGTGCCGGCTGTCGGGCTGTCCTACGATGGTAAAATCTGGCTCTATGACAACCAGGGAAACAATTTAAAGAAAATTGACGAAGAGGGCCGGACCATAATGGAAACGGCCGATTTCCGGCAACTTTTTGACCAGTCTTTGAATCCGGTAGGCATATTTGACCAGCACCGGCAGGTCTACCTCTATGACAGTACAGCAGGAATTTATGTATTCGATTATTACGGATCCTTTAAAAACCGGATACCCATCCAAGGCTGGCAGCACCTGCGGATCAATGATCAGGTAATTTCCGGAGTGTATCAGAATCAGTACTGCCGCTACCATCTTGACACACGTCGGTATGAACGGTTACCGCTTCCGGAGACAGTGGCCGGGAGCCGGCAGTTATTATACCGGGGTGACCGCCTATATGTGCTCAACCACCAGGGACTGAAAATATACCGAACCGGCAGAGCGGAGCTAATGATCCCGGGTGCTGCCAATGGGCCTTTGATAGATTTGGGTACCGGCTTTTAAAAAATTTTGCGCACCTGCCCCTTGCACCTTACATTTGTGTAGTTCAAACACGACGAATTGCAATGTTGAATAATCCACTAAAAACGGCTGAAACCGAGAAAATCAGTCATCTTGAGTACTTTAAGATAGCGGTCTCCGTAGACTGCGTGATTTTCGGTTATGAAGAAAAAGAGCTGAAAGTATTGCTGATTCAGTCCGATTTAAAGGAATTCTCCGGGCTGTACTCCCTGCTGGGGGACCTGGTGCGTCCCGATGAGGATCTCGACGGCGCCTCTTACCGGATACTGAAGGAAAGAACCCATCTGGATGACGTGTTCCTGCAACAGGTACATACCTTCGGTGCCGTCGACCGCCATCCCTCCGGCAGGGTAGTGAGCACGGCGTATTATTCCCTGGTTAATATCAATAGTCATAAACTCAATATCGATACCAACGATCTGCACTGGCATTCGGTAAAGCATATCCGGCAACTCGCTTTTGACCATAAGAAAATCCTGGATACCTGCCTGGCGCAGCTTCAGGAGCAGGCGATGGAGTATCCGGTGGTAAAGAACCTGCTGCCGGAGAAATTCTCCCTGCGGGCCTTACAGGAAGTCTATGAGGCCATCCTGGATACGCCCCTGGACCGGAGAAATTTCAGAAAGAAAATCGCATTAAAAAACTGGCTGATGGAATTGGATGAACTGGAGGACGATGTCAACCACCGGCCGGGCAAACTGCATAAATTCAAGACCATAGCGCGGTAAGCCTGCAGGCTGCAAAAAAAACAATTTTTTTAACCTTTGTGTACTTTGTACACAAATTACTACTTATCTTTGTAGCGCCGAATAATTATTGTGTGTTTAGTACACGTTTTTATTCATCCTATTAATTGCTTTATTAATTGTTTGTCTATGTTATTTACAAGATTGCTATCTGCTTATTGCATGATTTTTCTGTTACTGATTAGTAGTCTGGCTTTTGGACAATCGCGAATGGTCAAGGGCCGGGTCACCGATGCCAGCGATGGCGCGCCTCTGTCTGCGGTCACGGTAACTGTTCAGGGCAGCCAGACAGCGGCTTCTACTGATGCCGAAGGAAATTACAGCATCCAGGTTCCCGATACCTACCAGGTACTGGAGTTCAGCTATGTGGGTTATACCACCCAGACCCGGACAATTGACGGTCCGGTCCTGGATGTGAGCCTGACTGCGGCCGTCGCGGCCCTGGAGAATATCGTAGTCATCGGTTATGGAACGGTACGTAAAAAGGACCTGACCGGCTCGGTGGCTGTCGTAAGTTCCAAGGATTTTAACAAGGGGCAAAGCACGACGCCTGAACAACTGATCGCAGGTAAAGTACCCGGCGTACAGATTACGTCCAACAGTGGTGCCCCGGGTGCAGGAAGCACCATACGCATCCGGGGTGGGGCTTCGCTGAATGCCAGCAACGACCCCCTGATCGTCATCGACGGTGTACCAATCGACAACGGGACGATTTCGGGGATCAGCAATCCTCTGGCCACGATTAATCCCAACGATATCGAGACTTTCAATATCCTGAAAGACGCATCTGCTACCGCAATATACGGTTCGCGGGCCTCGAACGGTGTCATCATTATCACGACCAAGAAGGGTAAACGCGGCAAACCGGTGGTCAATTTCAATACGCAGTTTTTGGTCTCCCGGCTCCCGAAATACGCGGACGTGCTCGGGGCGGATGCCTTCCGGACTTTTGTGCAGGAAAACGGTGACGCGGATGCAACAGCCCTGTTAGGAGATGCCTCAACCAACTGGCAGGAGGAAATTTTCCGCACCGGAATTTCCAGCGATAATAACCTGAGTGTCTCGGGAGCGGCCGCCAAGGGCGCCCTGCCATACCGGGTGTCGCTGGGCTATCTGAAACAACAGGGTGTGCTCAAAACCAGTGATCTGGATCGTTATTCTGCCGGTATTAACCTGAGCCCCAGTTTTCTGGACAATCACCTGAAAATAGACCTGAACCTGAAAGCCAGTCAGGCAGATACCCGTTTCGCCAATGAAAGTGCAATCGCCGCTGCAGTAAATTTTGATCCAACCCAACCGGTATATTCCGGATCGAGTCGTTACAACGGTTATTATGAATGGCTGGATGCCGGTTCTGTCAACGGTCTCAAACAACTGGCACCCAGAAATCCGCTGGCCCTGCTGATGGACCGTCATGATAACGCCAGAACCTTCCGCAGTATCGGCAATATTCAGTTTGATTATAAATTTCATTTTTTACCCGATTTAAGGGCCAACCTGAATCTGGGTTATGATTATGCCCATTCCCATGGTCATATAGTGGTCGATGACAGTGCTGCGCAGTCTTACCAGCGTTTCCAGGGAAAAAGCGGTATTAATAATGAATATGGCTACTACCGCGATAACGGGCTGGTTGAGTTTTACCTGAACTACCAGAAGGAACTCGGTCTGCATCGGCTGGATGTGACTGCGGGTTACGGTTATTACGATTTCGTAACGCGGCTGATCAATTATCCGGACTATACCCGCGATGGTACCATGGTTTCCACCCCTACTTACGGCTTTGATAAACCCAGGTATACCCTGATTTCCTATTACGGCCGGGTGAATTATTCCTTTAATGAGAAATACCTCCTGACAGCAGCACTACGTACCGACGGGTCTTCCAAATTCAATCCGGACAACCGCTGGGGGCTGTTTCCTTCAGCTGCCTTTGCATGGCGGATCAGCCAGGAAGCTTTCCTGAAAAACAGCGCCGTGGTTTCCGATCTGAAACTGCGTCTGGGTTATGGTATTACCGGTCAGCAGGACGGCATTGACTATTACGATTACCTGCCCTATTATACCCTCAGCTCGGAGACGGCCCAGTACCAGCTCGGTGACGGTTTCTATCAGATGTACCGTCCGGATGGATATTATTATAACCGGACCTGGGAACAGACAACGACTTATAACGCCGGACTGGATTATGGCTTTTTCAGCAACCGCATCAATGGTAGTATCGATTTCTATTATAAGAAGACCAGGGACCTGCTCAATGAAGTGAACCAGCCTGGGGGAACTAATTTTACCAATAAGATCGTTGCCAATATCGGCAGCATGGAAAATAAGGGCGTAGAGTTTGCCCTCAATACCATACCGGTGCAGACCACGGATTTTACCTGGAACCTGAATGTCAATGCCACTTATAACCAGAATACCATAACGAACCTGACCATTGTGGACGACCCTTCTTACCCGGGTGCGGCTACCGGTGGTATCAGTGGCGGTGTGGGCAATCTGATCCAGATTCATTCAGTAGGATTTCCCCGGTCTGCTTTTTATGTATTACAGCAAGTGTACGATGACCAGCATCAGCCCCTTGAAGGCGTCTTCGTGGATCAGAACAACGACAACCTGATTAATGAGAAGGATTTTTACCGGTATAAAAACCCTGATCCGGATGTATTCCTGGGCATGAATACCGGTATTATTTATAAACGGTTTTCAGCTGGATTTGGCATGCGGGCCAATATCGGTAACTACGTATACAATAACGTGATTTCGGCGACGGGCACCCGTTCCAATATTATCAATCCACTTGGATACCTGAATAACGGGTCAGCCGATGTGCTTTCCACCGGCTTCGCAGGCACCGGCGACAAATTTGTTTTCTCGGATTATTTTGTTGAGAATGCTTCTTTCCTGCGTATGGACAACGCCTATATCGGTTATGATTTCGGTAAAGTATTCGGAGGTACCGGCAACCTGCGGTTGAATGCCAACCTGCAAAATGTCTTTGTAATTACTAAATACAAAGGGCTCGATCCGGAAGTGGCCAGCGGCATTGATAATAATTTTTATCCCCGACCCAGGGTATTCGGGTTGGGTCTGAATCTTGATTTTTAGAACAGTCAGCAACCTTCCGGCCGAATGCTTTCTGCAATTTCGGGAATCGGAGAAGAAAGACGAAAGAAAACATACAGAGGAGCTGCCAGATATCCTCTGAAGATTAAAAAACAATAGAAAACATTCAGATGAAAAAGCATTTATTGATTGTTATTGCCCTTGCCACCGTCTGGGTTTCCTGTAGTAAAAAACTGGATCGTTATCCCTATAATGATGTGACGGGTGATATCGTATACAGTTCCGTCAACGGCTATGTACAGGGCGGCGTAAAAGTATATGGTGCATTTGCCCTCACCGGAAACCAGGGCCCCGCGGGCAATGGTGATATTAAGGGCATTGATGAAGGGTTCTCCGATTTTTTACGCCTGTACTGGAAAGCACAGGAGCTGAGTACGGACGAAGCGGTAATTTCCTGGGGGGATGCGGGTATTCAGGACTTTCATAATATGAACTGGTCCAGCAGTAATCCTTTTTTGACTGGCCTTTATTATCGTTGTATGTACCAGATAACACTGGCCAACGAATACATCAATCAGTCTTCAAATGACCAGCTGGCCGCCAAAGGCATCAGTGGCGCGGACGCTTCCAATATCGTGAACTTCAGAAATGAAGCCCGGTTTCTTCGTGCTTACCAGTACTGGGTACTGATGGACCTGTTCGGCAATCCGCCATTTGTGACGGAAAAAGACGTGATCGGATCCGGCACCCTGCCGCAGCAGATTGGCAGGGAAGCGCTGTTCGCCTACATTGAATCAGAACTCAAGGACATCGAAAATCTGTTGCCCGAAGCCCGCAGCCATGAATACGGAAGAGCGGATAAGGGTGCTGCATGGGCTTTGTTGGCCAGGCTCTATCTGAATGCAGAAGTCTATACGGGTACACCCCGATACGATGACGCACTCGGTTATGCCAAGAAAGTTATTGATGCCGGCTACAGCTTGTTGGGGGATTACCGTCAGCTAATGTTGGCGAATAACAATGTAGATCACCGCGAGTTCATCCTGACCATCAATTATGATGGCCTGAAAACCCAAAGCTTTGGTGGTACTACATTTTTGACCCATGCACCTGTAGGAGGAAGCATGCCTGCTTCCAGCTTTGGCATAGGTGGCGGCTGGGGTGGTGTCCGCACCACTAAAAGTCTGGTAGATCTGTTTCCGGACCTAACGGGTGCTGCAGACCAGCGGGCGCAGTTCTATACCAACGGTCAGTCGCTGGATATCGAAGACCAAACTAAATTTGAACAGGGCTATGCAATCACCAAATTCAGAAACCTGAACGCCAATGGCAGCTCCGGGCAGAGCCTGGATTACGCAGATGTGGATTTTCCCATTTTCCGGCTGGCTGAGCAATACCTGATCTATGCAGAAGCCCTGAAAAGAGGAGCGGCGGGCGATGCCAGCCTGGCACTGGGTTATATCAATGCTTTGAGAGGACGCGCCCATGCAGGCCAGATTACGGCTTCGGAAATGACCCTGGATTTCCTGCTGGATGAAAGGGGCCGTGAATTGTATTGGGAAGGGTTTCGACGTACCGATCTGATCCGCTACGGCCGCTTTACCACCAGTAGTTATTTATGGCCCTGGAAAGGCGGTGCAGCGGCAGGAAAGGCCGTAGAAGATTTCAGAAATCTATATCCCATTCCTGCGGCTGATATCAATGCGAATCCCAATCTTGACCAGAACAGTCCGGAATACTAAAAAGAAAATTTTCAAATGATGCCAGGCGCCTTCGAATCCGGTTCCCGAGAAAAGTAAAAGGCCGGAAGCATCGAAACTTATAAAATGTAAATCGTTACTCATGAGATATTTTACCATCCTGCTGTTTGCGATCGTCGGTCTTGCCGGACTCAGTTCCTGCGAAAAAGAAGGGGTTCTGGCGCATGCTTCATCTCCTGAATCCGGTGGCAACCTGACTGCGGCTCCTTTAAGTACGGTTGTCCTTCAACTGGCTGATAAAGCAGAAAAAGTAACTGCCTTCAGCTGGGAAGCTGTAGATTACGGCGTACCTACGGCTGTTTCCTATACGCTGGAGTACGACCTGGCAGGAAATGATTTTGCCAATGCCCGGGAAGTAGCCCTGACCAACAACCTTTCCATGGACGTAACCCAGGCCATGCTGAATGCCTATGCGGTTCAAAGCGGTGTAACGGCAGGTCAGTCCGCTTCAGTGGAATTTCGGGTAAGAACCAGTATCGGAGGCACAACTCCTGCGCTGGTAAAGTATTCCAATGCGCTGACGCTGGATTATACGACTTACGATGAGATTGTATTCTGGTATGTTCCGGGCGACTATCAGGGTTGGAATCCGGCAGCTGCACCCCGACTCGGTTCCACCGATCTGGAAAATTATGCCGGCTATGTATATGCCATTCCCTCCGGATACCCGAAATTCAAGATTACCGCCAACCCGGACTGGAACCTGGCTTACGGTGATGGTGGCAACGGTACCCTGAGTACCAGTGGTGGCGATATTGAATGGCCGGCACCCATGCCCGCCAGTCCTGGTGTTTTCTATATTACCGCAGTGAAATCCACCCTGGCCTATGCGATCAAACCGGTAAAATTCATGATTGCTGGAGATTTTAACGGCTGGAACAACAGCACGGATGAACTGACTTACAGCCTCGATAATATTTATACTTTTTCGACTGATTTTGCTGCCGGCGGCTTCAAGATTGTCATTGACGGTAATTGGTCCGGAGGCGACGGAGCCGGCAACCTGGTGATCGGCGGTGGTGAAAATGTGCCCATTACGGCGGGTACGCATACCGTTAAAGTGGATATGAGCAATCCACCCCGTTATAAGGTAACAGTGGAATAGATTACAGGATTTTGCGCTCTTTTATCCTGCTTGAGGACTGAGGCTGCTTTTTACTTTGAAGGCAGCCTCAGATATTTTATATTTAGGCGGATTTTGGTTGATCGTTTTTGAATTTTATCTGACAGTTTTTAAAAGAGATAGCTGAACACCCCTTCGCAAATGATGGTAAAAGCCATAATCAGTATACTCAGGACCGGGCTCCCGGTGATCTGGGCGACATCAGTTGCAGCGCAACCCTCCTCGTTTCAGTTGCAGCCGGAACGGCTGCAGCAACTGCCCTTCGGAACCGTCAGTCCGGCCGGATGGATCAGGCACCAGATGCAGGGAGATCTCCGCGGTTTTGTGGGTCATCTGGATCGCATCGTTCCGGATCTGATCGGAGATTCGATTTATCAGAACCGGTTACATGCACACAGCCGCGCCCGTGATCTCGGGAATCTGAAACAGGGTGATATCGGTGGTGACGATCAGTACAAATGGTGGAATTCAGAAACACAGTCCAACTGGCGTGACGGATTTATCAGGCATGTGCTTCTACTGC
The DNA here is from genome assembly GCF_054783135.1 of Niabella terrae. NCBI lineage: Bacteria > Pseudomonadati > Bacteroidota > Chitinophagia > Chitinophagales > Chitinophagaceae > Niabella > Niabella terrae. Next base: position 354,205 of record NZ_BAAGRD010000008.1, read on the forward strand.
AGGACACCAGTTTCTTCCCATCGCTGGATCAGTATCTCAGTGGTATCCTGCAGCATCAGGACCAGGATGGCTATCTGGGCATTTATGGAACGGATCTGCGTTACCGGTTTACATCCGAAAATGGGGAACTCTGGGCCAAAGCCACCTTATTAAGAGGATTGCTGGCAGCTTATGAAGCTACGGGGGATACCACCCTGCTTCGGGCGGTGAAAAGCGCCGTGGGGGATGTAATGCAGCATTATCCCGTTTACCGGTCGAATCCTTTTTTTGCCGGCCGGGAATTTTCAGGGGGCGTTGCCCACGGCTTGATGTTTACCGATGTCTGCGAAACCCTTTTCCGGATTACGGGATGGCCGGAGTACCGCCGTTACGGTCTTTTCCTCTACGAAAATTTTTCATCGAATTTTTCTTTCGAAAAAGACATACAATTGCCCAGCATCCTGAATCCTGATTACCGGCTCTCGGGTCATGGCGTGCACAGTTATGAACACCTGAGGGCATTGACCCTGGCGGCTTTCAGCAGTAAGGACACGGTTTACCGGGCGGCCCTGCAGGTCTATCTAAAACGGATAGCGACCTTGCTGACGCCGTCAGGAGGACCTATCGGAGATGAATGGATCGGAGGCAGGACGGCTGACGCAACCCAAACGGGATATGAATATTGCTCGATTCAGGAACTCATGGACAGTTACGGACTCCTGATGCAAAAAACAGGAGACGCCCGCTACGGGGATCTGATCGAAAGAATATTTTACAACGCTGCGCAGGGCGCGCGGCATCCGGATCGGCCCGCCATTGCCTATCTGAAAACGGATAATTCCTATGCAATGACGGGGACCCGAAACGGCGGGTCCGAGAAAAATCAAACCCGGTACAAATACTCACCTGCCCACCAGGATGCGGCGGTCTGCTGTGTACCCAACGCTGGCAGACTCAGCCCTTATTTTGTACAATATATGTGGATGCGACAGGGCCCCGATACCCTGGTAGCTGCATTGCTGGGTCCTTCGGTACTGAAGAGCCGTGTTGGGGACAAAACGCTACAAATCCGGGTACAGACCCGCTACCCCTATGAAAATCGCCTGCATTTCACGGTGACGGTGCGCCGGCCGGTCACTGCTACTTTGAAAATCAGAAAGCCGAATTGGGTCCGTGCTATCCAATGCAGTATGCCCTGTCAGGAGCTCGACGGATTTGTTTATATACGCGGTGATTTTGTGGACAGTACCGGAATTGATTTGGTTTTCGAAACCGAAGTACAGGAACACAGCACCCAAAACGGGGATATCTATTTTAGTTATGGAGCCCTGGTCTATACCCACCCGCTGGAAAGCATAGAAACTGCAGGGAGGAGCTATGCACCCGGATTCACAGATTATTTTTACCAGGAAAAAGGTCATAGCCGCTACTGCTACCAGGCCGACAACGACGCCCGCTATCAGGAAGGAAGCATCCTGCTTCGACTGATCAATAAGGCTACCGGACAACCGGAACCCCTGAAACTGGTGCCTATCGGCCAGACAATTTTGCGACAGACCAGTTTCCCTGACGCACCGTAGTCCCAGGATATAAGTCCCTGAGTTTACTTTAGCATAAACCGGATGGGGATATGCAGCCGCTGCGCCCAGGAGCTTTCCACATGGGCGGCGCCTTCGAAACGAAGCGTCTCCCAGTTTTTCGGTCCATAGCCCCGCTGTCTGAGAATATTATCAACCGCATGCTGATAGGGACCGTAATCCGCATCCAGGGTCTGTGTGCCGTAATCAAAATAAAAGCGGTGGGTTTGAGGATCGGGCAGCTGTTTTTGGAGGTAAGCATAGAATGCTGGGGGAATCGGATTACCGGCGACTTCAAAAATGCCCGGCCAGTGGGTAGACATACAAATGGCGCCGCCGAAAACATCAGGATATTCACAAACGGCATACAGGCTGATCAGACCACCCATACTGCTACCGATCATAAAATTATGTTCCCGGTCTGGCAGAGTACTGTAGGCGCTGTCGATAAAGGGTTTTAATTCTTCCACGAGAAACTTCAGGTACCGATCGGAGTAAATAGGGGTCGCAAAGAGGGGGTTCTCGCCCCATTTAGTTTTTAGCAGGCTGTCCTGGACAGCAGGTGCCAGTGTTTCAAAAGGCTTTTGCGGAAAATATTCTGCATGTCGCTTTACGCCCGCATTATCGATGGCAACCACAATTGTGGGATGGATTTTTTTTTGCTGCTGCAACCGGCCCATCACTTCGTCCATAATCCATTCCTGTCGCGTCCAGTTAAAGGCTGCATCCCAAAGGTTCTGACCGTCCTGGGCATACAGCACCTGGTATTTTCCAGTCGGCTGATAATCGTCCGGCAGCCATACCCTCACCATTCTTTCGCCGATATACCGGGAATTAAAATGAGGATAAGCTATCAGTTTGCCTGAACTGACCTGCGGGGCCTGACAGAAGCCATTGAGAAGAAAAAAACAAAGCTGCAGACTGCATAGCGCCCGCCGCCCAAACGGTTGTAATTTCATGAGCGATTTTTTAGGGTTGACTCAGGGGAGGCAAACCGGTTTTTAAGATAATCCAGCATTCGCGTATTGGCCGGATGATCACAACGCCATCTGTCCAGCGCCCTTAGCCAGCTTGGGGCATCCTGAAGAGCACCGGTATTCATCTCCAAACCCGCACAGCAGGCTTGTCGGATCTTAAGGAGCAGACGCTTCGGAGGCAGATCCTCCTGCCTCCAATGCGGACCTACAAACCGGAGTTTCACGAACGGGGATTTTCATAGATGACCGGATTGAGAGGAGAGGCAATGATCTGATCTACTTCGGCGCCCGGACACCAGGTATCCCAATCATTCTGTTGGTTTTCATTTTCCGGAGCCTTGAGTTTCATGTCGCGGTCCATATAAATAACGGTCATCACTTTTCGCACTGATCCGGTACTGTTGGCACCGGCCCGATGAAAGATCCAGCCGGAATGAAAGCTGATTTCTCCCGGATCAAAAGCTTCAATGACATGATTAAAATCAGTGACTTTCAGGCGTTGGCGAATCAGGTGCTCACTCTCGTCACCAATCGCCAGTTCGCGGCCTTCCACAATCTGATGACTGGCTGCACTGAATTCCAGTGGCCCCATTTCCAGCGGCGTTGCCTGCAGGGGTATCCAGGCCGTAATCGTTTTGTCGGTCGACAGCGGCCAGTAATACTGGTCTGCATGCCAAGGGGTAATGCCGCCGCCGCTTTCTTTGAACAGTGCCTGGTCGTGATAGATCCGTACACCCTCCACTTGCATTAGTTGGGTGGCAATCCGGCCCAGTCTTTCGCTGAAAACCAGGGCCTTGGCATCCTCATTCACCCGCCAGAGATTGAACAGTTGCAGAAAAGCTTTGCCATAAGTATCGCGCTGCCCCAAGTCACTTGTAATCGTGTTCATCCGGGCTACCTGATCGGTAATGGCCTGATTAAAGTAGTCCAGGACGGCCGCTGATAAAACTTCTTTTAATTTGATATATCGGTTTTCCTGATAAAAAGCGATGGCAGCTGCCGGCAGTTCATAGGGCTGGGTCAGTTCCTGAAGTAAAGAATCCGGTATCCTTGTCATGATGGCAATATTTTGTAGCGTAAAGTTATATTTTAACCCCGTTTATGCATGGATCTTTATCTGGATTTTATCTTTTTTCTGACCGGTTCGTTCATTTTATCCGTATGCGGGTTGTAGCCGGGCAACTTCAGGAATCAGATTAACCCCATCACCGGTTCCGGCAAGGTGGGGTTGGTTTCGCCAGGCAGCCATTGGATACGACCCGCTTCAATCTTTGTCAAAGTTTTCGGTAAGGGCCTGGCGGCGGGCGAATAGTACCGGTAATTTTCCGGTTCTGGACCCCAAGGCCCTGCCGGAGAACCTGAAAACTGGATTTTTTCATCCCTGGAATCGAATAAGATCAAAAATAACGGGCAAAATTATTACTGAAAATCAATACCTTATGGAGGTGCTCTAAAAAAACCGGGCTAAATTTTATTGTTTTTGCCCAAGGCTGCATTACCTTTGCAGCCCGAATCCGAAAAGGGAGGGAAACCGGGGGATAGCCCGGGATTATTAATAAGTAACAAAATAATTTTTACAATGAGCAAGCAACACTTCACTACGAAGCATGCGAACGAGGCTACCGTACAGCGTAACTGGTACGTTGTAGACGGTACTAATCAAACCGTAGGACGCATGTGTTCCAAAATCGCCGCCATTCTGCGCGGTAAAAACAAAGCGTATTATACGCCCCATGTTGATACAGGTGATTATATCATCGTTACCAACTGTGAGAAAGTTAAATTAAGCGGTAAGAAAATGGATCAGAAGGTCTATGATACTTACAGTGGCTATCCCGGTGGCCGTAAGGAAGAACTGGCGTCAGATCTGCAGAAAAGACGTCCCGAAGTGATCATCGAAAGAGCCGTCAAAGGGATGCTGCCCAAAAACAGACTGGGTCGCAAAATGTACAAGAAATTATTTGTATATGCCGGTCCTGCGCATCCGCACACCGCCCAACAACCTAAAGAGCTTAAATTCTAAATTTCTACTTAGTAGCTGAGCCTGCCGAACAGCCGGTTCTGCTTACAAAAATCTTCAATAAATGGAAAAACAAAAAAACGCAGTTGGTCGCCGTAAAGAAGCCGTTACCCGCATCTTTATCAGTAAGGGTACTGGCGCCATCACTGTAAATGATAAAGATTACAAGGTTTATTTTCCGCTGGTATACCTGCAAAACCAGGTGGACCGCCCTTTGAAAGCTACTGAAGTTGCTGATAAATTTGATATCAAAATCAATGCTTCAGGCGGTGGATTAAAAGGTCAGGCAGAAGCAGCCATGCTGGGTATTGCCCGTGCACTGGTGGACCTGAACCCGGAGTTCCGTCCTGCTTTAAAAGCTGCCGGCTTACTGAAACGGGATCCCCGTTCTGTGGAGCGTAAGAAATTCGGTCATAAGAAAGCAAGAAAAAGCTATCAGTTCAGTAAACGCTAGATTTCAAATTATAATTTTCAAAATATTTCAATGGAAAACAATACATCATTACAGCAGCAACTTCTGGAGGCCGGTGTACATTTCGGACACCTGAAAAAGAAATGGAACCCCAAAATGCTGCCTTATATCTTCGCTGAGAAAAAAGGCATTCACATTATCGATCTGAATAAAACAGTGGAAGCTTTACAGGAAACTGCAGCGGCCCTGAAGCAGATCGCACGCAGCGGTAAAAAAATCCTTTTTGTCGGTACTAAAAAGCAGGCGAAGGATATCGTTACCGAATGCGCACAGAAAGTAGGCATGCCTTATGTAACCGAGCGTTGGCTGGGTGGTATGCTGACCAATTTCAACACCGTGCGTAAAAGCGTTAAGAAAATGCAGAGCATTGAGAAAATGCTGACCGATGGTTCCTTTGACAGCATTACTAAAAAAGAAAGGCTGACTTTGACCCGTGATAAAGATAAGATGGAGAAGGTTCTGGGTGGTATCGCTCAGTTGGGACGGGTACCTGCTGCGCTTTTTATTATTGATATCGGCCATGAGCATATTGCCCTGGCAGAATCAAGACGTCTTGGTGTAACTACTTTCGGTATCGTGGATACCAATTGTGATCCCAATAAAGTGGACTTCGCTGTTCCTGCCAATGATGATGCGACCAAGTCCATCGCCATTCTGGTAAACTATATCACTGCAGCCATCGAGGAAGGTCTGGCAGAGCGTCAGGCAGCTAAAGATGAAGATGTGGACGATTCGGTTTCTGATGAAAATGAAAAACAGGCTGCAAAACTGCAGGCGGAAGCTGAAGCCGAAGGTGGCCGTGCCGGTCGCGGTCGCAGTGCCGGCCAGGGTGGTCAGCGCAGAAGAACTACCGGTGGTGGTGGTGCCAGAAGTGGTGCACCCCGGAAATAATCTGGCTCCTGACCCGACATGCCTTTCCGCAGGATGGCAGGTAGTAGGGAATGGAACAGGACCGTTTAAATAAGAACCTATCGACGGGTTCGGCAGGTGAAGCTGCGAAGCAGTCATCCTGCCGGACCTTTAACCTGAAATTTGAATACAAATGAGTACAGTAACTATAACCGCACAGGATATCAATAAATTACGTCAGGCTACTGGTGCCGGAATGATGGATTGCCGTAAAGCACTGACGGAAACCAATGGTGATTTTGAAGCCGCTATTGACTGGCTGCGCAAGCAGGGACAAAAAGTGGCCGCTAAACGCAGTGACCGTGAAGCGAAAGAGGGCGTTGTTATTGCCCAGACTACTGCTGACAATGCATCAGGTATTGTAGTATGTGTGAGCAGTGAAACTGATTTTGTGGCGAAGAATGAAGATTTTATAGCTTTTGTTAAAAGCATTGCAGATGCCGCGATCGCTTCCGGTGCCAACAGCATCGACGAACTGAAAGCAGCGGATGTTAATGGCGTAAAAGTGGTGGATCTGGTCAACGATAAACTCGCTTCGATTGGTGAGAAAATAGAAATCACCAAATTCACCCGCATAAATGCACCTTTTGTGGCTTCCTATATTCACGGAGCCAACCGTATCGGCGTACTGGTCGGTCTGGATAAAGAAGCTGCGGAAGCCGGAAAAGATGTGGCCATGCAAATAGCTGCGCTGAATCCGGTAGCGGTAGATGCGGCCAATGTGCCGGCTGATATTATTGCTCGCGAAAAAGCGGTGATCATTGATACCATGAAAGAAGATCCGAAAATGGCGGGCAAACCCGAAGAAATGCTGGCGAAAATTGCCGAAGGCAAATTGGGCGCTTTCTTTAAAGAAAACACCCTGACTGCTCAGGCCTTTGTGAAAGATGCCGGTATCACTGTGGGTGATTACCTGAAACAAAGTGGTGATGTGAAAGTGTTAGAGTTCGTACGTGTTGCACTGGGTTAAACATCGATCGTTTATAAAATAGCTTTAAAGCGCTCCCTCGGGGGCGCTTTTTTGTGCAAACCTTTGCGCAGAATATTCCTCAGGAGATGCCCTACATTTGAAGCAGCGACGGTAAAATGCTTGCAGAGATGCCATAGATTACGGCAACTTAGTACCGTAAAAGCTTGATTTCTGTACCTATATATGGAAGGGACCACGATCGTGTTTTTCATTTACGGGCATCAGCGGGCCGCTGTCGGAGCTTTTTGGAACAATCAAAAATATAAGCAGAAGTGATAAAAAACTGTTTACTGATGGTCATACTGGCTGGCTGGGTAGGGACCGGAATGGCACAACAGACGACCAAGTCAATTTTGCACGGCGCCCACCGGGAAGGGAAGAGACAGGATGCCGCGATGCAGGAATGGCGCGATTATGGGCTGGGGATGTTCATCCACTGGGGGCTGTACTCCTTATACGGAGGCCAGTACAATGGAAAAGACTACAAATACGCGGCGGAATTTATCAGGGGCTTTGTGCCAACGGCCGTTTATGATAAAGTCTATAAGGAGTTTAATCCGAAAGCGTTTAATCCAGATGAGTGGGCTGCCACCGCCAGAAAAATGGGCGTGAAGCTGGTATATTTTACGACCAAACACCATGATGGTTTTTGCATGTGGCCCAGTAAGTATTCCAATTATACGATTGCGCAAACGCCGTATAAGAAAGATATTGTCAAACAGGTTGTGGATGCTTTTAATAAACAGGGCATTGACGTACATCTCTATTACTCCATTCTGGATTGGACCCATCCGGATAATAAGAACGTTTTAAAAACCGCTGCTGATTCAGCCGCCAATGAACGTTTCAAGGTCTTTGTCAAAAACCAGCTGACCGAACTGGTCCGGAATTATCCAACCATCAAGGGCCTTTGGTTCGACGGCACCTGGGATGATTTCTGGAAGAAAAGCGGCGCTTTTTCAGATTCCCTGGAACAGTACCTGAAAGGGCTTAATCCGAATCTGATCATTGGAAGCCGACTGCGCGCCGATGAATACGGCAACCGCCATATAGATGGTAATGGTAAATTGATGGGCGATTATCATCAGACCTGGGAAAGAAAGCTCCCGAAGGATTACGCGGCGACACGGGGCTATGACTGGGAGTTTATTACGACGCTGGGTGAGAACGGCTGGGGCTATCAAAAGCATTATCTGGGTCATTTGAAAACAGTTCCCGAACTTATTGAGATGATCGTAAAGTCTGTTTCGCTGGATGGGAATGCCATGATCAATTTTGGTCCGATGGGAAATGGAAAAATCCGACCTGAAGAACTGGCTATTGCCGATAGTATTGGCCGCTGGATGGACAAAAACCATGTGGTGGTTTATCACAGCGACTATGCCAGGGGATGGAACAAAAAAGACTGGGGCTATTATACCCGTAATAACAGCAATGGCAAAATTTACATGACCGTATTCAATGTTCCGGTGTCTGGTAAACTCCGGGTCACCCTGCCCAAGGGCGCCTTGCTGAAAGGTGCGAAATTGTATGTGGACGGTCAGCGACTGGAAGTCTTTAAACTCGATGGCATGGACTATTTTATCAGCCTGCCGTCCCGGAAAATTTTTAATGAAGCTTTCGTCATTGAGCTGGATACTGAATCCGGCAGCCTGAATAATAATGAAAAAGATGCATTAACCTAATGGCATAAGTTGGTGTTTTTTGTGATGAAAAAAACGTCTCCTAAGGGGGGCGTTTTTTCATTTGGTGCGCCCGATAACTGCGGAATGCAGCATAATTAAACCATCCTGGTTTTCTGCCTTCAGCATGATATACAGCGGATGATGGGACCGGTTCCGGGGAAGATAATCCATCCCCCAATCGGGTTATCGCTTCTATTAGGTATTGACAATGCGGTGGTTGTCGTTGTATATTGCACCTGTAATTGCGGCTGATTGAAAAGCACTGACCCGAACTGACCGCCCCGAATCAGATTTGAAAAAACACCAATTTTTAAAAATGACAATGGCAACCCTCAGTTAAGGCCGATGTCTTGGCCGCCCTCTATTCATCACCATAAAATCAAAAAAAATGGCGATTAACGTAGCTAAAATCAAAGATGCCATTCAGGAACAGAACTTAACCTGGCAGGCGGCAGACAATGAGTTCACTGCCATGAGTGAAAAAGAACTCAAGTACTTTTTGGGATTTACTCCGGGCCCAAAAGATATTTCTATTGAAGAGCGGGAGGCCCGTTCAGTCCGGTCACTGGCATCCTTCAATGCTTCAGCAGCGGGCAAGGGCATTAAGAAAAGGAAGGCTTTCGGTGCCCCGGCTTCCTTTGACTGGCGCAACAACGCCGGCCGCAACTATATTACAGCCATTCGTAATCAGGCCGCCTGTGGCTCTTGCGTGGCATTCGGCTCGCTGGCTGTTGCAGAAGCTGTATTTCGGATCCAGCGCGGCAACCATACCCTGCCTATTGATTACTCAGAGGCGCAGCTGTTCTATTGCCACGCCAAAAGCGAAGGCCGTAATTGCGGCAACGGCTGGTGGCCGGACAAAGCACTGAATGCGCTGAAGAGTAAAGGCGTCGTCGATGAAGCCTGTTTTCCCTATACCGGCGGTGATCAGGCCTGTAAGACCTGTAGTGATGCGGCCAGCCGGACAACCAAGATATCCGGCTACACCAAACTAACTACGGCGACCACCATGAAAAACTGGATCAGCACCAAGGGCCCCCTTGTGGGATGTTTTTCGGTCTATCAGGATTTTTACAGTTACCGGTCCGGTGTATACCGCAGGACCAGTAATAATTATATCGGTGGCCATTGTATTGCTGTGGTGGGTTATGACGATGTAAATAAATGCTGGATCTGTAAGAACAGCTGGGGTGCCACCTTCGGTGAGTCAGGTTATTTCAGGATTGGTTACGGCCAATGTGGTATCGATGCCGAAATGTATGGCATCAATGGTATTATTGAAACCCAGTGGACCGGTGCGCATAAAATAAGAGGTCTCTGGTCCAATAATGCCGCCAATAATTCCTGGGCTTATATTGATAGTTTCGGCTGGAGAAAAATTTCCTCGACCAGTGACAATATCCATATGAACCTGCTGATTCAATGTATTTCTGCCAAAAACAGAAATCAGGCAGTCAATATCCATCTGACCAATGGCATTATTGACGAGATTTATAACTAAACCATTTTTAAAAGTATTAAATACAATATCATGGCTAAATCCAATACAAGCAAATTCAGTGCTCCGGTAGATCAGGACAGTGTTCTGGCAGCAATCAGCACCGTCAAATCTAACGAACCCAGCCTGCTGCCCGCAGAGGCAATAGATGGCATTGCGGTTTGGAAGAATAATACCAAAATTGTCAGTACCTGGGGAAAAGCACAGGATAAAAATGCCTGGCTGAATGTCAGCGGTCTGGGATTCCGGAAAATTAAAAACAGCAATGCCCAGTCCCTGCTGGCGATGCTGATGATCGGTGCCCATGCCCGTGATAAAGGCAGTGTCGTAAATGTCCGGACTGAGTCCGATAATATGATTTACGAAATTTACGCCTGGTAATCAGGTATCTTTATCCCGAGAAACAGATCTAAATTGCTTTTACTGTTGCTTTACGCAATGGTAGAAGCAATTTTGTTGATGGCATAAATTCTTCATATGGCTAAAACGATACATCTTCAGGTTGGTGAAACTTTCAACACTTCTGTGGAGAATATGGCCGGCGGCGGCTATCTATGGGCCCTGGTTTCAGAGAAGGCGAATGTGACCGATACCAGCCTGCATACCGATGCGCCCGGCAAGCATCAGGCAATCGGCGCAGCATCCACACAGACCATCCATATCAAGGGCAAAGCAAAGGGCAGCTCTGAAGTCATACTGGCACTTAAAAGACCCTGGGAATCGGGTGAAGATGCGATTAAGGAACTGCGGTTTGAGGTAAAGGTGGGATAGCAACGCCCGTCATTCAACGGAATAGTCTTTTAGCAACTGGCGGTAGCTGGCCAGTATGGCAGATTTTGAGATAAATCCTATGAAGATGTTCTCCTCGTCTGTTACAGGGAGATACCAGCTGTCTGTCGCATCAAAGACTTTAACGACTTCGGGAAGCGGTTGCCAGGGAAAAATAATTGCCGCTGGCGCTTTCATCAGTTGTTGGACGGAATGATCCGCATCCAATTCTTTATTGAAAAGGATGGGTCGGATATCGTCCAGTGTAAATATGCCTTTTAGATGCTGCTGATCGTCCAGTACGGCAAAAATATTTTTGTTGCCGTTTTTTATAACCTGTTGGACATCTCTTAAACGGGCTTCCGGATGCAGGGTTTCTGACTGACGATCGATTAAATCAGCCGTATGCAGCACCGAAAGCAGGTTCTTATCATGCTCATGTGTAAATATTTTGCCTTCCTTAGCGAGTGATTTATAATCGGGCGGCAGCACGGAGAACCAGCGGGCCATGAGGTAGGATATGACGGAAACGATCATCAGGGGGATGAACAGGTCATATCCCAGGCTTGATTCCGCAATCAGAAAAATCGCTGTCAAAGGAGCATAAAGCGCGCCACTCATTACGCCTGCCATCCCGGCGAGTACCAGATTGGAAACCGGGACCTCCCGGAAGCCCAGTTGTGTACATACCATCGCAAACAGAAATCCCAGCGTGCCGCCGGCGAAAAGTGAAGGGGCAAAATTACCGCCGTTGCCTCCGCTATGAATAGTAATGGACGTAGCGAAAGCTTTAAGCAGACAGATGAGTACCAGGAAAATTATAAGCGTCCAGTTACCGGGTTGCAGGTACCGGAAGAAACTGTTGTGCAGTACCTGCTGGGCGTCGCCGTTGGCAAATTCCTTTATCGTTGAATAACCTTCGCCAAATAATGGCGGGAAGGCGACACAAAGTAAAGAAAGTGCCAGGCCACCGAACATCGCAATCCGCATTCGGGAATAGCCGATTTTTTTGATAAAATGTTCGATAAACTGCGAGATAACCACAAAGTACCGGGCATACAAACCGGAAATCAGCCCCAGGATCAGGTAATACAGGATATTACGATAATCAAAAGATTCCCGGGCATAAAAGCGGAACAATACATCATCCTGTAGCAGCAGTCTTGAAAGCAAACTACCACATACTGCCGCCACTACCAGCGGAATAAAATCAGAAAATACCACACCGGTCAGGAGAATTTCAAAAGCGAACATAATGCCGGCAATGGGTGCATTAAAGGCGGCGGCAATACCGGCGCTGGCACCGGCGGCCAGTAACAGGGTACGCTCTTTATATCCCAGTTTATAAGTCTGGGCATAATTGGAACCAATAGCCGCCCCTGTGACAGCCATCGGGCTCTCCAAACCTGCCGAGCCGCCAAGACCAACGGTGATGGCACTCTGTACCATCTGGGAATAGGTCTTGACCCTGGCGATAATACTGGAGTTTTGTGCAATTTCGTGGAGTACCGCACCGATTCCTTTTCGATCCTGTCCCTTAAAGATCGTCAGCACCGTCAGGGTAGTCAGCACAATACCCAAAAACGGGAATACAATATAGAACATGACCTGATATTCGAAATGTACTTTTGTGACGATCCATTCATGGATATAATGGACAACTGCTTTTAAAAGAACACCGGCCAGTCCTGCGGTACAGCCTACCAAGATGCCCGAGAGTATCAGAAACTGGTTGCGGTTCAACCGGTTTTGCAACCAGTAGAGCACCAATTGGTAGCTGCGCACCCGTTTGAGGCTGTATTTCTGAAAATCCCTTTTGAATTTCAGAAAACTGATGTATTTCTTTTTGTTATGGAATTCCAAACTCCTGAATTTAAATATTGTAGCCGCAGGGAAGGTTGCAAATGTACAACCCTTTAAACCTGAGTCCATCAGGTAAAATACTTTTCGGCCAGCCAGCTACGGATCAGTGCAAGATCTTCCTCACTGATTTGTATTTCCATCGCTTTGGCGTTTTCAATTGCCTGCCGGGCGTTGCGGGCACCGGCCAGGGCGGTGACCACCGCAGGCTGATGAAAGGTCCAGGCCAGTACCAGTTGTGCCGGTGTAGCCTGGTATTTTTTTGCAAGTTCTTCCAGTGCATCTGTAAGTGTATTAACTTTTTCCAGATCAAAACGCCCGAAATATTGATTGCGGTGATCCGCTTCCGGCAGGTCCCGCATACTCCGGTATTTTCCGGTGAGTAAACCCCGTTCCATCGGGCTGTAGGCAATGATGGAGAGTTGATGTTCCAATGCATATGGGATGGCATCCTGTTCGTACTGGCGGCGCAGCATGCTGTAGGGCACCTGGTCGCTTTGAAGTTTTACCGTCTGTTCGGCTTCTGCCAGTTGCGCAGCATTGTAATTGCAGACGCCGATCGCCCGAACCTTACCATCCTGCAGCATTTTTTCCATGGCCCGCATGGTTTCTTCGATCGGCGTTGTCGTATCAGGCCAGTGGAGCTGGATCAGGTCAATATAATCAGTCTTCAGATTTTTGAGGCTGATTTCAATGTCCTCGATTGCTTTATTAAAACCTCCGTAGCGGTAAACTTTGCGTGTATTGCCAAAGCGATCCTGACCTTCAAAGGCAAAATCGCCCTGCTCCCGGTCCCAGACCATACCGAATTTGGTCAGTAACTGAATCTTACTCCGGTCATAATTCCGGATGGCCTTACCCACCAATTCCTCGCTGTAGCCAAAGCCGTAAATCGGTGCCGTATCAATAGAAGTAACTCCATGATCGATATAGGCCTGAATGGCTTCGATGGAATCCTTTTCTTCATTGCCGCCCCACATAAATCCACCGATGGCCCAGGCGCCCATTGTTATCGGGGTAATGGTTACATCGCTGTTGCCAATTTGTCTTTTCATATTATGTCTTTTTAAGTATAATTTTACGCATCCCCAGCGATCAAGTTGCCGATCCGGAGCGGCAGTCGGTTGCAGAAAGCCGAATTCACACAACAGACCAGTCTTACTGGTTAGGCGGGGATTGACGGAGCGCATTCCGCATGAAAGGTATTAATTTTTACCCTTTCCACTTCAAAATGCGTTCGTTATCTTCGCCATGCAATTCTGAACAATTTAACTATAAAATATTTTGCATGCAGCCTAAATACAAGCGGGTACTTTTGAAACTTTCCGGAGAAGCATTAATGGGAAAAAACAATTACGGGATGGATCCCGATGTAATTACCCGGTATGCACAGGAAGTGAAATCCGCTGTGGACATGGGCGTTGAAATCGCCATCGTTATAGGAGGCGGCAATATTTACCGCGGCATGAATGAGGCCCAGACCGGTATTGAAAGGGCCCATGGTGATTATATGGGCATGCTGGCAACGGTCATTAACGGGATGGCCCTGCAGGCAGGGCTGGAAAAGGCCGGGATATTTACAAGGCTACAGAGTGCGATCAATATGGATCAGATCGCTGAGCCCTATATCCGCCGTCGTGCCATCCGGCATCTGGAGAAAAACCGGGTGGTCATATTTGGGGCCGGTACCGGAAATCCTTATTTTACCACTGATACTGCTGGTTCCCTCAGGGCCATTGAAATCAACGCTGATGTGATCCTGAAAGGTACCCGGGTAGATGGTGTCTATACCGCCGATCCCGAAAAGGATCCCACGGCTACCCGCTACCAGACCGTTACCTATCAGGAATGTCTGAGCCAGAACCTGCGGATCATGGACATGACTGCCTTTACCCTCTGTATGGAGAATCAGTTGCCCATTATTGTGTTTGACATGAACAAGGAAGGTAATCTGGCCCGCCTCGTACAAGGTGAAGATGTCGGGACCTTAATTCATTCTTAAACCGTCACTCAGCATGTCGTCCATTGCAGATATAAGAACCCAATATTCTCAAAAAGTATTAGTCGAAGACGCCGTGCTGCCGGATGCCATTCAACAGTTTGAACAATGGTGGAAGGAAGCGCTGGAGGCAGCTATTACCGAAGTCAATGCCATGACGCTGGCCACGGTTAACGCCGAAGGCTTACCAGACGCCAGGATCGTATTGCTCAAAGGATTATCACCGGAAGGATTTACTTTTTTTACCAATTTTGAAAGCAGCAAAGGGCGCCAGTTGGCGCAACATCCGCAAGCTTGTCTGGTGTTCTTCTGGAAAGAACTGGAACGGCAGGTACGGGTACGCGGTGCGGTGACAAAAGTTCCCGATGCCGAAAGCGCAGCCTATTTTTATTCCCGGCCTGAAGGCAGTCAGGTGGGCGCTATCGTGTCGCCGCAGAGCCGGATCATTGAGAGCCGGCAGCAACTCGAAGACCAGGTGAAAGGCTTACAAGCCGCCGTTGCCTCGGGTAAAGCCCTTGAAAGACCCGCATTCTGGGGCGGTTTCCGTCTGAGTCCTACATCGGTTGAATTCTGGCAGGGCAGACCCAATCGGTTACATGACCGTTTGTTGTATACCCTGCGACCCGAAGGAGGTTGGAAAATCTCCCGCCTTGCTCCCTGAACCGAAGCCGACTTACACGGTTTTTAATTTTTCCCGAATTCGTAATCTTTTTTTCCCGATACGGCCGCTCCGGTCAAGCGGTATTCCTGATTTTTGCCCAAAACGTCATTTTATGTCCTGTGATTTTCAATCGCTCTATTACGGCTCGGAAGGATATGTGGTCCGCTGCCGGCAATGCGGTCATTATCAGATAGCCTTTATTTCCACAATGCTCACCTTGGAAGAAGCTGATTTTGAGGCTTTTTGCAGGCATGTCAAATATAAATCCCGTCACTCCCTGACCCGGTTGAATCAGGACGCCAAAATCATCATGGTGGCTACGCCAACACAGGGCGTACATCTGGTATTGACGCCGGGAGAATTTAAAGCACTGGAAGAAATGTTGGAAGCTGCAGACAATGAGTCAAAAGCGCAGGCCCTGCTCTGTTTGTTCCGAACCCCTTAGGTTAGCCTTAGCTTTTTATCAAACAAAAAACAGGAACAAAGTTCCTGTCAATAACGTTAAAGCCGGTTGCGCACTGCTTTTATTTAGCGGCGGCTTCCTTGGCTGCTTTTTTCTTTTTGGTATCCGGAGAAATAGCCGGTCTGCTTTTGCCAAAAGATGCTTTAAAGCGTTTGCCTTTCGCCGTTTTTTTATCACCTCTTCCCATATTGAAATTTTTAGAATTTCCGCAAAACTACGTAAAAAATATGAGTTAGCGGGTGCTTTTGCCTTCAAAACAAACCCTGGCGAAGGCCCCGTGGCGGGGACGCCGGCCGCCATGGAACCGATTCATTCGGGAGAATAGCAGCAACCAAGGGCCAGCCGCATATTTTCGCATGAAAAATGCCCTGAAAAAGTTCAGGGCATTACAATGAAATGGGTTGGTCTGTTAGATCTTAGAAGACAGCTCTTTACCTGGTTTGAAGCGAGCCACTTTTTTAGCTTTTATTTTGATAACAGCGCCTGTCTGAGGGTTGCGTCCGTTACGCGCAGCTCTTTTAGTTACAGAAAAAGTACCAAAACCAACTAAAGTAACTTTATCGCCTTTTTTCAAAGTTTTTGTTACCGCTTCAACAAAAGAATCTAAAGTTGCGTTTGCCTGTGTTTTAGTAATACCAGCGTCGTTAGCAAGCTTGTCGACCAATTCTGATTTGTTCATAATTAAATTTTTTATAGATTTTTAAGAACAACAAAATTATAAGGTTTTCCCGCATTCGGGCAAAATTATTTAAAGCCCCAGGGTTTTTAAAACCGTTGTAAGTCAATAGGGGCAAGGATTTGCGCAAACAGTGCACCGACCAACCGGGAAGCGCTTACCGAATATAATATGCTAAAATCCTTTACTGGCGCGGGTTTCAGAGGAAACCCGCTGAAATACGCTACAGGAGAGCCTTTCAAAGGAATATACATTTTTTTTGGAATTTTATCCTGTCAAAAAAAATCTTATTCACATTCAATTCACAAGTTCCATAACGGTCCTGAAAGCTATAAATCGGTGGCCCCATTTGTCAAAACCGGCCTGCCGCAGCCTCGGGGAATGTTCGCTGAGGTAACGCTCGTATTCGGCCCGGGAGCGGGCAAAATACTGCACCGTAAAGGTCGGTCCATCCGTCTCATCCATGTCTTTCAACCGCCATAGAACCGCATCAAAAAAGCAGCCGGTAGCCAGCATGGCCGGAATATGTTCCTGCTGCATCCATTCCAGCCAGGGGGCCTGGATCTCATGCGCCAGTTTAGCGGTTACATTATATACAATGGGAGCCCGGCTGTTCATCAGCTCCTGAGTTTTAAGTAGATGGGACAATGATCACTCTGTTTGACATCCGGGAAGATATCTGCATCTTCCACCTGGTTCTTTAAGGGATCGGTAACCGTAATATAATCGATCCGCCAGCCTTTATTATTGAGTCTCACGGAAGGAAAACGCTGACTCCACCAACTATAGCGATGGGGTTCATCCGGGTGAATGATGCGGAAACTGTCATTGAAACCGTCCTGCAGGAACTCATCCATCCAGGCCCGTTCTTCGGGCAGAAAGCCGGAGGATTTTTTATTGCCCTTGGGGTCGTGTATGTCTATTTCCTTATGGGCGATATTGTAATCCCCGCAAACGATGAGCCGGGGATGGCTTTTTTTCAGCTCATTTAGATAGGTATGGAATTCATCCAACCAACTGTATTTAAAGGCCTGACGCAGATCGCCACTGGTACCGGAAGGAAAATAGGCATTGATCAGCCGGATATTACCAAAGTCCAGCTGAATGACGCGACCTTCGTCATCACTGACCTGATGCCCCGTGCCATAATGCACCTGGTCCGGCTTGATTTTCGTAAAGACGGCCACACCGCTATAGCCTTTTTTCTGTGCCGAAAACCAATAGTCATGGTAGCCCAGCCGGGTAAAGGGTTCCAGGTCCACATTGTCTTTTTCTGCTTTTGTTTCCTGTAAACAAATGATATCAGCAGGATCGGTCAGCAGCCATTCCAGCAATCCTTTTTTAATGGCGGCCCGGATCCCGTTTACATTATAACTGATAATCCGCATATTTTCTGAGGGTTTGATAGGAGGCAAAATTAAGCAGTTGATTTTTTATGGACATTTAAATTTAAATTCGCTTGCAAACTTGTATATTGAAAAATTGTAATGTACCGGCATTTCTGCTGTTAACTATCACACACGAATAAGTAAGATGGATAAAGTAAAAAAAGCAAAAAAAATTGCGGCGCCAATTATACCCGCCAAGGAAGCCGTATACCTGGAAGGTCCCAAGAGCCGGGGCTATGAGCTTATTTTTTTGTTCAAAGTGGTCCTGGAATTTTTCAAGGGATTGCGGTCCCTGCATTTTGTGGGTCCCTGTATCACGGTGTTCGGATCGGCCCGTTTTAAAGAAGACAATCCCTACTATCTGAAAGCCATAGAGTTCGGGCAAAGGATTGCCCAAATGGGGCTGACCACCATGACAGGCGGTGGTCCGGGTATCATGGAAGCAGCCAATCGTGGCGCTTTTGAGGCGGGTGGGAAATCCGTAGGTTGTAATATTAAACTGCCCTTTGAGCAACATTATAACCGCTACCTGACCAAGGCAGTTACATTTGAGCATTTTTTTATCAGAAAAACACTGTTAATTAAATACAGCTATGCTTTTATAATTATGCCGGGCGGTTTTGGTACCATGGATGAATTTTTTGAAATTCTCACATTGGTGCAGACCAATACCGTTACGCAGTTTCCCATAGTTATTTTCGGAAAAAGTTTTTACGAGGACCTGATGGTGGCACTGGATGATATGGCAGAAAAAGGAACGATTGCTGCCGAAGACACCAAGCTGGTCCTGCTGACCGATGACGTGGATGAAGCCATGAATCATGTCCGCAAATACATTACATCCAATTACGAAATCAAAAAACGTCGTCGCAAGATGCCCTGGTTGTTCGAAAAGAACTAACAACCGGACCGGTTGCTGATTCTAAACCATTTAGAAGATAAACGGATAGCCAATACCCACTTGTAACTGGCTGCCTTTAAAGAAGGGATACGCGAAAAATTTGTTTTGATAAGCCGCATCCTTTAGGTCAGGACTGGGGTCTTTTACTTTATAAGCGTAGTCCAGCCGGATGACGAAAAAGTTGAAGTCTACCCGAATGCCGGCACCAGAGCCAATCGCCAGATCGGTCCCCAACCGGGATAGGTTAAAGGTTTCCGAGTCGGCACCGGCATGGGCTTTCAGAAACCAGATATTGCCGACATCGGTAAATAAAGCGCCATTGACCGGCACACCGGCGACAGAGAACAGCGGGAGCCGGTATTCAATATTGCCCTCCAGCTGGACGTCTCCGAAACGGTCAGGATAACCACCGGCGCCCAAAAAGTTTTTCACTGTTGAACCCGGCCCCAATCTGCGCAACTGCCAGGCCCGCATACTATTGGGCCCGCCACTGTAATACTGTTTGAAGAAGGGCAGCTGGCTACGTTTTTCCGGGTTGGCGGTACTTTCAAGTTCATAGCCAATACCGCCGAATGCCCGCAGGACCAGGGCTGATTTCTCCGAAAGTTTGAACAATTTGGCAAATTCCGCATCCAGCTTGATAAAGCGATAGAGTTGATCGTCGATAAAATCATTCCGGATCATACCGGTCAGCAATCCGGATTCTTCCAGGTTCAGTCTCAGGACATTGAGGGTTCTGTTATTAGCGCTGTTCCAGGGCATCGA
The DNA here is from genome assembly GCF_054783135.1 of Niabella terrae. Taxonomy (NCBI): domain Bacteria; kingdom Pseudomonadati; phylum Bacteroidota; class Chitinophagia; order Chitinophagales; family Chitinophagaceae; genus Niabella; species Niabella terrae. Next base: position 373,773 of record NZ_BAAGRD010000008.1, read on the forward strand.
AAAATTGGCAATCATCGAAGAGATCAGTCCATCCGAAAAAAGATTGCGGATGGATGGATTCTGGTCAATTAAGCGGTTCAGGCTGTCCCTTCTTTTCAGCAGGGAGTATTCGATATTGGGCAGTTTGATGCCCAGATTGTAGGTCTTGTGGTTCAATTGATATTTTTCCGGGTCGGTACGCCAGGTAAATTCGTAGCCCCAGGAAGTATTGAAACTGGTCAGGTTAAACAGGAACCGCCTTTCCGTATTTGCCACATTAAAGCTGAGCACCGACTGGGCATTGCCTCTGAAGTTTTCTTTGAAATTTTTCATGCCCGGAAATACATAGCGGGGAAAAATGACCGAATTACTCAGACTGACCTGCTGGGTCTGAATCAGCTGTTCCGAACGCAGTCCGCCTAGTTCTACACCATAACGGAGATTGGAACTAAACTGGTTGGCGCTTCGCAGAAAATTTCGGTTTTGCAATCCAAAATTAATCCCCAGGCCAATAAAGTTCCCGCTGATAACGCTCTGACTGAAACTGCCTTCGAGGTTGGTCGTGAAATTGTATTTAGGAGCCGGGGTGAGCCGGATCTCAAAATCTACAGTATCCTGATTTTCCCGGGGCAACTGCGCAATATCCACCAGGCGCCAGGTGCCCAGATTGTTGAACCGGTTCATGGTACGCAGGTACCGGCCCTGCTTGTACAGGTCCCCCCTTTTCAGGTACACATAGTGCGGGAATATTTTGGGCCGGTATTTATTGGACCGTTGTAGGATCGTCAGGTTGTCAATTGTCGTCTCAGTAGCGTTGCGGGTGCTGCCGGATTGCCGGGCATCGGGATAAAGCGTGACATGGCCTACATAATACTTTTTAAGCGTAGTGGTATCCGTTGCATCTCTCAGTCGTATATCGAGATCGGCCGTCGGGTTAAGCTGACGATTGCGCAGGGCATTGAGCTGGCGGGCCTGTTCCATAGGATCCAGGACCGGCTGTAAAAAGTTGAAATCAAGCGTATCCCAAAGTCCGTACAGGTTATTGCGGGAGAATAACAGGTAACCATTATTGCGGTACATTTCTACCAGTCGGTCCAGTTCACCGGAAATAGGTCCCTGGGCAAATGGGTCTCCTTTTTTGATAATGGCATCCCCGCGGTTGCTGTCAGCGAGTGCTTGCAGTGCTTCTTTTTCAAAACTATAGGATAAGGAGTCAATACGGGTCACCGGCCCGGGCCAGACATGATAGGTGATATAGGCACGGCGCTGCTGTTCGCCTTTAAAATCTGTCGTAAAATGAATCGAGTCCTTAAAATATCCTTCACCATTCAGGTAATAATGCATAAACTCCATGGAGCGGCTGATCATGCTGGTATCCATTGACTGGGGATTCTTCAGAACTTCCCAGAAAACCTTATCCAGTTTTCTTGCAGATACGCTGTCGTCTATCTGATCGGTAAGGCCGGCTTCCAGTTTGCTACGGGTTTCTTTGGAAAGCGATTTATCTTCAATACTGACATCGGTCTGAAAAATATAAGGCCCAGCCGCAGGTTCGTTTTTTACGACGGTAAACAGTGCGCAGGAGGAAAAACTAAGGGCCAAGAGGACCGGTAAAAGAAGAACTGGTATATTTTTGTATGAATATAGGTACCTGCGCAAGGAAAAAATATTAATAATACAAGATGCTGAACAAATCAGAGGCCAAATATATTCAAAGTTTATCCCAAAAAAAATTCAGGATGCAAGCCGGATGCTTTGTGATCGAGGGTCCGAAATTAGTCGCTGAGGCACTGGAAGCTGAAAATCTGCCTATTGAAAAAATATATGCCACCCGCGACTGGATCAGTTCGCAACCCTTGGCTGCACGTAATTTAACAATTACAGAAGTTTCCGAAAGTGAACTGGAACGGATCTCACAGCTCAAAACACCCCATCAGGTACTGGCTGTCCTGAACTTACCCCAACAGGAGATTTTGCCAGTCGAAGGTAGTTTGACCCTGGTATTGGACGGGGTGCAGGATCCCGGCAATCTGGGTACCATCATAAGAATGGCCGATTGGTTCGGATTGCGCCAGATTGTTTGTAGCCCTGATACAGCAGATGCCTGGGCGTCAAAAGTGGTGCAGGCTTCCATGGGCAGTATTTTCAGGATATCGGTTTATTATACGGAGCTGCGTACCTGGATTGCTGCACAGGAACTGCCCGTATACGGCGCAGCCTTGCAGGGCCGGCCCCTTGGCGGTTTTAAGCCGGTTCGCGAAGGGATTCTGGTCATTGGCAACGAATCCAAAGGTATTCGTGACAACCTGCTGCCGCTGTTAAGCGAACGGATTACCATCGAAAAGTTCGGACAGGCGGAGTCGCTGAATGCGGCGGTGGCCACCGCCATAGTCCTGTACCGCCTTACAGGCGCGGCTACCTGAAATGAATGGCTTTGACCGGCTGTAACTTCTTTACAATATAGGAGGGAATCATAAGTACCAGCAGGCAGATCAAAAAGGTCAGACCGCAGATCAGTAATACTTCAGGAATCGAAATCTTTACAGCCGCCTGGCTGAGATAATAGGCGTCTTCATCCAGTCGGATAAAGCCGGTTTTTACCTGCAACCACAGCAAACCCAGGCCCAGGGCGGCACCTGCAAGGATACCGGTAAGGGTAATGATCAGGCTGTGTCGCAGGAATATTTTCTGAACCATCCAGTCTGAAGCGCCCAGGGCTTTCAGGACCCCCACCATCCGCATTCTTTCCAGTACCAGAATGATCAGACAGGTAATCAGGTTGATGGCAGCGACCACAATCATAATACCGATCAGTACATTGCGGGTCACATCCTGCATATTGAGCCAGTCAAAGATATTGGGGGTGATATCCCGGATGTTCCGGGCATTCCAGTCTTCAGGCAGTACCGGTAAGGCAGTTATTTGACTGACAACGGTATCGATGCGGTGATAATCATTCAAAAAAATCTCGTAACCACCTACTTCATCCTGCCGCCAGTCATTAAGCCGCCGGATCAGCTTTATGTCGCCAATAGCAAAAGTATTATCGTATTCACCGATGCCTGTTTTGTAAATGCCCGTAATGGTCAGCCTGTCAGGACGGATGCTGTGATCCGGACGGATAAAATAAATCAGCACCCGGCTACCCGTATCCAGGCGCAGGGCATTGGCTGTTTTCTGGGAAATCATTAATTCGCGGCTGTAACTGCTGTCATTGAAGGACAGGGGCCGGCCTTTTACGATAAAATCGCTGAGGTGGTGAAAGTCATAATTGCTGTCCAATCCCTTGACCAGTACCCCCTGCAGGTCTTCACTGGTCTTTAGGATGGCATAGCGGGTAGCAAAAGGATGAATGCTTTTAACGCCGGGCAGGTTTTCGATGCCCTGAACGGCCGCTGTGTCCGCTCGAATCGGCGTTTCTTCGGCGATAACGGATTGAAAAGGTGTGAATTCCTGCAGCCGGATATGCCCCCAGAAGCTGAATACTTTTTCACTGACTTTCTGTTGGAACCCATTGGCGAAAGCTAGTGTAACAATCATGGCCGCCACGCTGATAGCCGTAGCCAGAATTGAAAGCCGGATGATGAACCTGGAAAAAGAACGGGTTTGATTAAAAGCGATGCGATGCGCTATGTAGGCGGCCGTATTGATAGTCTGCGGAATTTATAGCCCCGGGACTGCCGGGTGAATGCCAGCGGTCCCGGGGACAACTTGATAATCTATTGGAATTTTTTTGCGTCTTCCAGGAATTTGGCCAATCCGATATCGGTGAGCGGATGTTTCAACAGACCCAAAATGGGCTCCAGCGGACAGGTGCACACATCAGCGCCCGCTTCCGCACATTTGATAATATGCAGGGAGCTGCGGATAGAGGCCGCCAATACTTCCGTTTTAAATCCCTGTATAGAATAAATCTGTACAATTTGTTCTACGAGTTGCACGCCATCCCATCCGGAATCATCGATACGGCCGATGAAGGGAGATACGTATTTGGCACCTGCCTTGGCCGCCAGGATGGCCTGGCCGGCACTGAAGACCAGTGTACAGTTGGTTCTTATGCCATTCTCGGTAAACCATTTGATGGCTTTTACGCCGTCTTTGATCATGGGCACTTTCACCACAATATTCGGATGGATGGCCGCCAGCTTCTTACCTTCCTCAACAATGCTTTTGAAATCCGTGCTGACCACTTCGGCACTGATGTCGCCGTCGACGATCTCACAAATTGTTTTATAATGATTGGTGACTGCCTCCGCTCCTTTAATGCCTTCTTTGGCCATTAAGGAAGGATTGGTAGTCACACCATCCAGGATGCCCATATCATTGGCTTCCTTGATCTGATCCAGGTTGGCGGTATCGATAAAAAATTTCATGATCGTTTGATTATTTAATGATAAAAAATAGGACGTTGTTGCGAAGTGGGTCGCCTATGGCTGTTGTAGTTCACCTTACTGATCGAAAATTTGGCGGATAAAAAATCCGGATCTCCGGAAGGGCGTTATCAACATCTTGCTGCAGCTCACTGACGCTCATATCCTCAATGTTTATGAACTACCCATTGGCTAAAGACCCATGGGCTTCGTGCTTCACCGCAATTTACTTACTGCTCCGAAAAGCTATAAGTCTTACTATGGTTCCACGTCTACTCGCAAGTCCCTTACGAGGTTTTTACATCTTATACTGATGTTGTAAATATACTGCAAAAAACGGTTCCTCCCTTAGGTTCCAAAAGCTAAAACACTTTTGTGTTTTGCGGCATGGATTTATAAAAGCATAGCAGCATTCAATGGATTTTTCTCAAATATTGGCACAAAAAAAAGCAGGCTACTCATATCGCGCCGCTACAACCGTTTATCCTTGCTGCCTTCCGGCCCTGGGGAGATTCAACAGGAGCTGGCCGTATGAGACCTGCAAATGCGAAGGTAGCATATAAAATGGATTATGCAAAAAAATCCGGAATTCCGTTCCCTTCCTCAGGGGCGGGTCCGATCAGGAACTTTTAAAAATAATGAAATTTATTAGCGGCATTTGCAATAAATTTTTAATTTTAATTAACATTTAACCCGATGTTGAACCTGGCTAGTACTATGAAATATGTTGTTACCCAGTTGCTCAACCGGGACTGCTGTTTTAGGATTCAAAACGACAACACTAACTATGTTTAGTCCCCTGATACAAAACATGAGGAGATTGGTGCCTCTTACCGAAGAGGAAACGGCATATTTCATCAGTCTGATGGAATACCGATCACTGAAAAAATTTGATAAGCTGGTCCGGTACGGGGAAGTATGCCAGCATGTATGTTATATCAGCAAAGGCCTGATTCGCTACGCCCATGAGTCCGATGGTAAGGAATATACCCACCGATTCTTTAAAGAGAATGAGTGGGTCGGTAACTATGTTTCGTTCCTGGATCGAACGCCATCTGCCTATTTTTTGGAAGCGCTGGAAGATACTGACCTGTTGCAGGTTTCCTATGAAAAGGTCCAGAAAGCCTATGACAAGTTTAAAGTCTTTGAAAGGTTTGGGCGACGTATGGCAGAAACCCTGTTCACCGATCTGGTGCAACGCACAACAGACGCCGCCCGGAAGTCGCCGGAACTAAGGTATATAGAACTGGAACATCGGGATCCCGAACTCCTGGCAAGAGTGCCTTTAAAGTATATTGCTTCGATGCTCGGTATCGAACCAGGCAGCCTGAGTCGTATCCGAAAAAGGATTCAAAAGTAGAGGGAATTAACACGGGTGAACAAAGCTGTTGAAATAGTTAGCTTTTGTTAACTATAATAATCCGACGCTTGTCTATCTTTGTAAGTTGAAAAACACCTACCAGCAACCACCTGCTCACTGCTAAAAAGAGAATAGATATCAGGGCCGTTGCGTTAACCAAAGAATTTTTCATAGCAGCTAACAATACCGTTGCTGCTATGATTGCCGGTCAATTACTGCCGGTGACTCAAAATAAGGATCGCCGTTTTGCCAGCTGTGTTTCCACCTTCGATGACTCCAAAGCCACATTTGCGGATACTGGCGGATATTATTCTCCAGGAATTGGACAAACTGATCGGTCAGTTCATCTTCTTTAAAAGCGCGGGGCGTCTCTGTGTTCACTGAGAAATGTGCCTGATAATACCCCCTTTTTATTTTATTCAGATAGACAAAAATAATAACGGCATCATTGGCGATTGCGCTTTTGGCAGGCCCGATGGTGAAAGCTGTTTTTCTGTTGAAAAAGTCAAACCAGTGGGCCTTGTGCATCAGGCCGGGGCTCTGGTCGGCAATCAGTCCCAGACAATACAGACTGCGACGATAAGGCAAGAATTCCCTGCTCATGCGCGTAGCATTAATCAGGCGGGTGCCGCTGCGGCTCCGGATTTTCCTGAATAATTTTTCGATGGCCTTATTACTGAGCGGCATATAAACACCCAAAAACTGATAGGAACTTTGATGAGCGACCATCATGGTGCCCCATTCCCAGTTAAAATTATGACCCAGGTGCAGCTGTACCGACCGGCCCTGGCGATAGTAATGTTCCAACAGCTCGAAATTGCCGGTGAAATGTTTTTCGAAAAAATCATCCGTTGCGCTGAGCAGCTTGACCGTTTCGATCATAGAATCAATAAAATTGTGATAGAACCCTTTTTCTATAGTGATCAGTTCGGCATCGGTTTTTTCCGGGAAGGCGATTTTAAGGTTGCCCATTACGACTTTGCGACGGTATTGGAATACATGATAGAGCATCCCGTAAAGGCTGTCGGATATAAAATAGAGTACCCGCAACGGCAACAGCGAGAAAAGATACAGGGTATAATAAATGACGTAATACATTTTTCTGGATATTCGGAGCCGGAACCAACTGGAACTTCCGGATATACACCGTACAACAGGGTTTTACAGCACAATGTTCTGTACCAGGGGACTTTGGTCGGGATAGTCGGTATTGTAGTTCAGTCCCCGGCTTTCCTTTCGGAACATGGCACCTTTTACAATCAGATAACCCACAGTTATCAGATTCCGGAGTTCCAGCAGATAGGGCGACACACTACTGGTTCTGTAAAGCTCTTCTGTTTCTTCAAAGAGCAGATCCAGGCGTCTCGAAGCCCGCTTCAAACGGATATTATTGCGTACAATGCCTACATAATCACTCATCAGCAGCCGTAGTTCTTTGAGGCTCTGGGTGATCAGGATCATTTCCTTGGGATTGGACGTGCCCTTTGCATTCCATTCCGGCAGTTCAGGCACCTGTTCCGCTTCGATTGCGGTAATTCTTCCGGAAATATGTTCATAACAACGGTGGGCAAATACCATCGCTTCCAGCAGGGAATTGGAAGCCAGCCGGTTGGCACCGTGCAGGCCGGTACTGCTGCATTCGCCAACAGCATAGAGGTTTCGAATTGAAGTCTGACCCCATTCATCCACCTTAATGCCTCCGCAACTGTAATGTGCCGCCGGTGATACCGGTATCATGTCTTTGGCAATATCAATACCAATGCTTTTACATTTTTCGTAAATATTGGGGAAATGCTCCGTGAATTTATCAATAGCAAAATGACGGCAGTCGAGATAAACGAACTCGGTACCGGTTCTTTTCATCTCACTGTCAATGGCACGGGCAACGATATCCCGGGGTGCAAGGTCTTTTCTGGAATCATAGTTTTCCATAAAAGCCACGCCCTCCTTATTACGCAGGATACCGCCATCGCCCCGCACCGCTTCAGTTATTAAGAAGGCCTGTCCTACCAGGCCCGGTTCATACAGGGCCGTAGGATGGAATTGTATAAATTCCATATTCTCGATTCTGCCCTTGGCCCGGAAGACCATGCCGATGCCATCCCCGGTAGCAATATAGGGATTGGTAGTCACCCGGTAGACCTGTCCATTACCACCGGTGGCCAGATAAGTGGTTTTGGCGGCGATGGTTTCTATCTGGTTGGTCTCCAGGTTAAGCACATAGACGCCATAACAAACAATATCCGGCGTGGCCTTGGTGACCAGGTAACCCAAATGGTGCTGTGTAATGATGTCGATGACAAAATAATGTTTGCTGATCCGGATATTGGGACATTTATGTACGGCTTCCAGCAGGGCCCTTTCCATTTCCATCCCCGTTACATCCTTATGGTGCAGGATCCGGAACTCACTATGGCCGCCTTCCTTGCCGCGTTTGAAATCTCCGTCGGCTTCCTTGTCAAAGTTCGTCCCCAGGGCCACCATTTCATTGATCCGGTCTGGGCCTTCTTTTACAACGATCTCTACGGTCTGCGGATTACAAAGACCGTCTCCGGCTATCAGGGTATCTTCTATATGCTTTTCGAAACTATCATGTTCCGGGTCATTGACCACCGCCACGCCTCCCTGGGCATATTTGGTATTGGTCTCATCCGCAGCGGCCTTGGTCAGTACCAGTATTTGTTTTTCCGGAAACCGTGATGCCATTTTATACGCATAAGTCAATCCGGCGATCCCTGTGCCAATTACTAAAAAATCTACCCTTTGCATCTGTCGATATTGATTTTAACGGCGAACGGCGGCCCCGCCTGTTGCAGGGTGCCGGCATACCTTTCTCCGGCATCAAACTTACAGTAAATTTCTCATGATCTTTCTGCCGGCGTTAAATCTCCCCCTTATATTGGCCGTTCACCAAATGCAAATACGCTGACCTGGGTCTGCTGGTCACAATGATCAATCGGGTAAGTGACGGTAGGAGCGTAAAAGGTGCTCAGGCGATTGACAAAATCACGGGCAACGAGCCGCTGTGGTGTACTGAGCAGGACCTGGATTCCCCGTTCGATATAATGGCGTAATAGCGACTCCAGCTCGTCAAATACGGCAGGGTCATAGTTGACATCGCTGAATAGCAAAGTCTCCGGCAGCGCTGTTTCCCTGGCCTGCCTCCAGTCCATAGTCTGCGCGTGTACATGGGCCTTGCCTGCTGCTGAAAGACGGATGTACGGAATGGCCAGCGGTTCAATATCAGTAATTCTGATTTCGCGGACCTGGTCTGCGATACTGATCCCCGGCAGCCCCATGCCGGCGCCCAGTTCCAGCACATTCCTGCCTGTTATATAATCGGGATGGTCTTTCAGGAACCGGCTGAGTCCGATGGCCGCCGGCCAGACCCGGGCCCAGTAGGCCGCCTGTTTGTTGTCCCGGTAATGATGCGCAATGGCATCCGGATCAGGTACCCAGAGCCGATGGGTGCTTTCACCGATATCAAAAGTTTGTGTTACAGGCGGAAATATCATGGATGGATCATTCATCAGGATTAGTCGCCGGGGGGACAGCATTTATAAGGTAAAGACAGCAGCCCTTTACCAGGAGCCATTGGGCCAGTATATAGCTGCTCATCACCAGCCAGCCGCCCAGGACTATAGGGCGGCAGAACCTGGTATAGGCCAGTATCGAATCCGAAGCCACAAATAGAACAGCACCGGTCAGCAGAAACTGACCGATACGGTGATCACGCAACAAATACAGTTGCATCGCCAGAAAAAGCATAAATGAAATGATGATGCCATAGACCACCACCGGAAGTTTTAAAGGGCCTAAATGGGGTAACAGGATTGCGATCAGCCAGCCATAGTAAATGGCTACCAATACGGCCGCCGGCCATCTGACGGTCAGCGCTTCTTTTTTAATGATCCGGTGAAAACTAATGATATAAAAGATATGGGCTGTTAAAAATGCCAGCAGCCCCAGTATAAAAAAACGGGGATCCGTCTGATCAAATAGCAGGAGGCTGTCGCCCACCGCTGAAAAAAGTAACGCCAGTGCCATCAGGACGCTGAGGGAGCCGGTATACTTCTTGGTGGAACTCAGAAAATAGCCGAGCAGGCTGAGCAGGATCAATGGCTTGCTTACCAGCAGCAGGACACGTAGCTCCAGCAACATAGCGGTAAAATAGCCCACCACAACAATCAGGAAGAGATAAATCCAGTACCGGGGTTTCAAATATTGATAGTTAAAAATGAATAGGACCGCTTTTATGTTCTCAAACAGGTTCCGTCCAGACTTCGCTTTCTTTCAACAGGTTGATCAATTCTTCTACCGCCACTTCACTATTGACATTGCGTTTGACGACTTCCTTGCCCTTATAGAGGGTGATTTTACCCGGACCGCTGCCCACGTAGCCAAAATCGGCGTCCGCCATTTCACCGGGACCATTGACAATACAGCCCATAATGGCAATCTTCACACCTTTGAGGTGATGGGTCACCGAACGGATTCTGGTGGTAGTTTCCTGGAGATCAAAAAGCGTCCGGCCACAGGATGGGCAGGAAATATATTCTGTTTTTGAGATCCGCATCCGGGTAGCCTGCAGGATGCTGAAAGCCGTATTATTGATAAACTGCTCGGTGGATTGATTGTTCAGGTAATTTCTCCCTGAAGCGTTCATCCGGTGGGCGCTGAGATGCGCCTGTTCGTTCATGTTCAGCCAGATGCCGTCGCCAAATCCATCCAGAAAAAGTCCGCCGGTTTCCGTGGCGAAATGGATCAGGTGCTCGTCGGCTGTCTGCCAGTCCGAGCTGCTTTTCCATACCAAGGGGGTAGTCCTATTTTGCTGTTGCAGTTTTACTGCAAAAGCCCGAAGTTGTTGCATGGCGTTTTTCTTGTCGCTGCTGACACAGAGGACCGTTCCCGGCCGGGCGGCTATAGATTCCAGCAAGGTGTCGTCGTTCGGACTGTTCACCAGGACAAAATTGATGGCGCTTTCGGGATCGGTCAGGCTGGCATAGTCTGCCGCATCATACAGGGGAAAGTATTTCGTCCTGTCCGGCACCGACTGCCATTGTTCATAGGGCGTAATTACTTTCAGGGTCCCAGGAAGGGCGAAGCCCAGATCGCCGCCGTTCCAGAAGATATAATCTGCGGCGGCATCAGCGATATGCCATTTATCATCAGTGGCATTATAGGTATAGCCGATATGCTGCAATTGCGCCGGTGTGATTTTTTCCATCCGGCTCAGATCGGCGACAACCACCGGTACCTGGCCGCCACCCATATTGCCCACCGAATCCGTAACACGACGGCTGTACTGAAATGGCCGGTAAAAGTTGCCCAATTCTTTGTGGGTATCGATCGGTTCCAATGCAGGAGACTCGTAGCGTTTTACGATATCGCGGCAAACCGGTATTTCCAGTTCAGGGTCTTCTGTCAGGGAAACCCGGATGGTGTCACCGATACCATCTTCCATCAGCGTACCGATGCCAACGGCAGATTTGATACGGCCTTCTTCTCCGTCACCGGCTTCGGTAACGCCAAGGTGCAGTGGGTAGATTTCGCCAAACTCCTCATCCATCTGCTTGATCAGCAGCCGGTAGGCCTGAACCATTACCTGGGGGTTGCTGGCTTTCATGCTCAACAGGATCTGATGGTAATTTTCATGCCGGCAAATACGCAGAAACTCCATCGCGCTCTCTACCATACCGATCGGGGTATCACCGTAACGGCTCATGATGCGGTCACTCAGGCTACCATGGTTGGTACCGATACGCATGGCTGTTCCGTATTCTTTACAAATATGTACCAGGGGGGTGAACCGCTCGCGGATCCGATCAATCTCCTCAGCATATTCCTGGTCGGTATACTCCAGTTGTTCAAATTTCTTTTTATCGACATAATTGCCCGGATTCACCCTTACTTTTTCTACGATCCGGGCTGCAATCTCGGCGGCATTCGGTGTAAAATGGATATCGGCAACCAGCGGCGTTTTAAAGCCTTTTTTATGCAGGGCGGTCTTGATTTCCAGCAGATTTTCAGCATCTTTCCTGGAAGGAGCAGTAATACGAACCAATTCCGCTCCGGCTTCGATACAGCGGATGGTTTGTGCGACAGTGGCCGCTGTATCCATGGTATCGGTGGTGGTCATGGTCTGTACCCGTATGGGATGACCATTGCCCAGTAACAGATCACCAATCTTCACTTCTTTGGTTAACAGTCGTTTATAACCGGTAAGCGATTCCGCAAATAATTCCATGTTGCAAAGATAAGTCGAATGGCGGAAGGGTGTAATGCACCGCAATTGACGCTGGCCATTCCAGGTACTTATGGCAACAATTGCCGTCTGTGGATTTCGCTTATCGATGGCTTTCTGTAATCCTGGGATGACCTAACCTCCTGAAAATTTAGTGGGCGCTGGGCAATTGAATCGGGCTGGGGATCTCCCGTACTTCCACGGAGCCTCCATAAGGAAGGACAGGACAGGCTTTGGAAAGTTCCAGCGCCTGCTCCATCGTGGGCGTCTGAAGCACAATATTACTCACTACCCTTAAATGACCGGAAAACACCGTCTCTTTCTTTACTGTTTTCTTATTTCCAGTGACGGTGTAACCCGCTCCCGGGAAAGCAAAACTGATAACATAGACGCCTGATGCTTTCCAGCTCGCCAACAACTTGTCCCATAGCGGGGTTACTGCTTTTGCCTGTTCCGGACGATAGGTATCGGGGACGCGGACCAGTAAACTGAATTGTTTCATTTTTTTGATTTTAATAGGTGGCAATACCTCACTGCCTGTTTGGGCCAGTGTAACGGCGCTTAGAAAAAGGGTTGTAAATACTGCCAGTAAACCGGATTTCATGGTGGATAATTTAGCGCAAATCTCAGTTTATTTTTACCTCGATCATTGTAAAAAATCATTGATTTACCAGTAGGAAGTGGATTTGAAAAAATCGGTGGGCGTTAATCCTGTGAAGCGCTTGAAATCCTTATTGAAATGGGCCTGGTCATAAAACCCATGTTCCAGCGCCAGGTCCAGCAGGCGGGTGGCGGGTTTGTTTTGGCGAATAATGTTTCTCATTTTAACCGTAAAACAAAACTGCTTGGGAGAGGCGCCTATTGTATTTCTGAACCTTTTTTCAAAGGCATCCTGACTGATATACAAACGATCAGCCAATCCTTTAATCTTAAGCCTTCCCTTGTGTAAGTGGATGCTGTTGACGGCGTCGCTGATAAGTGCATCCGATTGATGATCAAGGAGTCTGGAATACAGGAACTGTTCGATGGCCTGGATCCTGCCTGTATTGCCAATTGATGCAACGACCTGTGCTTCCAGGCGTGCAATTTCCGAAGCTGGTAAGAGGGCGTCCAGAGGGACACTCGAGCCAAATAATTCATAGACGGGTTGTTTGAAGAAGGCTGGAATCCCCGTTTCTGTGAATAGTACAATCAAGGCTGCTGATTGCGCGGCATACTGTATCAGTCGAACTGATGGCTGCAGGCCGGTGAAAAGGGTTGCCGGCAAAATAGTAGGTGCTGCGTCATTACCGTAAGCGATTTGCCCTTTTAGGCGAATGACCATTGCCATGGATGTGTCCGGGACCACCCTATTCGTCAAATCACCTGCGCTTTCAATTATCTTGTATGATGCAATGAAAGGTTGTAAGGACGGCGATGGTTTGTATTCTTTGATGATCATTGAATGTGGTGTCTGGCCCGGCCGGTCTGATTGCCGGAATATTACCGGGTAAACCTACGAAAAATAAGGAGAAGACCGGGTATAAATGGCGCTTGCCTTGTTCGGTTAACCCAGCTCGGATGAAGACGCTTTTCTTTCCTCCGCCGGTTCATTTCGGTGCAGGTACCTGACCAGCCAGGGCAGGGTCAAACCCTGACCAAGCAGGGAAAACAGGACCACGCAGATGGAGATGAATATGATTTCGTTACGCATTGGAAAAATCATTCCATTGTCCAGCCGGTTGGGAATACCCAGTGCAATGGCCAGTGAAACTATTCCCCGCATCCCGGACCAGGCAATCACAAGGCTGGTTTTGGAATCAAATAAAGCTTCCTTACTGACCCGTTTGTTATGGCGTACCGCTTTCTGTAAACTGAACTGTTGCCAGTAGACCCGAATAAGCCGGATCAGAAAAACAACAACGGTGATAACACCGGCATAGCCAATATATTGCCAGAGATAGGCGCTATCAATTTTTTTGAGCAGGTATGGAAATTGTTGTCCAATCAAAACGAAGATGAGTCCGTTGAGTAGAAAAATATTTACCGACCAGAAATTACGGGACTGGGTTTTTAGCTTCTCCGGAAAATGCTGTCGGCTCAAACGTGACATGCCCAGACCCAATATAACAACGGCGATCACGCCGGAAACTTCAAAATGTTCCGCAACCAGGTAGGTTATAAAAGGCATCAGTAAGGTGAAGCCGATTACCACCATATCATTTTTCCGGAAGAGTCGTAATAACAGTCCCAGCAGCCATACCATCACCATCCCTGTGAGCAGCCCGCCGCCGAGTACCATTAAAAAGTTCAGCGAAGCCTTCCACCATACAAAGGCTATCCCGGTAACCGCAGCAATAGCGAACCGGTAGGCAATCAAGGCGGAAGCGTCATTTACCAGGCTTTCTCCTTCCAATATAGCCAGGGTCTTATGCGACAGTTTCAGCCCCTTGGTTATACCGATAGCGGCTACGGCATCGGTTGCCGAAAGTATGGCGCCCAGTACAAAGGATTGCGGCCAACTGAAGCCAGGGATCAGATAATGTCCGATCACAGCAATGCCGACCGTGGTAATAAAAACCAGCCCTACGGCCAGGGTGCTGATGGTATTGATATTGGTTTTAAAATCCTTAAAGGAAATATTGAAAGCGGCATCATACAGCAGCGGTGGCAGGAAGAGCAACATGACAATTTCGGGATCGAGTTCCATCTGCGGTAACTGTGGCAAAAACCCCATGGCAATACCCACCAGGATCAAAAACACCGGTGCCGGCAGTTTTAAACGTTCTGCCAGACCGGAAGAACCGATCATAACGGCCAGGATAATCAGGACAATGGTATAATACTCCATAAGACTGCTGCATCTAAAATACTAAAAAGCTGCTTAGGCAGTCGCACTGGCCACCTTATTTACTTTAAAGTGCCAGCAGAAAAATCAGTGCCTTCCTCCGGGTCTGCTAAGGCTGGCATTTTTGGTGGGTTGTGGTTCCTATTTTCAGGAACTAATTATGGTACGGAATGTCAGGTTGACTCTCGGAGCATTAATGCCCTTGACGGGTGGCAGCCGATGCAACCAATGTGTTTGCGTGGTCCCTTTCATGACCAGCAGGCTGCCATGTTCAAGTTGCAACATACGCTTTTCGCCGCTTTGTTTGTGTTTAAAACCGAACCGGCGTTCTGCCCCAAAGCTCAGGGATCCGATGGCGCCATCTTTCTGGAGGTCTTTTTCACCGTCGCTATGCCAGGCCATGGCTTCTGTACCATCATGGTAGAGGTTGAGCAGACAGGAATTATAAGCGGCGCCACTGGATTTTTCGACCAGCGCCTTCAGGCTTTCCAGCAATGGCGTAAAGGGAAGTGCGTATTTGGTGACCTTGGAATAGGTATAGGAAAAAGCCTGTTGACCGTACCAGGCGACTTTACGCCGGGTGATGATTTTTTTACCAAACATCATGGCTTCGTCATTTTTCCAGGCAATGGTCTCCAGTAATTCTTGCAGATAATGGTCGGCCTGCTGCTGATCCATGAGCGGGCCAAAATAATGGACGATACCGTCGTAAGGCAGGAGGTTCTTCCGGGGGTCAATCAGGCTTGTATCTTCAAAAAGAGGCATAGTATATTGCAGGCGTTATAAAAAATTAAAAAGAGGATATTCAGGACCCGACCGCCGACCTAAGTGGGGATGTTCCAATAGAATGGGCCGCTTCCCATCCAAGGATGGCTGACTTGCGGGTGGGCCCCCACCGATAGCCCCCGATATGTCCTGTCGCCTGGATCACCCGGTGACAGGGAATCAGATAACCCACCGGGTTACTGCCGATCGCTGTTCCCACGGCCCTGGAAGCGCCGGGCTGGCCCATGTCCGAAGCGATCCTGCCATAAGTGGCTACCTGACCCAGGGGTATCTGCAGGAGACTCTCCCAGACTTTCAATTGAAAAGGAGAACCTTTCAGATGCAATTTGATTTGATCCAGGGATTCCGGTTCTTTCCTGAAAATCTGTAATGCGCGTTCCTGTAACGCATCGGTTTGTTGCTGAAAATCCGCTTGTGGAAATCGCTGCCGGAGCTGCGAAAACCCGGCCTTCCCTTCCGCTTCAAAAGCCAGATAACATATTCCTTTTGCTGTGGATGCAATAAGGATGGGACCGAAGGGACTGGACTTGTAGCTGTAGCGGATCTGCAGGTTCTTACCGCCATGCTTATATTCTGCCGGTGTCATGCCTTCAATTTGAATAAAGAGTTCATGCAACCGGCTGGTGCTGGAAAGCCCGGTCTCAAAGGCCGTATCAAAAAGGCTGGCCTGCTGCCTGTTCAAAAGCGACTTGGCATAGGATAGACTGATGTATTGCAGGAATTTTTTCGGACTGGTGCCGGCCCATTCGGTGAACAGCCTTTGAAAATGAGCCGGACTCAGGTGCAGCCGGGCTGCCAGTTCATCCAGGCTGGGTTGTTGCCTGAAGTTTTCACTGATATAGCCTATCGCCTCGGCGATGCGTCGGTAATTCATCTCATTTTGTGCTTCCATACCCCTTGTTTTACCAGCAAAATTGCGACCAGTCACCGGAATAAAAAATCCGGAACCTGCGCAGTTTTAACGCTTCAAAGTTAAGGGGCAAAAACTACCTGCTATATTCGACTGACCCATCGAATCCGTTCAGCCTTTTGATCCCTGCATAAAGGTAAAAGCGCCCTTGCGCAATCCGATACCATATTCCAGGTAGGCTTTCATGCAGGCCAGAAAATTGGCCCAGCCCTCGGTTTGCCTGATGGCCCATTGTATGCCGGCTGCGTCGCTGCGGTATCCGGTTTCTGTGACCCGGACGACGGTATCTGCTGCTGCAAGGGATTCCAGTATAATGCTGACTTCGGACTGCGGATCCCAGCGGAACCTGATCTGTGTCGGCGCTGTTAATTCCAGCACCTGCACCGGAAACCGGTCTTCGAATTCGGGAAAAGTCCATTGAACCTCGCCGCCCGTCTCCATGCGCGCGGATCCCGAGGCGATAAAATACTGCCGCATTTCTGCCGGATTTACTACTGCTTCGAATATGATTGCTGCCGGCTTCTGGATGCCTATACTGGCCCGGGCGATAAGTTTTTCTTCCATAATTATGCTATTTTAAGATACCCTCGATTTAACGAAATTAATCATCCATCTAACGCCGAAGCGATCAGTGAAACTTCCGAAATAATCGCCCCAGAACTGTTCCTTTATGGGCAGTTCAATACTGCCGCCTTCAGACAGGCCATTAAATAGCCGGTCGGCTTCCTGCTGGCTGTCCGGAAAAACTGAAATATAACTGTGATTGCCCTGGGTCAATTGGTGTCCCATGGAAGGTAGAATGTCAGCGCCCATCAGTAAATCATTGCCGATAGGAAGGGCGATATGGATCACCCGATCCTGTTCCTCCGGTCCCAGCTTTTCTCCGCCGGGCATATCTTTCATTCGCCGGATGCCGCCCGGAAATTCTCCACCAAATATGGACTGGTAAAAACGAAATGCCGCTTCTGCATGGCCGTCAAAATTGAGGTAAGTGTTAATTTTATTCATGATTATTAATTGTTCCTTTTAGTAAGTTATGCTCCCATCCGCAGGAAGCGCGCAATCTGATCTGCTGTAAAATCGATCAGGACGGTGTCCAGATTGCCCGATTCATCGGCCATCATATAATGTCCGTGTCCTGAAGGTAAGACCAGTAACCGCGAAAGTGGTATCCAGTCCTTCAGGAGACCAAAATGACTGGCTGCGACAACATCCTGGTCCCCGCCAATGATCAGCACCGGTCTGGTAATGCCCTGGAGACCTCCGGGTTCCATATCCGGGAATGCCAACATGCGCTGGCGGTCTTGCTCGAACATATGTTGCAGCAACGCTTCATCAGGCTGAATGCTAAGGAAGCGGGTGCGCAGGTGGACCGGCATATCGGATAAACGGGCCGTTTGCATCATTTGATGGAAACCCGCCGGCAGGGCAGCCGCGCTGACGACCGGTGATGCGGCGATAGATTTTTCTACGCGATGTGGATAGCGGCAGGTGATCCCGAGAACCGTAGTGGCGCCATTACTGAAACCAAAAAAAGATGCTTTCCCTATCCCCAGAGCGTCCAGCAAACTTATCGTGTCAATACCGTCTTGTTCAAAAGTCTGTGGGATATCACGGTGTTCCGAGTACCCGTGGTTCTGCAGGTCCACCAGAATCATTCGGAATCGATCCAACAGCCTGCTGGTCATTTGTTCAAAATCGAAAAAGGCATCGCTGCCGCCGCCGTGCAGGCAGACGAGATCAGGCCCTTCGCCGTAAATCTGATAATGTAGGTGGATGCCGTTTACCGGCAATTGTTCCTTTTTTTTCAGTTCCATGACCCTTTAATTCTTACCGTTGAGTCCCTGGGATGCCCGGGCAGCAAATGCGGCACGGATTACGCAGCGCTTTTTACTTTTTTAACTGCAAGCCTACCTGTTCGAGTGCTTTTTTCAGAATCGGAAGACTGTGCTTCCCCAATCCGTGCAGGGACAGCAGTTCGGCTTCGCTGAACTGTGCTAAGGCTGCTGGTTCCCGAATGCCGGCTGATTCGAGCGCCCTTCGTGCAGGTGCCGGTACGGCGACAAAGAAGGACTTGTTTTTTTCAGATGCACAGCGGGGGCAAACCTCACAATCGCTGCTTTTGTAGTACCGGTGCCCCTGGGGGCATATATGTAAACGTTTCCCCATAACAAAGCTATTACATATTAACAGGCAGGGGAACGGTTGATTCCACATAATTTTTAAACCGTTCCAGCACCGACTGGCAAAAGGACTGCTGCATTTCCAGTGGCGTATTGGCCTCCGGTTCAAATTGTTCCCGCAGGATGGTATTCCCATCAATCTGCTGAAACTCAATTATCGTATGCTTGCCATTATCCTGTACGTATTCGATATACTCACCCGGGATGATCCGGGTATAACGTCCTTTATGGTCAAAGCCGTCACTGCCGTTCAGAAATTCCATACGAAAAAAGAAACGCCCGCCTTCTTCCATATTATTTTCCACATAGGGGCAATGCCAGTTTTCGAATGGAATATTCCAGCGCTGAATCGCTTCGGGCCGGGTCCAGTGATCCCAGACCGTTGCAGCCGGGCGACTGATCAGCACTGTGGCTACCAGATATTCCTGTTCCATATTAACTTCTTTAAAGTTCTTATTTCATTGAATGCAGTCCAAACATATTGCCTTCCGTATCTTCTACCAGACTGCAAAAGCCATGAGGTCCCAATGACATTTTAGCGGTGTGTACTTTTCCACCAGCCGACTGTACCCGGGCCTCTTCTATCGCACAGTCCTCGCAATGGAAATAGATAATGACATTGCTGCCGCCAGCCTTCATTCCTTCCATCTTTACCAGGGCGCCATTGGTGCCGTATTTTTCCATATCACCACTGAATGATTTCATTTGCGATGTATCGGTAGGGTCGGACATCGATTCAAGTTGGGTGTCCAGTACTTTTTCATAAAATGCGGTGGCGCGATCCAGATCATCGACATAGATTTCGAACCAGACAGCGTGTTTGATTGTTGGCGTACTCATAACATTATTTTTTTAGATGATTAATCATACGGATGGATCAGTGCTTTTGCAGTTTTTTACCATAGCAATAGGAAAGGGCCAGAATCACCCCGATCACCACCGGCATCAAGATGAAGCCGATCTTGCCATCCACTGCCGCATGACTGATCGATGCGAAAACAAGATCAAAACTCAGTCCCGCATATGCCCACTCCTTTAAAGTGGCAGGCACCCGGGGCAGGGTAATGGCGGTTGCGCCCAGTACCTTGGATATAGCCAGGGCGTAGGCAAAATAGTCAGGATAGCCCAATGGGCGAGTACCGATGGTGACCTGATCCGGCGCAAAGAGCAGGGAAAACAGCGGCATCAGACCTTCAAATGCGAAAATAATCAGGGTAGTGGTCCAGAAAATAATTTTATTTTTTTTCATTGTTGAATTTTAGGGTTGAAAAATCCTGTTAAGTCTTAGTCAGCGGGGTGTTCCATTTTACTGGCATCGGCGAACATGACTTCCCATTGGTGGCCGTTCAGGTCCGCAAAACTGTGCTGATACATCCAGCCATGGTCCTGGGCATCACTATAAGTGCTGCCACCATTTTCCAACGCGGTCCGGACGATGGCATCCACCGCTTCGCGGCTTTCCAGTGCCAGACATAGCAGTACCTGGGTACGATCGCTGTCTGCCAGCGGACGATTGGTAAAGGTTTTGAAATAACTGTCGTCCAGAAACATCGCGTAAATATGCCCCTCGTCGATGATCACACATATGGCTTTCTCATCGGAGAACTGTTCATTGATTGTAAAACCCAGCCGGGTCCAGAACTGACGGGTGGCAGCGACATCCCGGACGGGCAGATTGACATAGATTTGACTTACCTGCATATTTAAAAGTTTTTATTTGATAGTTACAGACCAACCCGCCGGAAGGGCCGAAGGGATGCTGTGGGTTTAAAGAACAAAAATCGTTGCGGCAACAAAAATAATACGCAGTCGGCTGCAGATGGCTTGTCAAATGACAAGTTATAGCGGCTGGTAAACCGGGGGGTCATACGGACAGTTCCTGCAGGAATGTTTCGCCCAGAACGAGCAACCGGTTTTGCAGATCGGCATCGGGCAGACCGGAACCATTGATACGACCCCGGATGCCAGGAATCAGCAGACAGCAGTTTTCAGGCAGGCGGCTGCCCAGGGTCTGGAGGATTTCCCGGATTTCCGCAAAAGCTTTCCGACCATCAGCCGAAGCCAGGATCAGTGCCAGCGGCTTATCGGTGAACAGCGTCGTTGCGACCATCCATTCCAGCAGATTTTTCAAACCGGCCGGTATGGAGAAAATATACTCCGGGCTGGAGATCAGGATCCCGTCTGCTGCCGCTATTTTGTCCCGGATGGCCAGAATGGATGGAGGCGGCTCCTGCAATGAAGCGGCGGGGTCAAAATGGGGCAGCGTTCTGAGCTGCTCAAAATACTCCAGGCTGACCCGGTCCTTCAGGGCGTCCGCCAGAAACTGCACCAGTTTTAGATTGGAGGAGCCGTATTGGGCACTACCGATAATGGCCAGGATTTTTTTCATAAGGAATTTGCTGTGTGGTTTTATGGTCAGACAGAAATTTCCTTTCGGATCCGGCTAAGTGAACTGTCTGTAACACCCAGGTAAGAAGCGATCTGCTTGAGTGGGGCCTGCTGTACAATCAGGGGTTTGGATTCCAGCAGTTTCAGATAACGATGGGTGGCGGTCTCTCGTACCATATCAAGTGAACGTTGTTTCAGGGCAAATAACTGACTGGTGAACCAAAGTCGGCCCCATTCAGAAAAGCCGCGGATTTGATGATACAGCTGTTGAAAATCCTCAAAAGCAATTTTCCACAAGACCAGATCGGTAAGTGCCTGCAGACTTTCCTGGGAGGGAATGCGCTGAAATAGCGAAGTGGGTACAATGACGATATCTCCCGGTATGAAAAATTCGGTGGTACTTTCATTGCCATCGTAATCCAAGGCAAATGCCCGTACCAGGCCTGATTCCAGCAGGTAATATTCATTAGCCGTCCGCTGTTCTTTCAGAAAGACCGTACCCTTTTCCATTTCGATCCTATGGTGCGCCCCTGCGATTTCTTCGAGGTTTTCCAGGGTCAGCATGGGATGCTGATACATATTTTTTATGATTGCATTCATGGTTACAGATTTGGCAGATTGAATAGATTTGATCCAAAATTAAATCCGTTCACCCTTTTAGCTCCATATTTTTTTGTTGCGACCGATTTAGCTGGTTTCTTTTACGGAGTCTGCAATCTGATCGTCTTCAGGGCCGGAGGATTTGTCAATGGCCTGGGCCGGATTGCTCAGCAACTCATGACTCTCTTTATCATACATGCCATCCAGTTCATCTACGATCGTGCCCTTCCACAGCGGCGTGCCGGAAAAATAAGCGGTGCGGGCGATCATATGGGCCGCAATGGGAGCGGTAATGAACAGAAAAAAAATAATGGCCGCCGATTTCGTGAGTACCGAGACATCATCCGGGAACATGATTGCTGCACAAAGTAATAACAGCCCCACACCCAGACTGGAAGCTTTCACGGTCACAGACAGGCGCAGGTAAAAGTCCGGCATTCTCAGAATACCGATGGATGCGAATAAAATAGCCAGTGCGCCAATGGTGCTGATGATGGCTAAAATAAGATCAATCATCTTTTTGTTTTTCAATATAATAAGAAAAGGCAATGGTACCCAGAAAGGCAATCAGCGCCAATATTATCGCGACATCCAGTAGTACTTTCTGATTCTGCCGGATGCTGTAAACGGTAATGATACCGATTCCAATGGTAATAATCAGGTCCAGGGCGATTACCCGGTCCATAATGGTAGGTCCCCGCCAGAGGCGAATGAATACCAGTATTACCGAGATGGTAAGAATCGGCAGAATTACAAAATCAAAATAATTTGCGAGTGTCATCTTAATATTTCCAATAGTCTGCGTTCCAAACCTGTTTTTAAATTATTGACAAAGCTTTTCGCGTTTGTCAGATACATCACGTGGATATATACGACTTTCTTGTCCTTACTCACATCGATAATCAGGGTACCGGGCGTGAGGGAAATCAGTGTCGACAATACATTGATCTCAAAATCCGTCCGGGCATTCATGGGATAACGAACGATGCCTGGTTTGAAAAAATACCGCGGCGTTATCACATCATAAGCCACCTGTATATTGGCTTTGATAATCTCATATAAAAAATACAGGACAAAGGTGAAAATCTTCGGCAACCGATAAAAGTACCTGCGGTCTTCTTCTGCGCGGTTCATGATCCACAGGACAATAAAACCAAGTATGAACCCGAACAGAAACCCCGTATATGTCAGGGAACCTGTCAATGCCACCCATATAAAGGAGAGCAATAAGTTCATTAAGAAATTCTTTGTCATGTCTTTCTGTTTTTATTTCGACAACACCGCCCGGATATAAATTCCCGGATCGGTGAGCTCTGTCGCTATCCGGCCGGCGACCTTCAGGATGGTTTCCGCATTGAGACCAATATACAGCGACACGGCTCCCAGCAGGCCAATCGGCAGGACCAGCAACCATTTCCGGTATACTGGCAAAGGTTCAAATTTATCTTCAAGTTCCCCGTCCTGGGGCGGGTTTTTCCAGAATACTTCTGCCCAGAGGCGGGCGATTACGTATAAAGTGGCGAGACTGCCGACAATCAGTGCCGCTACAAAAAAATACTGCTTTTCGATAAAGGCCGCCTTGAACAAATCAATTTTGGGCCAGAATCCCGAGAGGGGTGGTATGCCGACCAGCGAAAAAAGCACAATCGCGATCAGCAGTGAAATTTTAGGATAATCCCGATACAGACCACCCAGCTTAAGCATACTCATGGAACCCCGCAACTGACGAATCAAACCAGCAATCAGGAACATATTGGTCTTAACCATGATATCATGAATCAGATAAAATATCGTTCCGGTCAGCGCAATGGTGGTAAACATCGAGATCCCTCCCATCATAAAGCCGATATGACATACAATTAGATAAGAAAACAGCCGACGGATATTCGTTTTATTCAGCGCACCGAAAACACCGGTTAGAATTGTAAAAACGGCCATAACCATTAGCAGGTTCCTGGTAAAGCTGTCAGGAGAGAAAATCAGGCTGCTGACCCGGAGCATGGCATAGATACCTACTTTGGTCAACAATCCTCCGAAAGTCGCCGCCACTGCCGAAGGAGGCGTGTGATAGGAAGATGGCAGCCAGTAATACAGCGGGAAAACCGCCGACTTGATGCCAAATCCCAGTATAAAAAAGATAGAAGTGATGCCAATCAGGGAACGGTTTTCCACGTCATGGACTTTCAGTGAGAGATCGGCCATGTTCAGCGAACCCGTAATCCCATAAAGAATACCGATACCTGTGAGAAAAAACATCGAGGCCAGGATATTCATGGACATGTATTTCAAGGCGCCTTCGAGTTGGGTTTTGCGGCCTCCCAGGGTCATCAGGACAAAGGAAGAAATGATGATGACTTCAAACCAAACATATAAATTGAAGATATCGCCGGTCAGAAAAGCCCCGTTGAGACCCATCAGGAGGAAATGAAAAATGGGAAAATAGCCGTAAAGCATCCGCTGACGGCTGAGTCCCGCTGCGGAGAACAGGGACACGGCAAAACCCGCAATGGAAGTCAAAAGCACCATCGTACAGCCCAGCAGATCGGCGACAAATACAATACCGAAAGGCGCCTGCCAGTTAGCGGAGTTCACGGCAAAAGGTCCATTGTTGTATACCTGGATAAAGAGCATGATGGCGGTCATCAGGACCAACATCGCGCCCACCACAGAAAAAATCCGCTGGGTCACTGTCTTCCGCCATGCAATCAACTGCGCGATGGCAATAAACAAATGAATAAATATGGGCGCAAATATCAGATTGCCTGTCATATATCGTCTTCTTCCGGGGTGTTTAAATTGTCTAAATCATCTGTTCCCAACTGGGCATAGACCCTTTTGAGCAATACAATTGCAAAAGCAGTAAGGGCGAAGCTGATCACGATGGCTGTAAGAATCAGCGCCTGGGGAACCGGATCGGCATAATCCGGGCTCAACACCATTTCATTGGCGCCAATTACAGGCGGTTTACCTTTTACGATCGATCCCAGTACAAAAATCAGGGTATTGGTGGCACTACCCAGCAACATGATACCCAGTAGCAGTTTTACCAGACTTCTTTTCAGGATCAGGTAGATACCGCCGGCATAAAGCAGGCCCATAACCGCTATTAATAACAATTCCATACCTAGTCTTCAGTTAAGGAAATCGTGAATAACATGGTGAGTACCACTCCCACTACCACCAGGTAGACCCCGGTATCAAAGAACAGGGAAGTACCCACTGCTCCCAGAAACGGAAGGGGTGAATCCAGCCAGAGGCCCGTCATCGGCGGCAGCCCGAAAAACATGGGTAGGCTCACACTGAACACCGCTATGCCCAGGCCAATCGGAATCAGTGACAGGGGTTTCCTGCGCAGCAATTTCATGGTGGCTTCCGTGCCATTGGCAAAACTGTGCAACACGAATGCAATCGATGCTACCAGTCCGCCCACGAACCCGCCTCCGGGGAAATAATGCCCCCGGAGCAGGATAAAGATCGAGAAGAGCAGCAGGATCGGCAGTAAATACCGGGTCGCCGTCTGCAGAATGATACTTCGCATATTATTCTTTTTCGGAGGGTTTTAACCTCAGTCTTAATAAATTATATACGCCGATGGCGGCAATACTGAGCACTACCGTCTCAAACATGGTATCAATGCCCCGAAAATCAACCAGGATCACATTTACCACGTTTTTGCCCTTGGCCAGGGAATAAGCCGCCTGGTCATAGAAATCACTGGTTGCCGTATTGATGGGTTCATGGTGGACCCGCAGGGCCACCAGACAAAGTATGGCACCAAAACCCAGTGATACAATAATATCCCGATAACGCTCCCTGCTGGTACCCAGCTTAAGGAAGGGTGGCAGTTTATAGAGCACCAATACAAAAAGTACGGTGGTCAGGGTATCGATCGTGAACTGGGTCATGGCCAGATCCGGGGCGCTGTAAAATACAAACATCAGACAGATACAGTAGCCAATCACGCTCATGCTGACCACGGCCGTCAGCCGGGCGCGCGTAAGGATCATGATGAACAGTGCACCCACCAGTATCAATACCACCGCTACTTCATAGATGGTGAGCATGGCCAGACTGTAATAATCGATTTCTATGGGGCCCCCCAGCCAGAGTTTGTAGGCCAGCAGGATCTCGGTAAAAACGATGATTTTGAGGTGATAGGATCTCAGATAGCCGTTATGGAAGAATTCCGTAAAAGCAGTGGCCAGTTTCATGATGCCATCGGCCAGCTTTTGAAATACCGCTTCTGCCGACCAGCCGTTGATCACGGCCATCACCCCCCTTGGTGCCTTTTCCGGACGGATCATCAGGTATACCAGTGTACCCGCTGCCAGGGTCAGCAGGCTCAGGAGCAGCACCAGGGTAAAACCATGCCATAGCCTGAGCTCCATACCGGTCGTATTGCCAAACATAACATCCGCGGCGGGCTGGCTAAACCACTGGCCGGTCAAACCCGGCAAAAAGCCGAAGAGTACCCCGATCAGACCCAGGATCAGCGGTGTAACCCACATGGAGATGGCTGGCAAGTGCACCTGGCTGTACCGTTCCGGCAAGGGCCCGGTAAAGGGTCTTATTCCCGCCAGAAAGCCCGCTGCCACCAGTCCCGTATTTGTCAAAAACGCCAGTCCTGTCAGCAATAGGGCGCTGTTTCCTGCGCTCAGACTCGCTTCATAGATCAGGTCCTTTCCGATGAAACCCCAGGTCAGGGGTAGCCCCGCGCTGGATAAGGCAGCCAGCAGCCCGGCAATGGCTACCGGTAATAATACTTTTCTCAATCCCGCCAGCAACCGGATATCGCGGGTACCGGTTTCATGGTCAATAATACCTGCCACCAGAAATAATGCCGCTTTATACAGGGCGTGTACCAGGATAAAGACACTGGCAGCGATAATGGCCTCCCGGCTTCCCATGCCGATCAGAAAGACCAGGACACCAAGGGCTGCGATCGTGGAATAGGCCAATATCCCTTTCAGGTCGGTACGGGAAAGGCTGCGAAAGGCAGCCAGAACCATGGTAATACCTCCTGCAATCATCAGGGTATAGGACCAGGCACTGGTGCCGCCCAGTATCGGATTGAACCGGGCCAGCAGGTAAATACCCGCTTTAACCATGGTAGCCGAATGCAGGTACGCTGATACCGGCGTAGGGGCTTTCATCGCAGCCGGCAGCCAGAAGTGAAAGGGAAACTGTGCAGATTTAGTAAAAGCGCCCATACAGAGCAAACCCAGCATCAGCGGATAGAGCCGGTGGCTGGTCAGGAGTTCCCGATGGGCCATGAGTTCTGAAATCTGATAAGTACCCGCCACCTGGCCGATCAGAATCAGTCCCGCCAGCAGGAAAAAACCGCCCATACCGGTAACAGTCAGGGCTGTTACGGCACTTTTGCGGGACGCATGGTCGTTATTATTAAAACCGATCAGGAAAAAAGAGCTGATACTGGTCAGTTCCCAGAATATAAAAAGCAGCAGGATATTGTCTGCCATAACGATGCCCAGCATGGCCGTCATAAAAAGGCAGAGATAGCCGAAAAAACGATCGTAAAAAGCCTGACCTTTCAGGTAGGTTCTGGCGTAGAAAAATATCGCCGTTCCGATGCCGGTAATTAAAAGCGCAAATAGCCAGGAAAGGCCATCCAGCCGGAGATCGAAATTAACCCCGAGACCCGGCACCCAGTCAGTTGACTGAAGCATAACCGCACCAGCTGTGATATCGGGCGCATAGCTTAGGAAATAGGCAAACAAACACAGGGGGACCAGCGGCAGGAGCAGACTCCACCGGGACCGGAAAAACCGTCCCAGAACGATAAGCATCACTGCTGTAAATAAACCTGTTAAAACACTAAATAGCATGAAGAAAACTTTGTTTGCAATGGGGCTAAAAATAAGTAAATCAGGTGGTATTTCCCGCATAAAATGTCATGGATTTTAAACCCTGTTCCGGTGGGCCGGATGGCCTCAAATTCAATAGCCGAGAGCATTGCAGCCTTCCAGTGGATCTAAGATTACCAGAGGAAATATAGGAGCACGAGCGGTGGACGCTGCCTGCCTGGACCCAGATGCATGATTTTTTGTATTTTTAATCCAGTTTTGTTCGCCGATTGCCAGGAACCCTCTTATTCGGTGCTGCGGTACAGCAGCAAAAGATGAACGGCGGCAGATTGCTATTAAATTATTAAGCCATGTTTGATATTTTTCAGGAACTATACAATGAGGTAACCGGTTTTTTTGGATTAGGTGCTCTCATTGAAATGATCAAAAACAGTAATTACGAAGTGCTCACCACTTTTGACGGGATTCGTATTTTGATGGGACCGGTAATACCGCTGTTGCTGGTTTTTGAAATCCTGCGGGCGCTTTTCTATAAGAAATTTAAGATCGAAGATTATAAAATGCCGTTTCTGGTATTTGTGCTAAATCGATTTATCTCGCGATTTATTTCGATTGCAGCAGTTGGTTTTTGTATCGGTTTATTTGAAAAACATGCCCTGTTTCACAGTACCATCACCTGGTATTGGCTCCTGTACGGATATGTGATTTGGGAATTCGCACATTTTATCTATCATTACCTGGCACATAAGGTTCGGATTCTATGGTGCCTGCATTCCACCCATCATGCGCCGACAGAAATGAACCTTTTTGTGAACTTCGCCCATTTTTTCCTCGAAGCGCCTTATGCGGATGTGATCCGCACTTCGATCTGTATCCTGATGGGTGTGAGTCCGCCGCTCTTGTTTGTCATCATGTTTATCGATGGCATCTGGGGCTCCTTTATCCACGCAGGTGAGCATATCCTGAAAGATGGTCGGCTGGGATTCCTGCAGAAAATCCTGCTGACGCCCTCGCACCACCGGGTGCATCATGCGCGTAACCCCCTGTACATGGATACGAATTTCTGCAACCTGCTCAATATCTGGGACCGGCTCTTTAAAACCTATCAGGATGAGGACAGGGCAATCAAGATCGAGTACGGTATTACCCGCCAGATGAATCCCAACAGCCTATGGGATGCCTATTTTGGTGAGATAATCTGCCTGGCGAAAGATGTGGCCAGAGCGCCTGGTATCAGGAATAAACTTTTATATATTTTCATGCCGCCGGGCTGGTCCCATGACGGCAAACACAAAACGGCTAAAATTGCCCGGGAACAATACCTCGGACAGCAGGCGGCGACATCCGGTGAGCAGGAGGATTATTCAGTTGCCTGACGGACTTTACGACAATTGTCACAACGGCCACAGTCTTCCAGACCGGTCTGACCAAAATAGCTACAGATGATCTTATTGCGGCAACTGTCGGTTTCCTGCAAATAGTCGATCATGGCCTGGAGCCGTTGCTGGAACCAAGCCTTCCGTTCCCGGTGCTGCACGAGGTTGATCTCCAGCAGTGCAGTTTTGATGCGGGGCCGCATCAGCATCAGTTGGGCTTCGGTTTTGCGCGGCTCAAAGACAATGACCCGGTCCCGGGCCAGCAGCTGTAACTGCTGCAACAGTTGGGCGGAGTCGATGCGCAGCTGCCGCGCCAGGTAGGATTCTGAAACCGTTACCAGGTTGTCATAAATTCCTTCATAACTACGCAGCAGGCTTTTGATCAGCGGTTCCAGGGTCGGGTGGCTGCTTTCATACTCATACAACACTTCCTTGTACATATTAAACCGCAGCTGGGGTGGTTTAAATACCTGTTCGGAGAAACTGAGCCAGCCATCCTGTTCCAGGGCCTTGAGCCCATAGACTGTGGTTTGAATGTCCAGTCCGAATTTCTGTATAAAATCCTTCAGGTTAAAATCATAGCTGGTACCCGGCGCTTCGCCCTCAGGCAGTTGCAAGTAATGCACAGCACTGCGGTAGACTTGCCGGATTGTATTCAGCGGCGGATAACGGAGCTCGGGCAGTCGGTTGAGAAATTCGATAGCACCCTGATTATACAGCAGTACGGCTACCGCCGGAGCGCCATCCCGGCCGGCCCGCCCCGCTTCCTGGTAATAATTTTCCAGACTGTCGGGCGGATCCGCATGCACCACCAGTCGGACATCGGGTTTGTCAATGCCCATACCGAAAGCGTTGGTGCAGACCATGACCCGCAATTGATTACTGATCCATTGCTGCTGCCGCTTGCTCCGTTCCTCGGTGCTGAGCCCGGCATTGTAGTATTGGGCAGTAATGCCCGACCGACTCAATGCTTCTGCAATTTCACGGGTGCGTTTGCGGGTACTGCAGAAAACTATAGCGGGTCCGGGCGTTTTTTCCAGGATCCGGTGAATGGCATCCATCCGTTCTTCTGTTGACCAGCCGATTTTCAGCACCCGGTAGGAGAGTTCCGGTCTTTCAAAACTGGTTTTAAAGATGCGCCAGGCGGAAGCTTCTTCGGTGGGTGTCGGTACCGGGGAATCGGGCGGTTGCAGTTTATCGCAGATATCCTGCTGTACCACCGGCGTGGCAGATGCCGTCAGGGCAATCAGCGGAATACCCGGAAGTTCCGTTCTTAAAGCCGCAATACGCAGGTAAGCCGGCCGGAAATCATAGCCCCACTGGGAAATGCAATGCGCTTCATCCACAGCGATCAACCGGATATCCAGGGCCTCCAGGTAAGATCTGAACAAGGCGGTGTCCAGTCTTTCAGGGGAAACATACAGGAATTTGCAATTGCTCCGGCAAGCGGTTTCCAGCACACTGGTAATTTCAGCCCGGCTCATACCGGTGCTGATCATCAGGGCTGTAATGTTTTTCTGTCGCAGCTGTCTTACCTGATCCTGCATCAGCGCAATCAGGGGAGAAACTACCAGGCAGAGGCCTTCCCGGGCCAGCCCTGGTATCTGATAGCAAAGAGATTTTCCACCCCCGGTGGGTAATAAAGCCAGGGTATCATGACCCTGCAAAACCGCATCGATGATTTCCTGCTGCAGCGGCCTGAAACCATCAAAGCCAAAATATTCTCTGAGAATTTCCCTTGCGATTGCGCTCATATCGGGCGTTAAGTCGCTCCTAAATTATAAAATTTATTCGATTCGCCTTTGGCGGCTGGACTGCTACCACCTGGCCCTGAAGCCGTCGGCGCCTTAATCCAGTTTTTTCACCAACAGGCGACTGCTGTTCAGACCCAGCACCAGATCACTAAACGCCATCACCAGGGCGCCCAGCTGGGGGGTCAGCAGGCCGAAAGCCGCTACAGGAATGGCCACAATATTGTAAGAAAATGCCCAGAACAAATTGCTTTTGATGGTTTGATAGGTATGTCTGCCCAGACCCAGCGCTGTTGGCAGGGTTTTCAGGCCATGCCCTACCAATACCACCTGGGCAGTCTGCAGGGCCAGCTGGGTGGCATCACTCATGCTGATGCCGACAGTGGCTTTTGCCAGCGCCGGTGCATCATTGATCCCGTCGCCCACCATGGCCGTGGGGCTGGCTGCATTCCGGTCAGCGATGATCGCCTGCTTTTCCTCCGGAGATTTTTCGGCGATCACTTCATCAATGCCCAGTTGCTTACCGATGGCCGTTGCTTTTTGTTGCTTATCGCCTGTGAGCAGGATGGTTCGGATATTTTTACTGCGGAAATAGCGAATAACCGAGGCGGCTTCGGGCCGCAGCTCATCGGCCAGATCCAGATAGCCGATTAGTGCCCCGTCCCGGGTAATATAGATGGCATGGCTGTCGTCAGAGGTCAGTCCGGCTACTGTTGCGTAAGATCCGGCGCCATACTGATGACCTGCACGATCACGCGCCTGCATGCCCGCTCCCTTGATTTCGTCCACCTGTTTCCATACGATCGGCCGGGCCGTTTTCCACTGCTTTGTAATGGCCCGGGCCATCGGATGGTTGGAATATTTTTCCAGGGAATAGACCAGTTGCCTGAATCCGGCATCATCGAGCGCCGGGTCCAGGATCTGATAACCGGTGATCGAGAAATCACCCGTTGTCAGGGTGCCGGTTTTATCGAAGACCACCTGTTGGATGTCCTTGAAATGCTCCAGGCTGGTGGCATTCCGGAACAAAATGCCGTTGCGGGCACCCCGACCCAGGCCTACCGCAATAGCCGCCGGTGTGGCCAGTCCCATGGCACAGGGGCAGGCGATCACCAGCACGGCAATGGCGCGCATCAGCGCAGGTGTGAATGCGGAAAGTGCCAGCCAGTTGATGAGCAAAGTACAGGCGGCAATGCCCAGCACCACCGGAATAAATAGGGCACTGATTTTATCCGCCAGCAGTTGCACTGGTGGTTTTTCCCCCTGGGCCTCCCGGACCATACTGACGATTCCCGCCATGACGGTATCCGTGCCCACAGCTGTCACCTGGGCCTTAGCATTGCCATCGGTAACGATGCTGCCGCCGATCACCCGATCCCTGGATTGACGGCTTACCGGGAGGCTTTCGCCGGTAAGTACGGCTTCATTGACCTCCACAGTGCCCGAAAGTATTTTTGCGTCTGCCGGGACCTGGTCACCGGTGCGCAGCAGGATCAGGTCGCCGCTTCGCAATGCGGTACTTTCTACCGGGAAAATATTTTCATTATAGTCCTTGTCGTAAGCGATCATATGGGCCATGACAACCTGGGACCGGGAAAGCTGATCAAGTTGACGCTGGGTAGCCGCTACGGTTCTTTCCTCTATAAAATTGCCCAGGAATACCAGCGTGATAACGGTGGCGGCCGTTTCAAAAAAAACATAATCCGGTTGGCCGGTAATAGCGCCGTATAAACTGTAGACAAATGCTGCCGTGGCGCCGATGGCGATCAGCACATTCATATTAGGCATCCGGTTGCGGATACTGCTAAGGGCACTTGCGCCAAAATAGGCCATGCCGGTTATATATACCGGCAGGCAGAGTACCAGCTGGACCCAGGGCTGCGTGATCCAGCTATGGTGCATCGCCGGGATCATGTGCAACATCAGGACCAGGGTAAAAGGCAGGCAAAACCAGAAACGCCGGGCATTGTTTTTCAGCCAGCCCCCTGAAGCTCCGTGATCATGATCATCTGTATGCGCACCGGAAGCAGCGGGATCCGCGACCTTATAACCCAGCGATTCCAGTCCTTTTGACAGCTGTTCACTGCTGCTGTTTTCCGGTAGTTCGAAACTTACCGCCCCGGTTGCAAAATTCACCCGGACGGACCGGGCTCCCTCGCGGTTGAGGTATTTATTGATGGTCAGGGCGCAGGTAGCACAATCCATTCCCGACACATTCCATTGTATTTTTTCTTTGTGTTCCATACACGGTGATTCAAGAAATACAAAGGTATTCAATGCCGGAAAGAATGGAAACCCACCAGGGGCTTATTATTAAAACATGGTTGCAGAAAACCCGGATATTATTGTTATCCCGTTGCAATAACGGGACCATCGGTTGCCGCAGGTTCCAAGATTTCCTTCCACCGGTGGGTTTCGGCATAGTCCTTAATGATCTGATTGCGGGTCTGCAGGAAATGTTGCATATAGGAGGTCAGGTAAACCGTGTTGAAGAGCCGTCCCAGCCAGCCCAGTGGCGATTCAAAATAGAAATAATCGGCCATCAGGACATCATTTTTTCTTTGCAAAAAATAATGGTCATGTTCCATCTTTTTGAAGGCCCCCCGCAGCTGTTCATCCCGGAAATAATAGGGCCGGTCGAAGGCGGTGATTTGGGAGGTTAAATGCTGTCGAACACCCAGATGGGTTGCCTGCCAGGTGACAGTCTGGCCGGCACCGATCAGGCCAGCGGTAACACCAGCTACGGCTTTTTCCCGGGTCGCCGCAGTGGAAAGCTGATGCAGGGTAATGCTGCGACTCAGGTCAAAGCATCTTTCCATTGGGGCGTTCACGATAATTTCTAACTGGATTAAAGGCATGATCGTTTTTGGATTATTGAGACTGTAAATTATCGGTTTTTAAATAATAATAGCGGAATACGAACAGAAAATTTCTGTAGGTTTGTCCCCCGCTACCGCGGTTAAATTTTTTTATACATATGGAATACAGAATCGAAAAGGATACAATGGGCGAAGTAAAAGTGCCTGTTGACGCGTTATATGGAGCCCAGACGGCCCGCTCCATCGAGAATTTTAAAATCGCCAGGGACACCGATAAGATGCCCAGGGAGATTATTGAGGCTTTCGGATACTTAAAAAAGGCAGCGGCCATCACCAACCAGAAAGCCGGTGTGCTGGACAAGAAGAAAGCGGACCTGATCTGTGCCGCCTGTGATGAAATCCTGGATGGCACCATTGGCCGCGAAGCTTTTCCGCTGGTGGTCTGGCAGACGGGTAGCGGCACCCAGAGCAATATGAATGTGAATGAAGTGGTGGCTTACCGGGGCCATTTGCTGCAGGGCGGTCAGCTGACCGATAAAGAAAAGTTTCTGCATCCCAACGATGATGTCAATAAAAGTCAGAGCAGTAATGATACCTTTCCTACGGCAATGCATATCGCGGCCTATAAATTGCTGGTGGAGTGCACCCTGCCGGGTATTGAAAAACTACGTAATACGCTGAAAAAGAAAAGCCGTCAGTTCATGAAGGTGGTTAAGATCGGCCGGACCCATTTTATGGATGCCACCCCGCTCACCCTGGGTCAGGAGATCAGCGGCTATGTCGCCCAGCTGGATCATGGACTGCGGGCCATCCGCAACAGCCTGGAACATCTGTCTGAACTGGCACTGGGCGGTACCGCTGTCGGTACCGGGATCAATACACCTGCCGGGTATGACAGGAAAGTGGCTGCCGAAATCGCCCGACTGACCGGACTGCCCTTTAAAACGGCGCCCAATAAATTTGAAGCCCTGGCAGCACACGATGCCATTGTGGAAGCACATGGTGCCCTGAAAACCGTCGCCGTCAGCCTGATGAAGATTGCCAATGATATCCGGATGCTTTCTTCGGGACCGCGTAGTGGTATTGGCGAAATCCGTATTCCCGACAATGAACCGGGATCTTCTATTATGCCAGGAAAAGTCAATCCGACGCAATGTGAAGCATTAACCATGATCGCCGCCCAGATCCTGGGCAATGATGTCGCGATAAATGTCGGTGGTGCCACAGGGCATTTTGAACTGAATGTGTTCAAACCCGTCATGATCGCCAATTTCCTGCACAGTGCCCGTCTGATCGGTGAGGGCTGCATTTCCTTCAATGATAAATGCGCTACCGGGATTGAACCCATTGAAGAAAATATTCAGAAGCATGTGGAAAATTCGCTGATGCTGGTCACCGCGCTGAATACGAAAATCGGCTACTATAAAGCCGCTGAAATTGCGCAAAAAGCCCATAAGGAAGGTACAACGCTCAAGGAAATGGCTGTAAAACTGGGCTATGTAAAACCCAAACAGTTTGATGAGTGGGTGGTGCCGGCTCAGATGGTGGGTAAAATCAAATAAGTGGTGCTGTACCTGATCCCCTGCTGCCCGGGTAGCAGGGGGCAGGTACAGGCGTCAGCCGGCATATAGGTGGGGGAATCCGGATACTGGGTATCCCCTGAATTAGGGATGTCCAAAATTTTGTGGCGGGCCAAAAGCCCCTTATCTTTAGGCTACCAATAACTGTAAATTGTATTGAGAAAAACACCCAAAGTCCGCCAAAAGCCCCTCCATGTCGCTTTAAGCGGATTTTTTTTGTCCCTTACCTTGCTGCGGGACCCGGATCGGTACCGGTAATCAGGGTTGTTGCGTTTTGATCAAGGGAGGCCGTTGCGGTTTCGTTATCCGACACTTTTTTATAGAATCTTTTCTGAAAGACCAACAGGGTAATAACGCCGGTGGAAATGGCGGCGTCTGCAATATTAAAAATGGGACTGAAAAACTCGAAAGGCTGGCCACCCACCCAGGGCATCCAGGAGGGATAGGTGGTTTTAATCATGGGAAAATACAGCATATCCACAACGCTGCCGTGCAGAAAAGAGGCATAACCCGGACTACTCATGCCGGCTACGCCCGCATAACCGATATAATCGCCGATCGCCGGGTCATAATGCAAACCTTTATCAAACAGCATACCGTAGAACATACTGTCAATCAGGTTGCCCAGGGCGCCTGCGTATATCAGGGCCACACAGATCATAAATCCCCTGGAATATTTTTCCCGGGCAAATTTAACCAACAGCCAGCTACCAAAGATAACAGCGACCAGTCGGAACAGGGTCAGGGCGACTTTGCCGCCTTCATTACCGAATTTCCAGCCCCAGGCCATCCCGCTGTTTTCAATAAAATGCAACCGGGCCCAATCCAGCCCAAAAATCCGGGTGACCTCACCGATCGGATAGTGGGTTTTGATATAAATCTTGACCAGCTGATCTGCAATCAGCACCAGTACTATAATCAATATTGCCGTACTTAACTTACCCGCTTTCATAAGGCTGCAAAGATAATACCCGCGACCGAATCTATCAGTTAATCTTGGGATTTTTGCGACCTGCTGGTCCCGGCGCTTGCGAGGCCTACTGAGCCCCGAAACCTGATGCGGGACAATAAATGATGAACGGTGGATCGATTCTGCCGTATTTAACTACATTTACATTCCACTTAATAGATTTAGGTATGATAAAGAACATTTTGTTTGCAGTGGCGGCCTGCAGTACCCTGACCGCCGGGGCACAAAAAGCCGCTGATGCAGCGGATTTTGCCAAAGTCATCCAGCCTTCATGGATCCAGCAACACCTGTCGGTGATTGCCAGCGCGGAAATGGGCGGCCGGGACACGCCTTCTCCTGGTTTGGAGAAAGCAGCGGAATATATTGAAAGCCAGTTCAAGTCCTTTGGCGTGAAACCCGCCAATAAGGGCAGCTACCGCCAGTATTTTGAACTGGAATCCAGCAGCGCTTCGCAGATGGAACTGACCCTGGGCGGTACCCGCTATACGGCTTTTACGGATTATGCGCCCTGGATTTCGATGCCGGAGCAGGCCGAATTGCAGTTTTCCGACTATGTCTATGTAGGTTACGGACTGGTGGATGAAGGCATTGATGATTATAAATCCGTGGATGTCACCGGTAAACTGGTGGTGCTGCTGGCCGGCCAGCCGCAGGGTTTTACCACGAAGAAGAGCCGCCGGCAATCACCGGCTTTTACCGGAAATAAAATCGAGAACGCCCGAAAAAAAGGCGCGGCTGCAGTCCTTATCATTTCTGAAGTCCTGCCCGATGCGGCTTCGGTCAGTGATCGTTACCGGCCGGTGCCGGACGAAGCTGAGGCCGAGGCGACAAAGGCGATCCCTGCTTTCTATATCAGTGATAAAATTGTACAGGAAACCGGCAATCATTCGATCAGTGACCTGAAAAAAATGACCGGTACCCAAATTACCGAACCGGCCGTCATGCCGGGTACGGCTGCGATCAAATACCAGTCGGGCAGAAAAACCGCCCGGGTCTCCAATGTGCTGGGTATGATAGAGGGTACTGATAAGAAAGACGAGTACCTGTTTGTGACCGCCCATTATGATCATGTGGGAACCGATGCCAAAGGCAATATCTATTATGGAGCTGATGATGATGGTTCCGGTACGGTCGCGGTAATGAATATGGCGGCTGCTTTTGCCCAGGCCAAGAAAGCCGGCAAAGGTCCCAGGAGGACGATTGTATTCATGCTGGTCTGCGGTGAAGAGAAGGGGCTTTGGGGCTCTGAGTATTATTCCGAGCATCCGGTATTTCCCCTGGACAAAACCACGGCAGATCTGAATATCGATATGATCGGTCGGATCGATACCGAAAGGATGCTGGCCGACACCCTCAATTATGTCTATGTGATCGGACACAATAAACTGAGTTCCGATCTGCAGCCCATCAATGAAGGGGCTAATAACAAATATACCCGACTGACCCTGGATTATAAATTCGATGACCCCAACGATCCGAACCGGATTTATTACCGGAGTGACCATTATAATTTTGCCCGCAAAGGCGTGCCCATCCTGTTTTTCTATGATGGCATGCTGCAGGCAGATTATCACAAACCCACGGATACCGTAGATAAGATCAATTTCCCGCTGCTCACCAAGAGAGCGCAGATGATATTTTATACTGCCTGGGATATCGCCAACAGGGATGCACTGTTGAAAAGAGATATTCCTTTGACCCAGTAAACACTTTCAACCAGCAGGCAGGCCGCTTCCCTTAACCGGAGCGGCTTTCTGCTTGAAACAGGCGTCGTAATGAAGGAGACCTTGTACCTGCCATTAATTTTAGGATGTTTTTTGCTGCTACCGCCGGGGATGCTCTGTGCACAGCCGGCGCCGGCCACAGTTAGGCCCGGTTGGCATTATCTGGATCCCCTGACAGACGGCTATCGGGGGATCAGTCTGAACCAGGCCTATCAGTTGTTGCAGGGGCGCCCTGCTACCGAAGTGATTGTAGCCGTCATTGACAGTGGCATCGATACCCTGCAGCCGGACCTGCAGCCGGTACTCTGGTCCAATCCGAAAGAAAGGCCCGGTAATGGCCGGGATGATGATGGTAATGGGCTGGTGGATGACTACCATGGCTGGAACTATCTGGGTGCCCCGGACGGCGAGAACCTGGCCATGAGCATCAGCGAGGAATACCGGACCTATCACCGGTTCAAAGCGCAGTTTGAGGGACGAACGGTTGATACGACGGTGCCGGCCCGGCAATGGCAGTTCCGGGAATGGTCCCGGGCCAAGCAACGTCTGGAAACAGCCCGTGATCAGGCCAGATCGGCGATAGGCCGGGCCGAACAGAATCTGGCAGCGATCCGGTCGGCCGATCAGGCGATGCAGGGATGGTTGGACAAGGTGTTGTATACGGTGGCGGACCTGGATTCCGTCCGCAGAACGCTCGAAAATCAGCCCCTGATCGATTGGTGGCGGAGGCGATTTACGGAACGGGGCGGCGGCAGCAATGTCTCGATTGTAAAAACCTATGATGACTATTGCAAGGGAC
This sequence comes from Niabella terrae, assembly GCF_054783135.1. Classification (NCBI taxonomy): domain Bacteria; kingdom Pseudomonadati; phylum Bacteroidota; class Chitinophagia; order Chitinophagales; family Chitinophagaceae; genus Niabella; species Niabella terrae. The sequence continues at coordinate 412,264 of NZ_BAAGRD010000008.1, forward strand.
TGCAATCCGATCTGGTGAAATTGGAACAGCCTCCCGATCCGGTCCGCGACCGGCTGCTGAAGGATGACGGATATGATATCCGTCAGATCCATTACGGAAACCATAATCTGAGCACCCACAGCGGGTACCACGGAACCAGCGTAAGCAGTGTGATTGGAGCAGTACGCGGCAACGGGCTCGGTATAGATGGTATCGCCGACCATGTCCGCATCATGATGATCCGCGGCATTCTGGGCAAGGATGAGTTCGATAAGGATGTCGCCCTCTCGATCCGTTACGCAGTGGATCATGGTGCCAAAGTGATCAATATGAGCTTCGGGAAATATATTTCACCCGATAAGCAATGGGTGGACGAAGCCCTGGCATATGCGCTTTCGAAAGATGTACTCCTGGTGCATGCCGCCGGCAATGATGCTTCGGATAATGACCGTATTGATAATTACCCGGCTTCAGTTACCCTGGAAGGTAAACAGTTGCCCCATCTGCTCCAGGTGGGTGCCTCCGGTGATGAAAGTCTGGGAGCGGTGGTCGCTCCTTTCAGTAATTATGGTGCAGGTTCAGTGGACGTTTTCGCGCCGGGGATGTCTATTGAGGCCGATATCGCAGGCTCGGGTACCCAGCTGGCCAGCGGCACCAGTCTTGCCAGTCCCATCGTCGCGGGTATTGCAGCCCTGCTCCGGTCTTATTTCCCTGAGCTGACCGCGACCGAGGTGGCGGAGATTATTAAAGCATCCGGAACGAAGGTGAACGAAACGGTGATCCGACCTGGTACAAGCGATGAAAAAGTTGCCTTTTCTACACTTTGTCGTACCGGTAAAATTGTCAATGCCGCCGGGGCGGTCCGGCTGGCCCTGCGCCGGCAACAAAAAGTATCTCCGCATCAGGATTAACGTTCTAGTTCCCGGATCAGTTCCGCTACCAGCGAGGTCCAGCCAGTCTGATGACTGGCGCCCAGGCCGCGACCGGTATCGCCATGAAAATATTCGTAAAACAGGATCAGGTCCTCGTTCCCCGGCCTTTTGAAAAAATCATTATAGGGGCCATAGACCGGCCGGTTGCCCTGGGGGTCGCGTCGGAAAAGGCTGACGACCCTTTTGGTCAGTTCCCGCGAGACATCTGTCAGGTTCAGTTCCTGACCACTGCCGGAGGGGTATTCTACTTTCAGGCTGTCCCCATGGAAACGTCCCAGCCTGCGGATCGCCTGGATGATCAGAAAGTTGATGGGCATCCAGACCGGTCCCCGCCAATTCGAATTACCGCCAAACATATCGGAAGTAGAATCTCCCGGATCGTATTGAATGGTGTGGACTTCACCATTCAGGGTAACGGAATAAGGATGTTCCTGATGGTATTTGGAAAGCCCCCGGATACCTCCGTCCGAAAGGAATTCATTTTCATCCAATAAGCGCTTTAGCAGGGCGCAGAGCCGGTCCGTGCGGACCAGGGATAAAAGGGTATTGCCGCTTTCCACATGGGCTTCATTGGGCCAGAACATATCGTTCTTCAGCCTGTATTTTTTGAACCAGTCATACCGTTTTTTGAAATCGGGCAACCGTTCAAATACCGTATGATCTATAATACTTACGGCATACAGGGACGTGAGGCCGACAATCGACCGGATGCGCAGGGGCTGCGGTGCGGCATCAGAACGACAAAGCACATCATAGAAGAACTGATCTTCATCATTCCAGAGAATATGCTGATTGAGCGCCTCGGCGATCAACACAAAATGTTCGAAAAACTTGGTCACCATATCCTCGTAGGAAGGGTCTGCCAGAGCAATTTCCAGGGCAATATCCATCATGTCCAGGGCATAGATGCCCATCCAGCTGGTGCCGTCAGCCTGTTCCAGCTGGAGGTCTCCGGTATCATGTATACTCCGGTTAAAGACACCAATATTATCCAGGCCCAGAAACCCTCCTTCGAAAATGCTGTCGCCGCTGATATCTTTCCGGTTGATCCACCAGGTAAAATTCAGCAGGAGTTTATGGAAGACTTTTTTCAGAAAACTGATATCGCCCTTTCCTGTACTGCGCTTCTCAATTTCATAAATTTCCATGGCTGCCCAGGCCTGTACCGGAGGATTGACGTCGCTGAAGTTCCATTCATAAGAAGGCAGCTGCCCGTCGGGTTTCATGAACCATTCCCGCATCAGCAGCAGGAGCTGGTTCTTGGCGAAAGAAGGATCCACCACTGCCATGGAAATACATTGAAAAGACTGATCCCAGGCGGCATACCAGGGGTATTCCCATTTGTCAGGCATGGAAATAATGTCCTGGTTTTTCAGGTGTTTCCAGTCGCTGTTGCGTCCATGTGCCCTTGCGGAATCGATGGGGGTAATGCCATCGGACCTGGTCAGCCAGCGTTCCACATCATAGTGATAATATTGTTTACTCCAGAGCAGTCCGGAGAGCGCCTGTCTTTGCAGGGATTTCATTTCCGGATCGGTACTGCCCTGAAGCAATGCCTCGTAAAATGCGTTGGTTTCTGCTTTACCCTGCTCAAATATTTTTTCGATGTCCGCGAAGGGCGCCGTGGTGGCTTCCTGATTGATCCGGCAGTAAATATGGACGGTCTCGCCCGCCGGAACCTCGCGACGGTAAACAGGCGCAAACTTGGTTCCGGTTTTCCGGTCGCGAAGCGCGCTGGTATTTTTGTCGTGAAGGATGGCGTCATGGAATGCGTCCTTGGTGAAAATGCTTTTGTTGGCACTGCCATTGACCTTTTCCATATTGGTTTCATTGTCCGTGTACAATACATCATCCGACGGCTGGTAATAAAAATAATAATTACCCAGCCGGGGGTGGGAAGCCAGTATGGTATGTTCCGCAACAGGTTCCATCCGGGGCATCGTTTTTAAGCCGCCGTATTGCCAACGGTTATAGAACCAGAGTTGAGGCAGCAGGGTGATGGGCGCTGTCTCATGGTAGCGGTTGGTCATACTGATCCTGATCGCGATATCGGTACTATTATATTTGGCATAACTGATCCGGATATCAAAATACCGGTCGGCATCGAATATGCCGGTATCCAGTATCTCATATTCAGGTTCCAGCTTGTTCCGTTTGGCATTTTCGGCTTTCAGCTGTTCGTAAGGGAAAGCCTGTTGGGGATATTTATACAGGTATTCCATATAATAGTGGGAGGGGATATTGTCCTGATAGAAATACAGTTCTTTCACATCCTCGCCGTGGTTGCCATCATAATTGCCCAGCCCGAAAAGCCGTTCTTTCAGGATGGCGTCCTGACCATTCCAGAACGCCGGTGCAAAACAAAGGTTTTGAAAATAATCAGAGATGCCCGCCAATCCGTCTTCTCCCCAGAGATAGGCCCGGTAATGGGCCTGATCAAAAGGCAGGTAGCCCCAGGTATCCGCATGTTGGCTGTAATCTTCTCTAACGGTACCCCATTGACGTTCACTGATATAGGGCCCCCAGGGCTCCAACGGGACCGCTTTTTTAGCATTGGTTTTTAATCTGTTATGTTCCTGTGTCATCCTCGTTCCTTAAATTTTTTATTGATGTCGCCGGTTCATTACCCTCCAGTTCCGGGATTGCCCGGTGGATGGTTCATGATTTTTTAATTGGACCCCGAAGATCGAAAAAATGTGCAATATAGTCTGGTCAAAAAAGCCAGCCGAATTTTACCGATTCATCCCGATAGGAAATGGAACAATAACCTGCAGGGCGGGACCACCGTCCAAAAACAGGTACGAGGTCGGAATTTCAGTTATGAATACGCTTGATATGGGCGATTAAAATTTCCGGTACAGGTTGTACAGTACTTTTTTATCGTAATCACTCAGGGTAGAGGAAATATCATTTTGGATATAATGCAGCTTAAAAGCCTTGATCGCGGCGGCCTGGTTGCTGATATCATAACCGATTACCCGTAATGCCAGCAATGCATTGAAATCGGCGGGAGGGGTGGTCATATTATAGGCATCGTACCAGTAACCAAATCCTGCGTCCGCCAGTCGTTTCCAGGGGAATTCTTTGCTGGGATCACTTTTACGGGCCGGAGCCAGATCAGAATGGGCGATGAAATTCGCCTGTGGAATGCCATATTTGTCTTTCAGGAAATCCAGTAATTTGATCAGGGCGGTGATCTGGGCATCGCTGAAAGGTTCGCTTCCGTTATTGTCAATTTCAATTCCCAGACTGCAGGAATTCATATCCGTCACATTGCCCCATTTTCCGTTGCCGGCATGCCAGGCGCGCACATAATCATTGAGCATCTGAAATACGATACCATCCCGGCCCACGACATAATGCGCACTGGTCTGGGTCCTGGAAATTGAAAAAGTAAACAGGGTCTGATCGGCCGAATTCTGCGCGGTATGATGCAGTACGATAAAATTGGGTTTGCGGATATTAAAGTTTACCGAAGCATACCACTGGCTGTTCACCGCCGGGTTCTTGGCAGATGAAGGACGCTCCTCCAGTTGTTTGCGGATGGTTTCAATATTTTGTTCGTAAGTCGGCTTTGCATACCGCTGGATGCTATCTGTAATGAACCGGTAATATTGCGGTGACCGGTAAGCCAGTTTAGAAGAGTTGACTTCGGGATCAGCGGCTACGTAGGTATCTTCTGTCTGAATCCTGGGCTTGGGTTTGGGATGCCTGGTTTCCGTATTGTCCCGATTGCCCTTGGTAATTTGTTCAGGGTGGGAAAATACCGTCTGTTCTTTAGGTTCCGAAGACGAGGGCTTGGTCTTTGCCGGCGCCTTGCTAACGGGGCGGCTGTTTAAAACATTTGTTTTTTTGGGAGCTATACTGTCTCCGCAGGAGAACAATATAATAGCCAGAAAGGCCAAAGCGGGCAATGCTTTTTTAGTAAACATCTAATGCTGATCTTTAAATTTCCAAAAATTAATCGTAATATATATCCGTTCCTGCGCGTGAAGTTAAAGAAACTTATCAGAAAAACAGGCAACCGGAATCAAAAATGTATGATAAAATATAATAATTTAAGATTTCGTCGAACCCTTATTATCTTTAAAAAAAATATCTGAATTATGGATGCGAGATTTGGAATGGTCGGTCTGGGAACTATGGGACGCAATTTTGTGCTGAATGTGGCCGACCACGGTTTTAAGGTTTGTGGCTATGATCGTGATGAAAATCAACGTAAAACGATGCAGACAGCTGCAGAAAACCGGCCGGTCCTTACGGTGGCTTCGAGCAGCGAACTGGTAGCCCAACTCGCGACACCCCGGATTATTATGTTGCTGGTACCTGCCGGAAAAGTGGTTGATCTGGTGCTGGATGAGCTGGTCCCCTTGCTGGGCCGGGGAGACATTGTTATTGACGGGGGGAATTCACACTATACGGACACGGAGCGCCGTTACAAGGCCTTGCAGGATTCCGGCATCCATTTTATCGGGATGGGGGTTTCCGGCGGCGAGGAAGGCGCCCGTTATGGTGCCAGTATGATGCCGGGAGGCAACCTCGAGAGCTATGAACTGATTCGTGAAATCATGGAAGCCGTAGCTGCCCGGGCGGATGATGCGCCCTGCGTAGCTTATATGGGTCAGGGAGCGGCCGGTCATTATGTGAAAATGGTGCATAATGGAATTGAGTATGCCGTCATGCAGATGATCAGTGAAGTGTATGGGCTGCTTCGGGCCGAAGGCCTGGACAATGAACAGTTACACCAGCTTTTCAGGGAGTGGAATCAGGGCCCCCTGGCTTCATTTCTATTGGAAATCACGGCGGATATATTCCTGGAGAAAGACCTGGAAACAGGGGCCTACCTGCTGGATAAGATTCTGGATAAGGCCCAGCAGAAGGGAACCGGACTCTGGACGACCCAGAGTGCCCTGGAATTGAGCGTACCGACACCCACCATTGATATTTCGGTGACCATGCGCTATCTGTCCGCCCTGAAACAGGAACGGGTCCAGCTTGCGGCATTGTACCCGCCGACAACGGTACCAACCCACCCTGATTCGTCCGCCTTAAAGGACCAATGCCGAGATGCTTTGTATTTCGGGTTTTTAATGGCATATGGTCAGGGCCTGGAACTGCTGGAAGCTGCTTCCGAAGCTTTCCATTATGGGATTGATATTCCTTCCGTCATCAAAATCTGGCGGGCAGGTTGTATTATACGCTCGGAATTACTCGGGGACCTCTACGAGGCATTTACTGCCCAGCCCGGCCTGAAAAATATTATCGGTGCCGACGTTTTTGTTTCGGTCTTAAATGAGAAAAAAGCGGGTACGGCGGCATTTATCAACCGGAGTATGGCGGTGGCGGTACCGGTACCTGCCCTCGCCAGTACCCTGAATTACTTTAATGCCTATATCCGGGAAAAGCTGCCTGCCAACCTGATTCAGGCACAAAGAGATTATTTCGGTGCGCATACTTATGAGCGGACAGACCGTGAGGGATCATTTCACACGGACTGGAATCCCGATGCATAACCAGGACTGTAATGGCAATGCGGATACTTCAGGATAATAAATCATACTATGAGTTATAAGGATACACCGGCCAATATTGTGATTTTTGGCGGATTCGGAGATCTTTCCTGGCGGAAACTGATTCCGGCTTTTTACAATTTATATATTGCAGGTTATATGCCCGAAACCTTTGCCATCTATGCAGTGCATTATCAGGGCATGCCGGAAGCGGCTTACGAGAAACATATGCTTGAGGGGGTGAAACTGTTTTCGCGGACCGGTGCACCCAAGGCTGCGCAATGGAAAAAGTTTACCCGTCATCTGTTTTTCTTTCAGGGAGATTTTACCATTGGAGAGACTTATGAACGGCTGAAGTCCCAGCTGGATCAGAATGATAAAACCTGGAAGAATCGGGCCACTCGTCTTTTCTATTATTCCGTAGCACCCGGATTTATAGAAATAATTTCTCAGAGTCTGTATAATTATGGCATTGCGCCGGATAAGAAAAAAGACAGGATCGTCGTGGAAAAGCCTTTTGGTACCGATCTGTCCACTGCCAAAAAGCTGAACAAGTTGCTGGGCCGGCATTTCAATGAAAAACAGATTTATCGCATAGATCATTATCTGGGCAAGGAAGTGGTACAGAATATCCTGGCCTTCCGTTTTGCCAACGCGATATTTGAACCCCTGTGGAATAAAAAGCATGTGGAGCAGATTCAGATCTCGGTTGCTGAAACAGTGGGTGTTGGCACCAGGGGTGCTTATTATGACCAGAGTGGCGCCCTGCGGGATATGGTGCAGAACCACCTGATGCAATTGCTGTCCCTGATCGCCATGAACTGTCCGGCAAAATACCAGGCAGAAGCCATCCGGCAGCAAAAGGTAAAAGTCATCCGACAGATCCGCCGGCTGACACCGGCTACGGTTGCCACCGATGTGATAAGGGCACAGTATCAGGCGGGTACGGTGGAAGGTAAAAAACAGAAAGCCTATACCGAAGAGACCAATGTGGCCCGGAATTCATCCACAGAAACCTATGTGGCGGTGAAGTTTTTTATTGATAATACCCGCTGGAAAGGGGTGCCTTTTTTCCTGCGTACCGGAAAATCCATGGATCGGAAATCCTCGATTATTGTGGTAAAATTCCGGGATGCCAACCATAAGATCTTTAAAGATGACAGAACGCCCAACCGATTGATCATCAGTATTCAGCCGGAACAGAAAATCACCCTCCTGTTCGAAGGCAAAGTGCCGGGGCTGGAAATGACCCTTAAACCCCTGGAGATGGACTTTAGTTACCGGGGTACTTTCCGGCACCAGGCCCCCGAGGCTTATGAAGCGCTGCTACTGGACGCTCTGGAAGGTGACCCTACCCTGTTTATGCGCGCCGATCAGGTGGAAGCCGCCTGGGAAGCTGTGATGCCTATATTGGATGCCTGGAAAGCTTCGTCCAAAGGGATGAAAAAATACAAGGCCGGAAGCCAGGGGCCGGCGGAAGCCGGAGAACTGCTGAAAGGCTATCATGGCGACTGGGAACAATTGCCCGAAGAACTGGTCTGCCCGCCCCTGAAGTCGGAAAAATCCGCAGTACGCCGATGATATTTAAAATACTAGTTTAAAAACAAAAAATTGCAGGAATGAACCGTATTGAACTGGTCTGGCCGGATGCTGAAGCCCTCAGCCTGGCAGCCGCCCATTATTTTGTAGAAAAGTGTAAAGAACGCATTGCGACCAGTAATCGTTTTGTTGTCGCCTTGTCGGGAGGCAGTACCCCCAAACGGTTGTACCAGCTGCTGGCGACTCCCGCCTTCAGCCGCAATATCGACTGGAAAAAGGTCTATCTCTGCTGGGGGGATGAGCGTTTTGTACCGCATAATCATGCAGATAGTAATTTCCGGATGGTGAAGGAAAATCTGCTCGATCATATAAAAATTCCCCGTAAGAATATTTATGCCATGCCCACGAAAGGCGAGCCGGCAGATTGTGCGGCGGTATATGCCCGGCAGCTGAAAACCCTGCTCGGCCCCTCCATGCAGATCGATCTTACGCTATTAGGCATGGGCGATGATGGCCATACGGCCTCGCTTTTTCCGGGAACCGACATACTTAAGGAACAGAAAAGATGGATCAGTGAAGTATGGGTTGCTGCCAAAAATACCTACCGGCTTAGTTTTACTTACCGGCTGATTAATAACAGCCGGGAGCTTATGTTCATGGTAGCCGGCACTGCCAAGGCACCCGTGATCCGGCATATTTTCAAACCAAAAGCCGCAGTCCGTTATCCGATACAGGAGGTGAACCTTAAAAAGTCCGGTTCCGCACTCTGGCTGCTGGATGAAGCCGCCGCTGCTAATCATCGTTTTTAAGTCCTGCCGGAAATTGGTTAATACATTTCCTGCATTTCCACCAGTTTTCGGTAGATGCCATCGGGGATTTGCATCAGCTCCTGATGCCGGCCTCTTTCGGCAATTTCCCCTTTATTGAGCACGATGATCTCATCGGCATTGCGTACCGTACTCAGGCGATGGGCAATTACCAGGGAAGTACGGTTCTGCATCATGTTATTGATGGCGTCCTGTACCAGACGCTCGCTTTCGGTATCCAGCGAAGAAGTTGCTTCATCCAGTATGAGTATGGGTGGGTTTTTTACGACAGCCCGGGCGATTGTCAGCCTTTGTTTCTCACCGCCACTGAGTTTGGTGCCACGGTCACCGATATTGCTTTCAAAACCTTCGGGTTTTTGGGTAATGAACTGATAGGCATTGGCGATTTTAGCGGCGCTCTCAATGGCTTCCAGTGGGGTATCGGGATCGGCCAGGGCTATATTATTGCGGATGGTATCATTGAAAAGAATGGGTTCCTGGCTGACGATACCGATCTGCCGCCGGATGGATTCGATACTGTATTCTTTGATATTAATGCCATCAAAGAGAATTTCTCCCGCTGTTACATCATGAAATCGTGGCACCAGATCTGCAAGGGTGCTTTTGCCCGCACCACTGCTGCCCACCAATGCCACTGTTTTGCCCTTGGGTATAACCAGGTTGATATTTTTAAGGATGGGGGTTTGATTATAGGAGAAGGATACATTACGAAGCTCAATGGATTCCAGGAAATCATCCAGTTGACGGGTGCCCTCATCGGCCACGGTAATCTGGGTATTGAGCAATTCCTCGATTCTTTCGACTGCAGCAGCGCCGGATTGCACATTGAAAAAGGAACTGGACAAGGATTTGGCGGGATTGATCATCATCGCAAACATGGCGATAAAGGCGATCAGGTCGCCCGGCCCGAGCGATCCGCCTTTCAGAATCAGGCTGGCACCGAAATAGATAATGATGCAGAGCACCGTAACGCCTAAAAGTTCGGTTAAAGGCGAAGCCAGATCACGGCGGGCGGCCATTTTCTTGTTGATGTTCAGCAGGGTATTATTGAGACTGAAAAAGCGTTGGCCAAGGATCTTCTCGGCAACGAAAGCTTTGATGATCCGGATGCCCCCCAGGGTTTCGTCCAGAATCGAAAGGGTATCGCCTACCCTAAGGGCAGCGGCATTACTTTGCTTCTTTAAGGTACGGCTGATCCTTCCGATGATAAAAGCGGTGGCGGGCAGCAGTACCAGTAGGAAAACAGAGAGGCTGGGGCTGATGGCGATCATGGCAGCCAGGTAACTGAGGACCATAACCGGATCCTTGATCAGTCCCTCCATGGTTTTAACAATGGAACCTTCTACCTGACCCACATCATTCGTCATCCGGCTCATGATATCCCCTTTTTTCTGCTCCGAAAAATACCCCACCGGAAGGGTGAGTATTTTGGCGTACATATCATTTTTCAGGTGGATTATAATGGAACTGCGGACGGGTACCGAAATCAGAGAGGAAATATAAAGCAGGAGGTTTTTCAGAAAAATAAAAAAAACGATAAATGCACAACAGACGAGTACCGCTTTCATCTGAGCACCGCTGTTGACCATCCGGCTGAGTTCACTACCCAGCAAATGACCACCCGGAATCTTGTTGAGCAGGTCCTGACCACCGATGCCTTCTACTTTGAAAATAATGGACATAAGCGGCGCCAGCATGCCGATCGAAAAAACCGAAAGCGCAGAAGCCAGGATGGTAAAAGTCATATAAAGCGCAATTTTGCCTTTATACAATCCGATATATCGGAATATTCTTCTAAATTTTTTCAACTTAGGGGGTATTATTGTAAAGCCCACAAAGGTACAGATTTACGCGTTCTGACCATGGATTCCCAGCGTAACGGTGGGGAGAGTGGTTTCGATGGGGTTGCCGGGTTAGGGGAAGCGGAATGATCCAGGGAGGCAGTGTCTGATTTAACTGTATTTTTACGCCCATGAATTACCTGGCACATGCGTATTTAAGCTTTGGCAATAGGGAGATATTGCTGGGTAATATGATCAGTGATTTTGTAAAGGGAAAACAACAGTATCTGTATCCCGATGCGGTTCATAAAGGTATTGTACTCCACCGCTTTATCGATACGATTACGGATAACCATGAAGCCACCCATCGGGCAAAAGAAGTGTTCCGGCCCGCTTACCGGCTTTATAGTGGCGCTTTTATAGATGTCGTGTATGATTATTTTCTGGCCAACGATTCCGATACCTTCGGCACCGGCGATCTGTATGAATTTGCGCAGCAGACCTATGCGCTATTGGGCGCACAACAGCACCTGATGCCAGCCCGGTTTCGCCATATGTTTTATTATATGCAGCAGCAGAACTGGTTATATGGCTATGCGTCAAAGCAGGGGATTTATCAAAGTTTTGGCGGATTGGTGAAAAGAGCCGCATATTTGCAGGACAGCCTCCCGGCAATTGCCGTTTTTGAAGCACATTATACTTTGCTGGAAAGCTGTTTTCGGCAATTCTGGACATCCGCCCGGCCCCTGATTGAACGGCGATTTGAAGAATTAACCGCCAGTGAAACTGAGTCAGGTCCGGCAGGTGAGGGCGAAGGATAAGAATAAATGAAATTGCCAGGTGTCATGCCTGATGGCCACCGGTCAATTAATTAATGTCTGCCGGCTGGCGAAAAATAATAACCACCATCGAAAAAATAACAGGTATATGAAACGCATAGCCTTGATATTATTATTATTGACCGGATCCTATATGTTATCAGCACAGCATTGGGCCCCTGTGGATCAGTCGCCGCTGGACCTCATGTACTATCCGGTCGCCTATCCTTCTTTGAAAGTAAAGGGAACCAAGGAGCCCTGCCGGATGCGGGTGATCTACAGCCGGCCACAGAAGAAAGGAAGGAAAATATTCGGATCAGCTATCGTTCCTTATGGCAAAGTATGGCGGCTGGGCGCCAACGAAGCTACCGAGCTGGATTTCTTTACCGATGTGAAGATTGGGGGGAAGCGCCTTTCCGAGGGAAGATATACCCTGTACGCGCTGGTAGAACCATCGCAATGGACTTTTATACTGAACAAGGAAACGGATGTATGGGGTGCATTTACTTATGACCCCTCAAAAGATGTTGTGAGGGTAAGCGTACCGGTGCTGGAACTGGAGCAACCTTTGGAGTCTTTTACTTTTGATTTTGAGAAAACTAAAGATGGGGTGGATCTGGTAGCCGGGTGGGATACCGTTTCAGCTACCTTGCCGATCAGATTTTAAATTATGAGAGAGATATTGCAATTTGTGGGGATTATAGTAGGTCTGGTGTGGTTGCCCGCCTGTAATGAACAAGGAAGGCCGCCGGATTTTGAGGAGGGCAAAGACAGCATCGAATTGCCAACACTAATGTCTCAGGATTCCGGCGCCGTAAAATCTGCGGTCTACGCCGACGTAGATATCTCTCCCATGGACATGAGTTATTTTCCGTTGAAATATCCGTTGCTTAAAATGACCGATCCCCGGCTACAACCGCCGGTGCTGCGGGTGATTTACAGCCGTCCACATTTGCAGGGACGTAAACTTTTTGAAGAAGTGCTCAAATACGGCGAACCCTGGCGGCTGGGCGCCAATGAAGCTACCGAACTGGATGTATACCAAACGGTTTCCGTGGATGGCAAAAGTTTGCCTGAGGGTCGTTATACCCTGTATGCAATTCCACGGGCCGGCTATTGGACGATCGCCTTCAATAAGGACCTGGATACCTGGGGACTGAAACCCGACTCTACCCAGGATGTCATGCGCGTGAAAGTGCCGGTCACTTATTACAATGCATATCTGGAGTATTTCACCATGGTCTTTGAGGCCACCGATACGGGCGCCAATCTGGTAATGGGCTGGGATGATGTGGTAGCCCGCTTACCCATCCTTATTCCTGAAAGCGCCAGATAGCAGCTGCTGCCGGACAGGAGATTTCTTACCCTTCAATACTTCATCAAATAAAAGTTACTGAATTGTCTCAGCCTTAACGGAGGATTTAATAGCGTTTGTTTTTGCTGAAGAACGGTCGGGACCGGCCTTACTTAAACCCCGGATTCACTTTAAAAGATCCGCTGTACTGCAAGATGCCGGTAATACAAATGCGTCAAATCCGGGCGATCCGATTTATGTATCAACAGGCAGTGTAATTGTTTTTTCCAGCCCTCGCTGTCACGGAACCTAAGGCTTCTTTCGATGCTTCACGCAACCACTGATCTGTGGTCTGAAAAGATGAGCGGGTGTAAAAACCGCCTTCGTTTTCATTTAATTTTTTAGAAGCGTAGCCGGGTGGTGTTCATAAGCGCATCCGGTAATTGTCCTGTCTTTGATCGAATGGGTCCGGTTGGGGTATCATAAAAAAAAGGGAGAAGATAAGAATACCCCCTCCGTTTGTTTTACATGAGAAAAATTTGCAAGGAACCTACTGGTTATTTGTCGCCCCTTTTATATTTTTTAACAGTTTCTGAATTTGAATAACTGTCGGCATTGACATGGTACCAGTTCTGTGCGTCCTTAAGTACGATTCTGAAATTAGTGCCCTTATTATTGGTTACTTCAGTTACGCCCCAGATTTCTTTTCCTTTATAAGTCTTGTTGATATGGTAGCGTACTTTAGTGGGCAGATTAGATTCTTTGTAGTAGCGGATGGTTTGTACGACATGGCCTTTGGTATCGAACAACACGCGGGTCTTAATATTGCCATCGGTAAAGTAAGCTTCGAAATAGTTTTTGGTTTCTGTCCAGGTGACATTGCTGACATCTTTGTAGAGTTCTTTGAAAGTTTCGACTACTTTTTTGTTTTCAGGAATACTGGCGATGTCGGCAGCACTGGCGTTAACAGTGAACAGAATGGCGGCGGCGAGGATGAACGTTTTCATTTTTTTAAAATTTTAAGTATGAGTTTTTTTTTGTTTCGTTATTTGTTTCACAAACATACATCGGCAAGGGAGCCTGTTCCAACCCCTTATGGGTAAACAGCAGGTATTTTACCGGTGAATGGCGGATTTCAAACCGTGAACTTATCGATGCGATGCAACCTTTTTTAAAAAGCCTCCTGCACCTGTCCATTTGCCGGATACCCATATAAAAATAAGTTCCCGTCTATGCCTGAAGCAAGTAAAATCCGGATCAACGGCAGCCTACAGAATGTTAAATCATTTTAACTTGAGCAAGGGTATTGCGTTCACGTTATGAAAGGTTTAAAAGAGCTATGAACGGCAGACCGGTCAATGATTCAGGTTCCGGATTATCAAAGTACATGGACAGACGGTAACCGGTATTCTGTTTCAGACAATGCAGCTTGATAAAAAAACTGTCTCAGCGGTCGTTCTAAATAATATTCGCAATAGTGATGAATTTGTTACAGCAGTCATGATAGTTTTTGGAATTTTTTTGTTTTGACCCCACTGGAGGGATAGGTGAATTTGCCGTACCTTTCGCCTTATTAATATAGATAAGTATGAGAACAGACAGCAGGATTATACATGCGGGCACCGAGCCCGATCCCTCCACGGGAGCCATTATGACGCCGATTTTTCAGACTTCGACTTTTGTCCAGTCGGCACCAAATGAACATCAGGGTTATGATTATTCCAGGGCGGGGAATCCAACCCGCACTGCGCTGGAAAACGCTTTTGCGGTATTGGAAAATGCCCGTCACGGATTGGCTTTCTCCAGTGGAGTGGCAGCCACCGACGCCATCATGCGCCTGCTCAGTCCGGGAGATGAAGTGATTGCGGCCAACGATATGTACGGGGGAACCTATAGGTTGTTTTCTCAACTATGGGCGCCGTTCGGGATCCGGTTTGTATTTGTTGATACCACCGATCCGGCTGCGGTTGAACAGGCGATTACTGATAAAACAAAAATGATCTGGGTCGAAACCCCCACCAACCCGCTGATGAATATTACGGATATTCAGGTCATGGCTACGCTGGCGCATCAGGCAGGGGCATTGCTGGTTGTGGACAATACTTTCGCCTCTCCCTATTTACAACAACCGCTGGAACTGGGAGCCGATTTGGTCATGCATTCGGCGACCAAATACCTGGGTGGTCATAGCGATGTGGTGATGGGTGCTATCATGACCCGGGACGACGAACTGCGGGAGCGGCTCTATTTTATTCAGAAAAGCAGTGGAGCGGTACCCGGCCCCTTTGATTGTTTCCTTGTGCTCCGGGGCATTAAAACCCTGCATGTTCGGATGCAGCGGCATTGCGAAAATGGTCGCAAACTGGCGAATTATCTGGCCGAACATCCGGCGGTAAAGAAAGTTTACTGGTGTGGTTTCACCGACAGCCGGGGCTATGAGACGGCTAAAAAGCAGATGCGAGATTTCGGAGGCATGATGAGCTTCGAATTAAAGGACGATTCTATGGAAGCCGCCCTGAAGGTTTTAAAAGGTACAAAACTGATTGCGCTGGCCGAAAGCCTGGGGGGTGTCGAATCCCTGATCAATCATCCCGCCACTATGACCCATGCTTCCGTACCCCGGGAGGAAAGAATTAAAAACGGACTCAGCGATTCGCTGATTCGCTTGAGCGTCGGCATAGAAGATGCGCAGGACCTGATTGATGACCTGTCTCAAGCTATAGGTTAAGGCGAAGATGGATCCTGAAAAGAGACACCTGCAGGCCGCGGTTTTTAAATCGCCCTTTATTTAACTAATTTTACCAAAATTGGCCGGTTTTATGTCGATAGAAGATGCAGCATTACCCCGTAATCAGGACGAGTGGATTCAGTTTGCCCGTAACCTGAACAATAATTATGTGCACTGGGATAAGTTTAAGGATATGCAGTTACCGGTAACCGGACGGCATGCCGATCTCTGGGAATCCATTACGGCGGAAAGAAACCAGGGGTATACCCGACAGTTGCGACTGGGCAGTCTGGAGCTTGACTGGTGGATCAGCAACCATATGGAGGCCCTTCTGCACCGGCTGGATATGGAACTGGCCGGAATTGGCTGGGCGCCCCTGTTGGAACCTAAGCGGACTCACCGATACAAAATAAATGCTTTGCTGGATGAGAGCATCGCTTCTGCACAACTGGCGGGAGCTTCCGTTACCAGAAAAGCGGCCAGGGAGATGTTGTTGAAGAAAAGGATACCCGAAGGCAAGGCCGAGCAAATCTGCCTGAACCTGTTCCGGGGGCTGGAACAGGCTTATTCGGATTTTCAGGCGCCGATGGATGAAGCCCGTTTTCTGGATATCCACCGGGAACTGACCCGGGATACGATTAAGCTAAAAGGAATTGGACATTATCGTACCAACAATAAAATAGATGAAACCGCTATTGAAGATGCCGGTCATTACCGGATCATTGAGGCAATAGGGCTGCCCGGTCTTATGCAGGGTGTCTTTAAACTGTACAATGAGGATAAACAGCCTTATTTCATTCATCCCTTAATTAAAGCCGGTCTGCTTCATTATCTGGTGACCTATATCCGGCCTTTCCGGGACGGGAACGGGCGTATGGCCCGTTTGCTGTCGCAGACCTATTTGTTAAAACACGGGTACTGGGTCGCCGCGTTTTTTGCGCCTTCACAGACCATCTTTAAATTGAAAGGGCCCTATCAGAAATCCATTGCACAATCCCAGAGTGACAGCAATAATATTGGTTATTTTCTGCATTTTTATCTGCAGTCCTTACATATGACAACGCGCTCGCTTTCCGATGCTGTCAAAAAGGTAAGCGGTCAGGGTGGTTCGGCTAAGCCACAGAAAATTTCGGGCTTTAATGAAAGACAAACTGCGGTACTGCAATGGATACGAGAGGACAGCCAGAAAGTCGTGACCATCCGGGAACTGCGTTCTGTATATGGCGTGTCCAAAGAGACCGCCCGCACAGATCTAAACCAGCTCACCGACCAACAGCTACTGCAGCATTATCATATCAATAAAAAAACATACGCATTTATCAAAGGCCCCGCATTTGATGCAGTCCTGGTTCAATTGAACGGTGATTGATATTTCCAAAATTAAATGAGGTTGTCCTGGTCGAATGCTGTAATTGTGTTTGGCCACAAGTTCTAATTTTTATATAGTAATCGACGAATATAGTATTGTAAACTTGAACTTCTTGATGTTGCGGACAATTTCGTTTTCGATTACCCGCTCATCTTCCTCGTCTGGGTCTTCTATATTGATGAAATCAAGCAGGTATTCATCTTTGAAGGCTTGTAAAGCTTTTCCCTGTGGCTTTCGGGTAAGGTAGCGTCGAAGTTGTTAGGTAATGTACCTTGTTTTTTGAAAAGATTGGCTTTAATTGTTTTTCGAGGAGACGGTAGTCCCAACGCTCCGTAAACGTTTTTTGCAAGTAAAACCACGCCTCATCAAGTGTCTCGCATTTGGATGCTATGCTGAAATGATGGGTGAAGCCTATGGAAAAAAACACATTAGCGAAGTTGTCGGGTAATTGGTTCGGCACTGCCGAACCTACTTTTAAGTGTTTTGTCCAAAACTCAGCAAACACACGCATTTTTTTGAGGTTTCCATTCAAAAACCCACCCAAACCGGGCAATTCATTTTGCAATTCGGTAGCAATTTGCACCAGCACCTTACTGCCCCAAGCCTCTTTTTTGATGACGAGGAATACCTTGAAATCAAGAAAGACTGCAAGGAGAAAATCGAACAGTTGGAAGAACAGATAAGTAAGGACAGTTTGAATATCAAGAAAGTCAATATCGAAAAGTCGTTGGACAGGGCTTTACAGAGTATCGTCAATATCCCGAAATTGTACATGGAAGGTGGAATCACTACCAACCGGGCATTGATTGGTTCGATATTTCCAAAAAAATTGGATTTTGACGGGAAAATGTATCGAACCGCCCGAATGAACGTCATCACCAACCGTATCTTTCAGAGAAACAACTGATTACCCCTAAAAAAGAACAGGACAAACGAAAATCAATTTCATCTGTCCTGTTTTGTAGCCCCGCCCGAACAAATCTCGAAACATTTTTTGGGGGATTTGGGGCGGTTGTGTCAATTACCTTGATTGAATGTTTTAAAGGATATCTCAGATGTACTATTTGGGATTTTCCGGTAACAATGGCTCTTATAAGGGTTTCAATTATCAATGATCATCCCGCAAATGCTATACAATGCATATGCCAATTTCCAAAAGGAAAATGGACTTCTTAAACTTAAGTTAAATTAGGCCGCCGTTTGCTAGATAGAAGCTCTTTTGCAAGCTTTGGTCTGTGCTTGGGCTTGTGCGGCTTGCAAATGTGCTTACACCTTTGGGCAGGCTTTTTGTCACGTTAAAATAATATTGAACTGATTTCATCATACTCTATTTCTTCTTTACTTAGTCTGCTTTTTAGCTTCTTAATGTTGATTTCAATAAGTTTATCTCCTTCGATTTTTAGGCAATCCTTGAATTTCTTAAAAATGTAGTCTGCGGAGTGTCTTGATAGTCCGAAATTCTGTAAAGCAATCACAATTGTGTTTTGTGTTCCATATTCTAAAAATGTCGCCCAGTTTACACCTGCATTGTCCTCGCCTAATATTTCAACCAACATGGCGTAATAGTTATTGAAGTATTTTTCAAATAAGAATCGAAGAACACTTTCAATATCATCAATGATATTTCCAATGAGAACATTGATGTGGTGTTTGCTATTGTCAAACACTTCATAGGATGGTTTTCCGTTTTTGTAACCGACCATTAGTGTGCTTCCTTTGCGATTGTAATAAGCAATAGATTCATTGATGATTTGGCTCAATGAAACTCCATTTATCCATTGGTTCATTAGAACAGCATAATAGTCAAGTTGACTTTCAGATTTAAACTTCTTTTCCTCTGTCGCCCAATGGAACATGGTATAGAATTTATGCAACCACTCTTGGCATATTTCATAAGTTACCCGACTTGGCAACTTGATAGCTGTTGGATTTTTAGCTTGCTTTTTCAAAGCAATGAAAATCTCATTCTGAATTTTGAGTTTGATTGAATTGTTGGTATTCAGAACGCTTGAAGGAACATCAATCTTCCCGTTTTTAGTTTTTGCCAGTTCAATTATTGCTTCCTTGTTGTCGGCAATTAGCTTTTTTATAATCTCACTGTTGTAATTGGCTCGTTCAATTTCAAGAGTGTCAATGCTGATGATATTGGCAATGTATTCCAATATCTCTTTCATAATGCCTGTATCAAACTTTACATCAGGTTTTTCGCTCAGTATTTGCTCAATCTTCTTAAGCTTTTTGTTTATGTAGTTTTCAACGGTAGGATTGAGTTTTATTTCTGCATTACCTTCCAATAAGGCTTCATGTTTTTTCCAGTCCTTATCTGTTTCCTTTAGGCAAATGATATTTCCTGAAAGTTCATGTTTAAGCCGTCCTGCTCGTCCTGCAAGATTCCAAAAGTCGATGGGTTTGAAAAATGAATTTCCGTAAATCTTATTATTCAGAATGAAGACATTCTTTGCTGGCAAATTCACGCCTTCCAAAAGGGTTGATGTACAAAAAACATAATTGATTTCTCTTTCCTTAAAGAGTCCTTCTACTTTGTTCCGAATGATTTGGGGCAAATTTCCAAAGTGATACCCAATTCCTCTATTTAGAAACTCACCTAAATAATAATCCTTATGAATGTAGCCTTTGATTTGGCGAATAACTCTTTTTACATTTCTAGATACTTCAACCTGCTTGTTCTGATTGAGTTTAAATAATTTTGCTGCTTTATCAACTGAATCAAATCTTGAACTGCAATACACGATATTGCTTTCTTCGCCACCAATTGCTGAAAGCAAATCAAAAATCGTCTCTGCTTTTGTTACAATTTTCGGTTCAAATTCATAATTCCCATTGTCCAGATAGTGCGTTACTTTTTTCTCAACCAAATCAACAAAAAACAGATTCTGAGAAACGGGCGTTTCTATAGTTCTGAAAAATTGCTTCTCATCTTTTTTGAACAGTTTCAGAAATACTTCAGGATTTGAAACATTCGGAGAAGAGAAATATAAATTCATGTTTGGATTTCTTCTTAGTGCCTTTGAAATAGCTGAATACGCAGTTACTGCCCGACTGTCTTTTTCTGCTGCCAGTTTATGGGCTTCATCTATGAACAGATAAGCAATGTTTGGATTTTTCTTTTGTGACAAATAACTCAAAAGTCTTTCAGGAGTGAGCACAAAAATGTAATGCTGCTCTGTTGATGGCAATTCAGAAACATTGGAGTTGGTTATTACCATGTAATTGTAATGCTCCAAAACATCTTTGAGTTCTTTGTTCAGGTCTATGGAAAACTGATTAATCAAAGCCCTTGTCGGAACCATTATGACAATATTCTCAGGCGGTTTGTTGCCTACTACTTTTCTGATAAAGGATTTAATGATAAACGATTTGCCCATTGATGTAGGGCCTGAAAAGCTAAAATGCTTCGAGCCGCTTATCTTCTTGTAAAGCTCAAATTGCGAATCGGTAAAAATTAAATCTTCGGTATCGGGAACGGCTTGAATAAACTCTTTGACTTTCTTTTCAAGTTCTCTGTCAAAAGGCAATTCAGAACTGTTGTTTTCATTCTTCAAAAACTCAATTCCGGGGAAGTTGCCCAATTTAGCCAAAACAGAATGCGAGAATGTCTGATAGTAAGGATTGGCTTTATAATCTTCATTGAGCAAGGTGATGAGTTGGTAGGCTTTGTTTCGTGCTTTCGGATTTTTGGAATTTGAAAGGATGTCGGCAAAGCGAAGTGTGTCATTCAATTCCTTTTCGGTCAGTTTTATACTTCTGCCATTTTCAGAAAACAAATTATTAGCCAATAGTTTAGCCGCTTTATTATTGAGTTTAATAAAGTATTCATCTTGCAACACATCATTGGCCAAACGTTCTATCATTCTTCTGTTCGTGTTATTTTCTTGATGATTTCTTTTCTTGTTTCATCCAATTTCATGAACGGAAAAACATAAACGTAAAAAGTATAGCTATATAGCCCGTATTCTTCAATCTTCTTTTTGATGTGGCTCATTTTTCCCTCTACTTCGGCTTTTATTTTGGATTTAATCAAAGCCAGAAATTTATCGTTGCTCAACCGCTTTTCCTCATCCGTTGGGTCAATCTCAAAACCTGCGAAAATGGCAAAGGCATTATTCTTTACAATTGGGTCGGTATCGCTTGCCTTTGGCACGATTACCGATTTTAAGAACTGATAAAGGTCTTCATCAAATGCCTCTTTGCATAATTGCGAATTGATTAAACCAATTTCATCATGGATGTTGTTCTTCTTTCTTGTCAGAAAATCATGAATTGACTTAAAGGCATGAGAAATTGAAGTTGTCAGGCTTTGTTCGAGTTTCGATTCTCCAAAAATGAGTTGATAATTTTTAGGAGCCAATTCGAGTAAATGAATACCGTCCGAACCTTTTGCATAATCGTTTGACGAAAGTTTGATTTCTAATTTCGTCAGAATTTTGGGGGCTTTTAGGTGCGATTCTAAAAAACAGAATAACAGTAATTCACCTGCTTCACCGTCATTCACTTTTGCATCTCTGAATTTTGATGCGGCTTTTTCTACAAGTTCATGATAGCGTTGGTCTTTAACAAAATCGTTGATTTCCTTTTTCGACAAGGCAAATGGAATCATGTGATTTCCTAACTGCTTTATTAACTCATCATAACAAAACTCGTTGTTTTCAATTTTTAGAATATGCAGATTAAGCTTTGAATTGGTATCAGGCACATCACATTCAATCTCTTTGTAAAAGAGGTTTAAGAATTTTTCGTTTATGCTCGGTTTAAAATCCATTTTCAAAGTATAATAAAATCACTTTTTACTTTTCTCCTTAATCAACTGCCCGAACCCGGTCGGCACAATATTGTGTTTTTGCATCCAAGCTAATGCCTTCTCAAACTCATCATCCGTGAATTTTTCTTCCTTACGGCTACTCCAATCGAAAAAGTCGGATTTGATGTTGGCTCTGTCGAACTGTTTATTCAGAATAATATGGTTGTTCCAAACGGCATATATGGTGGCAATAGCTTCACAAAGTTTTTCGGAAGCATTTTTTAGCAGTTGGAATAATTCGTTCAGTTTATCCTGCTGCCCACTGAAGTAATTCTGATAGTAGCGTTCAATATCATACACTTTTGGCAAAGGATAGAACTTGTAATTCCGTTCTTCAAACCATTTGTTCTCATTCAGTTTTGCAATTACGCTGAACCTGAATTTGTTATCGTGTGGCCCTGCTGCTTGGCGGTAATAGTTCCAAAGCAAATCTTCTTCTGCAATGTGTTCGGCCAGATATTGCAGTTTTTGGAATTTGATGTGTGTGAAATTGGGGTCATCCTTAAACAGGGAAACAATTTTCCCGCCCAAAACCTGTTTGGCAAACCCTTTCCTGTTTTTAGAAATTGCTGATTGTCGTCTGGGTTGATAAGCTATTATTGGCTCGGCAGCCCTTAACAAGCTTTCTTCATTTTCATCCAGTTTCAATTCTCCCCTAAACGCCTTTTGGCTTAAACTGCCATATAAATGCTCCAACTCTTGCAAGCTTTGTTGGTATTGGGTTTTGAGGGCATCAGTTTTTTCTACGATTGATACAAACTTATTTTGCAATGCAACTGGTGGATACATAAGCGGAAGAACCTTAACAGCTGTTTTCGTGATTGATTTAGTAGTTGCCCCTTTTGCCTGAGCTTTAACTACCATTCTGGCGTAATCTGTAGAGAGATAATGAAATAAATAGAGAGTAGGTAGATTTTTGGTTCGAATAACTAATTGATTCAATCCAAGTGTTACAGGACGATTTAGATTTGGCATTAACCAAAAATCACCAGCACTACCAATCTTGTTCATAATAATTTCGCCACCATATATTTTTGACTTTTTGAAGAACTCATAAGTCTTTTGTGTTACATATTTAATGTTATTAATAAAGTCATTTCTGGTAAGATTGGTCGTCCTTATCATTATTGCGTAATCTTCTTCATCAAGCATTTCTAAATTTTTTGCAACCATCTCATTGCTACCATTTGAACCAATGTCACCCATATATTCAATGAATTCATCCAGTTTTTTAACTGGCCATTTTTTGGGGTTTATGCCAGGGTCTCCAAACATCTCCAAAAAAGTGCTTTTCAAAAATTCATCCAGCAGTCGGATACTTTCTTTGCGTTGGGATATCAGGTTTTCGGCTTTGCTTAAGAGGTTGGCTATGTGGAGTTGGTCGCGAAGGGAGGGAAGTGGAACTTTGAAATCCTTAACAAATGCCTGACTGATGTGAGGTTGTGCATTTCCCCAAGCTTTATTTAAAATTATTTGGCGCTGTGTTCTTAAAAAGTGAAACAAATATTCGGAAACATGATTTTTAGATGGCAATATTCCGGTAACTGATTGGTTGGCGCATGCCTCAATTTTTGAAATTGCGCTCAAGCCGCAAGTTGCCCCTGTCAAAGCAATTAAGACAGTATCAGGAGGCATCATTTTCGTTGAACTATTTTTTAGTCCAGTTTCAGTTATGAAGTTTTCAGCATTGTAGATATATCCCTTATTTAATTCGCCTGAATTTAACCATGGGATATTTCCATTATCCCAATATTCTTTGACAGATGTGGAAGGAGTTCCACCTGTTACAACATCTGCAAACTCAGAAATTTTTAGTTCCCTCATATTACATCAGTTGTTTTAATTCGTTTATCCCTTTTTGAATATCCACTTCCATGCTTTCTAATTTTCCGAAAATCACCTCAGGTTTTTCATACACCACTTCCTCATACACTTCTTCTTTGTAGGTGCTTAGGTTCAAATCGTATTTGTTCTCTACAATTTCTTGTTTCGGCACCATAAAGTATTTCAGTTTGCGGTCGCTGTCTTTCTTCGCATCTCGTGTTTTGTAGTGTTGCACAATGTCGGGCAAATCGCTTTCTGCAATTTTATTTCGCTTATCGTCTAAAGTGTAGCCGTCTGCTTGCATGTCGTAAAACCACACATGGTTGGTTTCGCCACCTTTGGTAAAAATTAATATGGCGGTGCTTACGCCTGCATAGGGTTTAAATACCCCGCTGGGCACGGCAATCACGGCTTTCAGTTCGGCTTTTTCAATAATCAGTTTTCGCACCGCTTCAAAGGCTTTACCGCTGTTTTGTATTACACCACTAGGCACAATTACGGCAGCCGTTCCGCCCATTTTCAGCATATTAAAAATGCGTTCTACAAATAGCAGTTCGGTTTTGGTGGTGGGCAGTTTCAGCCCTTCGTTAATATCTCCTTTGTCAATGTTACCTGTAAAGGGCGGATTGGCTAATACAATATCAAACTGGCTGTCTTCATTGTAGCTTTTGCTGAGGGTGTCTTTGTAATCAATTTTAGGTTCGTCAATGCCGTGCATCATCATGTTCATCAAACCCAAACGCACCATTGTAGTGTCAATGTCATAACCTACAAAGCTTTTATCTAAAATGCTTTTTATCTCCTGCGTCAACACAGCACTAATGGCAGCCCGTTCAAAACCGTCTTCATCTTTTTGCAACTTGGCAGGGTCTTTCTTTCTCACCAAATCGGTAAGAATGTATTGATAAGCACCCAACAAAAAACCGCCTGTTCCGCAGGCCGGGTCGGCAATACGTTGTCCCAATTGAGGAGCAACCAATTCAGCCATCAGCTTAATAATGTGCCTTGGTGTGCGGAACTGTCCGTTTTTTCCTGCTGTGGCAATTTCGCTCAACAGCATTTCATACACATCGCCCTGTATGTCCTGAAAAGCATGACCACCCTCAGTGGCATCTTTTTCAATTTCTTTGAAAATATCTTCTACAATATTGATGGCAGAAACCAACAAACTGGCTTTGGGCATAATGAACACAGCGTTTGCCATGTGTTTGGTAAAAGGTGAAGTTTCTCCGTTTAGTTCTTTCAAAAACGGAAACACTTTCATTTGCACATGCATCAGCATTTCGTCTGCGGGCTTGTGTTTAAAAACACTCCAACGCAGTTCGTTTTTGTCAATGCTTTCGTTGCTGCCCGGAATTTGAAACTTGCCTTTGAAACGGCTCGTGTATTTTTCGCCTGTAAACTCAGCATCCCGTTCACGCTTGGCTTCCAAATCGTCCAAACGCTTCATAAAAATGAGGTAGGTAATTTGCTCAATGGCGGTTAAAGGGTTGGCAATGCCACCTTCCCAAAAGTTTTGCCAGAGCTTGTCTATAAGTGATTTTAATTGTGCGTTATTTTGTAACATTAGTTTCTCTTTATCAATTGTTCTTTCAACTCCTTGCCCTGGGGGGTGAGGCGGTATTTTTGCGTGGGGCTGTTGGGAGCATCCGGCTGCGTCATTTCGATAAAATCAGCTTCAAGGGCGGGTTGCAAATAGTTTTGTAAAAAATTTCTTCTGCCTTTTAATGCAAGAGCAGACATCAGCTCAATCACAGACATCTCATTCTCAATCATTATAATCAAGGTTCTTACTTGTTCCCTTACTTGTTCCCTTACTTGTTCCCTTACTTGTTCCCTTACACGTTCGGAATTGAGCCGATAAATGATCGTTTTGAAATCTTCCGACTGAATAAACCGGGGCTCCTCCAAACCGGCATTCAACGATTTCTGTACCATATCAGTGGTTCCCGTCCCCATTCGTTCTATGTATCCTGTTAAATACAAAGGCTCTGCCAGTAAAGGATTTGCCGGAACAGAGGTGTGAAGTTCTTTCAGCTTTTCCGTAGTCCATCCCAAAGGCAAAGAGCCGGGGTTCCAAACCTCCACTCGGTCTCTGAAAACCATTATCTGTACGCTGGCATTGCTAGTATAGTCTCTATGGGCTATGGCATTTACAATCGCTTCGGAAATGACCTCTTTCGGAATTTCATAGCTGCCGGGAATAGCCACCTGTTCGGCACGGGTTTCAATGCGGTAGTCCAACTTATTTAACACAAACTCCAATGCCTGATCCACCAACTCAAATGCAGTTCCCTTAAAAACTTTGTAAGATGGAATAGGTTTCTCTACGATATTTCCGGCAAAGGAAGCACAACGAACTTCCGAATTAATAAAAAGCCGCTGCGGGTTTTTCCCAAATAAAAGTAGCGCGGCATTGGTCAGCCTTTCATTCTGCAACAGATTCAGATGGATGAGAATTTTTTCTTTCGGTTCTGTTTCCGCTATTGGGAAACCTCTTCGTGATTGTGCCAAACGGACAAAGGATTTTACCTTTTCATCATCAATTTCATTTAAATCCATAGTTGGTTGCAAAGTAGCATCAAAAGGAACGGAGCGAATGATTTCCTTGTCTTCCAGATAGCGAATCAAAGAGGCATAAACCATTGCCTTAAGGTCATCGGGGCCGGTAAATTTTCTGCGAACAACCACGGCTTGTGCCTTTTCAATCAATGCACTTTCCTTTGATTCTCTTTGATTTCCGGAATGGTTAGAAATAAAAATAAAACGAGTTTTGTGTAATTGTGAGGCGTGATCAAACTCCAATTCTGTCGGAGAGATCCCTTTGTTATTTTCGGAGCCATACGTTTTACCGAAAATCCCTAAATAAATATCGCATTGCTCAACTTCTTTTAAATAAATCTCATCAGCTCTTTGATCAATCGCCGGCAAAAATTCAAAAAGAAAAGGTTCAAAAAATTTCCCCAAAAGCGGATCCGCGTAAATGTATTCATGCAAAGCTTTCCTTTCTTCAGAAAACTCAGCTTGCACACTACTTATAAATATTTTCATCTTAGCCATTTTATGCCGCCATTACTTGTTCGGTTAAACTTATAATTTCGTCAATTTCTTTTTTATTGAAAATTCCTCTGATGCCTTCGGGGTGAAGCATGGTAAAAGGTGATTCAATCAGGTTGCGTTTACTCACATCACCTTTTTCCAACACAAAATTCTTGAGCAAGTCTAGAAATTGCAGTTGTCGGCTGGTGAGGTAACTGTGTTTGGAGACAAAATCATCAAATGCTTTGGTAACGGTTCCAGCAAATGTTTCTAATTGTTCAATGCCTAAAATGTGTTTGATGAATTCCACCAATGCCGCTTTACGGTGGTTGTAAACCTTGCGAAGCAAATCAATGGTAATATGCGGATGCTCGTTGTGCAGTTCATCTGCTAATTGCTCGGCTTCTTCTGTTGTGATTTCCTGTCCTTGTTTCAGTTTTTGTAAAATGGGACTGCTTGAAACCAGTTCGTTAATTTTTTTCTCGACCAGTTCTCGGTATTTGGCTACACTCAATGCTTCGTGTTGAGGCCCAAACTCAACAAATTCTTTCTCAGCAACAACGTCTTTGAGGTTGAATTTTGCAGGAGCTAAAGGAATTACCGCTTCACGGAATTTCATTAAGGGTGAAAGTTTCTGAATCAGTTCTTCAAACTTGTCTTCATTGATGGTTGCCCAATAATGGTTACTTTGTGCCTGGCGAATTAATTCCTGCTCTCTTGCTACAATGTTGACGCTCAAAGGAAGTTCGCCAATCTCTTCAATGATGCTTGCTTTCAGTGTCTCAAACTTTTCTGTTTCACCTGCCAAATGAGCCAAAGAAACTTCTACGATGTCCTTTTCAAATCGCATGGCTTTGAAATCAACATTTGAAACCGTACGAAGCAATGGTTTTACAACGGCATCTAAAAATTCCATTTTGTCGGAAGTTAGGTTGCCCCAAAAGTTTTCATCTGCCAGGCGCTGCAACTCGTGTTTGGCTTCCATAATCACTACCGAGTTTTTCGGAAGCGATTCAATCTGCTTTCTGATTTTCTGAACTTCTTTGTTTACAATTTCAACTTTGCTTTGTGTTTGGGCTTCTCTAATTTTTTCCAATCGAACACCAAACAAGCGAACAGGCAAAGGAATTTGCGCTTTGGGTTCTTTGCCTTTAGGATTCAGTTTGAAATACTCAAAATTGTCCCAACAATCCAGAATCAGGAAATTGTCTTTTTGTGTGCACCAAGGTTTAATTTTTTCAGGTTCGAGCAAACGGGTTCCCCTGCCTATCATTTGCCAAAACTTGGTGTAACTGTAAACTGGTTTTGCGAAAACCAAATTCACCAATTCCCGAACATCAATACCAGTATCGAGCATATCCACACTAATGGCTATACGTGGCATGTCGCTACTCACAAACTGGTCGAGCAAACCGCCTTTGCCATAAACTCTTGGGTCTTCGCTTACCAATACTTTGGCCAATTCGCCTTTGTATTCGGGATAAAGCGAATCAAAAATTTCTTCTACCCGTCTCGCATGGGCTTTGCTGATGCAAAAGAAAATCGTTTTGCCCGGTAAAACTCCATTGGCATCTTTGATGCTTTCTTCCATAAATTCACGGACAATCAAAGCGTTTGTGCCACGGTTGATTACTTTCTTTTCGATCTCTGTTCCTTCGTACTGGATTTCTTCAATTTCCTTTCCTTCCAACATCAGTTTTTGTTGGTCTTCCAAAGAAATTGTCCGCTTGTTTATTCCTTCATCCTGAAACTTAGTTTTGATTTTCATTACCTGAAAATTGCTCAGGAATGGCGGAATATGATTTACTGCCTCTTCGTAGGAATAAGCAAAAGTTGGAACGCCATCTTCACATTCAAATAATTGAAACGTGTTGTGGTCAATTACATCTGTTGGCGTGGCTGTTAAGCCCAGTGTAATGGTATTGAAGTAATCAAGAATTTCCTGATAGGTATTGTATATACTTCGGTGGCTTTCGTCCACCACAATCAAGTCAAAGAAATGTGGACTCAAATTTTTCTCCTCATTGCGAATGATATTCAACATGGTAGGATATGTTGAAACATATATCCGTCTGTCGGTTGCAATTTCTTTTTCGCCTTGTTTTGGCCAGCGTAGTTCGTTGGGCAAATGCTCTTTAAATGCTTCCAGTGTTTGGTCACGCAATGCAATTCTGTCAACAAGGAATAAAACCCTTTCTGCCCAGCCTGCTCTCATTAATGCGTCAACCAAGGCAATGCAAGTTCTTGTCTTGCCCGTGCCTGTCGCCATCACCAATAAGAATTTGCGTTTCCTTTTTTCAACGGCTTCCATTACGGCACGGATTGAAGCAATTTGATAATTCCGTCCTGCAATTTTGGTATTGATAAGTTCTCCTGCTAATTGCTTTCTTACTTTGCGTATATAAGCGTAGCGTTCAAGGTCGTCCCGTGAAGGAAAACCATATACTTTCTTTGGAGGATAATTGTCCAAGTCCCAAAAGTAAATATCGTGTCCGTTTGTGTAAAAGCAGAATGGCAAGTCAACGCCTTGTGTTTGTTTAATATTGTAGCAATATTGTTTGGCTTGTTCACGTCCAAGTGCAGCGTCCACCGAAGTCTTTTTGGCTTCCACAACTGCAAGCGGTTTGCCGTCCCTGCCCAATAAAACATAGTCGCTGTATTGATGTCCAGCGTAGGGCGTTGTCGGTTCTTCTACAACGGTCAAGTGGATATCGAATTCCTCAATTACCTGAGTTCGATCAGTCACAGTCCAACCCGCTTGTTTTAAGCGGTTGTCAATGATTTCTTTCCTTGTCAGCTTCTCGTTTTTCATTTATTGTTCTTGAAATTATAGTGGTTCAAAATACATAAAAAATGCGTTTTGTTGCCCTAATGCCCTGCCAACGCATTTGAGGAATAGCAATAATTGTCGCCTTATTCAACGTTTGTAAGAAATATTGCTTGTATGTATTTGAATTCTTATTCAAATGGTTTTCTTTTTTACTTATGCTGGTTGTTAGCACTCGACTAGTCCAATTTTATATTTCCAAACTACGGATTTAAAATAGAGATGATCCAGTAATAGCATTCCCGTCGTTAAGTTTTTAGAGGTCTGTTGATTTACAGAAGTTAAACCTAAAATATCAAGAGGGATGATATTCTCTCACTTGCAATAAGCTTTCTGCAATGTTCCCCTAACGGTGTCAATTTACCCGATTTACTATCCATTGCTACATTCCACATATGGCCTGAATTAACCGGGTTTAACAAATTCGTACGGCGCACTTGGATGTATGTTTGTCCGTTGAAAAAATGTCTTTGTCGTATGTCTTCCATTACGAAGGCTATAAAAAATACCTTACTCATAGATAGTCATTTTTGGTCTTAAGGATTGTAAACGTTTGGTTTACTTTAGGGATAAAAATACATTTTAATTTGTAAATAAGTACCGCGCAGATTGACTTTTTCATTCTTTAGTGTCTTGTTATTCTGTGACTTATCTAATATAATTAATCCGTCTTCAAATATGTAATAAGTAAGGCAATCTAAACTCCTGTATAGAATACTTTATTGTGATATGTTCGAAATAAAACAGAAGCCTATTCATTATGCGTCAATTTTCTAGAACAAGATCGTTCTTTAAGCGTTCTGGCATTTCTTACTTGTCAATCGTTATCAATCAATCTTCAATTCTACAAACACCGACGCCAGGAGGGGTTTTTAAGCCCCGTGCAAGGACAAGTTGTGTTCTGTTGATCAGTGATTGGTTCGATATTCCCCGAAAAACTGGAATTTGACGGAAAATCATATCGAACCACCCGAATGAACGTAATCGCCAATCATATCTTTCTGATAAACAACTGATTACCACTAAAAAAGAACAGGACAAACGAAAATCAATTTCATCTGTCCTGTTTTGTAGCCCCGCCAAGAATCGAACTTGGATCTAAAGTTTAGGAAACTTCTATTCTATCCATTGAACTACGGGGCCTATTTTCGATTGGCTCGAAAAGGGGTGCAAATATAGTAAGAAATCTCAGGAATGGGACCGTTGACTGCTCTCGCGGATCATAATATCCGGTTGAATAAATACGGTTTCAAAATCGGTTACGTTCTTTTTGCTCTCAATCAGGTTAAGTACCATTGTAGCGGCTTTTTCACCCATTTCGAAGGCCCGTTGGCAGATTACTGAAAGGGAAGGGCTAACCAGCGGTGTATAATTGGAATTATTGAAGCCGATCAGGCCCATATCTTCGGGAATCCGGATTTGCTTTAATTTCAGAATCCGGAAAGTCTCGGTCATGATTTTATCCGAGGCCAAAACCAGGGCGTCCGGAGGTTCAGGGAGTGCCAGGAGTTCTGAAAGGGCTTTTTCAACTTCCTTGGGCAGGAGGCCGCCGTGCTCACAGTATTTAATCAAAGCGTCATCAGCCGGTAATTGGTTGTCCAGCAATGCCTGCTGATAGCCTGTCAGCCGGTCCTTGGTAATGGAAAGATTGGCATTATTGGTGATCATGGCGATTTTCCGGTAGCCGCTTTCCAAAAGATGCGCCGTGGCGTCATAGACCCCCTTGTAATTGTCGGTAATGACTTTATGGGTATTGATTTCTTCCACAATCCGGTCAAAAAAAACGATAGGCAGGCCCTTTTCGTGCAATTGTTTCAGTAGTGTAAACTGTTTAGATTCAGCGGCTACGGATATAATCAGGCCGTCAATGGAGCGGGATGCCAGGTATTCCAGGATCATATCCTGCCTTTCTTCCGTCTCCTTGCTCTGGGTAATGATCACATTATAGCCTTTATCGTAAGCAATTGATTCAATACCGTTGATAACCTGGCCGAAAAAGGGATTCGCGATTTCTGTTACCAGGACACCGATAGAAAGGGTTCTTTTCTCCTTTAAACTAAGCGCTACAGGATTGGGTCGGTAATTGACCTTTGCTGCGTAATCCTTGATTTTTTTCTTGGTGGCATCACTGATTTCATAACTGTCTCTCAATGCTCTGGAGACCGTAGATGTCGACAATCCCAACGCTTTGGCAATATCCTTTATAGTTGCAGCTTCAAACTTCATGTAGCAATTGACCTTTGGCTACGAAGATAGCTTAATTATGCACACGATACCGGCAACGTTTGCGTAAATAAATCCGTCCTGTACCGTCCTGTCTGCTGGAAAAAATGATTAGACTTGCCCTCAGATTGCACAGCTGAGGTTTCTAGATTGCAACCGATTACAATGCTTTGTACACTTAATTAACGGAAAACTAAAACAGACGCCATATGTACAGATTTCTGATGATGTCACTGATGATCCTTTTATGTATTACTGCGAGCGCACAGAATCTAAAAGTTTCAGGGATTGTCTATGACGATACAGGAGAACCGCTGGCCGGTGTAACCGTCACGGTTCTAAACAGCAAACAGGTAACCCAGACCGGTCCCGAAGGTCGATTTATAGTCGACGTGGATGGTGTGGGTGCAGAACTTGAATTTACATTTACGGGCTTTGCGCCAGTAAGGCTGGAAGCCAAAACCGGCATGACCGTCACCATGGAAAGAAATATTACTTCAGAGGATGATGTAGTAGTGGTGGTTGATTATGGTTATGGGTCCATTAAGAAATCAGACCTGACCGGTTCGGTCGCATCGATTTCTGGTAAGGAACTGGCCAATATTCCATCGGCCAATGCATCTTCTGCCCTTACCGGAAGACTGCCTGGCGTTCGCGTCCAGACAACTGATGGAGCGCCGGATGCAGAAGTCAGTATCCGGGTCCGTGGAGGGGGTTCTATTACCCAGGACAATTCTCCGGTCTATGTGGTAGACGGGCTAATCGTTAACAGTATCCGGGATATACCCATCACCGATATCGAAAGCGTGAATGTGCTTAAAGACGCATCTGCTGCGGCCATCTATGGGGCACAGGCAGCCAATGGTATTATTGTGGTTACAACCAAACGTCCCAAGGCTGGAAGGATTTCCGTTTCTTATAACGGTTTCTATCAGGTGAAAAAACTTCCCGAAGACCGGAAGCTCCAGGTGCTGAGTCCTTACGAATTCGTGCTCGCCAATTATGAATATTACCGGCTGCAGTCCGACGCCGCTACACGGGGATTTGAACGTTTCTTTGGCTCCTACGATGACCTGGAATTGTACAAGGAAAAAGCAGGCAATGACTGGCAGGATATCCTGTTTGGCGACCCCCGGCCTTCCCAATACCATAATATTTCTATGATGGGGGGTACCGATAAAACCCGGATCATGCTGAGTCTTACCAATAACAAGGATGCGGGGCTCCTGATCAATAACGGTTATCGCCGCAATGCGCTGAACTTTAAACTGGAGCATAAACTCACGGATAAAATCACCGTAACTCTGGCTACAAGGGTCAACCGAACAATCGTCGATGGCGCCGGTACCTCGGGCGCCCAATTATCGATTAAGGATGCAGTACAGACAAGGCCTACCAATGGACTGGCGGATGAAATGGACCTGGACCTGAGTGTTGATGACCCCAATGATGATTTTGCCCAGTTTATACAAAGTATGGTCAATCCAAAAGAACTGGTGAAACAGGACTGGAGAAAGCGGACCAGAAATCAGTATACCTTTAATCCCATACTGGAGTATAAGATCCTGCCCAACCTGACGTTTAAAACCAATTACTCTTACGAGAAGACATTTCAAGAGAATCTGCGCTTCTATGGTCCGTTGACCGGTGAATCTTTCAATAACGGCGGCAATATGCCATTGGGTGAGAAAACCAATGATGAAGATTTTCGGTATCGTTGGTTCAATACCCTGAATTATAATTTCCGGAACCTGAAGAACCAGCGTCTGAGTATCCTTCTGGGTCAGGAAATGAGTTCCAGCGGAGGAAAAACGACTTTTATCCGTGCAGAGGATTTCAGGTTGTCGATCACGCCTGAAGAACTTTTTGCCAATATGACCTTCGGTCGTACCGACAGAATGTTTACAAGTGAGGCAACGAATGTGAACAGTTTGTCGGGATTTGGTAGAGTGGACTATCAATTAATGGATCGCTATCTGGCTACATTTACCTTCCGCGGCGATGCTTCCAGCAGGTTCTCACGGGAAAATCAACTGGCATTTTTCCCTGCCCTGGCTTTGGGCTGGAAAATATCCAATGAAAAATTTCTTTCAGAAGTTTCCTGGATAAAGGAACTGAAATTAAGGGCTAGCTATGGTGCGACCGGGAACGACCGGATTCCGGCTACTGCGAGCCAGTTTTTGTTTGAAGGATCTACCAGCCGGGGACCGGGCTTCGGCAATGTGGACAATGTATATTATACACCTGAAGGATCCGTGCTGTTTAATCCGGATCTGAAATGGGAAACCACGATCAACCGGAACCTGGGACTGGACTTTACACTGTTTAAATCAGGCATCGTCGGTTCACTGGATTTTTACAAGAATACCATAAAAGATCTGCTGTTCCAGACAGCCATACCTTCCAATACCGGATTTTCGGCACAATGGGCCAATATCGGTAGTACGTCCAATCAGGGAGTGGAATTAGGATTAACGGCCGTCTTGCTCGAAAGAAAAGACCTGAACATCCGGGCTACGGTAAACCTGGGTCGTAATATTGCCAAGATTGAAGCCCTGGACGGTACGGATTCCCGTTTTGTGCAATCCAACTGGGCCAGTACCGACCTGAGAGACCGGGATGATTTCTTTTATAAAGTCGGCGGCCGGGTAGGTGATATCTACGGTTATGTGACCGACGGGTATTACCAGACCACCGATTTTGAAAGTTACGACGAGGTGACCGGAAAATACATTCTCAAGGAGGGGGTTCCTAATTCAGGCGGTACCGTAGGTAATACGAATATCCGGCCGGGATTCCTGAAACTCAAAGACCTGGACGGAAATGGGGTGATAGATTCTGAAGACCGTCAGGTAATCGGCAATACCACACCGGATGCGCAGGGCGGATTTGGATTTGATGTAACTTATAAAAATTTCGACCTGGCGGTTTTCTTTGACTGGACCGTCGGCAATGATGTATATAACGCCGGCAAAATCCAGTACAGCCAGTTCCGGCGGGTGACATACGGTAACCTGCTGAGTGCGATGAGCATGGAAAACCGGTATAGTTATCTGGATGTGGATGGTAGTATCACCGGCACACCCGGCGGCATAGTTACTGATCTGGATCAGCTGGCTCAACTCAATGCCGGTAAGAATATCTGGTCGCATGCCAGCTATGGTGTGGCACAGGCGGTGATTCATTCCTGGGCCATCGAGGACGGCTCCTTTATCCGGTTGAACAACCTGAATATCGGTTATACATTACCCAAAAAACTGACGTCACGGGCCGGCATCAGTCAGTTACGGGTTTATGTCACCGGAAATAACCTGAAACTGTGGACCAAATACTCCGGTTACGATCCTGAAGTCTCTACCAGGGGAACAGGACTGACCACTGGCGTCGATTATTCAGGATTTCCACGTAGCCGTTCCTTTACATTCGGCGTGAATGTGAGTTTGTAAGAAACTGCAATAACCCGATAACAGATTGTGCCTCTGATTTGATAAAACTAAAATGCCATACAGATGAAACTTAAATATATTATACTCCTGGCGCTTCCGATCATCATTAGTTCCTGCAAGAAATTTCTGGAGCCGGATTCGCTGTCGACTTTTGATATCGATTATGTGTACTCGAATGTGGACGATACCCGAAAAGGAGTCAATGCGGTCTATCAGCCCTTCGGAACGGATGGTTTCCGCTCCCGTCTTTCCAATAATATGACCGGCAATACCGATATCGAACATAGCAGCGGTTGGGGGAGTGCCTCCGATCGCTACCAGATTTGGGACCTGAATGCACTGTCCACCAACGGAGACCTGCGTCAGTTCTGGAATGCGGCCTACACTGCTATCCGGAATGCCAATATCTCAATCGAAGGGATTGAAGCCAGCCCTGCGCTGCAATCTTCAGATGGGGCCACCCGCAACCGGATGAACCATATGCTCGGCGAAGCCTATACCCTGAGGGCCTATTGGTACAGCATGCTGATTTATTATTTCGGGGATGTGCCCAATGTCCGGGAATATCCCAAAGCCGGTGCTGATTTCTTCCTGCCCCGGGAAGACCGCAATCTTATTCTGACCCAGGTCATCGATGACATGATCAATATTGAAGAAAAAATGATGTGGGCGGATCAATGTCTATACGGAACCGAGCAGGTGAACCGGGAATACACCCTGGGCATGATTGCCCGGCTGGCTCTGCAAAGAGGCGGCTATTACCTGACACCTGAGATGAATATGGAGCGGGCGCCGGATTACCAGGATTATTATCAGTTGGCCAAAACATATACAGAAAAATTAATCACACTCAAAGACCGGGAACTACCTACTGATTTTAATCAGATATTCCTGAATCAGAACAAATTTATTACTACTGTAAACAGTGAAATTCTCTTTGAAGTGCCTTTTGCGCTGGGCAACGGCGATGTGGCCTGGAATATTGGTATTAGGGTAGATGGCGGCGCTAACGCGCAGCATCCCTTCGGATCAGGCAGTAACTATATGGCCATGCCGCCGAGTTATTATTTTTCTTTTGATACCACAGATATTCGTCGGGATGTGACCTGTGGATTTTTTAAGATCAATACAGAAGGTAAGGAAGAATTTATCAGCGGGGCTACCAATATTTCCCAGGGTAAATGGAGCCGTTGGTTGTTGCCGGATCCACCCGGACAGAATTCTGCCAAAGGCACGGGTATCAACTGGCCGATGATGCGGTATGCCGATGTGCTGTTGATGCACGCAGAAGCCGTGAACGAACTGAGTGGCCCTACCGCTGCTGCGCAGGAATCGCTGGCCCGGGTAAGAAGAAGGGCTTTTCCTGAAAGCATCTGGGCTTCCAAAGTAGATGCCTATATTGCAGCCGCTTCTGCCAGCAAGCAGAAATTCTTTGAGGCCATCGTCAATGAAAGGGCCTGGGAATTTGGCGGCGAAATGATCCGTAAATATGAACTGATTCGCTGGAACCTCTACGCATCGAAAATGGAAGAGATGGTAGAAACCCTGCAGGATATGGCCAATTCGGCCCAGACAGGACTGGGTAAATACGCCAATTTGCCCGATTATATGTACTGGAAGCTGGATGAATCCGGACATCTGGAGATCCTGAACCCCAACCTGAGAGTTGTGGCGCCTCCGGATGAAAGCTGGACCCGGGTCAATTTTCTGAGAGATTTATGGGATGGCACCAAGAATACCTACAAAGAATGGGTGACAAAAGACTGGGCAAACTATTATAACGGGCCCAAACCAGGGGTAGCCCGTTATATATTCCCAATACCGGAAGAGGCGGTCGCCGCCAGTAAAGGCAAGATCACCAACGATGGATACATGTTCGGAAATTAAAACACGCGCTAAGAATTTGAACAGAAAGAAGATATTTTCTCCGCGTATTAAAAAATAAAAAACAGACAGATGAAACAGATAACAACAAAACTTTCGGTCTTCCATCTGCTATTGACCATACTTGCTGTATCGCTGGCATTTACGGCCTGCAAAAAAAATGATGACAGTTACAGTCAGACCCGACTGTTCCGACCGGTACTGAACGGGGAAGGCATCACGGTACTGGATAATGTGATAATGATTAATATGGGCAAACTGAAGGAGGCGCAGAATTATACCATCGAGATCAGCCGCGATTCCTTTCAGGTGGTAGACTATACCGTGGTGGTGGACACCAACTATGTGGTACTCGATAAAGCATTACTCGGTGAAGAGTTGCTGTACAATACCCTGTATCAGATCCGGGCGACGGCGAATGCCGCCGATCCGCAATACAGCAGTAAGGTATCTGACCTGGGTGCCATCAGGACCATGCGCTTCCCTTCCATTTTGAATGATCCGCTGAATTATCACGTGACCGATACCAGGGCCAAAGTTACCTGGGTTGTGGCTGGTGCTGCAGTCACCGGTGTGAAAATATTCAGTCCCGATGACCTGCGACTGGAAGATCCGCTGAGCTCTTTTAATGTGTCAGGCGCAGATCAGACTGCCGGTGAGACCATTATCAGTGGGTTGACCCCCTCTACCAAGTACCAAGTGGCTATTTATAGCGGCGAGACTTTAAGGGGTTGGGTTGACTATACAACCCTCGAACCGGGTGTGGACGTAACGGATCCCAAAGTCGTGGATCTGAGTGAGTCTGAAGACCCGGATGCAGTAACGGCCGCATTGGCCACAGTACCCGATGGCGGCATTATTCTGTTGAAAAAAGGCTTCCGTTTCAACCTACCCACAACCCCCCTGAATAAATCGGTAACCTTTAAAGGCGCTTACGGTTTTGAGCCCAATAAGGCTGCGCTGGTGAATAGTTCCGGCAATATGAGTCTGGCTGACAATGCCAATATAGCCCTGCTGGCCTTTGATGATCTTGAAATCGATGGAGGCGATATTTCCGGGGCTTATGTTTTAAATCCGACCAATGGTACTGAGACGCAGATACAGCAGTTGCTCTTTGAAAATTGTGAACTGCATGATATGCGCGGTATTATCCGGATCCGTAATTCGGTCTTTATCCGCAATTATACCATTTCCAATTCCATCGTACACGATATCGGCGGCTACAGTTTGTTCTGCGCCGATACCGATGGAGACAACAAAGCGGCTTTTGATAATGTGAATTTTTTAAATTCCACTTTCTACAGGGTGCACTCGATTGTACAGACCCGTCAGAACCTGAAGACCTTTAAAATTGATGCCTGTACATTCAGTGAATTTACACAGACCGGTCAAAGAGCTTTCCGGTTCCGCGGTGGAGACGGAAAAAATAATGTAACGGGCGGATTCACCATAACCAATTCTGTCTTTGGTCATGGCTGGGATGAGGGCGCCACCGGCAATACCTCCTTTACCATGCGTGACGGGATGCCCAATACTTCCTTTACCATCAGCAATGTCTGGGGTACTGCAGATCTGACCGTAGCTGCTGGTTCCGAAATCGCCGGATTGCCCGGTTTGATCTATAATAATACGGCCGATAAATTATGGGGTGATCCCTATAATGGAAATTTTGCTTTCCTGGATCCGGGATTCGCAGGTAAATATGATGCAGGAGCACCGATCTGGAGAACTAAATTATAGCATAACAAGGGATGGCGTAGCGGGTAAACCTGCGCGTCATCCTCTTTGAAACAGTATAAAGGAATTGAAATTACAGTACAGAAGATTGGATAGCCCGGGATGGCTGGCAGGGATCCTGCTCTTTACGATCATATTATCCGCGGGCTGTAAAAAAAATGGACCTGTGTCCGGTGACCAGGGGTATGAACTGACGCAACCTGGTGATTTGAATATCAGCACGGCTCCTCATTCGGTATTGGTTCGCTGGTCAGCAGTGCCTGGCGCTGACGGCTACCTGCTGGAGCTGGCTACCGGATCGGATTTCAGTAAGCCGTTTTATCAAAGCGATACCCTGCAGGTCACAGAAACAGAGATCACCGGCCTGACTGCCCGCACCGCATACAGTTTACGTCTCAGGGCGATCAGCCGGGTCAATCCGGCCTATGCTTCCAAGGGGCTCGTCGGCAGCTTTACCACGGAGGAAGCCGACATCGTTGAAGAGGAACTGGCTTTCCCCGGAGCCGAAGGAGCGGGCAAGCGGACCACGGGTGGCCGGGGCGGAAAAGTCATTAAAGTCACCAATCTCAATGATGCAGGTACCGGCAGTCTGCGGGCCGCCATCGAGGCCTCCGGAAAACGAATTATAGTTTTTGAAGTAGCCGGTAATATCGCGCTGAAATCCCGTTTACAGATCAAGAACGGCGATCTCACCATAGCCGGTCAGACCGCCCCCGGTGACGGGATATGTATTCAGGATCAGGAAGTGAATATTGCGTCTAATAATGTCATCGTCCGCTACCTTCGGTTCCGCCTCGGCGATACGTATGTGAGCAGTATAGAAAGTGATGCTTTCTGGGGCCGGGACCTGGAGAATATCATCCTGGACCATTGCTCGATGAGTTGGGCGATTGATGAGACGGCTTCTTTCTACCACAATAAGAATTTTACCATGCAATGGTGCATGATTACAGAGAGCATGAATCAATCCGGTCATTCCAAAGGTGCACATGGCTACGGAGGTATCTGGGGCGGCAGTCCCGCCAGTTTCCATCACAACCTGATTGCCCATCATACCAACCGTAACCCAAGATTTGATGGCGGCCTGCGGTACAGTAATGGCAGTGGTACCGGAGTTGGTAAATTCGGTCCGGATCAGGTAGACTACCGCAATAATGTAATCTATAACTGGAGCGGAAACAGTGCTTATGGGGGCGAAAATGGATCTTATAATCTGGTCAACAATTATTATAAGGCCGGGCCGGCAACACCTTCGAACCGGAGTAGCCGCATCATGCAGGTGTCAAAGGACAATGCCAGCGGTGCCAGTGATCCTTCTGTATACGGGGTGGGCTATGGCCGCTTTTATATTGATGGCAATTATGTAGCGGGCAATGCGACGGTGACGGCCAGTAACTGGAATGGCGGTGTCGTTTATGATAATGGGCTTTCCGAATCTCTGGTACGCCAGACAACGCCTTTTGCCGCCGAGGCCCTCAGTCCCCATACAGCGCAGCAGGCCTACGATGCGGTACTGACTTATAGTGGCGCTTCCTATAAAAGGGATGCCGTGGACAGCCGGATCGCCGGGGAAGTCCGCGAGGGCAAGGCGACCTATACAGGTTCAGTCTCCGGCCTGCCGGGAATTATAGATACCCAGAAAGATGTGGGTGGCTGGCCGCTGCTTCAAGCTGCTACGCCGCCAAAGGACAGTGATGGTGACGGCATGCCGGATGAATGGGAATCTGCACAGGGGCTGGATCCTGCCGTTGCCAACGCCGGCGGTCGGAATCTGAGTGATGTATACGATAATATTGAAGTCTATATCAATAGTCTGGTCAGGGAAATTACGGAGAACCAGGTCAAATAAACCTTACTGCTGCTGTTAAGTATAGCAGTGATATGAATGATGTGTATCTGACATACTTGTCGCTTCAGCGGCAAACAATAACCGGCTTCCCGGTAGTCCGCCGACTGGCGGCTCCGGTTCGGGGATCCTGTGTCAGGGCGACTGCACCCCGCAACGCTTCCTGCTATTTGCCGGGCACCCTAAGACATTACTTTCACCATACTAAAGCCTTTATTTTATGAAGCAGCTTATCTGTGCCGGAACCTTATTGTTCGCATTTTGGCTGCTACTGGCCTGTTCCAAACAAAGCGGGACGGCAGATCCGGCTACCGATCCCCATCCGGAAACCGGCAACCAACCGGAGCAACCCGTACCTGTACAGGAGGAAGCCCTGGCTTTTCCGGGAGCGGAAGGCTTTGCTGCTGCCATTACTGGTGGTCGCGGCGGCAAACTGATAAAAGTTACGAACCTGAATGATGCAGGAACCGGAAGCTTTCGGGCTGCGGTCGAAGCCAGCGGAAAACGGATTGTCGTCTTTGAGGTTTCAGGGACGATTACCCTCAAGTCCAGACTCAACATTCAGCATGGTGATCTGACGGTGGCGGGTCAAACCGCTCCGGGTGATGGCATTACCCTCAGGGATTTTCCGGTCTATGTGGCCGCTGATAATATCATCCTGCGGTTTCTACGTTTTCGAATGGGTGACGCTGCTGCGCAGGAAGACGATGCCCTGGGCGGACGTTTTCACAAGGACATCATGGTAGATCACTGTTCGATGAGTTGGAGCACCGATGAATGTGTCTCTTTTTATGCCAATGAGAATACCACCCTTCAATGGTCCCTGATTGCCGAGAGCCTCCGTAATTCCGTACACGATAAAGGTGCCCACGGCTACGGTGGGATCTGGGGAGGACGCCGGGCCAGTTTTCACCACAACCTGATGGCCCATCACGACAGTCGGAACGCCCGGCTGGGAGAAGAGGCCGGGAAAGCTTTTGCCCTGACTGATCTGACCGATGTGCGCAATAATGTCATTTACAATTGGGGCAGTAATAGTTTCTATGGCGGTGAAGCGATGAATGTCAATATGATCAATAACTATTTTAAACCCGGTCCTGCGACCTTGGCGGGTAATAGTTACACCAAGCAGGGCCGGATACTTTCGATCGACAAAAATAAAATTGCAGGTACGGAAGTTTACGGACTCTGGGGCCACTTTTATGTGGATGGCAACCTGGTGGAAGGGCATGCTGACGCCAGTTCGGATAACTGGACCTACGGGGTGTATAATCAGTTCCATGGCAGTTATGGAACAGTTTCTGAAGCCGATAAATCCGCTATGCGTTTGTCCGAGCCCCTGGATATCGGTGGAAACCTGCAGACTTTTACTGCAGAGAAAGCATATGAACAGGTGCTCCGATACGCGGGTGCCTGCCTGGTGCGCGATGCGGTAGACCTGCGTATTATCGACAATGTGAAGAAAGGTAGCTATACTGCCGCCGGGTCCAATGGAAGTAATCATGGCATCATTGATAGCCAGGCCGATGTGGGCGGCTGGCCGGAACTGCAGTCAAAACCTGCACCCCGGGACAGTGACGGTGACGGCATGCCGGATAACTGGGAGCAGGCACGATTGCTGGACCCCCTGAAGGCGAATGCCAATGGCAGACAACTGAGTACGGGCTATGATAATATTGAAGTGTATATTAACAGCCTGGTCAGTCTGATAACTGAAAATCAAAAATTATAGCATGCAGATCATGAAGCACTGGATCCGATTATTTGTGGCAGGCCAACTACTGCTGGGCTGCAGTCCTCCTCCACAGGCAACCTTGTCTGGGGCGCAGCGGCCGCTGGCTTTTCCAGGCGCAGAAGGCTTTGGCCGCTATACTACAGGCGGGCGGGAAGGCCAGGTACTCCTGGTTACCAACCTGAATGATGATGGTCCCGGCAGTCTGCGGAAAGCGGCAGTCGCCCGTTATAAGCGAACCATCGTTTTTAAGGTTTCCGGCACCATCCATCTGAAGTCCAGGCTCTATATCAAAGGGGATGTCACCATCGCCGGACAGACCGCCCCGGGTGGCGGTATCTGCCTCGCCGATTATCCGGTCAGCCTTTCCGGAGATAATATTATCATCCGCTACCTGCGATTCCGAATGGGCGACCGCTTTCAGAACCAGGGGAAAACGGATGGTGGCGGAGGTGATGACGCTTTCGGCGCCTCCGGAAAAAAACATATAATAATCGATCACTGTTCGATCAGCTGGAGTACTGACGAGGTCTGTTCAGTATACAAAGGCGATAGTACTACCCTGCAATGGAACCTGATCAGTGAGCCACTTAATTATTCCTATCATTTTGAATCGGGGGATCAGGATTTTGAACATCATGGCTATGGCGGAATCTGGGGCGGCCGGCATTTTTCGGCCCACCATAATCTGCTGGCACATTGCAATAGTCGCACGCCCCGTTTTAATGGTGTCCGGCTGGGGGCAGATACAGAGCGGGCAGATTTTCGCAATAATGTGATTTATAACTGGGGGCATAATAATGTCTACGGTGGCGAAGGCGGCTCGTATAATCTGGTAAACAACTATTATAAATACGGGCCCGAAACAAAAAAATCAGTACGGAACCGTATCGTCAATCCTACTTATACCAAAAACCCGGACCACCCATATGGCAGGTTTT
The DNA here is from genome assembly GCF_054783135.1 of Niabella terrae. Lineage (NCBI taxonomy): Bacteria > Pseudomonadati > Bacteroidota > Chitinophagia > Chitinophagales > Chitinophagaceae > Niabella > Niabella terrae. Next base: position 455,359 of record NZ_BAAGRD010000008.1, read on the forward strand.
ATGTCCAGGGTAATTATGTGGATGGCGCACCGGATGTAAGCCGCAATAATCGGCTGGGCATTCAGCTGGATAAAAGCCGACCCGGCACAGACCTGGCGCTGGCAGTTAGCGCGCAGCCTTTTGCGGCGGAAGCAATTCCCGAACAAACTGCCCAGGAAGCTTACAGCCTGGTACTTCGTTATGCCGGCGCCGTTCTGCCCCAAAGAGACAGTCTCGATGAACGTATCATCGGGGAAGTACAGCAGCGAAAAGGTCGTTTTATTGATGTTCAGGGAGGCCATCCCCATGGCACGCCTTATGCGCAGACGGTGAATGCCTGGCCCCGGCTGGCAAGCGCTGCGCCCGCTCCGGACAGCGATCAGGATGGCATGCCCGACGACTGGGAAAAGACCCGGGGGCTGGATCCCCACAGTGACAAGGATGTCACGCTTTATACGCTGGACCGGAATTATACCAATATTGAAATTTATATCAACAGTCTGGTGGCCCAGTTTGGTTCCGCCTCAACCCGATGAGTATGAAAATAATATTACAGCTGATCTGCTTGTGCTGTCTGCTCCCGGTTTCCGGCCGCCTGCAGGCACAGCAAGCCGTGCCGTCAAGGATTGATCCGGGACCTTTCGCTGACAATGCTCATCACTGGTATATGATCGGTGATAAGGACAAAATGATTTTACCCGGCAGGAACCGCCAGCGCTACGCGCCCACGGATATCATTCCGGTGGCGGAGAATATTCTGTGTTACCAGAAATCCAATGGTGGCTGGCCAAAGAATTATGATGTCTTTGCGGTGCTGACGCCCCAGGAGAAACGGACCCTGCAACAGCACCGGGATCAGCTGAATACGACTTTTGATAACGGCACCTGTTATACCCATATCCGTGCGCTGGCGATTGCCTTTCAGCATAGTCGGGATCCCCGCTACCGGCTTGCTGCCCTGGAAGGCCTGCGCTATATCCTGAAGGCACAGTATGCCAATGGGGGCTGGCCCCAGTATTATCCGCTTCGAAATGATTACAGCCGGTATATCACCTATAACGATGGCGGCATGGAAGGCATTGTTGCCGCCCTCGGAGAAATTGCCAACCGACAACAACTGTATGATTTTATCGAAGCGCCCCTGCGCCAGGAAATTATCCAGGCTTACCAAAAGGGCATTGAATGTATTTTGAAGACCCAGATTAAGGAAGATGGCAGGCGCACTGCCTGGTGCCAGCAACATAGTGAAATGGATTTAGCGCCCACCTGGGCCCGTTCCTTTGAACCTCCCAGCATCTGCAATGGAGAAAGTGCCGGCATCGTGTTGTTTCTGATGCAACTCGATCATCCCGACAATGCCGTGATCCAGGCGGTACAGTCAGCTGTGCGCTGGTTTGAGGATTCAAAAATTTATCATACCCGGGTGAAAACCATTGCCGCCGATACCCTGGTGACGGATTACCTGATCACGACCAAAGATAAGGTCGTGGTGAACGATCCCCAGGCACCGCCGGTGTGGACCCGTTACTATGAACTGGGCAGCCACCGGCCCCTGTTTTGTAATCGCGACAGTAAATTTGTGTATTCACTCGCTGAGGTAGCCCGGGAACGCCGCGACGGTTACGCCTGGTATACCTATGCACCACAAAAAGTGTTGGACCGTTATCCCGCCTGGCAGCGTCGATGGGCGCCTCGGGACAATGTATTAGTTTCAAAAAAATAATAAATACAATGAAAAAAAATCTTTGGTTCCTTTTGGGTCTGATTCCGGTGATGGCTTTTATCGCACCTTCCCCGAAAATAAAAATATTTCTGGCGGGAGACTCTACCTGTGCCATTAAATCAGTAAAAGCTTATCCGGAAAATGGATGGGGCATGCCCTTTGTGTATTTCTGGGACAGCACGGTTAAAGTGGTAAACCTGGCGAAAAACGGCCGCAGTACTTCTTCCTTCCGTAATGACGGGCTCTGGCAACAGGTGATGGATAAGGCCCAATCCGGTGATTATGTGTTTATCCAGTTTGGGCACAATGATGAGGTTCCCACCAAGAAGAATGCCACTACACCGGATCAATTCAGAAGCAACCTAAGTCGGTATATTAAAGAAACCCGCAGTAAAGGAGCTATTCCCGTCCTGCTCACCCCGGTGGCCCGTCGCAGTTTTGACACCCTTACCGGCAAAGTCCTGGGTACCCATGATGCCTATGCCCGCATTGTAAGGGAAGTGGCTGCAGCGGAACACACGCCGCTCTTCGACCTGGATCTGCAGGCCCAGCAGTTATACCAGCATCTGGGTCCCGAAGCTTCGAAATTGTTGTTTGTCCACTTGCAGCCGGGTGAACATCCACATTACCCGAAAGGGAAAATTGACAATACTCATTTCAACGAACTGGGGGCCCGCCTCGTGGCGCAGCTGGTGCTGAAAGATATCCGGCAACAGTTACCCGAACTGGCTTCCAGAACCCTGGACAGCGGTGTCAGATAACCCTACAAGGGTTATTGGGTAGTTAAAAGAGATAGAATACATGAAGGTTGTTTTAATTATCATTTGTTTAATTGTCAGCGGCGGGCTACAGGCCCAGTCCAGGGCCGGCATCACCGGAAAGCGGGACAGCTCCTACAATACAGCTTCCGCTTTTGCGAAGGATCGCCGTTACCATCCCCAGATCCGGATCGCGAACCTGGAAGTCGGTCCGGCTGTCAAATCAATCAAAGACCTGATCTATTGCAGCCGCGGTAATCGCCGGTTGCAAACCGATGTTTTTTATCCGGCGGCCCATGGCAATCATATGGCGCTGATCTTTGTTCATGGCGGCGGTTGGCGCAGTGGCAACCGGCAGCAACACCATGCCCTGGCGGCCGCCCTGGCCCGTCGGGGCTATACGGTATTTACGCCTGAATACAGGCTGTCCACCGAAGCGCTGTTTCCCGCAGCGGTACTAGATCTGAAAGCAATGGTGCGCTGGGTGCGCAGTCAGTCAGCGGTCTATGGCCTGGACAGCAATTGTATCGCCATCGGTGGCTTTTCCGCCGGCGGAGAATTAGCGGCCTTTCTTGGAGTGACCAATCACCTCGCCGAATTTGAGGGCAGGGATTGCCTGCCGGAACTGTCGGCCACAGTGAATGCAGTGCTGGACATTGATGGTACCCTGTCCTTCGTCCATCCCGAATCCGGAGAAGGAGATGACCGCAAAGGGCCCTCTGCCGCCACCCGCTGGTTCGGCTATTCCAAAAAGGAAAACCCGGAACTATGGGAGCGGGCTTCACCGCTGCATTATGCGGATAAACAGGCTGTGCCGACGCTATTTCTCAACAGTTCGGTAGCCCGGATGCATGCTGGAAGGGATGACTACAGAAAAATACTACAGCAGGCGGGAATTTATACCGAAGTACATGAATTTGCGGACAGCCCCCATTCCTTTTGTTTGTACCATCCCTGGTTCGAGCCAACGGTAAATTATATGGACCGATTCCTGCAACGGGTATTTAAGAAAAAATAATCCACCGAAAATGAAATTAAGATCGACAATGATGCCGCAAAAAAAGTATATAAGAAAAATATTCAGCCCGTTGGCTGCAGGTGCCGTACTATTATGGGGATGCTTCCTCCTGCTTGCACCCATGCTCCGGGCCCAGACCTCCAACCCCCACAAATACAAGTATATTTTTACGGTAGCCAAAGATGGTACGGGGGATTACCGCTACATTCAGGAAGCGATAGATGCCATGCGGGTCTATCCATTGGCACCGATTACCCTGTATATCAAAAACGGTGTCTATAATGAAAAAATCGAATTGCCGACTGACAATACCGATGTGACTTTTATTGGTGAGAATGTAGACAGTACGATCATTGTCTTTAATGATTATTCCGGAAGAGGTAAGTTAACCACTTTTACTTCCTATACCGCAAAGATTTCTGGCAACCGGTTCCGGGCGGAGCATATCACGTTTTCCAATAATGCAGGTCCGGTAGGCCAGGCCCTGGCACTCTATGTGGATGCCGATAAAGCCGTATTTATTGACTGTAAATTTCTGGGCAACCAGGATACGATTTACGTAGCGGGTGAAACCGCCCGACAATTATTTATCAACTGTTATATCGAAGGAACAACAGACTTTATTTTTGGCCCGGCGACGGCAGTCTTTAAAGGATGTATTATCGAGGAAAAATCAGATTCCTATATTACTGCGGCCAGCACCACACCCGGTCGGCTTTATGGACTGGTATTTCTGGACTGCAGTATCCGGGCTGCTGCCGGTGTCCGGAAATTCTATCTGGGAAGGCCCTGGCGCGCCCGGGCCCGCACTGTTTTTATGCGTTGTGAGTTACCCGCCAGCTTACAGCCGACAGGCTGGCATAACTGGGGCAATCCGGAGAATGAAAAGACGGCCTTCTATGCGGAGTACCGGAATACCGGACCCGGAGCGGCGGCGCAGGCCCGTGTCAGCTGGTCCCATCAACTGACCGACCGCCAGGCTGCTGACTATGAACTGGAGCAGATTTTTGCCTCCTGTAACAGTGATCTGCCAGGTGAGAAAGACTGGTACAAACAAACCACCCTAAAACCATTTGTATGGCCGGTAAAGAAATAAAAGATTACAAACAACGCCTGTTGTACCTGCTGGTTCTGCTATGCCTGACCCAGCCGGCGACCGCCCAGACTTTCTATCCCATCTGGGAAAATGCGATACCGGACCAGAACGGCATCGCTGTCACCGATAGTGTGGTCAATGAGCGGATCTGGCAGGTGGCCACTCCCGGTATTTATGCATTCGAAGCCACCCGGGCGGAGAATACCGGCACGGCAGTGATGATCTGTCCCGGAGGCGGCTATCAGCGGGCTTCTTATGTTTACAATGGATTCAATTTTGCCCGCTGGTTCAATACCCTGGGCATCAATGTTTATGTACTGATCTACCGCCAGCCCCATCAGCGTAATTTAGTGGACGGTGCAAAAGCGCCTTTGCAGGACGCGCAGCAGGCAATGGCCTTTATCCGCAGTCATGCGGCCGACTGGAACCTGAAAGACGGTAAGATCGGCGTGATGGGCATTAGTGCCGGCGGCCACCTGGCGGCCATGTTGTCTGCCATGCAACAGGACATACGCGGCGGACATGGGATATCCCAATCCTTTCGCCCCGATTTCGCCGTGCTGCTTTCACCGGTGATCACGATGGGACCCTGGGCCCATTCCGGCAGTAGAAGAAACCTGCTGGGTGCTGACACCAGTGCCGCCCGGATCCGGATGTATTCTGCGGAAAACCAGGTCACCACAGCCACAGCGCCCAGCTTTATCGTTCATGCAGTCAATGATAAAACGGTAAATATCCATAACAGCCTGCTATATTATCAGGCGTTGATCGATCATGGTGTCGCTGCCAGTCTGCACAGCTTTCCCCAGGGTGGTCATGGAATCCGGCTGACGGAAAATCCGGGCAGTACAGAACTCTGGCTGCCCCTGCTGCATGCCTGGCTGAAGGAAATGAATTTTTTAAATCCCCTGCCTTTTAAATAATTAATATGAACCGGATAATACTTTTAATGATATGGATATTTACGGCAAATGCTTCCCGTGCAACGGTACCGGATTTTACGGTGGCAGCCGATGGAAGCGGTGATTTTATTACGGTTCAGGAGGCCATCAATGCCGTACCTGACCTCCGCCGGAATACCACCGTCATCTTTATCAAAAACGGGACTTACAAAGAAAAACTGGTCCTGCCGGATACGAAAACCAATGTACATTTTATAGGCGAGAACAAAGACAGCGTCCTGCTGACTTTTGATGATTTTGCTTCCAGAAAGAACCGCTTCGGTGAAGAGATCGGTACCAGCGGCAGTGCCTCTTTCTTTGTCCATGGGGATGGCTTTACTGCCGAGAATATCAGTTTTGAAAACAGTGCGGGTCCTGTCGGTCAGGCCGTAGCGGTACGGGTCGCTGCCGATCGGGTACGTTTTATCAATTGCAGGTTTCTGGGCTTTCAGGATACACTCTATACCTGGGGTTATGGTGGCGGCAGCCGCCAGTACTATAAGAACTGTTATATCGAGGGAACCGTGGATTTTATCTTCGGTTCTTCTACCGCCGTATTTGACAGTTGCCATATTTTCGGTAAGAAGGCTGGCTATTTTACGGCCGCCAGCACGCCGGATTCGGCCGCGAATGGCTATGTTTTCCGTCATTGCCGCCTGGATGGGAATGGCCCGGCTGCCTCCTTTTACCTGGGCCGGCCCTGGCGGCCATTTGCTAAAACGGTGTTTATTTCCTGTGAAATGAGTGCCATTGTAAAACCCGAAGGTTGGCATAACTGGGGCAAGCCCGAAGCTGAAAAAAGCAGTTTCTATGCCGAATATAAAAGCCGGGGCGCCGGAGCTGCACCTGCCCGCAGGGTGGGCTGGTCGCATCAGTTATCCACAGCCGCAGCTTATCAGCTGACCCGCATATTTCATGGCTGGGATCCGGCTTGATGCATCAGAATGACAAAAAGTATCTATAATAAAATAACAAGCATGAAGCAAATTGTACTGACATCGATTTTAGTGGTGATGAGTAGTTATCTGATGGCCCAGCAACCTTATGTATCTCCCGTATGGAGCCCCGATCAGGGCGACGGTACTTATAAGAATCCGGTAATCAATGCCGATTATTCTGATCCCGATGCCATCCGGGTAGGCGAAGATTTCTATATGGTCGCTTCCAGTTTCGATCAGGTGCCGGGCCTGCCCATCCTGCATTCCAGGGACCTGGTTAACTGGCGACTGATTGGCCATGCACTGTCCAGGCAGATTCCCCTGGAAGTATTTAACCGCAACCAGCACGGCAACGGCGTATGGGCTCCGGCGATCCGTTACCATAATAAACAGTTTTATATCTATTATCCTGATCCCGACTTCGGAATTTATATGACGCAGGCCAGCCAAATTACCGGACCCTGGTCCGAACCGGTACTGGTGGAAGGCGGTGCCGGTCTGATCGATCCCTGTCCCTTCTGGGATGAAGATGGAAAGGTATACCTCTCCCATGCATATGCCGGCAGTCGTGCCGGAATCAAAAGTGTACTGGTGATTAAAGAAATGAATGCGGAGGGTACAAAAACCATCAGCAAGGGGGTAATGGTTTTTGACGGTCATCAGACCGATCCCACGGTAGAAGGGCCAAAGGTCTACAAGCGCCATGGCTATTATTACCTGTTTGCACCGGCCGGTGGTGTAGCGACGGGATGGCAGCTGGTACTGCGCAGTAAAAATATCTATGGACCTTATGAACGCCGGGTGGTGATGGAACAGGGAACTACGTCAGTCAATGGCCCCCATCAGGGTGCCTGGGTGGATACGCCGGGAGGCGAGGACTGGTTCCTTCATTTTCAGGATAAGGAAGCCATCGGCAGGGTGGTACATTTGCAGCCCATGAAATGGCTCAATGACTGGCCTGTCATAGGCCTGGATAAAGATGGTGATGGTATTGGATATCCGGTGCTGGAACATAAGAAGCCGAATCTGGGCAAAGATTATCCCATCGAGAACCCGCAGGAATCTGATGAATTTAATGGAACAGCACTTGGATTGCAGTGGCAGTGGCAGGCCAACCCTCAGGCCACCTGGAGCTTTATGAATACCGCGGAAGGCAGCCTGCGACTTTTTGCCCATCCTGTTGATAGCGGCACCGGATTATGGAATACCCCACAGGTGCTGCTGCAGAAATTTCCAAATGATGCATTTACGGCTACGACAAAAATCCGGTTCAGGCCCAGTGAAAAATTTACCGGCGAAAAAGCCGGACTAACTACAATGGCCATGAGTTATGGCAGCATTGCGGTGAAAAGAAAACCCCAGGGCAATTATATCGTTTTTACCAGCTGTGAAAAAGCAGATCGTGGCGGCCTGGAGACCGAAAAGGAGCTGGCGCAGCTCCGGCAGGAAGAACTCTTTCTGCGAATGCAGTTTAACCGGGATACAACCTGTATTTTCAGTTATAGTCTCGATGGCAAAAAGTTTACGGAAGCCGGTCGGATCAAAGCCACCCCGGGAAAATGGATCGGCGCCAAAGTAGGCTTGTTCATCACCAGCAGCGTGAAAATCAATGACGCCGGATTTATGGATGTGGATTGGTTCAGAATTACTCCCTAAACGGCCTGGAAATCCAGGAACCGAAATTATTATTCGAAAAGGACTCAAAAAATTAATGATTGATTGATGAAGCAGTATGTATGGACCGTGATCCTGTTTTGTGGCGCAATGACAGCGGGAGCGCAGCAGCCCCTTGAACTCTGGTACCGCCAGCCGGCAGCGAATTGGAATGAAGCCCTGCCCATCGGCAATGGCAAACTGGCGGCGATGATTTTCGGCGACCCCGCCCGGGAGCAGTTGCAATTGAATGAAGAAACCATCTGGGCGGGCGAGCCCGGTAACAATATTATCCCGAATGTGTATGATTCCATTCAGGAAATCCGCCGGCTGCTGCGGGAAGGAAAGTACCGGCAGGCCCAGGATAAGTCCGATGCCAGTTTTCCCCGTCATGCAACTGCGGATAATAATTACGGCATGCCTTATCAGACGGCTGGCGACCTGCTGGTAGATATACAGGCCCAGGGTGCCGTCAATGACTACAGACGGTATCTGGATATCAGCAAGGCGATTGCAGGCGTCAGTTACCGGCAGGGGGGTGTGCGGTACCAGCGCCAGTATTTTGCCGCCCTTTCCGACAAAGTGATTGTCATGCGGCTGACGGCAGATAAAAAAAAGGCCATCCATTGCAAGCTCCGGCTCCGGCCTGCTTTTCCGGCTTCAGTACTGGGGGTCACAGCCAACCAGCTAACCCTGGAAGCAAACAGTGGTTCGGTAGATAATAAGATCGGACGGATCCGTTACCAGATACGGGTGCAACCGGTTTTGGAGGGCGGTCAACTGATCCGTCAGGACAGCCTGCTGGAAGTCAGGGGGGCGGATGCGCTCACGGTTTATATTTCGATTGCGAGCAATTTCGTGAACTATCATGACCTGAGCGGCGATCCCCTGACCCGGAGCCTTCAGTTGCTGGAAGCGGCCAGGTCCCGGCGTTTTGATCAACTCCGCCAGCGCCATGTAACTGCGTATAAAAAATATTTTGAGCGGGTATCCCTGGATCTGGGTCAGACACCGGCGGCCCGGCAACCCACTGACCAACGGGTCCGGGATTTCCACCGGGTATCGGATCCCGCCCTGGTGGCACTGTACTTTCAGTTTGGCCGTTACCTGTTGATTTCCAGTTCACCTCCCGGAAGTCAGCCTGCCAACCTGCAGGGAAAATGGAACAATAAATTATCACCTCCCTGGGACAGTAAATACACGGTCAATATCAACACCGAAATGAATTACTGGCCGGCGGAAGTCACCGGGCTGCCGGAGATGCACCAGCCCTTATTTCAGATGCTCGCCGAACTGGCCGAGACCGGCCAGGCAGCGGCTGCCGGCATGTACCATGCCCGGGGCTGGGCCATGCATCATAATACCGATCTATGGCGGATCACCGGGCCGGTGGATGGCGGATTTTACGGTATGTGGCCGATGGGCGGCGCCTGGTTGAGCCAGCATTTATGGCAGCATTATCTGTATACCGGCGACCGAAAATTTTTAGCTGAAGTTTACCCGATTCTCAAAGGCGTTACCTTGTTTTATGTCGATGTCCTGCAAACGGACCCCCGTCATGGCTGGCTGGTGGTCAGCCCTTCGATGTCACCCGAGAACAAATACCAGTCAGGTGTGGGCATTACTGCCGGGACTACAATGGACAACCAGCTGGTATTCGATGTATTTTCCAATCAACTGGCGGCTTCCCGTATCCTGGGACGGGACCCGGATCTCGCTGATACGGTAGCCGCTATGCGCCAGCGGCTGGCGCCAATGCAGATTGGCCGTTTCGGTCAACTCCAGGAATGGTTACAGGACTGGGACCGAAAGGACGATAAGCACCGCCATGTTTCGCATTTGTACGGATTGTTTCCGGCGGCGCAGATTTCACCTTTTAAGCATCCGAAACTCTTCGCTGCAGCCCGTCAGTCCCTGACCCTGCGGGGCGATAAGTCCACCGGCTGGTCGATGGGCTGGAAAGTCAATCTCTGGGCCCGCCTGCTGGACGGGAACCGGGCCTATCAACTTATTTCCGATCAGCTGAGTCCGGCGCCCCCGGAAACCAGCGGTCAGAACGGAGGAACTTATCCCAACCTGCTGGACGCACATCCGCCTTTTCAGATCGACGGTAATTTCGGTTGCAGTTCCGGCATCGCCGAAATGCTGCTGCAGTCTCATGATGGCGCCCTGCATCTACTGCCGGCCCTGCCGGACCAGTGGTCGGCCGGGCGGGTTCAGGGATTGCGGGCCCGGGGCGGTTTTATCGTCCGGGACCTCCGGTGGGAGGGTGGGCGCCTGGTCAAAGTAACCCTGGAGTCAACGCTGGGTGGCCGGCTGCGTCTGCGCAGTACCACCCCACTAAAAGGACCTGGTCTTCGGGAAGCCAGTGGCGTTAATGACAATCCTTTTTACCAGGTACCGGAGATTAAACAACCATTGATTGCAGCGGGAGCGACACTTTCTCCGCTGGTAGCATACCCCGTCCGGCAATACGATCTGAATACCAGGGCCGGGGGGCTGTATACCCTGGAAGCCAGCGAAGCGCCTTGAGGGGTGGATGGCGGTACGGTTTTTTCGGCATCCTGCCATCTATGAATAAGGGTTATATTTACGGTTCTAAATCAACGATATGCACCTTATTAGCAGCATTCTTTTATGCTGGGCGCTGCTGCCGGCTTTCTGCGGTACCGCTCAGGCGGCTGAGCGACCACCGAATATTGTCTATATCCTTGCCGATGATCTGGGCTACGGTGATCTGGGTTGCTATGGACAGGAGAAGATTGAAACGCCGCATATCGACGCCCTGGCCCGAAATGGGAAGATGTTTACCAGGCACTATGCTTTTGCCGTCTGCGCACCTTCCAGGTACCTGCTGATGACAGGCAGGCATTCCGGCCATGCCTTTATCCGGGGCAATCATGAATGGGGCCAACGCGGGCCCGTATGGGATTTTGAAGCGATGGAAGCGAATCCTTTTCTGGAAGGCCAGTTCCCGATACCCGATTCGACTTTTACCATTGCCGAATTATTGAAACAGGCTGGCTATGTTACGGGAATGGTAGGTAAATGGGGCCTGGGCGCACCGTTCAGCTCGGGCCATCCCAATCGCCAGGGATTTGATTATTTCTACGGCTATATCTGCCAGCGACAGGATCATACCTACTATAACGGCCATCTCTGGGAAAACCAGGACCGGGTCGCATTGGACAACCGCATCCAGGCGCCCAATGTACGTTTTCCGGACAGCCTGGACCGGATGGATCCTAAAAATTATGAACGCTATCAACAACGCTATTATGCACCGGATTATCTCATCCGGGCCGCCCTGGGTTTTATAGAGAAGCATAAGGAGGAAACCTTTTTCCTGTATTATCCCAGCCCGCTACCCCATGTTTCGCTGCAGGCGCCCCAACGTTGGGTGGATTATTATCATCGCAAATTTGGTGATGAGACCCCTTTTTTGGGCGGTTCCTATTTTCCCTGCCGCTACCCCCGGGCCACTTATGCTGCGATGATCAGCCTGCTGGATGAGCAGGTTGGCCAGATCGTCGCCAAGCTGAAACAGGCGGGTTTATATGATGAGACCATTATCATGTTCTGCAGTGACAATGGTCCGGCCAGTAATGGGGGTGTTGCCCCGGCTTTTTTCAACAGTGCCGGCCCATTTAAAGGGACCCGTGGCTGGGGCAAGGGCTATTTGCGGGAAGGCGGTATCCGGGCGCCTTTTATTGTACAGTGGCCGGGCCGGGTCCAGCCCGGAACGGTATCAGCGCTACGCTGTGCTACCATCGATATGATGCCCAGTTTCTGCGAATTGCTGGGTCAGCCCCTACCGACACGGATCGATGGAATCTCGATTTTACCGGAGCTTCTGGGCCGTTCCGGTCAACAAAAGGAACATCCCTACCTGTATTTTGAATACCCGGAGTATGGTGGCCAGCAGGCCCTGATCATGGGCAAATGGAAAGCGCTGCGCCGGGAGTTAATGAAAGGGGTGATCCGCACAGAGCTCTATGACCTTTCTGTGGATTCCACGGAGCAGCAGAACCTGGCCGACCGGTATCCTGAAATTGTTCGCCAGGCAACAACATTGATGCGCCGCGAACACCAAAGACCGCAAGTCAGTCGTTTTGAAATCCCGGTACTGGATCAGGATCCAGCCGGCAACTGATGACGTAGGGCAGGCCTTTCGGTTCAGGCCCGCCCCTTCAATAAAGTTTTCAGGATGGTGTGTATCAATATTTCATGAAAATTCAGGGTATAGCTACGAACCTGGGAGGTTTCCATGCAATTTGGACCGCTGCGTGGGATTATTGTAGGGCCCGGTGCCTGAAAATTGAGAATCCGCTGCTGGTGCCAATCTGTTAATTTTGCAGCCATGATAAACAAGGATGATTTGCAATTGAGATGGTGGGATCTGGAAGCCCGCCTGGTGGAGCGATTCGGGAAAAAGCCGGATATGGAAACGATTCTGTTTCTGATCGGTATTCAGGAACTGGGGCAGATCGGCAAAAAATTTACGAAGGAACAGAAACAGGACCTGATGCATATAGCCATTTGCCGTTTGCTCAGTCCCAGCGGCTTTTATGAACTGGAGCAGGTGGACGAAGAGGGCTGGCCGCATTACCGGCAACTTAAACCCATGCCGGACCTCAATCCGATCGAACAGGAGAATTTTCTCAAAGACCATGTGTTGCTGTATTTTTCTGAAAATGAATTTTAATGAAAATACGCTTCGATAGCATCGGACTCTGCTTTCTCTTATGGATGATGATGGGTTGCGCCACCAGTCGGGTATACCAGAAGGACCGCAGAAAAGACGTCCTGCTGGAGACCAGTATGGGTGATATGCGTATCAGGCTGAGTGATGCGACACCCCTGCACCGGGACAATTTCCTCCGGCTGGTCAAAAAGGGTTATTATGATGGCCTCCTGTTTCACCGGGTGATTCACCATTTCATGATTCAATCCGGAGATCCCGACAGCCGCCATGCGGCCGCCGGGTTGCCCCTGGGAGATGGGGGACCTGCATATACAGTACCTGCGGAATTTCGCGCAGCGCTGTTTCATAAGAAAGGTGTTATTGCTGCTGCCCGGGAGGGCGATGACCAGAACCCGCAAAAAGCCAGTAGTGCCAGCCAGTTCTATATCGTACAGGGCAGAAAATGGACCTCCGAAGGGCTGGACAGTCTGGAGCAGGGTCGGTTGAAGGGTCGTAAAATTCCCGCAGAACAAAGAGCAGTATATATCCGGCTGGGCGGCAGTCCGCATCTGGACCAGCAGTACACCATCTTCGGGGAACTGGTCAGTGGCCTGGAAGTCCTGGACCGTATCGCCGCCGTCCCAACCAGTAAGGGGAAGGACCGGGACCGGCCGCTAAAAGATGTCCGGGTGAAAAAAGCCAGGTTGGTGAAAAGAATATAATTTTCAGGTTTTCCGCATTTCGTAAACAAAACTGTTCCGGGTTGGGATAATTTCGTGCCCCAAATAAATTCCCGGACATGCAAAAAACGCAACCCTCTATTCGATTTTCAATCTTCTGTTTCTTTCTTATTTTTAGTCTCCAGGCCCATGCACAGTCAACAGCATCAGTAAGCGGCCGGGTGACCAGCTCCGACGGACAGCCGGCGGCGGGCGTGTCGGTATTCCTGGAGGGTCGTACCCGTGGCGTTGTTGCCGGTACTGATGGCCGCTATGAAATCAAAAATATTCCGGCAGGTACTTATCAACTTTCAACCTCCTTTTCCGGTCTGGAGAACCAGTCCCGCCAGATCAGTCTGGAACCGGGTCAGACACTGGTTGTAAATTTCGTGCTTCTCGAAGACAGCCGGCAACTGGAGGAAGTCATTATTGCCGCCCGCCGCAATAAAAATGCACTGACCAGCACGGTTGCCAAGATGCCGATTAAAAATCTGGAGAATCCCCAGGTCTACAGTTCGGTGCCTGCCGCATTGCTGAAAGAGCAGGGGATCACCCATTTCGATGATGCGCTTAGAAATGTCCCCGGCATCGCCCGGACCTGGGGTTCCACCGGAAGGGGTGGAGACGGTGGTACTTATTTTGCACTTCGGGGTTTTGAGGCACAGCCCGGACTGGTCAATGGCTTACCAGGCCTGGACAGCGGGAACCTAGATCCTGCCGGTATCGAAGAAGTTCAGGTAATCAAGGGGCCGTCAGGTACCTTGTTTGGCGCCAGTTTTTACGGCTATGGGGGTATTATTAATACGATTACCAAAAAGCCCTACCCTGATTTTGGCGGTGAACTTTCCTATACCATCGGTAGCTTTGACCAGCACCGTCTTACCGCCGATATCAATGCCCCGCTGGATGGTTCCCGGAAGCTGGCCCTGAGGGTCAATACGGCTTTGCATACAGAAAATAGTTTTCAGGATGCGGGCTTTAAGAAATCTTTTTATATCGCGCCCACGCTTTCCTACGAAGTCAGTGACCGGCTCAAACTCAGCCTGCTGGCGGAAATACTGGAGGAAGAACGGGCCGCACCGCCCATCCTGTTTATGACAGATCGTGAGACACCCCTGGCTTTCAAAACCGTAGAAGCGCTGAATCTGAACGATGAACTATCTTTTACCAATAATGACCTGACCATCCGCAATCCCAGAAAGAATTTTCAGTTGCAGGGGCTTTATAAATTATCCGAGCATTGGAATTCCCAAACCGCGGTATCGGGATCCAATATTAAATCAGACGGGATCTATACCTATCTCTGGGGCTATGAAGCCGATCAGCCCAGTTATTATTACCAGGATTTCAATATCCAGGGCTATAATACCAATACCTTCGATATACAACAGAACTTCAACGGTGATTTTAAATTAGGCAATATCCGAAACAGGGTCTTACTGGGACTGGATTACTTTACCAGAACGGTAAAAGACAGAAGTTCAGGCTGGGTCACTACCCGCAGGGTGAATCCCCAGGGGGAATATATTACCGAAGACGGGTTTGACGGCGACGGTCTGGATGCCCGTCAGATTACAGAGGCCCTGAAGGCCACTGAATATGCCGATTCAAAAATTACCAGCAGTGCTTATAGTGCTTACGCGTCTGATTTGATCAATTTTACACCCAAGCTGTCACTGATGCTCGGCCTGCGGTTGGATTATTTCGAGAATAAGGCCAACGAGGAGATCCAGAATTATGACCAACTTACTTTTTCTCCGAAATTGGGTGTCGTCTATCAGCCCATCATCGATCAGCTTTCGTTTTTTGCCAGCTACATGAATACCTTTTATAATGTAGCACCTTCAGAAATTTTTGACGAGGAAGGCAATAGTCAGGGCATCAAGGCTTTTGAACCGGAAAGGGCCAACCAGTTCGAACTGGGTACCAAACTGAGCCTTGCCCGGGACAGGTTTTATGCCACCCTTTCCTTCTATGATACGAAAGTGGCCAATCGAGTATACTATACGCCGTTCAGCGCTGTTCAGGGTGGCAAGACCCGGAGCCGGGGCCTCGAACTGGAACTGAATGCCCGGCCGATCCCCCAACTCAGCCTGATCGCCGGATTCAGTCACGGAAAAATAGAAGTAATTGAAGGCAACGAGGCAACGCCGCAGGACTTTTACAATGAAGTGGGCCGGTCTCCCGGCGGACAGGGTCCACAGACCCTGGCGAATTTCTGGGGCAGTTATACCTTTAACCAGGGTCCCCTGAAACATTTTGGTATCGGGCTGGGTGGCAACTATGCAGGCGTTTACCGGGTCGTGGACAATAGCGCAACCGGAGTGTTTGACCTGCCTGCTTACAGCCTGTTAAGCGGTTCCCTTTTTTATAATGGCGATAAATTCAGGGTCAGCCTGAATGGCAATAATCTTACCGATGCCCGTTACTATATCGGTTACTGGTCAATTAATCCCCAGAAGCCGCGCAATTTTTCCGCTACCCTGGCTTATAAATTCTAGAGGGAAAAAAATAAAAAAATAAAAAAACCGGCCTCGGCCGGTTTTCCCATTTCGGTGCGATCCTTAAAGGTTGTCTTTATGCCTTTTGTCAGCTTCTTCTTTGCTGATCTTGCTTTCCATGATCTTTCCTGATTTATGAACCAAGGAAGAAACCGGGCCTTCCATCTCCTCCTGCGGATCCGTTGTACCCAGGGTTTCAGGATCCGGCTTTTTCAGTTCTTCGTCAGAAGGATTGCTTTTTTTGGCTTTGTTTTTATCCTGTTCCATATGCGATAATTTTCTCTTTTTGATACCTCAATTTACGAAATTCTGGTCAAATCAATTTCGCTTTAACGTTCTGCAGTGATATACAAATCCCCTTCCGGACTGCCGGAGGCCATATTGCTACGGCTGATAATAAAAGTATAGTCGCCCCGCTGTCGGATTTCATAATCGAGTTCCTGTCCAAAAGGGCCGTCGGTACTGTTATCAGGCATCAGGATCTGGCTGATCCGGATATTGGTATGCGGCTGGGTCGGTTCAATGCTGATATGAATCCAGCCGGGTTCCAGGTCGGTAATGGTAAAATGAATGGCCTGGGTCGGGCTGGTAATCGTTTTGCGCAGTTTTATGACGGGTAGGAGCTGGGCCGAGACGGTTTCGTTAATGATGGCCGCCTCCGGCAAAACGGCAGCCGTACTGTCTGGCGCATACAGACTATCAAGTATGACCAGGGTATCTGCCGCCGGCTGTGTTGTTGTGCCCTCCGGCGTCGGGCTCGTTTTCTGTGCCGGCGGTGTGCTGTTACAACTGAAAAGCAATACGAGCAATACCAGACCGGCCCCTATGAAAGATTGGCGCATATTACGGGTTTTTAATCAATACCTACTGCCTCAACCTGTCTGCCGGTAACTACCTGCCGGTGAGGAACAACGAGGTACCAGATACTACCCCTTTAACTGCAAAAAAGTTGCCAACTGTTGTCAGCAACTTTTTAAAACCAACAAAAAACCAAGCTATTGTTGCTGGCCAGGGGCATTGCCACCCGTGCCGATACGTTTATTTTCGTCTTCCAGGCCTGTTTTACGTTGTCTGGCGGCCTTGACCTGGGAGCTGCCCAGGCGGTAGGTAAAATTGAGTTTAAACTGCTGGGCTTCCCAGAATACATTCACCCGGGTCAGGGTGCCCACATAATCCGCCTTGCCATCGAAATGCATGGTATTGAATATATCACTCACACTGCCCTTGAGGGTACCCCGGCCTCCGAAAATACTTTTCTGCAGGCCGGCATCCACAAATCCCATGGCTTTGCCCTTAAACAATCCCTGCCAGATAAAAGGGGAGATATACAATGTGCTCAATTCAGCCGTCCAGGTTTTACCAAACTTATAAGTGCTCTGGGTATATAGGGTAAGGCTGAAGTTTTTGGCATCGATATCCCGGCCGCCGCCGCCAAAATTGCCCTTATATATCGAATAGTTGGAGTTTAAATTCGCAAACAGGCTATAGGCCTTATAGCTGAAGGGATAACTGATATTCAGACTGATGATATCCTGGGTGGCCAGGTTGCGGGTGGTCTGAAAGGATTTGCTCTCTTCCGTGGTATCCATAATCTGTGCGAACAGGTCCCTGATATGGCTATAGTTGAGGGTGGTATTCAGTTTATATTTGTAGGTATGCGTGACCCCGAAACTATTGGTATACTGCGGTGTCAGATAGGGATTACCCTGTTGATAAGTATAGTCATTGAGCGCAAACCGGAATGGATTCAGGTTGCTGTAATTGGGCCGGTCGATACGGCGACTATAAGTAAAGCTCCACTGACTCATCGGGTTTTTATTGATGGTAAATGCGGCGCTGGGAAACAGATCGGTATAATTTCTTTTTACCGTGGAATCATAGCTTTCATAGCCAGTTCCCTGTTGCTGCTCACCGGTGGAAATACCCTTGGAGTTCGTATTTTCTGCCCGTAGCCCGGCCTGAATCATAAACCCGTTGAACTGACGGTTATAGTTCAGGTAAGCGGCATTTACGTTTTCAGTATAGTTGAAAACATTGGAATTGTCCCTGTCCCGGATCTCGGTGCTGCCATTGGCATCATACCGGTCAAAATTGTTCCGGGTCTTCACAAAACCGATCTTGGTCCCATAACTCAGTTTGCCTTTCATGAAATTGTGTTCATAGTCGGCTTTAAAAGAATAAATGTCTATGTCCGTAGGCGCAATCATGCGATAGATATTTCTGGAAATCTCTGTCTGGCCGTCACCGGTATAATAAATATTGGGTACATACTGGTCGGTACTGTTTTCATACCGGCCGTAATCGAGGTCGATATTGAACTCCCTTCCGGAGGTATCGGCATATTTATAGTTCAGGTTTCCGTTGTAATTATTTCTGGAAGCCTTCATTTCCGGATTGGCGGCCAGAATGCGGTCGGGCTGACTGGCACCCCGCGGTGTAATGGTCATCGGGCCGGTGGTCTTGTTGTCCATATCGGACAGGTTGCCGCTTACCATAAAGCCCAGGGTATTACGACTGTTGACATAATAGTCCACGCCTGCTTTGAATCCATGGGCCCGCCTGCCGGATTTCGAAACGGAATGCTGATCAAAAATAGTGTCCTGCAACTCCCGGTAGATATCAATGGTATTATGATGCAAACCATCACTGTAATTATAGTTGCCGTAAAAATTGGCTTTCTCACTGCGGTGGTTCAGGGAAATGCCTGCATTGTATTTACTGTAAACACCGATATTATAACCTGCATTGATGGTGCCATTGGTGCCCAGTGCCTTGTTCTTCTTGAGTTTGATATTGATGATGCCCGCATTGCCGGAAGCCTCATACTTGGCAGACGGGTTGGTGATCAGTTCGATACTTTCGATGCTGGAAGCCTGCAGGGAACGCAGGTAGTTGCCCAGGTCGGATCCTTTCAGTGGACTGGGTCTTCCATCGATATACACTTCCACACCCGACTTGCCGGCCATGCTGATATTGTCATCCTTGTCCACGAGCACGCCTGGTGAACGGCGCAGTAGTTCCAGGCCGTCATTGCCGGTGGCATTGATCGTTCCTTCCACATTGACAATCATTTTATCAGCCTTTACTTCCACCAGTGGTTTACGGCTGGTAACCACAACCGTAGAGAGTTCCACCGCGGATTTCTGGAGTTGCAGGTCTTCCACCTGGTGATCGGTACCGTCATAGGAAAAGGCGGCGGAATATTGTTTACTATAGCCCACATTGGTGGCCATGATGATATAATTGCCTGCGGCTATTTTTTCAAAATTGTACCGGCCCTGTTGATCCGTTGCGTTTAATTTGACGATAGAGGAGTCAGACTGCTGCAGCAGGGAAACCGAAGCAGCCGGCATGACCTGACCCGCTTCGTCCTTTACTGATCCGGTTATTTGCTGGGCATGAAGCCCGGTATGAAGTAAAATGAAAGCGAGTCCAAAGCAGAGTGTTCTCATATATTTGTTGATTTAAAATTTTGTCCGGCAAACCTATTAATCCTCCGGATGCCGGGAAAGGAAATGCCGATAAATGGCAGGAAAAGCCGGTTAAATGGTATCCGGCACCGGTAAAAGTTTGCGAAGCTGCTTCGGAGAAAGACAACCTTTAATTGCCGCCGCTCTTCACCCGGTTCTGTTCTTCCGCTGCACTGCCGGTACGACGGCGGGCCGGACCATTGTTGTTTTTGCCAAATTTATAGGTGAAGGATATATTGAACTGGCGGCTGTCTAACTTACGGTCATTGCGCAGCCAGATATCCACATCGGCATAGCGGGAAGTGGCGCTGAAATTGTTGGTGCGCAGTAGGTCACGAACGCCGATCTTAAGGGTGGCTTTTTTCTGGAACAGCTGTCTGGCCAGCGCCGCATTCAGCCCACCCATGGAGTTGCCGATCAGCAAGCCTTCAGAAAAGCCGCTGGTGTACCAGCCACTGAGTTCTGCTGTCCATAATTTGGCGAAAGTGAAACTTTGTGACATATTGCTCATGAAACTATTGACTTCCACGGTCACCGGTGTGCTGGTATTACCATCGGTGTAAAGCCCTTGAAATTTATTATTGAAACCATTCAGGTAGACATTGAACTGCCACCACTTGAAGATTTGTTTATTTGCCGTTATGGTTAGCCCCCATTGCCGCATGCTGCTGAAATTTTCACTGGTTTGAAAAGTGGTCTTTTTTTCGGTATCCTGCTTCAGTATCTGGGTGATGATATCACTGGTACGGGTATAGTTCAGCGTCGTGGTAAGAAACCGGTTGAAACTGTGACTCAGTTCCAGGTTATGGGTAAACTGGGGCTGGAGATAAGGATTGCCCTGACCATAAGTGAGCGAATCCAGAAAATAAATAAAAGGGTTCAGGTCGTCGTAGTCGGGACGTTTGATCCGGCGGCTGTAGGAGAGGCTGAGTTGTTGGCGTTCATTGATATTGTATAATACACTGGCATTGGGAAAGAGGTTGGTATAACTTTTCCGGAAAGTAGAATCGTTTTTCAGTTGCTGTCCCTTGGAGCGGGTGTTTTCCGCTCTCAGACCTGCCGAAATCTCCCATTTGCCCACAGGGGCCGTGAGAATGGCATAGGCGGCGCTGATCTGTTCCTGGTAAACGAAATGATTACTGCGCTGCTCATCTGCATACCAGCCGGTACTGGTATCCCGCTGGTACATGGCATTATTATCGGTATGAACAAGGCTGCTTTTCAGGCCGGTCTCCAGCTTCAGTTGTTTGGAGAAAGGATGCACATAATCCAGCTTACCTGAATAGATCTTTATTTCAGAAGGGAAGTTGCCATCCAGCAGGACCAGGTTGCCCCGCTGGCTGTGGTCGGCGTTCTCCACCCGGGTACTGAGAAAATTATGCCCTTCGCTGCGGTAATAACCCTGATCCAGGTCCAGGTTCAGTTCCCGGCCGGTGGAATCAAAACTGTGTTTGTAGTTCAGATTGGTGGTAAAGTTTCGGTTCCGGTTGCCATTGATGGCTTCCGAGATCAGCAAAGTATTGATATTACCAGAAGCATCCCGCAATCGGGAATTGCTGTGTTGGGACTGTTCCCAGGGATTGATATTACCGGTCACTACGATGCCGGCCACATCCTTCTCTGAGAAATTATAGTCAAATCCCAGTTTCATATTATGCCAGCTGCTGTTATTATGCCGGCCGGTTTCCTGATCACTGGAACCGGAAAGCAGGCCGTCTTTGTAAAAATTTCTTTTGATCGACAGTACCCCCAGGCTTTCCCAGTGACCCCCGTCATAGCTGCCAAAGAGGTTGGTTTTGGCGGTTCGGTAATTAAAATTCATACCACCCGAATACTTGGGATAATAGCCCTGGTTGTAATTGGCATTCACTGACCCGTTGAGTCCTTTAACGGCGCCTTTTTTGGTTTTGATATTGATGACCCCGGCGGTTCCCGCAGCTTCGTATTTGGCTGGCGGGTTGCTCATGATTTCAATCTGATCCAGGCCCGCCGCCTGCAGGCTTTTTAGAAATGCCGCCAGCTGGGTACCACTCAGATAAGTGGGCTTGCCATCGATCAGGATCAGCACACCGCCCTTGCCTTTCAGACTGATATTGCCGTCCGTGTCCACGGTAATACCTGGTGATTTTTCCAGGATCTCCAGTACGTTCAGGCCGGCATTGGTGGGCGAAGCGTCAACATTCACGACGGTCTTTCCTGCTTTAATTTCCAGGGGAGGCCTTTTAGCGGTTACGGTTACAGTAGCCAGGGCCGCACTGGATTTTTCCAGCTGTAGGTTTACAATGGTGTCTGTCCGGTCCAGCTGGATGATATCCGAATAAACATCCCGATAGCCGACACTGCTGGCTTTTAGCAGGTAGCTTCCCACCGGCAGTTGGGTGAACTGGTAATAGCCTTTTTCATCTGCGGCATTTAGCTGTTGCAGGGATGAATCTGTGGCGTTGAGGAGCGAAACAGAGGTTTTGCCTAAAGGATTTCTGGCAATATCGGTTACGGTTCCCTGGATGGCGCCAGGCGCAGTTTGAGCTTGGACAACAGGAGCGGCGGCCAGTAGCGGGAGTATCAGAAGTAATCGCATAGAAGGTTTGTTTTTAATTACCCGCCAAAATTATTCAGGTACCGCCCGCCGGGAAACCCGGAAACGGTAAATGGTATAAAATGCCCCGTGAAACTGACGAAACGGCTTCTAAAGGGTTTGGGCTGCTATGTATAATTCGCTGAAACTACCCCGAATGTTACAATTGGACGGATAAGCGCCTTAAAATTTTTCGGAAGGAATTCAGAAAATATTAGCAGGTTTTACCCATATTTGTAATACAATAAAATTTTTAATGCTATGAGTTATCCGGATACGCTTCGTTATACCAAGGACCACGAATGGGTCAGGCTGGAAGGGAATACTGCCACTATCGGAATTACCGACTTTGCCCAGAGGGAACTGGGAGATATTGTTTTTGTGGAAGTGGAAACGGTAGGTAAGCAACTATCGGCCAATGAAGTTTTTGGTACGGTGGAAGCGGTGAAGACGGTATCTGATCTCTATCTGCCGGTAGATGGTACTGTAACGGAACTGAACCCAGCCATGGCGGATGCGCCGGAACTGGTCAATACCGATCCTTATGGCGAAGGCTGGATGATTAAAATGACTGTCAATAACCCGGGTGATGTGGAAGGCCTGCTGGATGCAGCCGGCTATGAGCAGCTGGTGGGATAATCCCGTTTGTTATAGGCATACCTATCATTAAAACAGCAAATATTTTGTCTAGATTGATTAAGAGTTACTGGCCGGCCATCATTTGGTCGGCCATTGTTTTGGTACTGTTGGCGTTGCCGGGCGATGCTTTCCAACAGGAAGAAAGCTTTCTTTCGAAAATTTATTTTGATAAGCTGGTCCATCTGGGCCTGTTTGCCCTGCTGGTCCTTACCTGGTGCTGGGGTATTTATAACCGTTATCCTTCCGGGCGTCTTATGAAAACATTTCTCTGGATTTGCATCTGCTCCATTTTATTTGGCTATCTGATGGAACTGGTGCAGAAATATTGGGTGCCCAACCGGGATTATGATTTATGGGATGTCGTTGCGGACGCTGCGGGCGCACTGATCGGACTGATCTACAGCAGGTTTAAGTTTTTGAGAAGATAGGGTAAAAAAATAGACCCCTGTAGAAACAAGGGTCGCAACCAAAACTAACTGCTTATGAGAAAATTGACTATCTTAAGTTATTTATATTAAAAACGTTTTTTCGAACTTCTTATTTTATGATCGGTGTTAAAGAATTCTAAAGTATTCAAACCGAAATTGTGAGATTTTTATTTTCTAAGAACTTCATCTTATATATACCATAAATCATGCCAAAACGGGGATTTTGCCCTAAAAGCAAAAAAAATGTGGCCAAATAAGCCATATTTTTCTAAAAGAATTTATAACCGTTTTCCTGTGTCCGGGGATATTTTGTTTCCTATTTTGTTCAATAATCTGAGACTGAGTTTATTATGCCGGAGGAGACGGGTTGGACGAAAATCTACCGCCCGAATTACTTAAAAAAGCCCCCTATAATATCGGTCAGGCCGCCGCCACCGCTGGTTCGAGGTTGTTGTGCTTTCTGGGTGATATTTCCGATAATATTGGTGAGATCGGGTTGCTGACCATTCCCGCCGCCAGTGAACTGACTCAGGATATCCTGTAAATCAATGCCGTTGGTCTGGGTATTATTGGCTGCGGGGTTCCCACCGGTGAAAGCAGCTACCAGATCATTCAGATCAAAGCTATCATTGGAAGGGTCATTGCTATTGGTTTTGCTGACGATGGAATTCAGGACGCCTGGTATAATATTATTGGCGATGCCATTGGCAACAGCGGGATTCAGGTTCATTTTGGAAATCAGCTTATTGGTAAGATGGCCGACCATCATGCTCACTATGGGATTGCCCAAAAGGCCACTCTGACTCTGTGATTGTCTGCCGGTAAACATGGAGATAATACTCTCCAGGCCACCGCCGCCCAACATGTTCTGAAACCCACCGGTGATGGTACTGGCGGCTTCCGCCATGACAGCATTATTGTAATTATCGGGTACTTCCTTATTGGCAACCACCGATTGCTGCCCGAATTGTTTGACGAGGTCTAAAATCTGATCAATCATTACCTTTTGTTTTTTTAAAAAGTTAAAAGAAGAAACTCAGCTGATAATATTACAACATTTGGATGAATTGCGGTTATAAATTCGACAAGCGGGGCCATATTTTAGTCAGGGTATGGAGCCGGGGAGCCGGACGAAAGATGGGAACCGGTACTTTAGTAAGTAACATCAGGGAGTACAGTGCTTACGTTTATACGCCGTTGTGTTTTTTCTCATTTTTCCACCAGCGATAGCCGATATAGCCGATAGCCGATAAAGGAATGAATGCCAGGTAGATAATGCCGGTATTGAGGCCTTTGGCGGCGTCATCACCCAGTTGTTGGGCAGTTTTGGTGCAAATAGAACACTGCGCCATAGCACTGAAGCCTGTTAAAACAAGCAGCCATATTGCGATGATTCTTTTTAACATGCGGCAAAGGTACTACTTTAATCTCAAGCCCCGGACACGAAAAATCCCGGGGAGGCCCCGGGATGTATGAAAAATCTTTTGGAAGATGGATTAAATTTCAGCGGCCAGTTTTTTTGCCTGACGGTTCCTTTCAATTTCGTCCAGGATCACTTTACGCATCCGGATAAAATTCGGTGTAACCTCAATGCATTCATCCTGCTGGATGTATTCCATGCATTCTTCCAGACTCAGCAGGGTTTTGGGTGCGATACGGGTCGCATCGTCACTGCCACTGGCCCGGTGGTTGGTCAGCTTTTTCTCTTCCGTTGCATTGACAACCAGGTCACCGGGTTTGATATTTTCCGCCAGGATCTGACCGGTATAAACTTCCTCGCCCGGATCGACAAAGAAAGTACCACGGTCCTGTAATTTGTCGATTGAATAACCGGTAGTCCGGCCCTGATTCTTCGAAATCAACACCCCATTGTTTCTGCCGGGAATGGCACCTTTCCAGGGCTGATAATCATTGAAGCGGTGGGCCATAACAGCTTCCCCGGTGGTAGCGGTCAGCATCTGTGTCCGCAGGCCGATCAATCCACGGGAGGGAATATCAAATTCCAGGTGTTGCATTTCCCCCTTGGTTTCCATTACCAGCATTTCTCCTTTACGGCGGGTCACCAGATCGATGACTTTGCTGGCAAATTCTTCCGGTACGTCTACAACCAGGGTTTCATAGGGTTCGTATTTTTTGCCTTCAATTACTTTTACCAGTACCTGTGGTTGTCCCACTGTCAGTTCATAACCTTCACGGCGCATGGTTTCAATCAGCACACCCAGGTGCAGGATCCCGCGACCATATACCAGGAAACTTTCTCCTCCATCACTTTCTTCTACGCGCAGTGCCAGATTTTTTTCAGTTTCCTTGATCAGCCGATCTCTCAGGTGACGGCTGGTTACGAATTTGCCATCCTTGCCATAGAAGGGGGAATTATTGATACCGAAGAGCATGTTCATGGTGGGTTCATCCACACTGATTACGGGTAAGGGCTCTGGATTTTCAATATCGGCAATGGTATCACCGATATTAAAATCTTCAATACCTACAACGGCGCAAAGATCACCCGCCACGACTTCAGATACTTTTTTCTTACCCATGCCTTCAAATACATAAAGTTCTTTGACCCGGGTTTTGCGGACCGAACCGTCGGCCTGTACCAGGGCCACCTGCTGGCTCTCCTTGATCGTGCCCCGGCTGACTTTACCAATGGCGATACGGCCCAGGAAGGAGGAGTAATCCAGGGAAGTGATCTGCAGCTGCAGACTGCCCTGGTGTACATGGGGTGGCGGAACATGCTGGAGTATACCATCCAGCAAAGGGTTGATATTATCAATTTCAGTCAGGGAATCATTGAACCAGCCGTTTTTACCGGAACCATAATAGGTTGGGAAATCCAGTTGTTCTTCGGTGGCATCCAGATGGAAGAACAAATCGAAGACCGCATCATGCACTTCTTCAGGGCGGCAGTTGGGTTTATCAACTTTGTTGATGACCACAATGGGTTTCAGTCCCAGGGCCAATGCTTTCTGCAAAACAAAACGGGTCTGAGGCATCGGGCCTTCAAAAGCATCTACCAGCAGGATCACCCCATCGGCCATTTTGAGTACCCGCTCCACTTCGCCACCGAAATCGGCGTGACCAGGGGTATCAATCACATTGATCTTTATATCCTTGTAGGTAACCGCTGCGTTCTTGCTGAAAATGGTGATGCCGCGTTCCCGTTCCAGGTCATTGCTGTCCATGATCAGATCACCGGTTTCCTGATTGTCCCTGAATACCTTGGTGGCATGCAGGATCTTGTCCACCAGAGTGGTCTTACCATGGTCTACGTGTGCGATGATGGCTATATTGCGTAAATTCATTCCTTAATTGGTTTTTGTACTGAAATTGCAGGAAGCGGGATTGACGATTCAACCTTCCACTTTATGTTTTTTTAAGGGCGCAAAGGTACGGGTTTTACAGGAACTGTCATGGAAAACAGGAGCGGATTCGCGGCAGTTACTCGCAAAAGCGCAAAATAAACCCTTGTAACGGGCTGAATTTAGAGCATAAAGCCTTCAGCCCTTGCAGGAACCGGGGGGCGAAGCTTTCTTACAAGTCCCTGATTCACAGCCGTTGCAAAGCCGATATCAGGTTTCATCTGTTTTTCATAAAAGTCGGCTAATTTTGTTTATTGACAGTAGCGCCAACGACCGCTTTTTTCCACAAGACCAAGAATGGATATTTTCAGCGGGCAAATACTGGTATTTATCCCTGAATCGTTTAATACTGCCTCAGTGATGCGAGAATTTTTTTTATGTGTTTTTTTCATCTTGTCAGTAGGGTGCGGGAGTACCTTGCTGGCCGGTGACCGGCATGCGTCCCCCGCTATTTTAGATACGATTCCGGCAAAAAGACCGAAATCCAAGGCGGAAAAGAAGAAGGATGTCCGCCCTCCCCGGACCGCCCAAAGCAGGTCCATCAAATCGGTTCCGAAAGCAAAGGCCCGACCCAAACCCAGGGTCGTTGTAAAAACGCCGAAAATCAAGGGTCCTAAAATTATAAAGCCCAAGGTAAAAGCCCGATTATAAGTTCTATCCGGTATGGTATATTTATCAGTAAAACGGTCTTGGCTTATTTGTTTGCTGCTGACGGTGGTCAGCCTACAGGCACTGGAGGCACAGACAGTTGACAGTACCCTGGCTATCGCGGACAGTACCGACGCGACGACGGGTAATAACGATACCAAACTAATTCTGGCGACCATCCTGGCCAGCGGTATTGACTATTATGGTCAGACTACTGAGAAGCGGTTGC
Source organism: Niabella terrae (assembly GCF_054783135.1). Lineage (NCBI taxonomy): Bacteria > Pseudomonadati > Bacteroidota > Chitinophagia > Chitinophagales > Chitinophagaceae > Niabella > Niabella terrae. The sequence goes on from NZ_BAAGRD010000008.1 coordinate 482,720, forward strand.
CTTATCTGGCACTCAATAGTACCCTATTTTTTAAACCGGGAATATACCTGGGACTCACCGGATTTCATCTTTGGGGAGACAGCATGCTGGTTTCCGCCACAGGCCTGACTGCGGGCTATGAAAGATCTTTATGCACTGCGCTGACAGCGGATATAAGTTATACCTATACCCGGTTTCCGGAACAATCTCCTTTTTTGCAGGCTTCCAGTCCCCATACTGCCAGTCTTGAATTCAAATGGACTCAAGTCTGGATGGCCAGTCTGGGCCTGGACTATTCTTTTGGTAAAGCGCAACGGGACGTCTTTACCAGTGGCTGCATTGGCCGGACGCTGTCCTTAAGTCCAAAGGCCGGCCATTATGAGCTAAATATCGTCCCCCAGCTGACCGTTATCGCCGGTACCCAGCAATTTTACCGCAGTTATCTGGAAACAGTTCAGCGTAACAACCAGGGGCAAGGCCAGGGACAGCCACCACCCAAAACGACGGAGGTAAGCCAGTCCTTTAATTCATTCGGGCTATTATCTTATAATTTTAAGGCCGCCCTCAGCTATAGCCGGTCCTCTTACCTGGTGGAGCTTTCTCCGGCCTGTGCAGTTTTGGGCAACAATACGATTGATCCGGGAAAGGTGAATGCCTTTATAACTTTGAGTGCTTACTATCAGTTTTAATCTCTGACCCATGCGTGTACTTTTAATTGAAGACGAACAGGAGCTGGCTGGTGAAATTCGGGTCTTTTTGAGGCAGCATCATTTTGAGAGTATTATCGCCGACTCTGCAGCAGTGGCACTTAATAAGCTGGATCAGGGGTCCTACGATTTCATTCTTCTGGACATCGGTCTGCCGGATAAAGACGGTTTAAGTCTGCTGCGGGAAATCCGTAAAGATTATCCGACCATGGCCATTATTATCATTACCGCCCGCAGACTGGTCGAAGACAAAATCAAGGGATTGGATATGGGTGCTGACGACTATATCGCCAAACCATTTTCTTTATTGGAATTACATGCCCGTATGCAAGCAGTGCTGCGTCGCAGGTTCAAGCTGGAGGACCATATTACCGAGCTGGAGGGGTTCCAGATAGACATCAGAAACCGAACCGTCTGTTATAAGGAACATTATATTGAATTGTCAAAAAAGGAATTTGATCTGCTGAGTTATCTTATCTTACACAAAAACCGGCCAGTAAGCCGGGTGCAATTAAGTGATCATCTCTGGGGTGAGTTTATGGACGATCGCTATGATTCAAATTATATCGATGTGCACATTAAGAATATAAGAAAAAAGCTAACGGCGGTGGCCCCGGCTGATTGGTTGGAAACTGTCCGCGGGATCGGTTATAAAATCAGGGTGCAATGACACGACTTTATACCAAACAGGCGTTGTTCAGTTCTGCCAGCACCCTGGTCATCATTGCGTTATTCGTGCTCTTGCTGCCGGAACTGATGCAACGTATTGCTTTCAATAACACCAATAAGGCACTCCGCAAACAGGAGGCAAAAGTAATGGATGAAATCAGGCGCAATGGCGTTGATTATTACCTCAACGGAGATACCGCCTATGGCAGCTACTCTATGTTGAAAGATGAATATATCTCATTAGAACGTATCGACCGGCCGATAGCGGCTTTGATGGTTACAGACCAGCGATTGATCGAACGGGATACCATCACTTACCGGATACTGACACATTCTTTTCAGGAAAGCAATGCGATCTACCTGCTGGAAATCGGTAAAAAGATGGCATCTATTAACGAAGAAGGAAGGGCACTGCAACGGGTAGCAATTTATGTTTTATTGCCACTGATCTTATTACTATTGCTGGTGCATCTGTTGTACAACCGGTATTTATTAAAACCGCTGAACCTAATCATAAAATCCCGGTTACTGGATGCCCGGTTTCCCTTTAAACAACGCCATCAGCCATTGAAGACAACAACGACTGATTTTCGTTACCTGGACAGGTCTATCAATGATTTAATGCAGCAGATTCGTACTGCTTTCGAAAAGGAAAGGGAATTTACCGCCAACGCTTCGCATGAACTTTTAACGCCACTCAGTATCATTCAAAGTAAAATTGAAAACCTGCTGAACGATGAGACCATAACTACTGCCCAGGCCATGGAATTGGAAGGGCTGATGAGAACCCTGTACCGGGTTAAGAAAATCGTCAATTCGCTTTTACTCATTGCAAGGGTCGAGAACGAACAGTATGTTAGAAATGATACGATTTTTTCGATTGATTTTATAAACGAAATCACCGAAGAACTGGAACACCGTCTCAAAGAGAATGATCTGCAGTTACAAATGAAGATGAAATCATCCACGAAGCTGACCCAGATTAACAAGGAACTGCTATTTCAGCTTTTCTATAATATCATCGCCAATGCGATCCGGTACAACAGGTTTAACGGTATGATCGAAATAACAGATGGCCGAACCAGCGGCGGTCAATATTATATTACCGTTCGGGACACCGGCATCGGTATCGCAGCCGACCAGCAACTCTCTATTTTTGACCGGTTCAAAAAATCCGGCGTTAAGTCGGATCAGAGCAATGGCCTGGGCCTTTCAATTGTAAAATCCATCGCACAATACCATGATTTACAAATCAGCCTGAGTTCCTCTTTGGATCAGGGTAGCTCATTCCGCATTACTTTTGCGTTGAAACATCTGGATCCAGACAAATGAACCGGATGTGTTCCAATACCGTTGTAAAGTGGCCCGATTCCTTCATTTTCTCTTCATCTTTGACTGATAGCTTTGCTGTTGTTATAATCATTAAAGCTTTATTATTATGAAATCTTATTTGTTGCTTACCAGTGCGGTATTTATGGTGGCACTCAGTGCCTGTTCCAAATCTGATCGGTCGGGTCCCGACAATCAGGGAAAAGCCAATGTGCAATTTGTACTAACCGATGCACCTGCAGCCTATGACGCTGTGATGGTCAATATCAGGGAAGTGCAGTTGAACATGGGCCATGAAAATGAAGCGGAAAACTGGGTGAGCTATCCCCTGAATCCTGAGTTGGCCGAACCTGTAAATCTGCTGGATTTGAAAAACGGCGCCTCTATGTATATGGGCGATCCCTATGCATTACCGGCCGGTACGATCAGTCAGATCCGTCTGGTGCTGGGTGATGGCAATACCGTCGTAATTGATGGCCAAACTCATGACCTTTCTACGCCTTCTGCTCAACAGAGCGGTTTGAAGATAAAATTCAACCAGACTTTGGAGCCCGACGGGATTTATACCATATGGCTGGATTTTGATGCGGCAAGATCAGTTGTCAAAGCGGGCAACAGCGGCAGGTACAATTTAAAACCCGTCCTGTATGCAAAAATGGAATCTGTTGATTTTGGTGCCATCCGGGGAACGGTATTGCCCAGCGAAGCGGGAAGCCTGCTCTATCTGTTACAAGGTGCCGATACAATTGGCAGTAGCCTGCCTGAAGCACCCGGCTCAGATCTGGGCGAAGGATATTACAAGTTTATCAATCTGAATGCCGGAACTTATAGTTTGTCTTTTGACGCGGTTGATTCTGTGGGATATAAGGATACGGTAGTCAGCAATATTGTGGTAGCGCCGGGTAAAATAACCGACCTATCCGAGTTGATGCTTTCCAAGTAAGCGATAAAAAACTTTCGGGTCATACATACATAAAGAAGGGGGCGCTGTTACAGGCGTCCCCTCATTTTTTGTGAATTAACCGGAAAAAATCAATCGGATCCCAAATGTAAACATAAATTTCGTTAGAAACAGAAGAGGAGGGGTTCGGTATCAATTTGCTATCTCTAACTTCTGCGTCCCATTAAGATTCTCAATACATACCAGAACAAGAGCATGATTGAAGCAAATAATTGCAGGGCCGCGCCCACATATTGCGTGGTCAGGTATTGGTCTTTAATCTGACTGGTTTGATACAGGATGCTGGCGGAAGCCAGAACGACCATACCCACCGAGAACCAGAGTCCCAGGTCAAAGCCAAAAAGGGCACCGGCGACGATCAGGCCCAGGGCGACAAATCCACCGACAATGATAGCAGTTCTGAGAAAAGAAAAATCTTTTTTGGTTAAAAATACCACGGCAGTCAGTCCGGCAAACATGAACAGGGTAATGATGGCTGCCTGCTGTACTACTGCGGCACCTTCGGTCATGACCAATGCAAAATAGAGCATGGGAAGAAAGATAATGGCTTCGATCAGAATAAAGAGTCCCAGTCCCAGGTATTGCTGGTTGCGGCTCATTGAAAAAGCCAGTTTATTACTCAGAAAACTACCCAGCCAGAACAACCCGAGTATCAGGAGCCAGAAAGTTCTGCCGCCCATCATAGACATGATAAATTCCTGGGGTACGGTCCGCAATAAAAATCCTTCCACCACCATGAAAGCCATAATAGAAATAGCGACATGCAGGTAGGTTTTTTTGTAAAATGTTGCGCGTTCCAGTTCGGTGGCCTCGGAGACCAGTATCAGATTTTCATTCATATGCTTTTTTTTGGATCGCTGCAATATAAGTCAATTCTCCGCAAATCTGAAACGGAGCAGGAACTGGCAGCTATAATTTTAGGCGCAAATATTTAAAATCAAAACTATCTTTAAAGCATATGGCGCTCATCAACATCCTCAGCTTGCTACAGGAAAACGGCCTGTTCGACCGGCAGCTGCAGCTGGCAAGAGGGGCGTATTTGCTCAAGGCCGGCAGTAGCGATAACCATATCTATTATATAGAATCCGGCACCGTCTCGGTTTATATACTGGATGAGGACGAACCACGCATCCTGCGATTCGGCTATCCCGGCGATATTATCGTGGCCCTGGACAGTCTGCTGAGTGGCCAACCTACCGGCTTTACCATACAGGCGTTGAAGAAGACCCGGATCCGCCGGGTACCCTATGCGGCGTTTAAAAATTTACTCCGGCAGGAGCCGGAATTTCAACTGCTTTGGATTTCCCTGCTGGAAGACCTGGTGCTCCAGCAGATCGAAAGAGAGAAGGACCTGCTGATTCAATCCCCCCTGACGCGCTACCAGCGGGTTCTTAAACGCAGTCCGCGGCTTTTTCAGGAGATTCCGCATAAGTATATCGCCTCCTACCTGAGAATGAGCCCGGAAACCCTGTCCCGACTGCAAAAATCTTGAGATCAGTCAAGAATCACGCAAAAGCAATTACAGAACTTTGCATTCCAGCAACCCGATCTCGAGAATAAATACTGGGTGAACCAATAAAAAGTATCAAAGAATGTCAACCAACAGTGCGACATTACTGGACAGCCTCCAAAAAATGACCGAAGCCCATCTTGAGGCCCTGACGCAAATCCAAATACAATCTGATGCGGCCCTGGCCTACAGCGCAGCCCCCGGCAGCTGGAATGTATTGCAATGTATTGAACACCTGAACCGTTACGGCCGGTTTTACCTGCCGGAAATTGACCGGCAACTTTCTAAAGCCGCGTATCCGGCCGCAGCAAAATTTAAAAGCGGCTGGCTCGGGAATTATTTTGCCAAAGCCATGTTGCCTGGCCCGCAAACCAAAAAAATGAAGACCTTCCGGCCCATGGATCCCGCAGCCAGCGGGCTGGACCGTAAGGTCCTGGATGAATTTGAAACCCAGCTACGTCAAATGCTCCAGCTCCTGGACCGCGCGGCAGGGACTGATCTCAATCGGGTAAAAACCGCCATCAGCATCAGTAAATTACTCCGGTTAAAATTGGGTGATACACTTCAGGTTGTGATTTATCACAACGAACGACACCTGCAACAGGCCGCCAGGGCCCTGCAGGCGGCCGAAGCGGCCGCTCCGCATGCAGAGAACCGTTAAGGTTGAAAAATCCAGGGTTTCAATTTGGGGGTATTTACTATCTTTCGGGTAAATAACAGTTGTTAGCATGCATAAAACGATTATTGCCGGATTGGGCAAATACATTCCTGAAAAAACCGTTACCAATCAGGACCTGACCCGGGTCATGGATACCTCCGATGAATGGATCCAGGAACGTACCGGTATCAGGGAACGACACTATGCCAAGCGTTTCGAAGAAACTACCGCGAGCATTGGTGCCAAAGCAGCCACCAGGGCCATAGAACAGGCCGGTATTGCCAAGGAGGATATCGATTTTATCATATTTGCCACTTTAAGTCCGGATTATTATTTTCCGGGCTGTGGCGTGCTGGTACAGCGGATGCTGGGTCTGGGAGAAGTGGGCGCCCTGGACATACGCAATCAGTGTAGTGGTTTTATTTACGGCTTGAGTGTGGCCGACCAGTTCATTAAAACCGGTATGTACCGCAATATCCTGTTGATTGGTGCGGAAATTCATTCCTATGCCCTGGACTTCAGTACCCGGGGCCGCAACGTATCGGTGATCTTTGGTGATGGAGCCGGTGCCGTCGTGCTGCAACCCGCCGGAGAGGAAGGCCGCGGGATTCTCAGTACCCACCTCCATAGTGATGGTGCCAATGCGGAAATGCTGAGCATGCCCAATCCGGGTTTTCATGCCGGTGCGCATGATCCGAAACTCAAGCCCCAGGTGGATGAGGGTGATCCTTATGCCAATCTATTTATCAATCAGCCATTGCTGGAGAGCCAGACCATTTATCCTTTTATGGATGGGCAGGCCGTATTCAAGAGGGCAGTGATTAAAATGCCGGAAGTGATTGATGAAGCGCTTCAGGCCAATGGATTCCGTCAGCAGGATATTGATTTGCTGATCACCCATCAGGCGAACCTGCGGATATCACAGTTCATGCAACAGAAATTACAGCTGAGTGACCAACAGGTCTTTAATAATATCCAGCATTATGGCAATACGACTGCGGCTTCGGTTCCCATTGCCCTTTGTGAGGCATTTGAAGCGGGCAGAATCCAGAAAGGCGATCTGGTCTGTCTGGCAGCTTTTGGCAGTGGCTTTACCTGGGGTAGTGCGCTGATTCAATGGTAGTTCAGGTATAGAGACCGCCATTGACGGACAGTACCTGGCCGGTTATATAAGCAGCTTCCCGGGGTATAAAAGTACCGACGGCATAGGCTACTTCTTCCGGGCTGCCGAACCGGCCTGCGGGAATCAGTTGTTTCATTTGCGATTCATCAATATCAGCCGTCATATCGGTACTGATAAAACCCGGGGCCACGGCATTTACCGTAATATTTCTTTTACCGACTTCCTGTGCCAGGGCCTTGGTGGCGGCAATAATCCCCCCCTTGGCAGCGGAATAATTGGTCTGTCCGGCCATGCCTTTCAGGCCACTTAATGAGACGACATTCACGATACGACCATATCGCTGGCGCAACATGCTGCCTACCACAATGCGGGTTACATTAAAAAAACCACCCAGACTGGTTCCCAGAACCTGATCCCATTGTTCATCCTTCATCCACATCATCAGCACATCATCCTTGATCCCCGCATTATTGACCAGTACTTCGATGGTGTCCTCAGGATGGACTTCAGACCATTCCCGGAGTGCCTGTTCGGTGGCCTGACGATCCGCGACATCAAAGGGCAGCAGGCTGCCCTGACTACCGGCGGCTACTACCGCTTCCAGGGTCTCTTCGGCTTTCTGCCGGTTCGATTTGTAGTTGATCAGGACAGGGTATCCCATGGCAGCCAAGCGGATACAGATGGCTTTTCCAATTCCGCGGGAACCTCCGGTAACCAGGGCATAGTTCATAAAAATCTTGCAAATTTTTTTAAAGATAAGTGATTGATCCGAACCTTGTCGGCAGCCCAAACGATTTTCGTCGGACCGTCGCCCGATAAAAGGTCAGGAATTCGGGGGTATCATTAAAGACCCAGTGGTTCGTTGGCTTCCAGCCAGCTGCGTACTTTAGCCAGGCTTTTGTACAGGGGACCGTCTTCAATAAATTTCGGAAATATATTACGGAGCGCCTGATAGACTGCCTGGGTACGCGGTGCCATATTTTCCTGGCAGCCCAGATAGTCCACTGCCTGCAGGAGTGTCATGGCCTGAATCGAAAGAATTTCGTAGGAATTATCAATTACTTTCTTGGCCAGCTGTGCGCTATTATAACCCATCGAGACAATATCCTGATTATCGTTGTTGTTGGGGATGCTGTGCACATACATCGGGAAGGACAGGGTCTGGTTTTCCGCTGTGGTGGATGTTGCCGTAAACTGGATACCCTGCATGCCGAAATTTAATCCCAGTACGCCCAGGTTGACAAAGGGCGGGAATTTCTGGTTCAGCTTGGCATTGAGCAGGTAATTGAGTTGTCGCTCACTCAGCATGGAAAGTTTGGTAATAGCGATCTTGACCTTGTCCATTTCGAAGGAAACATAATCGCCGTGGAAATTACCACCATGGAAAATATTCTGGTGGGCTGCATCGACGACGGGGTTGTCGTTGACCGAGTTGAGCTCATTGGTGAGTACCGTTTGCGCATTGTCCAATGCGTCATAGATCGGACCAAGTACCTGGGTCACACAACGCAGCGAATAATATTCCTGCACTTTGTCCTCGAAAACATCATGCTGGATATTTTCCGGATTGTAAAGATGTTCGGAGCGGCTGCGTACCATACGGCTGCCTTCCAGCATATCCCGGAATGCCGCTGCGATCGCATTTTGTCCCTTATGTTGTTTTACGATATTCAGCTCCTTGGAAAAATGGTCATCATAAACTTCCATCAGTTCATTGGTGAAAGCCGATAACATTACCGACCAGTTCAGCAGTTTTTTGGCCCGGATGATATTGAGCAAACCCACACCGGTCATCGCGGAAGTGCCGTTCATCAGGGAAATCCCTTCGCGGATATGCACCCGCAGGGGTTGCAGTCCAGCCTGTTGAAAACCCGCGGCTGCAGGCATCAACTGACCCTTATACCAGACTTCGCCTTCGCCGATGACGCCTAGTGCCAGATGCGCCAGTTGCACCAGGTCGCCGCTGGCCCCCACGCCGCCGTGCTCATAAATACAGGGTACCAGATCTGCATTGATCATGTCCGCCAGCAGGGTAATGAGTTCCTGGTGCACCCCGGAGAAGCCTTGCAGGAGATTGTTCAGCCGGGCAATCATTACCGCTCGGCCCAGTAAAGGATTTAGGACCGTTCCGCCGCCGCTGGCATGACTGCGAATCAGGTTGTACTGGAGTTCCAGGATGTTTTCCTTACTGATTTTGTATTGTGCCATTGGGCCGAAACCCGTATTGATCCCGTAAATAAGTTTATGATCGGAAAAACGCTGTAAAAAATCGAAAGAGGCATTTACTTTATCAATCGCAACCTGATCAATTGAGATTGTTTTTTGGCGTAGCAGAATTTCTTCAAAATCACTTAAAGACAGTGGATTACCGCCTATATTAATCATTTCAATTATAATATATTAATTAAAAATTAGGTAGCAAAAGAACAAAATATATGGGTCGCTGCCAAAAAAAGCTGTCCCGGTCATCCCGATCAGGAAATCACCGGGCCGGTTGTGGTTTTTCTTTTATCCACGAATTTTACCGGTTTTCTGGCTCCTTCGGGAAACTGCAATTGTTGCATGGCGGCCGGATCCAGGTACTGAATATGGGGGGTAACCCGGAGTTTGGCCTGCAGATAGGCCTTGATCTGATTCTGGGTTTCAGGGCGTGTATCGGCTGCCAGCAGGTGCAATCGCACTTCATCCGTGCCGATTTCATTGCTGTAGACTTCCACCACATATTCCCGGATCACATCCATCCGATGGATGATTTCAAAGAGGGCCGGGGCAAAAAGTGTCGTGCCCTTGAACTTGATCATCTGTTTTTTACGACCGATTACAGGAGAAAGTCGCAGGGTATGCCGGCCGCAGGCGCAGGCTTCCTGGTAGCCAAGGCAGATATCGCCGGTCTGGTAACGTAGTAGCGGCATACCTTCCACGCCCAGGGTCGTAATAGTGACTTCACCCGGCTGGCCGTCCGGTACCGGAAAACCCTGTTCATCCAGCAGCTCCACGATCAGGAGCTCCGGGTTCAGGTGGCCGCCACGGCCATAACCACATTCGGTAAAAGCGGTTTGCATTTCTGTGGAGGCATAGGTGGAATAAAGCCGGATATCCCAGGCATCCAGGATTTTTTTGCCCAGAATATTGAGTTCCAACTGTTCATCGCGGATATTCTCGCCGATACAGATGGCTTTTTTGACCGAACTGCTATTGGGATCGATACCGTTTTCCGCTGCGTACTGTATCAGTTTAACCAGAAAAGAGGGAACGGCGACCAGGGCGGTGGGTTGCAGCCTTTCGATGACTTCCCACTGCAGGGAGGGTACACCGGGTCCGACCCGGACCACCCCGGCACCCAGCTTACGGATGCCCATATAATAGGCCATACCAGCCATAAACTGACGGTCCAGGGTCAGCATCAGCTGATAAATATCAGCTGCACTGCCATCGGCACATACAAAAGAGCTGTATTCATTGTAAGCCAGTCTTTGCAGATCGTTTTCTGTCAGGGCGATGGTAACCGGGCTGCCCACGGTGCCGGAAGTGGCGGTATATTCAATAATTTTATGGGCGGGCGTGCAGAGAAACATGCCATTGTTTTGCTGCAGGTGTTCCTTATTTGTCAGGGGCATCCGAACCAGGTCTTCGATGGTCCTGATGGATTTGATATCGACGCCATGCTCGCTGAAATGCTGCTGATAAAATGGAGAATGCAAGTGCAGGTATTCCAGCAGCGCTACCAGCTTCAATTCCTGATGCTGTTTAATTTTTTCGCTGGATTCAAAAGAAATCGACAGAAGTTCGTTCATGCTGCAAACTTAAACAGGTTTTAGGCATTTCGACGAGAAGATCAGAAAAAGGAGCCGGATCTGCAAAGTCTGTTTACTTCAGGTTGTCAAGGTAATGTCGCCCGCTTACGGCGAGTCTAACGCTTCAAATAGGGAAGCTATTCCTGAATTTAGGGCTTCGGGTAAGAATTATAAGAAAAGGCTTGTCTTATAGGCAAAAAAAAAGCATCGTGCTTTTGCGTCCGGCAGGTTGCCCTGGCCATTCACGAAAACCCGATGCCTTTAATAGCTTGAAGCATTGTCATGTGGTGTAGCTCTTGGTGTACTGAGTCTGTATATTGCTACACAAAGTCAGCATGCCATCAACCTACAGAACAATTTGGCAAAACTTCCGCTAAAATGCACTTTATTGTCTGCGGCTCACGTCATTTCTCAGCGGGAACATTTTCACGTATTTTACTACATTTCAATCGTTTCGGCCTTGTCAGGACGGCTCCGCAATAAAGCACGAGATACAGCTTCATACATTGCTAATTGGCACGCTGTCCGGCAGTATTCTTGTATATATTACTATACCCGGGTTTATTGCTAAACCACCAGGTTTCCTGCTATCAGCGAACGTCATGTCAAAGAATCTACTGTAAATACACTCTGGAATTTCAGCTTAAAATTCGTTTGAAAAATATGTTGTCGTTTCAGAAGTGCACCATGAAAATACGATTTGAAAACACCCTTTTCCAAATTTTTTGCCCTATTGATACGCACTTGTTGTGAACAGGTTTATGCACATTCTGTCAGAGGACTATACACATATTTGCAGGCTTTATCCCGGCTTCGCTGTTAATAACCACCGCACCGGAAATGCGTATTGGGGGCCGGTACTGTTCTTAAACAGATCATAGTCAGCTGAATAATGAGCTTTAGAGGTCAGGCGTTCCCGCTAAAAACCTTGCAGGCTTCCGGTAATACATCAACACAATTGTATTTCCGCTTCATTATCAGAGGTATAAGGGGCATTATTCGGATAAGCTTCGGTTCGTTGTAGGCCGACGGACCCAAGTAGGCGGCAGTCGTCATACTATTGTCATTTTAATCGATACCCTTTGGGCTGCAGCTCGCGGAACGGCGTAATTGGGATGGTGCGTTTGTCGGTTATCAGCGGGCTTATTGCTACCTTTGCAAAAATTTTAACGGGAGCTCCCGGCCGGTATCAGCCACCCATCCCTCAGCGGAAATGGAGTGGGTTGTTGCTTATAGATCCTCCGATCCCAAGCAGGCCCGGAACCGGCAGCGGGAGTCCTTTATCGTTCTCAAATGGGTAAAACTGGTATAGTACTGATGAATCTCGGCTCGCCGGATTCAACAAGCAGAAAAGATGTAAAAGTCTATCTCGATGAGTTTCTGATGGACGAACGGGTCATTGACAAACCATATTGGCTCCGGCTCCTGCTGGTAAAAGGGATCATCACTCCTTTTAGGGCGGCAAAATCTGCCGAAGCCTACCAGACGATCTGGTGGCCGGAGGGTTCTCCGCTGGTGGTATTGACGGATCGACTGAAACAGGTATTGGAACCACGGGTAGACGCTCCCGTGGAAGTAGCCATGCGGTATGGCAATCCCCATCCCAAAGAAGCTTACGACCGGCTGCTTGAACGTGCACCCGATCTGGAAGAAGTGATCCTGGTACCGCTCTATCCCCATTATGCGATGAGTAGTTGGGAAACGGCAGCTGAGTATGCCCGGGAAGTATACCGAAAGCAGGGTTATGGTTTCAAATTGACGGTTATGCCTGCTTTCTACGACCATCCCGCCTATATTCAGGCCCTGGCAGAAAGTATCCGGCCCCACCTGGCCGGGGATTTTGATCAGTTATTGTTCAGCTATCATGGCATTCCGGAATCTCATATCTATAAAACCGGGACACCCAGTCGCGCCCATGACCTGGTGGCGCCAGATCATTGCTGCGAGGACCCGCAGTTACAACAAACCTGTTACCGGCATCAGGTCATTGAGGCCACCCGGCGCACCGCAGAAGCGCTGGGACTGGAACGCCATCAATGGGCCATTGCCTTTCAAAGCCGGCTGGGCCGGGATCCCTGGCTGCTGCCCAGCACCCAGGAGAGGCTTCCGAATCTTCCGGGGGAAGGCGTTAAAAAAATCAAGGTAGTTTGCCCTTCTTTTGTCAGTGACTGTCTGGAAACGCTGGAAGAAATTGATATCCGGGGGCGGGAAGATTTTCTGGCCAACGGAGGTGAAAGCTTTGAATATATTGGATGCCTCAATACCGATCCCCTCTGGCAGTATACCCTGATCCGGTTGATGGAAGAAGCCGCCGGCCATACGCTGTAGCCCCGGGGTGCCTGAAAACCTGCCAGTGATCCTGGCAGAAGGGATCATAATTAGGAATATGGAAAAGACACATCATTATCAAACTACCATCCGCTGGCAATCCGGGGAGGGCACGCGCAGTTATCAGGCCTACCAGCGGGATTTTTCTATTGCGGTTACAGGCAAACCTGACCTGCCCGGTTCCTCAGATCCTTCCTTCCGGGGAAATCCGCAGCGTTACAACCCTGAAGAGCTCCTGCTGAGCGCCATTGCCAGCTGTCATATGTTATGGTACCTGCATTTCTGTGCCGTGAATGGTGTGGTCGTAACGGACTATGAGGATCAGGCAAACGCCACCATGGCGGAAACCGCGGCGGGCAGCGGCAAATTTACCGAAGTGATCCTCTATCCGGTGGTTCGGGTAACCGATCCCTCCATGGTAGATAAAGCCATGCAATTGCATGAGCAAGCCAATAAGTATTGTTTTATAGCAAATTCACTGAACTTTACCGTAAACCATCGGCCGAAAATTATGCTGAATAACGAATGAGTCATGCTTATTTATATGTCAAGGCCCTGCACATCATATTTGTAGTGACCTGGTTTGCCGGATTATTTTATATGCCCCGGCTGCTGATCTATAATGTGGAGGCCAATGAGCGACCCGCTCCGATCCGCGAATCCCTGCAGGCGCAGTTCGCTGTCATGATGAAGCGACTCTGGTTTGGCATCACCTGGCCTTCGGCCATCCTGACCCTGATTCTCGGACTGACGGTCCTCATCAAGGGAGGCTGGCTGAATGTCCTGGGCCATCCAGAAGGCCGCTGGCTCCTGCTGAAGCTGATCCTGGTGGTATTTCTTTATGGTTATCATTATGCCACCCACCGGATTTTCAAACAACAGTTGCAGGGCCGCTTCGTCTACAGCTCCCAGCAATTACGCCTCTTCAATGAAATCGCTACGGTATTGCTGATTTGTATTGTGATGCTCGTGGTGGTCAAGCAGGGGTTGAGTCTGCTCTGGGGACTTTTGGGTACCCTGCTGCTGGTAATCGTTTTGATGCTGGCCATCCGGATATATAAGCGGATCCGTAAGGGCTAGGGGCCCCGGTCAAAAAATGTTGCAGTTCCCGCGCGCAAAAGCTTTCTGAATCCCTGTGATTTTGTATGTTAGCATTTTATCGATGCTGCCGCCATTGCTATCGATTGCCGGCAGGAAAGATTGCCCATCTTTTAATTCCAGAATATGAGTATAAAACGACGTGATTTTTTAGGAAGGCTTTCCAAGGCCGGTCTGGCGGGTGCCCTGGGCATACCGGGCGGTGCCGCCCTGTTGCCAGCAATTCAGACAGGAAGCGCCGATCCGGAAGCCGGCCATATTTTCCTGACCCCGCCCTACCTGCAGGCCACCGGTCCGGACGGGATCTGTATTTCCTGGATCACCAACCAGCTTTGCTACAGCTGGGTGGAATTCGGCATCGCCGGAAAACTGGACCAGCGGGCCCATACGATTCATAACGGGATGGTGGATGCCAATAATCGGATCAACCGGGTACAGCTCACCGGTTTGCAGCCGGGAACAAAATACAGTTACCGGGTGGTGTCCCGGGAGATTATTTCATTTAAGCCCTATCAACTCACTTATGGGGAGCGCATCACCAGTGAGGTCCATAGCTTTCAGACCATGGACCCGGAGGCCCCAGAACTTCGCTGGCTGGTGCTGAATGATATTCATGACCGCCCGCACTCATTTGGTGACCTGTTGCAGCTCAATGGGAGCGATCCCTATGATTATGTGTTTTTGAACGGTGATATGTTTGATTACCAGACCGGCGAACAGCAGCTGATCGACCACCTGCTACAACCCTGCACAGCGGTTTTTGCCAGCCGGACCCCCTTTCTATTTGTGCGCGGTAATCATGAAACCCGCGGTAAATTTGCCCGGGGCATTGCCGATTACTTTAGTTCTCCCTCTGGTCATTATTATTATGCTTACCGCTGGGGACCGGTCTATCATATCGTGCTGGACACCGGCGAAGATAAGCACGATGATCATCCGGTCTATGCGGGCATCGTGGATTTTGACGGCTACCGTCGCGAGCAGGCCCGCTGGCTGGAGCAGCTGTTGCAATCATCCGAATGCAGGAATGCCCCGTTTCGGGTGGTCATGATGCATATTCCGCATTTTCATTCCGGTGACTGGCATGGTACCCTGCATTGCCGGGAATTGTTTGCGCCCCTGTTCAACAAGTATAAAGTGGACCTGTTGCTGGCGGGCCATACCCATAAATATGGCGTTTTCCCGCCCGAAGCCGGCAACCATGAATTTCCAATAATCATTGGCGGCGGCCCCAAAGAAGGTACCCGTACCCTGATTAAACTCAAAGCCAATCAGCGTCAGATCGACCTGCAAATGATCCGTGATGACGGCGCAAAGGTCGGTACCTATCAGGTGAAAAGGAGGTGATGCGGGTCGCTAGGTTATTGAAGAAGTTTTTTGATGGCCTGATGGGTTTTTTCAAACTGAAAACCGGCGACCGTTTCGTTCATTAATTCCCGGATGGCTGCATTACAGAGATTATGGATGCTGCCTTCATGTGGATTTTGAACCGGCCGGGATTCAGGCACCTGATAGGTGCCGTCTTCCACCGAGCGGCCTACTTCCAGGTAGGCATCCCGGAAGGGCAGGCCTTCCATCACCCGCTGGTTGACCAGGTCCACCGTAAACAGATATTTATATTTTTCATCCTTCAGTAAGTCGGGTTTCACTTCAATATGGCTGAGCATCAGCCCCGCCATTTCCAGACAATTCCGCAGTGAAAGAAATGCCGGGAACAGGTGTTCCTTCAGCAATTGCAGGTCCCGGTGATAGCCCGAGGGAAGATTGGAGGTCATCATCAGGATCTCGTTGGGCAGGGCCTTGATCCGGTTGGCATGGGAGCGGATCAGTTCAAACACATCCGGATTTTTTTTATGGGGCATGATGCTGCTGCCGGTGGTCAATTCCGCCGGGAAGCTTACAAAACCGAAATTCTGGTTCAGGTAAAGGGTCATGTCCATACTTAAGCGGCTCAGGGTATCGGCGATCCCCGCCATGGCCTGGGCCACTACCCGTTCAGCCTTACCCCTGCCCATCTGCGCGTAAACCACATTGTAGTTCAGGCTGGCAAAACCCAGTAGGTCGGTCGTCATCTGGCGGTTTATCGGAAAGGAGGAGCCATAACCTGCCGCCGAACCCAGGGGGTTTTTATTAACCACCTCATAGGCTGCTTTTAAAACAGTCAGGTCATCCACCAGGCTTTCGGCATATGCGCCAAACCAGAGACCGAAAGAAGAAGGCATGGCCAGTTGCAGGTGGGTATAGCCGGGATAAAGATGGTCCTTGTATTGTTCACTCTGGCTTTGCAGTAGTTCGAAAAAGGGCTGAACGGCATTTACCAATTGTTCAATTTCATGACGGAGGTAGAGTTTGATGTCTACCAGTACCTGGTCATTGCGGCTGCGGGCACTATGGATTTTCTTGCCGGCATCCCCCAGTTTTTGGGTCAGCAGTAGTTCCACCTGGGAATGAATGTCTTCCACGTCGTCCTGAAGGGTAAATTGACCGGCTTCAATCGTTTGGTAAATTTCCTTTAAGGCTTGCTGGAGCTGTGCCAGGTCGGCCTTGTCCAGCAGGCCGACGGATTCCAGCATCTGTATATGTGCCAGGGAACCCAGCACGTCAAAAGCGGCCAGGTACTGATCCATTTCGCGGTCCTTACCGACGGTAAATAATTCAACTTCCTTCAGGGCCTGGGTATCCTTCTGCCAGAGTTTCATCCGTTTGTATTTTGTAGTTTATAATTGCGGGAGCGGGTTCCCGCAGCTTGGAGGGCAACAGAACCGGTGGTTCCTGCCATACCGGGCGCAATTTAGCTTTAAACGGGCAAATCGGGCGCAATATATCCTGATATTCTGACTACCAGCCTGCTGAGATCGGCGTCTGCCCGTTACGGTAATTTTTTAAATTGATGATCACCTGGGTATCGGGCAGCATCCGGGTAATGCGGAGGGCTTCCGCGTCTTTGATCGACCCCCTGATCTGTAATTCTTCGATCTGGATATCCCGCAGGCCATCCGGGATCCGGACCTCACCGGTAAAATACAGGACCAGTTTTTTAATTTTTTTCAGGGCCAGGATTTCCGGCGGGACTTCAGCGACCCGGAGCTGGATGGCATCCATTGAGGCCAGCTCCTTTACCACGCGGGCGTTGACCGGATCGGCTTTTCTGATGATCCATCCGATCCGGGGTCGCAGGGTATAATCCTTCCGGTCCTGGTGCAGGCCCATGAATCCGGCCCAGAGTTCCAGCGGCGTGGTAACAATACTTCCATCCGGGTTCAATTTTTGGTGTTTCAGATCCACTTTGCAGATTTCAGGCGGCAGGTTCCAGCTGCCCGACAGGCTGTCCAGGTTATTGCAACGGCCATCCCGGTCATAGGG
This sequence comes from Niabella terrae, assembly GCF_054783135.1. Classification (NCBI taxonomy): domain Bacteria; kingdom Pseudomonadati; phylum Bacteroidota; class Chitinophagia; order Chitinophagales; family Chitinophagaceae; genus Niabella; species Niabella terrae. The sequence continues at coordinate 500,239 of NZ_BAAGRD010000008.1, forward strand.
GAAGAATTTGACAATCCAGCCATCAATAGATTTGGATTTGTAGAAACCTCCTGCTTCATGGTATTTAAACATCTGCTGCCAGAAATGGATATTGACTTTTTTTTCAGCCGCATTAATAAATTCCTGAAGAATGGGTTCCAGTTCATCGGTCCACCATCCGAGATCGTATTTTTTCAGGCTTTGGGTCCTTGCCAGTACCGATTTCCAGTCGGCCGGACTGCCTTCCAGGGTAATCGAGGGAATCCCGCAACCCACGATCAGTACCAGGTATTCAAAATATTTTTTCATGGCATCCATCAGGGTAATCTCGGCAGCCATCCGGGTTGCCGGTGTGGTGGTGGAGAAATCGGCAACCAGTGGACCCAGTTGTTGCCCTACCGTATTGTCGTTTATCTGTCGGGTAAATTCCGGAAAGACTTCCTCCCAGGGACTGGCAGGATCATCCAGACGGATCTTATCATTACGGACGACCAGCGTAATTTTTCCCTTATGGCTGACCAGTCGGGGGCGCAGGGTTTCCGCATGGGCGTTCACGTGCTGAGAAAACCCCTGCAGGATCAGTAACCAGATCATATCCGGTGACAGGGTAAAAGGCCGGTGCTCCGCATATGCATGGTACATGCCATCAAAAAAACTGTGGTATCCATAATGTACCAGGCTGTGGTCGGTACTGGAACGGGCTACCAGGTCTGGCAGGGGGTTGAAATCTGCCGGGGGCTGTTTACGGGTAGTATAACCCGCGTCAATGGCCATCAGGCTGTTGAAGATTTCATTACCGGTATACTCCGGTAACAGGAAATCGGGTGCTTTCAGATTTTCGATAGTAAATTTAAAAGACTGCTGGGCAGCGGTAGGAAAAGTCAACCAGCAAAGTAGCAGGACGGATATGGCTTGTCTCATCATTCGTTATCTGTTTCAACAATGATGCAGCCGCCAATAAATTACATAACCAACCGCGAGATAATTTCGATATAGTCCCGGATGCCTTCCTCAATTTCGGCCAGGTAGATGAATTCATCAGCGGTATGACTACGCGCACTGTCACCCGGACCCATTTTCAGGGCTGCAAAAGGCATCAGGGCCTTGTCTGAAGTAGTAGGGGAGCCGTAACGGGTCTTGCCCATGGCCTGGCCCGCCTGTATGAGCGGATGTTCCGGCGATATCGATGTGGACCGCAGCCGGGTAGACCGGGGCTGAAATTCACTGGAGATATGACGACCGATTTCGGTGAGCACTTCCTCAAAACTGTAGCACTCATTGATCCGGATATCTACCACGTAACTGCAGAGGGCCGGAACGACGTTATGGGCCTTATTTTCAGTTTCGATTACGGTAACCGACATTTTATTAGGTCCCAGTAAGGCGGATACTTTTTCAAATTGATAACTTTCAAACCACCGGATTTCCTGCAGGGCTTTGTAGATGGCGTTTTCGCCTTCATTACGGGCGGCATGGCCGGCTTTTCCCCGGGTTTTGACATCAAGGACCATCAGGCCTCTTTCAGCCACTGCCATCTGCATCAGGGTGGGTTCGCCCACAATGGCGACATCAATGGGAGGCAACAGTTTCACAACGGCTTCAATGCCGTTATATCCGGAAATTTCTTCCTCAGCGCTGGCGACCAGCATCAGATTATAGCCGAGGTCGGTGCGGTTATAAAAATAAATAAAAGCAGCAATCAGGGCTACCAGACAGCCACCGGCATCATTACTGCCCAGTCCGTAGAGTTTACCATCTTTTTCGATGGGGGTGAAGGGGTCCAGGCTGTAATTCGGATTGGGTTTTACGGTATCATGATGCGAATTCAACAGCAGGGTGGGTTTTTGGGCGTCGAAATGGCGGTTGCGGGCCATAATGTTATTACCCTGCTGTTCAGCCGGAATACCGGCTTCCTGCAGGTGTGCCTTGATCAGGTCAGCAGTCTGCGCTTCCTGTTTACTGAAACTGGGTGTGGCAATCAGTGCTTTGAGCAGATCAATGGCAGCGCTGTATAATAAGGATTGATTCATGAAGCTGTTATTAGGGTCCCGGCGGTATGCGGACCGGTATTTTCAAGCAAATCGGCTGCATCCCCGATCAGCACCTGGTGAACGCCCGCGTCGATAGCAGCAAAGGCATTATCGATCTTGGGCAGGATGCCTTCAAAAAGCTTTTTTTCGGCCAGCAGTTGCCGGTATTTTTCTTTATGGATACGGTGGATTACCGATTGGTTATCGTTGACATCTTCCAGCACCCCCTTTTTTTCAAAACAGTAGATCAGCCGGACATCGTAGTTTTCGGAGAGCCCCACAGCCAGTGCCGAAGCAATCGTATCCGCATTTGTATTCAGCATATGCCCGGCACCATCATGGGTCAGCGGGGCGAAAACCGGGGTCATGCCGGCTTGCAGCATCGCCTGGAGCGGTGTTGTATCTACCCCATCCGCATCGATATCGCCGACCCAGCCAAAATCTACGGACTGGCCGTCAATGGTTTTCAGCGGTCTTTTGCGGGCAGGGATGATATTGGCATCGGCTCCGGTCAGACCGATGGCCCTGGTTCCGATCGCCTGCAAGCGGGCTACCAACCTTTTATTCACCAATCCACCATATACCATGGTGACGATATCTATGGTATCATCATCGGTTATCCGGCGGCCATGGATATAGCGGGAGGGAAGGCCCATTTTCTCGCCGATCATGGTGGCAATTTTACCACCGCCATGCACCAGCAATTTATAGCCGTCTACGGCGGCAAAATCTTTCAGGAAAGCTGTCAGGGCATCCGGGTGGTCAATCACATTGCCACCGACTTTTATCACAAAAAGGAGGGGCTTATGGGTTTGCTGATTGTTCAATAAGACTATATTTTAAAGCGCCGGAACGGTTTGTTCCCTGCGGTGATCAATAGCTGCCGGAGCAATTCCGGTGAAACCAGGATCTGACTGATTCGTCATCAGCCTTTCAGGAGTTCGCTGAGTACGGCCTGGGCTGCCCATACCCGGTTGCCGGCTTCCTGCGTGATGATGCTGTTGGGGCCATCCAGGATGGCATCACTAAGCTCCACATTGCGACGTACCGGCAGGCAATGCATTACTTTAGCCTGGTGGGTTTGCTCCAGTTTTTCCGGCGTCAGCATCCACTGCTGATCCTGGCTCAATATTTTTCCATAATCCTGGTAACTGCTCCAGTTTTTTACATAGACATAATCTGCATCCCGGAGTGCCGCGTCCTGATCATGGAGGACCGGTGCGGAACCGGTAAACTGCTTGTCCAGTTCGTATCCTTCGGGATGGGTTACCACAAAATCTGCCTGGCCCCAGGCGGTCATCCACTGTGCAAAACTATTGGCCACGCATTGGGGCAGTGGTTTTACATGGGGCGCCCAGCTGAGTACGACTTTGGGGCGTCGCTGTAGCTGAAAAGTCTCTTTGATGGTAACTACATCGGTCAGGCTTTGCAAAGGGTGCAGGGTGGCACTTTCCAGGCTCACTACCGGCAACCCCGAGTATTTGATAAACTGATGAATATAGCGTTCACTGTAATCTTCCTCCCGACTTTGCAGGGAAGGAAAAGTACGGATGGCCAGGATATCAAAATATTTACCGAAAATGGGTGCGGCGTCTTTGACATGTTCAGCGGTTTTCCCATCCATGACGGCACCATCCTCGAATTCCAGCTGCCAGCCTTCACTGCCCACATTGAAGACAATGGCATCCATACCCAGTTGCTGGGCGGCGATCTGGGTGCTCAGTCGGGTCCGCATGCTGGGGTTGAGGAATAAACAACCGATACGTTTTCCGCGACCCAGTTGCTGATCCTTTAAAGGTGCCGCCTTATAGCCCAGTGCGTTATCCGCCAGGGCATTGATATCGGCAACATCTGCGGCACTGATAAATCGGTTGTTCGGAAGTAAAGACATGGTAAGATTCAGCTATTAATATTCAAAAATATAAATAATTCCAGCTGTTCCTGTTTGTTTGAGGCCGGAAACATCGAACCCGAATCGGGATTTGGAACAGCGAATATAGGGATCCCGTCGGTGGCAGCTGCAGCGACGCCGTTTGGCCATCTCCGGTTTATTCCGCCACTACGGTCATTGCCGCAATTTCTTCCTTGATGGATTCAATAAACTGTTCGGCATCTTTTTTCTTCAGCGCCAGTGATGGCAGAAGCCGGATGACATTGGGTTTGGCTTCGCCGGTGAATATCTTATGGTGCTGCAGGAGATTTTTTCGCAGGGCAGCCAACTCTCCGGGTACATTGAACCCGATCATCAGACCACGGCCCCGCACCTGTTCCAGTTCGGGAATTCTGGAAAGCTCTTCACGCAGGTATTTGCCGATCATGGTGGCATTGCCCAGCAACTTTTCTTCTTTCATGACTTCCAGCACCGCCAGTGCAGCGGCACAAGCCAGGTGGTTGCCGCCGAATGTGGTACCCAGTCGGAAATGTTGCGGTCGGATATGGGGCGCAATGATAATGCCACCGATCGGAAAACCATTACCCATACCCTTGGCCATTGAATAGATATCCGCATTTACACCGGCGAAATCATGACTGAAGAATTTTCCGGTTCTGCCGTAGCCGCATTGCACCGCATCGGCGATATAGACGGCCCCGTACTGGTCGCAAAGTGAGCGGATCAGTTTTAAAAACCCTTCACTGGCAATATTGATGCCGCCCACCCCCTGGATGCCTTCGATGATTACGGCGGCAATCTGATCGCCGTTTTTATCAAAATGTTCCTGAAGGGCGTTTTCATCATTGAAGGGCAGGAAACTCACATTTTCTGTTTCGTTGACCGGGGCGCTGTAATTTTTATTATCAGTGACTGCTACCGCCAGTGAGGTACGGCCATGAAATGCTTTGCTGAAAGCCACAATCTGCTTTCTGCCCGTATGAAAAGAAGCCATTTTCAGGGCATTTTCGTTGGCTTCTGCCCCGGAATTGCATAAAAACAGCTGATAATCGGCTTTTCCACAGACCTGCCCCAGTTTTTCGGCCAGTTCTTCCTGCAGGGGATTTTTAATGGAATTGGAATAAAAAGCGATTTTTTCCAGTTGATCTTCAATGCGTCGTACCCAGTACGGATGTGTATGGCCGATGCTGATGACCGCATGTCCGCCATAAAGGTCTAAATACTGGTTGCCTTCACTATCCCATACATAAGAGCCTTTGGCCTTGGCGATAGTGACATCATTGAGAGGGTAAACGTCGAAAAGATTCATTTTAAAGATTTGGGAAAAAAGATAAAAAATAACCCCGCCGGAAGCGGGGCACAAATTTAATTAAAATTTTGTTGAGGGGCTGAAAAATTGTGACGGATACAGACTTCGCAACAAGTTAATTCAGCAATTCCGGATCTTTCACCAGGTCGGCCTTCTCCTCCTGGCGTACGGCTTCCCAGCTGCCGGTAACCACCCGCAGGTTGTGAATATCGTTTCTTTTCAACACCGATGCGGCAAAATAGGCATCGGCTTCCCCGGAACCGATCAGATAAAGGTTGTCCTTGTCCTCGATGGCAGCCATGCGCAAGGGATCGGCAATCTGGCTCAGCGGGATATTGACGGCATCGCGCAGATGACTTTCGGCAAAAGCTACAGCAGGCCTGAGATCCAGCAATACCAGGTTTTCATCAAAGGGGATGTCCATCATCAGTTCGTCCGGCAGTACCTCAATCAGCAGATCTGTTTCCCGGCCCGCCGCCTTCCAGGCCGCGAAGCCCCCATCCAGATCGCCCAGCAAACGAATGCCGGAATTCCGGAACGGATCCAGCAGGGCGCTACTCTCTGCTGGTGTCTTTCCGGTAATCAGCAGTACCGGCGCGGATAATTTAATATAAGTCGACAGGATATTCAGATAGTCAGCCAACCTTGCAGGGGCTACCAGCAGACTGCCTTTTATAAAACCTTCCCGTTGCTGTTCCCCGGTGCGCAGGTCCAGGACGATGGCGCCCTGACTGATCTGTGTTATACATTCATCGATAGATAATGATACCATGCGGATTGTTTAGGCGGGTTGTTTTTGGTTCAATAATGCTTTTACAAATTTTTTCAATTCTTTCATCCGGTCGGTATTGACGGTATAGTAAATATATTTTCCTTCCCGTTCGGTTTTGACAAAATCGGCCTTTCTCAAAATAGACAGGTGCTGGGAGGCCACGGACTGTTCGATACGGAGTTTCACATAAATCTCTGTTACCGTGACTTTCTCCTGGGCATCGATCAGTTTCAGGATTTGCTGGCGCAGCTTATGATTAAAAGCGCGCAGCACCAGCGCCGCTTTCTTAACCGTTAAAATATCAATAGTAAGTTCTTCAGATGTATCGTCTTTTGGTGCAAATGAAATTAAATAATTGCTCATTATTAAGAATTGTTTAGGGGTTTTGACCTTCAGGGCTTTTTTATCTTTAATAATTTTTTACGGATCTGCTTTCATACAGGATTTTTTCTGATATATACTTCCTTGACGTAAAAAGGTTCACCATACGCAACATCGGCAAATGCGCCCTGGTCAAACGCAGCCATCGCCAGCCGGGTCATATCCCTCGCATCCGTTTCGGCCTGCCGGAATGCAGCCCGGGGGTTATCGGAAATCAGGGGCTTGAATTTCTGCGATCCGTTACCCGTAAACGTAATATGACGCCGTTGCAAATCCGTAGAAAAACTTTCTGCGTCCAACAAAGTTGCAAAAGGTGCCCGATACAGGCCCAGGTCCTTTTCATAAAGGGCTGTAAAAACTTCCATCCGCCGTGCATCGATCATCGGACAAATCAGGTCTTCGGCCTCTGCTGCAACCGCTGCGGCCATTACCTGAAGGGTACTCAGGCAAATCAGCGGAATTTCCAATGCATAACATAATCCTTTTGCTGCGGCCAATCCAACCCGGAGTCCCGTATATGAGCCGGGCCCATTGCTCACAGCAACAGCACTCAGGTCGGCGGTCTGTATTCCGGTCTGACGCATCAACCGATCGATGCCATCATGGAGCCATCCCGCCAGTCCGTTTCGGTTTTCAGATGCTTCAAAAGCCAGAATTTCATTATCCTTCACCAAACAAAATGACCCTTTGTCAACAGCTGTGTCAATGTTCAGTAAGACCATCCTACAAAACAACTAAATTATCTCAATATTTCCTATTCCTTTTTAATTTAGCGGTTCCAAGTCCAAATCTCATATATATTTAAAATATTTAATATCAACGTTATGCAAAAAAATATCATCAAGACGACAAATGCGCCGGCTCCCATTGGTCCCTATAACCAGGCAGTTTATGCCGGTGATACCCTGTATATTTCCGGGCAGATTGCCCTCGACCCCGGTACCGGCGCGTTGAATAACGGGAGTCTGGACGCTGAAACCCATCAATGTATGAAAAATATCCAGGCTGTGTTGGAAGCCGCAGGCCTGGATTTTTCACATGTGGTGAAATCAACCATTTTTATTACCGATATGGGCCGTTTTGCCGAGATTAATGCCGTGTATGGTCAGTATTTTTCCGATAATTATCCGGCCCGGGAAACGGTTCAGGTGGCGGCCCTGCCCAAACAGGTCAATGTGGAGATCAGCATGGTTGCGGTCCGTTAATAACGCACCGCTGCCGGGCCCTATCAATAATTTTACAATACGCTGACGGTTGGCGGGGACCGGGAGGTTCTTAACCAATCGGTAAGTTCCGTACCTTTGTGCCCCAATTTCAGAGGCATGGAAAGAATTCAGGAAGTTTTACAGGATGTAGTTATCAAATTTGCTGGGGACAGCGGTGACGGTATGCAGTTGACGGGAACCCAGTTTACCAATAATACGGCACTTTTAGGAGCTGATCTTTCTACTTTTCCGGATTATCCCGCCGAGATCCGTGCCCCGCAGGGAACTATTCCCGGTGTGAGTGGATTCCAGCTGCGATTTTCCTCTGATAATATTTATACGCCCGGGGATGCCTGTGATGTGCTGGTAGCCATGAATGCTGCGGCCTTGAAAGCCAATCTGGGCAGCCTGAAAAAAGGCGGCAGGATCATTGCGAATTCGGATGGTTTTGATGCCAAGAACCTCCGGCTCGCCAATTACCCCGAAGGCGTCAATCCTTTGGAAGACAATAGCCTCGACGGTTTTGATCTGATCAAAATCGATGTGACCAAGCTGACCCGGGAAGCATTGAAGGAGTTTCAGCTGGGCACCAAGGAGAAGGACCGGGCCAAGAATATGTTTATCCTGGGATTCCTGTACTGGATGTACGATCGCAGTATGGACAATACCATCCGGTTTTTGGAAGAGAAATTTGGTAAGAAACCGGATATTCTCCAAAGCAATATCAAGGCCCTCAAAGCCGGATATAATTATGGCGATACAACCGAGACTTTTACTACCACTTATAAAGTGGAGAAAGCCCGGATTGAACCAGGTACTTACCGTTCAGTGATGGGCAATCAATCCCTGTCGATGGGGTTGGTAGCGGCCTCTGTAAAAAGCGGTTTGCCGATGTTCCTGGGCAGCTATCCCATCACGCCGGCCAGTGATATCCTGCATGAGCTCAGCCGGCATAAGAATTTCGGGGTGCGGACTTTCCAGGCAGAAGATGAGATTGCCGCTATTACCGCGGCGATTGGTGCATCCTATGGCGGCTCGCTGGGCGTGACCACCACTTCTGGTCCGGGTATGGCGCTGAAGACGGAGGCCATGGGGTTGGCGGTGATGCTGGAAATCCCGCTGGTCATTATCAATGTACAAAGAGGCGGTCCTTCCACCGGCCTGCCCACCAAGACCGAACAGAGTGATCTGTTGCAGGCATATTATGGCCGTAATGGGGAATGCCCGATGCCGGTCATTGCCGCCAGTTCACCCGCGGACTGTTTTGACGCTGTCTATGAAGCGGTGAAAATCAGTATTCAGCATATGACACCGGTCATTTTTCTCAGTGACGGCTATATTGCCAATGGCGCTGAACCCTGGCGGTTTCCCTCGGAAGAAACCCTGCCCCCTATCCATGTGAAATTTAAGACCGAACTCTGGGATCATGAAGATAAATTCCAGCCCTACCTCCGGGACGAGAACCTGGTACGGCCCTGGGCCATTCCGGGCACCAAGGACCTGGAGCACCGGATCGGCGGTATTGAAAAACAGAATATCACCGGAAATATCAGTTATGATCCCGACAACCATCAGTTGATGGTCAAAATCCGACAGGAAAAAGTAGATAAGATCGCCGAGCATATTCCGTTGCAGAAAATCGACAGTGGACCCGAGAAAGGCAAAGTGCTGGTACTCGGCTGGGGTTCCACTTATGGCGCCATCAAATCTGCCGTCGCTGAATTGCAATTACAGGGTAAAAGCATCAGCCATGCACACCTGCGTCATCTGAGACCCTTTCCTTCCAATCTGGAAGCCATCCTGCATAGCTTCGACACCGTTATCATTCCGGAAATCAACAATGGGCAGCTGATCAAAATTATCCGCGATCAATACCTCATCGATGCCAAGGGCTATAATAAGATAAAAGGCGTACCGATTACCAAGACCGAACTGGTCGAAGCGCTGGATCAGTACTTTGTTGTAGAGCAGGTCGTTTAGTTTATCCGACCAGTTTTATTCCGACAGGGCGCGCAATTATTGAAGCCGGTGAATCGTTGATACCGGTGAAGTCTGTTTTTGCCTGATTGATCAGGGTTTCCCAATCCTGCAGCAGCGAGGTCCGGCAGTTTTCCCCGGCCCAGTCCCAAAATCCCGGTTTTACCTGTTGCGAACCGCTGTTTGCCGATTTGCTATTTGCCAAGACGCTGCCTTTGGCTTTCTTTGAATTCGGTGGTACTGATAACCAACCACCTCTGCCAAATGCAAAAAGGATTCGTTTGTCTCTTAGTTTCGACTGTTTTTTGCGCCTGCCATCAGCAGCAGCGACAGCCGGATTTCCAAAAATTACCCGAAAATAAATATGTCTTTACCACTGTTGTGGAGCTGCCCGCTTTGCCGGTTACAGACCAGGGTGGTTCAGGTACATGCTGGAGTTTTTCGACTGCTTCGTTTCTGGAAACCGAAATCATGCGCCTTAAAGGAGAAAGAATAAAACTTTCAGAAATGTATTTTGTCCGGGGCGCCTATCTGTTGAAGGCCCGGAATTATATACTCCGTCAGGCTACGGCGCGTTTTACGGAAGGCGGGTTAAATCACGACCCTGTTATCACGGCCAGACTGTTTGGTTTGCTGCCGGAATCAGCCTATACGGGTTTGATCAATGCACAGACCCGACATGATCATGCTGCAATGTTTGCGGAACTGAAAGATTCCGTAGACCTCTATGCGCATCCGGAAAACGAAAAGGGGGTTGCCTGGAAACAGACAGTGCCGCTGATACTGGATAAGTATATGGGGACGGTGCCCGATCGTTTTCGGTATCAGGGGAAAACCTATACTGCCAAAAGTTTTCTGAAGTATACCACCTTGAATCCGGATGATTATATCACCCTGAGTTCATTTTCTCATGTTCCGTTTTACCAACCCTTTATACTTAGTATTCCCGCCAATTGGGCAAACCAGTCCTACTTGAATCTGCCATTGGAAGAATGGATGGAGAATATCACCCATGCCTTACATACCGGTTATTCTCTGGCCCTGGACGTAGATGGTACCGAACCTACTTTCTCGCCAGAGCAGGGCATTGTATCGCTGCCGGCAGATACCCTGAATAACCGACTTATTCTTAGCCAGTACCGGCTGGAAAAACGGGTTACCCAGCAGCTGCGGCAGGAAGCTTTTGAAAGTTTCAAGACAACGGACGATCATCTGATGCATATTGTAGGTCTGGTCAAAGATCAGGAAGGTCATTTGTATTTTAAATGCAAAAATTCCTGGGGCCCGCAGGCGGGCCGAGCGGGTTATATGTATCTTAGTATAGCTTATATGAAGATGAAGGCCATCTCCGTCTTACTGCACAAAGGGGGATTAACTTCGACGACTAAGCTGAAATTACAGTCATATTTGGAATAATCAGAAAAATTGAAGATGCCAGCGGAAGGGAGCATGGCGAAGCCCGCAGACTATTTCTTTGTTTTCAAAAGTTGTTCCACCTCCCTGCCCCGTTCTGCGACAATCATTACCGGCCGCTGACCGGGCGCAGCGGGAAAACTGAACACCAGGTCTCGCTCTTTGGCAAAGAAGCTGTGGTTGTTTAAGGGATATATTTTCATCTGACGACCGCCGGTTAATCGGAGTTCCAGATAGGTGGAGCTGGCGATTACCCGTATCTCATTTTCCGGACCTTTGTAAACACCTTCAAAGGACTTTAATATCTGATAGGGTAAACCGATCGCTTTTCTATTGTTTACATAAGGTGCCGGTCCGTGGTCATAACTGAATACGCGGGCCAGTTTCCAGTTTCCGTTTTCCATGAGCCAGAGATCGGCATATTGCGCCAGGCCATCGGCATAGGGCGCCTTACCCTGCTGACTGATGTAAAAAAGATGCTTTCCGGTAAACAATACTCCATAGAGCTTCCCCTCATTGTGCATGGGATAGACGCCTTCTGTTCCTGAAACTTTTTGCCGGCGCAGTTGAAAAGCTCCCGGATTACCGCATAAGCCATTTCTGATAGAGGCTTCAAATGCCGAATCCCCACGCGTAATCCCGCCTTTGTCGTGAAAAAACTCGATGTCATGAGCAGTGAGTGCCATCATCGCAGTCAGGTCGCAGATATTATAAGCCTGCCAGAACAGACTGTCGGCTGTCCGGGCCGCCTGAATTTGAGGCCGATCCGTTTGGGCCTGTATAGTGGTTACGGCCAGTGATGAGCATAGCGCGACGAAGAGCCGGTACATCTTTTTAAGTTTTTTTCCGGAGTTGGTGGAATCGGTACCTTATAAAATTACCGGTTAGCGGTCGACGGTCCAGGCCTATACCGGCCAGTGGCAGGGATTTTCCTGTCGGAGAACAAAACCGGCGGTAAAATCAGGCCACCGTTCAGCTTTTTCCCAAAAAAAGAAAAAAATATTTGGAAGCCGAATGGTTGCGCATTATATTTGCAACTGATTAGTTTCATAAAAGAAGAAAATAGACCATGCGCAGAGACATTTTTCAGGCAATCGCCGATCCAACCAGAAGGGCCATTTTAACATTGATAGCCTTACAAGCCATGACACCGAACAGCATAGCCGCCCATTTTGACAGCAGCAGGCAGGCGATTTCGAAACACCTGCGGATTCTGACTGAATGTGATCTTGTCCGGCAGGAGCAAAAAGGCCGGGAAATTTATTATCAACTTGAAATAGACAGAATGAAAGAGATCGATAACTGGCTCGAACAATTCCGCAGAATCTGGGAAAGCCGGTTCCAACAATTGGACAATTTATTAGCCACTATTAAAAAATAGAAAAAATGAAGCAAGACTTAGCGTTTGACTTTACGGTTGATAAAGCCAACAAAACCATTCGTATTGAACGTGAATTTGATGCACCCCTGGATCTGGTCTGGGATGCCTTCACCCAGGCAGAACTACTGGATCAGTGGGTGGCGCCAGCACCTTTTACCGCCCGGACCAAGTATATGAACTTTGAAGTGGGGGGCAAAAGATTCTATGCCATGGTGGGCCCGGACGGAAAAGAAGGCTGGGCCATTCAGGAGTACCGCTCCATCAGTCCCAAAACCAATTTCAAGCTACATAATGCTTTTGCTGACAAGGATGAGAATCCGGAGCTGCCGGGATCCGAATGGGATTATAATTTCAGTGAGGAGGCGGGCATTACCCAGGTCGTGATTACGGTCTATAATGAATCCTTTGAACGCATGGAACGGTTGCTGGAAGGCTTCAAGCTGGGCTTTACCGCTTCACTGGAAAATCTGATTCAATTGCTCAAAACCTTACAAGCCTAACAGATGACCATTGTCGAACAGATCGATCGGTACCTCCAAAGCCAGCCGGAATCCAAAAAGGCAGACATGCTGTTGCTACATCAGGAGCTGATCCGGCTGCTTCCCCGGGGCCGGTTGTGGTTTCTGGATGGGCGGGATGCCACCGGAAAACTGGTTTCCCATCCCAGTATCGGCTATGGGGTCTATGTGCAGGATTTTGCCGATGGCACCCGTGAAGAACGGTATCAGATTGGGATGAGTGCGCCGGCGTCGGGCATCTCCCTTTACCTCATGGGGCTCAGCGACCGTAAATACCTGAAGGCAAATTTCGCGGACAGGATCGGAAAGGCCACCGTAACCGGTTATTGCATCCGCTTTAAATCTCTTCAGGATCTGAACCGTGAAGTATTGATCGAAGCCATTCAATACGGCATCGGGGTTACCGGATCGGACGGAAAACAGGGTTAGCGAAGCCTTCCTGTTATGAGAAAACCGCCCCCCTGGATGCATGCGACCGGCGTATGACTTGGCGTGTTTTTTTTGAATGAACCGGACAGGGACGCTGCTATCTGGCCAGCCGGGGACTGAATTTAAAAGTATACCGGAGACAGATCAGCAGTCCGGTCAGGGTCATGGCCGCACCGACCAGGGAGGGATACGCATAAGATAATCCCATGGTCAGGGGCAGACCGCCCAGAAAAGCCCCCAGCGCATTGGCCACATTAAAGGCCGATTGCATAAAAGCGGCTGACATCATTTCTGAATGGGGAGCGGCTTTGAGCATCATGATATTAATGGGGGCGGACATGGACATGGAGAGTGTCCCGCAGAGGAATACCAGTACCAGGGAGGTGGAGGGGCTGCCGGAAAGGAAGAATACCGCCAATAGCAGGATCATCATTGAAAACAACAACAGATTGCTGGCCCTGAAGGCGCTGATTTTATCGGTGAGATAGCCCCCGAGTAAATTACCGATGACCATCCCCCCGCCCGCCAATACCATGATATAGGATATATTTTGCTCGGCAATACCCGATACCCGGGTCATCAGCGGAGAAATATAACTCAGCCAGGCAAATAAACCGCCCATGCCGATGGCAGTTATCATTAGCACATACCAGCTTTGGGGATTTTTCAGAAACCGCAATTGTTTTTTTAAATCGGTATGACCCTTCACTTCCATTTCGGGTACCCACCATTTGATGAGCAGCATGGTAATCATTCCGATACTGCTTACCACAATAAAACACCAGCTCCAGTGAAAATTATGGCCTAAATAGGTAACCAGCGGAACCACAGCCAGGTTGGCGACGGTCAGTCCGGTAAATACCAGGGAAATATACCGCGCTTCCCTGCCTTTTATTGCCAGTCTCTTGGCTACTACCGTGCTGACACCAAAGAAAGCGCCATGGGGCAGACCTGATAAAAACCGGGTAGCCATCATGACCGTATAGTTGGGAGCCAGGGCGGACAAAGCATTAAACAGGGTGAAAATGACCATGAGCCAGATCAACGCCTTCTTGGGCGGAAACCGCGCTGCCTGGGATATAATCAGTGGAGCGCCAATGACGACGCCCAACGCATAGGCGGAAATAAAATGCCCTGCCTGGGGTATACTGATTTGCATCGAGTGGGCGATATCAGGCAATATGCCCATGATGGCGAACTCTGTGGTGCCAATACCCAATCCGCCCATTGCCAGCGGAATAATTCTTTTGTCCATTGCTTATTTACTTACACGGTCTAAAAATTCCAAATCTTCTGCGTCCAGCTGTAATGCCGGCGCGGCAAGCAATGTTTCCAACTGATGCGTATTCGTAGCACTCGCGATGGGCGCGCCAATATGCGGTTGGGCCAGCAGCCAGGCCAGGGAAACCGTAGCCGGCCGGGTATGATGTTTTTCTGCTACCTGATCCAGGGCGTCCAGAATCGCCAGACCCTGTTGATTGAGGTATTTTTCAGCATTTTTTCCCCGGATACTTTTACTGAAATCGGCCTCACTGCGGTATTTTCCGGTAAGAAAGCCGGCGGCCAGCGCCCAGTAAGGAAATACCGTCAGCTGGTATTTTTCCACCAGAGGTAAATAGGCCTGCTCGTATTTTTCCCTTTCCACCAGGTTGTAATGGGGTTGCAGGGCCACGTATTCAGGCAGGCCCTGTTTTTGGGCCACGGCAAATGATTGCTCCAGTCTTTCAGGCGAGAGATTGGAGGCGGCGATATACCGGACTTTTCCGGCCTGTATCATTTCCTGATAGGCGGATAGGGTTTCGGCTTCCGGGGTGGTAAGGTCGTCAAAATGGGTATAATACAAATCGATATAGTCGGTCTGCAGGCGCCGGAGACTTTCTTCGACGGATTGCAGGATATGTTTTTTGCTGATGTCAAAACCATGTTCCCTGGTTTCGGAACCTGTTTTGGTGGCGATGATCATCTCCTTTCTGTTGCCCCTTAGTTTCATCCAGTTGCCGATAATGGTCTCGGATTGACCACCGGTCCCGTTTACCCACCAGGCATAAGTATCTGCCGTATCGATGAAATTGCCTCCACCGGCTGCAAAGGCATCCAAAATCTCAAAGGATGCTTTTTCGTCCAGGGTCCAGCCCAGCACATTGCCACCGAAGGCCAGTCGGCTGATTTCCAGATGGGTATGCGGTATCTTACAACGGTTCATTTATTAACTATTTTTTTCTGATCCTCCGGGAGGGCTCCCTGATATTTTTCCAGATACCATAACAGCCCCAAAAGATAAATGCCGTGAATCAGCTGGGCTCCTATGGCAGTCCAGTTTTCTATCGAGGCGCTGCCCAGGATCAAAACAGACATGAGGGTGAGGCAGGCATAGAGACAATTTTTCGTTTGATAGCCGATGATTAGCTGTAAACCCAGCATCAGCTCCACAAAAGGCAACAGATAGCCCCAGATGCCCACCAGCGAGGTAGGTAAAAAAGATTTTTCCATGGTTGTCTGCATCCATTCACTGAATGCCTGCAGTTTGGGCAGCCGCACCAGTCCGTGTCCCAGCAGGGAAATCGCCAGGGGCAGCCGCATAAAGAAAAAGCTTGTTTTATTCATTCCGATCGGGATTAAGGGGGCAAAGTTACGACCTTAGTTTGCAATGGGAAAACTATTACCAAATCGGCCGGCAGGGATCATCTGTTCTGACGGGCCGGAAACCGGTTCATGAGGGTAGACATTTTATAGCGGGTAGCGGAGCATTGGTTGATGCGGTTTTGCGAATACCCCTCATTTGGAGCCTGGTTTAATTAAGTATAATATTTTACATTTGACTAATGACTAAAACAAAAGGCTGATTATGAAAAAAAACTATTAACGATGGAATCCTGCAATATTCATATTGTTGGTATGCGCAGAAAAGGCAATTTGCAGCCACAAACCTGAATGATTCCTGACTCTTTACAACCAGTTTGGCTTTATTTGATTTTAATGAGGCTGTGCCTGTAGCACCGTTTTTTGACCTCCCGCTGGCATCGGGTATTTTGCCAATCCTAAGCGGCAGGAGCCGCTTTTTTTCTCATATAATGAATACGGACCAGAAACAGCAGGCTGAAGAGCAGCCAGAGCAGCAGGAGATGCAGGAAGGCTTCTTTGTTGTCGAATAAGGAGCCTCCTGCCTGAACAATCGATTGGTAGCTCTTTAAAAAGGGGGTGGTGGGCAAGAGGGCCGCGATCCACTGAACCAACCGGGGTAAGGAATGATAGGGCATTGAATAGCCGGTAATCAGAAAAAACGGGTAGGAAGAAAATGCCATGACCTGCATGCCCATCAGCGGCGATCGGAAGAAGGAGCCGATCAGCAGCCCAATCGGAATCAATGCTGCAAGAAAGACAGCCGTCAGCAGCAACAGGTTCATTCCACTGCCCCGCATGGGAACGCTTAAAACCGAAAAGTTGATGGTCACGAAGAACAATCCGATCATCAGGAAGCTGAGCAGGTAGAAACTGCCCTTGCCTATAAGAATAGCGGACCCGCTGCCCATCTGAAACAGGCCGGGAAACCGCTGCTCTCTTTCGATACCCATGCTGGCGACCAGACCGATCAGCAGGGTTTGCTGCAGGATGATGGCCAGCAGACCCGGTAACAGGAAAGCCCCGTAACTGGAATTTTCGTTGTACAGGGGCCGGTAATCCAGGCTGAGGGGATTGGCCTCGGCCAGGGCGGCTTCGCTGCCGGTACCCTGTTTACTGATGTATTTCATCCGAATGCCGGCACCCAGGGTCAGACTGATTTTCGAAAGCGCCGCCGTCAGATCGCTGGAAGGCAGGAAACGACCGGCGTTGACGGCCAGGGTTATCGTAGTTTTTTGAAGACTGAGAACGGTTGCCTGCAATCCTTTTTCCATAAACAAATACCCCTGGACCCTGCCATAATAAAGTTCCTGCTCGGCCTCATCCAGACTGCCCGCGGACACCACCTCGGCGATTTGGGTGGCATTGAGCTGGGTGGTGATCATTCTGGATAATTCACTGCCGTCCATATCCACGACCGCGATTTTTACTTTTTCTTCCAGTTTATTGACATAGATGCTGCCATACATAAAGGCATAGGCAATCGGTGCGATCAGAAAAATCAGCACCAGGGCCTTCTGGGAAGATACCAGCCGGATTTCTCTTAGTAATATGGAGCCTACCGATTTCAAGCCCAGGCTATTTTTGTTTGATTAATTTTTCGTTGCAGTAACAAGACCGAAGCCGCCAGACTCAGCGCGGTAAACAGCAGGAGGATGCCCGATTCCTTTAGCGCATAGCGTAAGGGTAATTCCATGAAATATATCTTTATGAATCCGTCCAGAAAGGGGGTATAGGGCATCAGGTTGGCATAAAACTGATCGTACCAGGGCATGGCCCAGCGGGGAAAAGTAAAACCGCTGAATACAAAAGCCGGCGATGTATAAAAAAGGGCCACATCCGTCGCGGTGATGATGTCACCAATCAGGGTGGACACCAGCAGGCCGATGCCGATGCAAGCCAGTGATAGGAGGGTAAACAAGACAAAGAAAGCGCCCAGACTGCCGGGTTTTGACAGGCCGTAAACCGGAAAGATAATGCCCGCAATCAGGAGAAAATTCACCCAGGCCACGCTCAGATGAGCGATCGTCTTTCCCATAATAATGACGGAGGCCGAACCTTTAGCGGTTTGTAGCAGTGCTTCCCAGGTCTTTGTTTTCGCTTCATAATTGATCAGCAGTACCCCCACCAGTATCAGGGCCATCTGGAACCCCACCGTTATCAGCCCCGGGGTCAGGTACTGCTGGTAATTGTAATCCGGATTGTACAGGGTCACGGTATGCAATTCTATGGGTTGTAACAGGGCCATGGCCTGATCGGCGGGCATGCCCTGCCTGGTGAATTTCTGTAATACCACCGCCAGACCGCCTTTGATAATTACACCGGCAGCATCCTTATAGATCAGTTTGGCAGGTACAATGGCCGCGGCATTGGTAAATACGGTTACCGAAGTCGGATGATTGCTTTTCAGGTCGGCTTCCAGACGCCGCGGAAAATGTATCGCACCGGAAACCTCTCCGCTTTTAATGGCAGCACGAACCTGGCTTTCATTAGTGGCCGTACCAGTGATATGAATGCTTTTGGTGGCATCCAGCAGCCGGGTCAGCTGGGTACTTAATGCCGAATGGTCTTCGTCCCAGACCATCACCGGTATGTCTTCGGCAAATTTCCTGTTATAGATAAATCCAAAGAACAGGAATACGATGGGCGGTATGACCAGCAGCACCACATAATGAGCCGGCAGAGACAGGATCCGTTTCCATTCCCGCAGGATGATATGCAGTAATGTGGTCATCAGGGCAGGATCAGTTGGGCGGTCATGCCGGAACGCAGGCCCCGGATGGCCGCAGGATTTTGCGGGCTTACTTTAATGCTGAAACTGCGGAGTTCCATCTGACCCGATTGATCGGCAGGCACCCAGTTGGCATAACCCAGGGCCGGCGCCAGCTCGGTGACGGTCCCCTTGGTCTGCTCGGGTTCGCATCCCGGAATTTTCAGATCCACCACCACGCCTTTGGTGATTTGGGACATCTGATCCTGCCTTATATTAAAACTGACAAAAAAGGAATTCGCCAGCTGAATTGTCATAATGGGATAACCGGCATTGATCATTTCTCCCTGTTTGGAAATCAGTGAAACCACAATCCCCGACGCGGGTGCTTTGATCTCGGTACCTTCTTTTAAATGATGGGCCAGTTGCTCCGCCCCTTTGGCCTGACTGAGTACCGATTTGGCGGAACCCAGCATTTGCTCGTTACTGCCTTTGCGGAGTAATTGTACATTCAGCCGGGCAGTTTCCAGTTCTTTTTTCGCCGCTTCATATTTAAAACTGATCAGGTCTTTCTCCTGTCCGGAAATCACTCCCTGATCATAGAGTTTGACCATGCGGTTGTAGGTTTTGGTGACCAGGTCCAGTTGTTGTTCGGCGATCTCCTGAATATTAACCGCGGATTGCAGTACTTCCGGCGCTGTACCTCTTTGTAACAGATCCAGATTTTGCTGCGCAATATTTACCGCGTCTGTGGCCTGTGACCGGACAATATCAAAACTTTCTCCTTTCAGCCTGCCCAGCAGCTGGCCTTCCGTCACCGTATCTCCCACCTGTATGTTCAGTTCTTCCAGCCGTCCCGGCATGCCGGCGCTGACATCGATGGAAGCGGCATCTACCATGCCGGTGATTTTTACAGCTTCTGTTTTGTTGTCTTTTCTGAACAGGAAGAAAAGGGCGATCAGTAATATGACCACCGGGATCAGCAGTGCCCAGTAGTTTTTGAGTACCGGTGACCGGCTTTTGGAAGGAGTCTTTTTTTTATTTGCCATTATCGGGTTCGGTTTACCTGTTTTTAATGAAGGAAGGGCCTGGCGGCATCCGGCGATCCCAGTATATAGAAATAAGTAGCGATTGCCATCTTATAAGCCAGCAGGGAAGTATAATAGATTTTTTCGGATTCAAACTGGAGCTGTTGGGCGTCGTTGACGTCTTTAACGGAGGCCAGACTGTTCTCCATTCTTGTCTGTACAATGGCGGCGGTACGGGCGGCTTCCTCGCTGGCCATTTGTAAACTGAGCATCTGATTGCGTAGTGACAGGATCTTATTTTGCGCCACCCGGATGCCCAGCTGCAGGGATTCTTTTTTCTGCTGGATGAGGAGTTCAGATTCGGAGGATAAAGATTTGGCGGCCTTTACTTTTTTGGCATTCTGCACCCAGTCCAGCAGGCTCCATTGCATTTCTATGCCTACCATCCAGGGCGGCATGATGGCGGGCAGGTTTTTTTGCAGAAACTGGTAATTGGCAATACCAAAGACATTGGGAAGGTTGGCAGTTTTCGTAGTTTTTACCGCGATACCGGCTTCTTCTCTTTTGCTGTGGAGCAGCCGCAGGTCCGGGTTCTGTTCGATCTTCGGATCCAGAAATTCCGGAGGCAGTTCACTGCCCCTGGTTAAACTGTCGGCAATAACCAGTGAGTCATCCAGGGCCATGCCCATCAGTTGTTTCATTTGCAACAGGGCATTTTCTTTTTCCAGTTTCAGGTTTTCATAGGAGGTCCGTCCCTGGGTCTGGATCACTTCGGCCCATTTTTTCTGATAGGGCGGGATGATCTCTGCTTTCAGCAGATCTTCGGCAGACTGCCGGGTTTTATCAAAAGCACTGACCAGTTGGGCCTGTTTGTGCAGCATGGAATTCAGGTACTGGATCTGAAGGTATTGAGAGGTAATATTGAAGCGGAGCTGATCATGAATGACATCCAGGTTCACTTTTCCGGATGCTACCTGTTGCCGGGCCAACTCCTGCAGGGCTTTGAGTTTGCCGCCCAGATAAATGGGCTGCCGGAAAAAGATCCCCGCGGTCACAAAGTCCTGCTTGCTGATTTCCGGGTTGCTGCGGGGATAAAAGGCATGGATAATGCTTTCTGTGGTGCTGTAAATCTGATCCTGTACCCCCTGAGGCAGTTCATTGCCGGTAATCTGGTTATAAATGGTATTGGCCGTATTGACACTTTGATTCGCAGCGCCTTCTGTAATGCCGGATTCCAGTCCCTGCAGGTCCAGGGTGAGGGGCCTGCTTAGGTGATTGTAGCCCGCTAACAGATCGGCTTTGGGCAACAAATTCAGTTTGGCGGCCTCGTACTGCTGTTGCCGGGTTTCCAGCGATTGTCGCGCCAGCTTGGTGAGGGTATTGTTCTCCAAAGCTTTTTGAATACAGTCCTCCAGGGAAAGTGAAGATTGCGCGGTACAGCAACCGCAGCAAAGGAGCCCAATAACTATAAGAAGTGGCTGGGTTTTTCTCATTATGGAATATATCTTTAAACCAAAAATAGTGATGCGGATATTCCTGATCCTTTCATCTGTCAGCTGCAGTCTGAGCATAGCTGAATGAAAAAAATTATCATCATGAAATTAATAAAAAAAATCAGATTTTGGGTCTCATGATCCCAGCGATTCCGAAAGTAAGGTTTTTTTATCTGGCACCCAAAGGCAGAATGCCAGGAACAAGGGGGCGGTGACTGCTGCAGGGAGGATTTTGCGGCAGGAAGCGTTTTTAGGAAAGTTGATTTTTGAGTTTTGCGATGATTTTAAGGGGGATTGTTTGGTAATATCCTGTTTTTAAAGGCGCAGGCTGCTCACCTCCGGAGCATTGAAGCTTCCGGCAGATCGTCCAGGTTAGCCGGATCGCAACCGGATCTGGTGCCTGCTTTCATTGATTTGTATTAGAATGGGCCGGCAAAGCGGCAGGATGCGCAGCTGGGTAAGTAGTTGCTGCCACAGATGCTTTATGGTGAGTTTTTTATGATCGGTTTTGAGATCTTCCCACCACTGACTTTTCTCTAAAAACTGATTGATCATATAACCGATGAGCATACACTGATAGTAGTTCTTCAGGGCATTAAAACTTTTTCTGTTCAATAAATGAAGTTGGGCAGAAATTTTCACTCTTGAGTTTTCATTAAATGCCATTTTAATTCATCTAAAATTAGATCATAATTTTTATTGAGTTGACGTTTTGTGCTGTCCCTCATAACCTACCATTAAACCTCTCCTCAATCTCCCTTATTTTATCCAAGAGCTCTTCCCATTTCAAACTCTTTCCCATAATCATGTTTTCCTGCATCGTTTTATAATCAACTTCCCATTTTTCCACTATAGCATCTGGTGGTATGATACTCAATTTCCCTCTGGCGTGATTCGAATAATCCATTCCTCGTAATGGTGTGACTGTTTTACGGTGTTGAACAATCGTTTCAAACAATTCATCGTCAACAATTGCCATCTCACCATATTCAGCTCTCATAATTCTATCCAGGTCATATAGATGCCTGGTTAATCGATCCGTCCTAATCTTGTCGGCTGGTTTTGAAAATTCTTCATGCAGTAATAGCACCTTCTCTATAAACGTACGCGTTGGAACAACCACCTGAACATCAAAGGATGGTTTGGTAAAACCAAGATCTTTATAATGATGGTCAATAAATGATATTATGGATTTTGTCTCAAAAGGCTCGCTTAATGATCTAGCCCCCATTTCCAATAGAACGCGCTGCTGAATGTAAGCATTGTCGGTTGGAACAATGGATTGGTAATGTATCTCCAATGTATTTGGATCACTCGTGTCATCTATATAATCGTTATACCTTATTTCATATTGTTTAAGATCAATACCAAGCTGATCCATTTGATTGACAAGCTCCATTCGAAATTCATTATTAATAAAATTACCAGAAGCTCTCCTCAATTTTTTTATTTGAGTTTTGGATTCCAATTGATCAAATCCCAGCAGATGCCGATCAATGATCAGGTCTATATCTTCCGAGAAACGATCTATCAGATTATATGCCTTACTCAGCGACGTACCACCTTTAAAGGTTATGGAGTCTGCATATTTGGACTGAAAAACTGCCTTTAAGATAATACATACCCACCAATCCTTTTCCACCACAAACGCTGGAATTCCAATTGCATTTTCAACTTGCTCCAATACCTGAAGCTTTTGTTCATCGGCCAGATTTATCCACATGGGTTAAGATTGGTAAAGATTATTGATTTGCTTCTGAATCCATACAGGCGCATGAATGACTTGGTTCTGTATCATTTTCTCATCTAACTTTTTCACAGCATGCCTGATCGTCTCTAAAAATTCTGCAGTAATATCCTGTTGTCCTTTTTCCTTAAAAGCCTGTACGATAAGCTGCAATAACTCATCCTTGATGGCAAAGCTTTTGGGAACAGTTCGTTTAAATTTGATGGTTCGATTTCCTATTTTCACTTCACGTTGGGAGCCATCTGTTAAGTACACCGCCTTTAATGGCACTTGTGTCGTAAGCCCCAGTAAATACAATGCCATCACACCTGTTGGAGCAATTCGAGCTTTATCTCTTTTGGCAATTTCCTTTGCAACCTCTCCGATATTAGGATATATCGTACCCAGCAAAGGATCTTCCTTTGGTTTGATATAGATACCATGAGCCATTCTTTCAATAAGACCATCATTCTCCAAACGGAAAAGCGTCACCCGGATATTTTCCGGTGTAGCAAAATTCTTAAAGTCGTCAGCGAAAAACAATTCACCACGAGACGATTTTAAAATTTTGCTTTCTATCTTATTTTTAGCTATTTCCGGCATTTATAAATTCCTTATTCTGTAACAAATTTAGTAAATATTTGTTACAGAAAAAATTATATTTGCATTTAAATATTTTAATGAAATTTGAATATTTGTCAAGCATACTTATCTGCGCATTCACACATTTGAGTAAATCAATACTTATAAATCAACGATGTCTCGATCAGTAAAGAAAAACTAGAATATTCGGAATCTCTACAGCTCAAACAGAAAAACAAGACAAAGGCGATGGAATTGAACTTTTAGAAAAGTTTGTAAAAAACTAATTCGTATAGATAAGAGACTCCATGTAAAATTCAAGGTGTAACTGGCGTTTGGGATGGTGCTAAAGATGGAAAGAAGTTTTATCGTAGTGCTACAAAAAAATTAATGAGCCGGTTCTTTTGAAGGCAAAATGACTGGCCTGAAATATTGGGGAATAATCACTTCCGTTTTAGGAGACGCATTTATTATCTCCTGTTCAAAGGATTGCAATTGCTGACGTCTTTCGCTCTGAGAAGCCTCAAGCGGAATATTAAAGTCGTCCCAATGTGTCGGAATTACAATTGCGGGATCATTAAGCACACGCATCAATCGCCCGGCATAGTCGTATATTTCCTTTCTTGAAGGCGCTGCGCCTACAATTGCGACGTCAGGGCGCAGTCCTTGTAGCTCTCTTTCGGTATAATTCATTGATCCAGAAGTAAGGATTTCGTATCCTCCAAGTCTAATTAAAAAAGCAAGACTTCCTCACTCCTTCCACATAGTCGTCCAATTTTAGAGGAATTTTTGTGTTTTTCGGGATGATGCGTGAATCAAAATATCTCTTTTCCATTAATGGAGAATGAAGACTTGGAATGACTTTTATTGAGAATGTGCCAAAATCATAATCCTCTCCGCCCTTCACTGTAATTATTTGTTTTTCTGGTAATCCAGACGCCACCATTAAATTAGCAGTACTTTCATTACCTAGAACATTAGCCCCGGTTTTCAATGCTATATATGGAACATCAAGCACATGGTCAGCATGTGTGTGATGAACCAGAATATAATCAACCTTCTTTACGTATTTGTTTACGATTCCGGTATCAGGTGTAATAAAATCATGAAGTAAAGGCTTCTTTATGTAAATACAAATGCAGGAACTCGCGCCGCGTGTAGATATGCTTTCCTGGGTTCCAGACCGGCGGGTAGTAGTCAATAAACACACTGTACTTGCCGGATTTCAGTTTCAAATAGTTTGTAAAATGAAGTAAAGCTCCGTCAACTGAAATAATCCCGTTACTTTCCGATACAGAATTTCCCAAATATCGTTCCCAGGATGTCACGATCTACCTCCACCTGTCCGGTGATCTCGCCTAGGTAATGGAGCGCCCTTCTTATATCGATGGTAAGGAGATCCCCACTGAGTTGTTGTTCCAGCCCGCTGCTGATTGCCTCGAGACTTTCTTTGATTTTTAGAAGAACTGCGTGATGGCGGGCGTTGGTCACGATAGTTCCCTCGGTATTGGAGGCGGGGCCGATAGATCTTTGATAGAGCCGATTCTTTAATTCATCGATTCCATATCCATTTTTGGCATCTATTGTGAGCTCAAATATAGCTTCCTCGTTTCCGGAATGAAGCATTTTCCATGCTTTGTATTTATTGTAAACGGTTATGGTCTTTTCCTGATACGGCCGCAACCAATTTTCCAATTCGGTAGACTGGCTGTTATTATTGAGTAGATCAACGAGATGAACAATAATATCTGCTTTTTCGGCATTAGTGCGGCTTCTTTCAATGCCTTTATTTTCGATAATATCGGTAGCGTGGGTGCGGATACCTGCAGTATCAATCAGTCGGAAAAGAACACCATTGATATTCAAGGTTTCTTCAATGGTATCCCGGGTAGTGCCGGCGATATCACTAACAATAGCTCGTTCCTCATTGAGCAGGGCGTTGAGCAGGGTACTCTTGCCGGCATTCGGCGCTCCGATAATGGCTACACTAATTCCGTTTTTAATAGCATTGCCGAGCCGGAATGAATCAATTAATGTGTTTACCTGTCCCGAGAGTACCGAGACCAGGTCTTTGAGTTTGCTTTTATCAGCAAATTCCACATCCTCATCACTGAAATCCAGTTCCAGCTCTATTAAGGCAGTAAAGTTGATCAGCTCACTGCGGAGCAGCATCAGATCCTGAGAGAATCCGCCCCGAAGCTGGTTTAAAGCCGTTTGCTGGGCGGCCCTGGTATTGGCGGCAATCAGATCTGCCACTGCCTCCGCCTGGGCGAGGTCCAGTTTACTATTCAAAAAGGCCCGCTGGGTAAACTCCCCTGGTAACGCGGTGCGGGCGCCAGCCTGTACCGCAACTTCCAGGATCTTTTGGAGAATATAGGGAGAGCCATGGGCACTTATTTCTACCGTATCTTCACCGGTATAACTTTTAGGCCCTTTAAAAAGCGTGACAACTACTTCGTCTATCAGTTCACCTGGATCTTCATCCGGTGAGATAATATGACCAAAATGCACTGTATGGCTGGTCTGATGCTGGAGTTTTTTGCCTTTGAAGATCTTGTCAGCAATAGAGAGTGCTTCCGGCCCGCTCAAGCGAATTAGCCCAATCGCCCCCACTCCGGGAGGAGTCGCCAAAGCCACAATAGTATCCTTTAAATTGGAAAGCCGGTTCATCCGGTAAAATTAGAGATTTTCGGAATTGCAGGCGGTAGTTCCAGTCCTATCCTCTATTGGATGGGCATATTAAATCGGGCAAATCCCTCGACGGTGAGTATTTTTGCCTCATGACCTTTTATTATTGTTATGACGCCCATTGTGGCTGGTGTTTTGGATTCAGTAAAGTGATACGGGCTTTTGCCGCAACCCATCAGCAGGACTATCATTTCGAAGTGCTGAGCGGCGGTATGATCCCGAAAGAAAATGTCCGCCCGGTAAAAGCCATGGCTGGGTATATCAATGAAGCCTATAAGAGGGTGGAAGAACTGAGTGGTGCCCGGTTCGGGACGGATTATCTCTGGCATATACAGCATCCGGATCTCAGTGATTGGTTTCCGGAATCCCTAACGCCGGCGATAGCCCTTTGTATTTTTAAAGAATATGCGGCGGACCGGCAGGTACAAATCGCGGCTGACTTTCAGCGGGCGCTGTTTGAAGAAGGCCGGGACCTGAGTGACCCTGAAGCTTATCGGCATCTGCTGGAGCAATACGGCGTGCCGGAAAAGGAGTTTTTTGAGAAATTGAAAATGCCGGCTTACGAAGAAAAAGCCAGGTATGAATTCACCTTATGCAGCCAGCTGCAGGTCACAGGTTTTCCCAAACTGCTGCTGCAGGTCAGCGATACCAAATTTTATCTGGTCGCTGAAGGTTTTACGCCGCTGGAAACATTGAATCAGCGTTTCGCATCCATACAGGCAGAATTGGCGGAAAAAAGTGAAGACCCTCAAAATTTGGCCGGTAATTCTTAAGATTTCTACTCATATTTAGTACCAATGACCAAATCAGCAATACAAGAAATGGATTTTGAAGCAGGCGCCACACTGCTGATTGATAAACCCATCGGCTGGACTTCCTTTGACGCCGTACGCAAATTGCGTTATCTGATCGGGATAAAGAAAGTGGGTCATGCAGGCACGCTGGATCCGCTGGCGACTGGTCTGCTGATTATCTGTACCGGAAAATTTACCAAGAAGATCAATGAGTATATGGCTCAGGAAAAGGAATATACCGGGACTTTTACGCTGGGCGCCACCACACCTACTTATGACCTGGAAAGTGAGCCAGAAAATCCTAGATCTATTGAAGGTTTAACCGCTGCGTCCGTTCAGGATGCTGCCAATAGATTTCTGGGAGCCATCCAACAGGTACCGCCCGCTCATTCTGCGATAAAGAAAGACGGCAAGCGGGTGTATGAACTGGCCCGAAAAGGGATTGAAGTGAAGCTGGATCCAAGAACGATTACCATCAAAGCCTTTGAAACCGATGCTTCGGCGATGCCACAGGTACATTTCCGGGTGGTGTGTTCCACCGGTACTTATATTCGCAGCCTGGCCCATGATCTGGGCGCCGCACTGGGTTGCGGTGCCTACTTAAGCAGCCTCAGAAGAACACGGATCGGAGAATTCAGTGTGGAACAGGCATGGGATCTCGGGCAGTTCGAGAATGCCCTGAAAGGAAGCGCCCGCTAAGGCGATCGACTGGACCATGATGTCCCCACCGGGCATTCCGGGGCAACAGGGCCGATGGTTGATTCCGTCCTGCCTATTTCATCAATAGGTCAAAAGCGCCTGTCGTACGGGTCAACGTCTTGTCAAAACTCACCTGAATAGGTGAAGGGGACATTCCATCAAATAGAATATCTTTAATAATCATACTCAGGTGCGATAGTCGGCAGGGTGATGGGCGGCCGCGCTTCAGTAGTTAGACATGCCAATAATAACTTATATCCGGGGACTTAGCCGCATGATTTGCTAAAAATCAACTGATGAGACAACGCTTTTATTTATTAGGTTTTTTCTTTTTAGTTTCGGGCTTTAAAATCCTGAATGCACAGATGAATAAGGTAGAATGGCCGGATATTAAAGCGCCGGTAGCAGATAAGCAACCGCATTTGCGGGATATCCATGGCGATAAGGTCAATGACGACTATTACTGGATGATCGACTTTTTTAAAAAAGGACCGGACAGCACTAAAGTTGTGGACTATTTGAAAGCAGAAAATGCCTACCAGTCTCACATGATGGCAGACACCAAAGCCTTGCAGGACTCTCTGTTTACCGAAATGAAGGGTCGTATTAAGGAGGCGGATCAGGCACCACCTTATTTTAAGAATGGGTATTATTATTATACCCGGACAGAAAACGGCCAGCAGTATTATAAATTATGCCGTAAGAAAGGCTCGCTGGAAGCACCCGAAGAAATTATGCTGGATGTTGATGCTATGGCTGCGGGTCATGCCTACTATGCGATTGGTGGTGTGGTCGTCAGCCCGGACAACCGAATGGTGGCCTTTGGTCAGGATACCGTCAGCCGCAGGCAGTACGACCTGATGGTGAAAGATCTGGAAACCGGCGAAGTCCGGTCTCAGGGCATCGGCCATACCAGTGCCGATTACGTCTGGGCCGCTGACAGCAGGCATCTGTTTTATATTTCCAATAATCCAAAAACACTTTTATCAGAAAAAGTATGGCGGCATGTCGTAGATCAGCCCACCTCCGGCGATACATTGGTTTACCAGGAGAAAAATACCATTAATTATCTGAGCATTGGTAAAACCAAGGCCGACAATTATATCCTGCTGTCTTCCTCCAATTTCACAAATGCCGAAGTTCTTTATTTACCCGCTGACCGGCCGGAAGAGGCATTCAAGGTCTTCCAGCCGCGGATGGACAGTGTGCTCTATGAGGTAGACGCAGACGATCGGCAATTTTATATCCTGAACAATGACGGGGCGTTGAATTTTAAGATCTCGGTGGCGCCGTTTTCGTCCACAACCAGGGAGCACTGGAAGGATTTTGTGCCCCATCGGGCCGAAGTCCTGGTTGAAGACATCATCTTGATGAAGGACTTCGTGGTAGTCAAGGAACGCCGCAATGGCCTGGATCAGTTGGAGTATATGAATAAGCAAGGGGCCAATGGCCGGTTGATTTCCTTTGAAGACGCTGTATACGGAGCCTCTACCAGTTCCAATACCAATTATGCGACCACTAAAATCCGTTACGCCTATAATTCTCCGGTAACGCCATACAGCATATATGATTTTGATTTGGTAACCGGAGAGCGAACCCTACTGAAGCAGCAGGAGATTCCCAGCGGCTACAATAAAGAAGATTATACGACGGAACGCATTTTTGTCACGGTAAGGGACGGCAGTAAAGTGCCGGTTTCCATCGCTTGTAAAAAAGGGTTCCCCAAAGACGGTAAACACCCGCTCTACCTGATCGGTTATGGTAGTTATGGGTATTCCTTTCCGGTAAATTTCCGCAGTAATCTGATCAGCTTATACGACCGCGGGTTTGCAGTGGCCGTGGCACATGTTAGAGGTGGTCAGGAAATGGGCCGGCAATGGTATGAGTCCGGAAGGCTAATGCATAAGAAGAATACTTTTAATGATTTTGTGGACTGCGCCAAAGCACTGGTCGCTCAAAAATATACCAGTCCTGAGCATCTCTATGCCAATGGGGGCAGTGCCGGGGGGCTACTCATGGGCGCGGTTGCCAATCAGGCCAATACCCTGTTCAATGGCATTATAGCCGATGTGCCTTTTGTGGACGTGGTCAATACCATGTTGGATCCGACGATTCCGCTGACAACCAATGAATACGACCAGTGGGGCAATCCGGAAACCAGCAAAGCGGCTTATTTCTATATGAAATCCTATAGCCCCTATGAGAATATTGAGCGCAAACCTTATCCCAATATCCTGGCCACCACCGGATTACATGACAGCCAGGTCCAGTACTTTGAACCCGCCAAATGGGTGGCCAAATTAAGGGATTATAAGACCAATGATCATGTTGTGCTCCTGCACACCAATATGGAGTTTGGTCATGGTGGTGCTTCGGGTCGTTTCGATTACCTGAAAGAGGAAGCATTGCGCTATGCCTTTCTGTTGAAACTGGAAGGGATCACCCAATGAAAGACCTGAATCACAGTGGCGCTTCGATTCAGGCAGGAATTATTAATCAGTCAAATTCTTGGTTCCCGCGGAGATCGGAACCAAGACCCCAGCTCTGCATTTATAGCGATGATACAGGTATTGCGCTTGTCCTGATCAATCCGGCCTCTCATTAAATTCTCAGGGACGCCATACAATTTTTCGGTTGTTTTTTCGTTTGATTTTTATAAACCGTGCCGTAAAACCCAAAAGTCTTTAGCTTTTGGGATGTAAGGCACAAGATTGTTTTTTGTAAAATATAGTATATTTGCAACATCAGTATAAGATGTAAAAACCTCGTAAGGGACTTGCGAGTACACGTGTGGAGTGATAGTAAGACTTCTAACTCCTCGGAGCAGTAAGCAAATCGCTGTGAAGCACGAAGCACATTTGTCTTTAGCAAATGGGTAGTTCACTGTCAATTACTTAACAACGATTGATACCGTCAGTGTCCACCGGTGCGCGAAGCGCATCTGGAGAAAAAGTCCCACTGAACATGCTGCCATCTCCGGAACCGGTAACTGGGTAAGTCAGGTAAACCTCATTCTACAATTCAAGGAACAGCGCTGTCAGTGCGGTGCTGAAAAGCAGATCGGGTCAACGATGGATGACAGGGGGGCAATGACGACGGTTGACAGGTGAGCGGGGCTATTGAGGCAGCAGCCGCCCACGGTTAAGAAAGGAAAGCAGGAAGCCGGTCATAGGAACAGAACGAACAGTCGGGGGCAGGAATAGGGTCCAAACAATGAAACAACAGAACATTAAACAAATCAGACAGAACTAAACATCTATATTCTTAACTACCAATATTAATAATATAATATGCACCTAGATAAAGTACAGGATAAAATCATTGAGGAATTTGAGTTCATGGTGGATCAGGTAAAAAGTCAGTACCGTTATTTTCGTCACCTGGTTAATGTGGCCGCCCTGCTGCCCACACAGGCTGCTTTTAAACGGACAAATGAAAAGCTGATCCAGCTGACCCGGACCAAGGTCTGGCTGGATGCGGAGTTCATCGACGGCAAAGTGTATTTTACCGCTGACAGCGACAGCCATATCATGAAAAGCCTGCTACAGTTATACCTCAGGGTTTTTTCCGGCAGAACGCCTCATGAGATTGTCAACTCCAATCTTTATTTTACCGATGAGATTAATCTGGATCGTTTTCTTTCTGCCGACCGGCGGACAGAGCTTTCTTCGGTGTTGCAACGTATGCGATCAGTTGCAGCCGGATTCAAAGTCAAAAGCCTCAAAGCCGCCAGCTAAGCTGCTGCTGCTTGAGGCAGGAATCTCAGGATATTCAGACCGATTTAGATAACAAAGGCTAATTTTACAGTTTAAACTAAATTCAGGTCTATGCAGGAGAGTAAACGACAGAAGCAGGTAGCCGGTCTGCTCAATCAGGAGCTGAATCTGATATTTCAGAAATTGGGCTTAAACATGATAGATGGCGGGATGGTATCGATTTCGGCAGTCAAAGTGACCCCCGACCTGCTGGAAGCCCGGTTCTACCTCAGCTTTTTTCAGGTAAAAGACCAGGAGCTCGCCCTCAAAAAAATCGAGGACCGTCATCACGAGATTAAGAAGGAACTGGCCGGAGCGGTCAGACACCAGCTGCGCAATATACCTGTGCTGAAATTTTTCGCCGACGATACCCTGGATCATGTCTTCAAAATGGAGGAAATCTTCAAAAAGATCGAGGAAGAACGCAAGCAACAGTAACCCGAATCCATCAATCAAACCCGGAGCGTTTTGTATTTTCTGTTTGCCTGGCGGTATTTTAAAGCGAAAAAATCCACGAATGTCATCAATATTATTTCGTGGGTCTGTATCACGGCCATAGTCGTCGGTACCGCTGCACTGATCCTGGTGCTCAGTGTCTTCAATGGCTTTGAAGGACTGGTTAAATCCCTCTACGCCTCTTTTTATCCCGACCTGAAACTCAGTGCCGCCCAAGGCAAGTTCATGCGGTTGACAGCTGAACAACTAAAGCAGCTCCGCGGTATGGCAGGGATCCGCAATTTTTCGCTGGTCGTGGAAGAAAAAGCCCTGATTCAAAATGGAGGCAATCAGTCCCTGGTCCAGTTAATGGGCGTTGATGAAAACTTTTCCACCGTCAATACCATCAAACATCAGATATTCTCAGGCAAATTTGACCTGGGCGATGCACAGGCGCCCCGGTTGGTGCTGGGTGCAGGGATCGAAGCAGCCCTGGGAGTACGCAGTGGTGCCCAGACCGACCCCCTGCTGATCTATATGCCCCGCAAGACCGCCGGTGAACAATTAAATGGACTGGAAGATATCGGTAGTGATACAATACGGGCAGCCGGTTCCTTTCTGATACAGCAGGATTTTGATAATAAATACGCGATTACTCCGATCAGTTTTCTGAGAAAAGCCATGTCGCTTCCGGAGGATCAGTACAGTTCAGTGCAGATTGCTGTCAGTGATCCTGCGGCGGCGGATCGGGTGGCGGCTGTACTGCGACAGCAGTTTGGTAAGGAATATAAAGTACAAAACCGTTACCAGCAGAATGAAAGCCTCTACGCAGTCATGAACCTGGAGCGCTGGATGTTTTATGCTGTTCTCAGCCTGATCCTGGTCGTGGCGGCCTTTAATATGGTGGGTGCCCTGACCATGCTGGTGCTGGAAAAGCAAAAGGATATCAGTGTGCTCAATGCCCTGGGGGCGGACCAGCGTTTTGTACGGCGTATCTTTCTGAGTGAAGGCTTCCTGCTGGCCCTGATCGGCGGTGGCATCGGCATGCTGCTGGCCCTGGTACTGGCCCTGCTGCAACTACATTTCCATCTTATACCCCTGCAGGGCGGCTCCTTTCTGATCAATTATTTCCCGGTGTCGCTTCGTTTATCAGATTTTCTGTTGGTAGGCGGGACGGTGACCATCATTGCCTTTCTGGCTTCCTGGATACCGGCGATGAAGGCTTCCCGCCAGTCTTTTTCCCTGAGATCGGAGTAAATTCAGGGACATGAAAATGGCCCTGACCAATCGAAAGGATCAGCCAGGGCCTTTGTTATTATTATTCCCTTTTATCCAGATCCGGGGACCTGAATTACAGGGGCTTTGTCTCTTAATAATCACCCAGGGTTTCGGGGAGCTGGGCCAATGCGGCAGCCAGTTGCTCATCGCTGGGAGCGATACCATGCCATTTATGGTCGTTTTCCATAAAATCCACGCCTTTACCCATGATGGTATGCATCATAATAGCAATCGGCTGGCCCTTACCCGTGGCGGCTTTCGCTTTGTCCAGGGTGCTGAGGACTTCGTCCATATCATTACCATTCATGTCCATTACTTCCCATCCAAAAGCTTTGAACTTATCATGGATATTGCCCAGGTTCATAACCTGTTCTGTGGGTCCGTCGATTTGCTGACCATTCCAGTCAATGGTACTGATCAGATTGTCTACTTTATGATGGTCGGCAAACATCACCGCTTCCCAGATCTGCCCCTCATTCAGTTCTCCGTCACCATGGAGTGAGAATACCAGATGCTTGTCATTATTTAACTTTTTAGCCAGCGCTGCACCAATGGCGGCACTCAGACCCTGACCCAGGGAGCCACTGGCGATCCGGATACCCGGCAGGTGCTCATGGGTGGCGGGGTGACCCTGCAGCCGGCTGTTGATTTTACGGAAGCTGGCCAGTTCTTTTACGTCAAAATAGCCGGACCGGGCCAACACCGAGTAAAATACCGGAGAAATATGGCCGTTGGACAGGAAAAACAGGTCTTCTCCGATGCCGTCCATTTGGAATTCGGGGTTGTGTTCCAGCTCTTTAAAGTACAATGCGGTCAAAAAATCCGCACATCCGAGCGAGCCACCGGGGTGACCGCTCTGGGCCCCGTGGACCATTCTGAGAATATCTCTTCTAACCTGTGAAGCTATTTCGGGTAAACTTGCCATTTAGATAATTTTTTAAGTAGCTACAAAAGTGCAATTTATTTACCAATTTGCCGGAATTGAAACCGGGATAATTTAGAAAATAATGATTTTTACCCCGTTTTTTAAATTCTAATGCCTACTTTTGTGGCCGTAAACCTTATTGAATGCTTGAAGTAACATTAACAACTGTAATTTCATTTATAGTTGCTTTTCTGGCAATTCCTGTGGTTATTCTAATAGCTGAACGCAAGAAGCTGTTTGATTTACCCGACGAACGTAAGCTTCATACACACACCATAGCGTCACTGGGTGGCGTGGGAATCTTCCTGGGCTTTGTGTTTGCTTCTTTGCTGTTCATCAATTTTCAGCAATTTCCTGAATTCCAATATATTTTTGCGGCCGCCTTTCTGGTATTTTTTACCGGCCTGAAAGATGATATCATCGCCCTGTCGGCGTTTAAAAAGCTGGTGACCCAGATTATTGCCGCTGCGATCATCATTCATCTGGCAGATATCCGTATCGAAAGCATGTATGGCATCGCCGGGATCTATGAAATTTCGCCAATGTATGGCGTACCGCTCTCTTATATCACCATCATCCTGGTGATCAATGCCTATAATCTGATTGACGGTGTAGATGGACTGGCGGGCAGTCTGGGATTACTGGTCACGACACTTTCCGGTACCTATTTTTACCTTTCCGGCTATTCTGCATATTCAATATTTTCTTTTGCCCTGGCGGGCAGCCTGGCCGCCTTTCTGATATTTAATTATAATCCTGCCAAGATTTTCATGGGAGACTCGGGTTCGCTGATGATTGGCCTGGTGGCTTCGATCCTGGTATTGAAATTTATCAACCTGGCTTCCGGCCTGGCTTCGCCGCTGTATATTGAGTCTGCGGTGGCGATTGGCATCTCGCTGCTGATCATACCGCTGGTGGATACTTTAAGGGTTTTTACCATCCGGATTCTGAAAGGTCGTTCGCCTTTTACACCGGACCGCAACCATGTGCATCACCTCCTGCTGGACCGCGGCTTTAATCACTCTGCGGTGACCCTGATCTGTGTTACAGCCAATGTACTGGTAGTGGTTGCTTCCTATCTGGCCAGAGGCTTGGGCAATACCCTTTTGATTGCGGTACTTTTTGGAACCGCCTTCTCCATTATGGGTGTCCTCTACCTAACCCTGCCCAAACGCCGCAAAGTCATTCAGCGTCAGATTGTGGCATCGATTCAACAGCGAAACAACCATGTTTCCAAAGTTATCAACCTGAATACCAAGGAAACGGTCCAGGTAGCCGATAAGTCTAAAGGCTAATCCTTCCTTATTGTTTTTACTACGTCTTTTTCATTAGATTTGCTGCTCCTAAAATTTTTCAAATGGAAGATCAGATCAATAAGATTATCAATACCAGTGAAGAAAGTATGAAGCGGGCCATCAGTCACCTGGAGTCGGAACTGGCCAAGATCCGAGCCGGTAAAGCAACCCCACAGATCGTGGATGGTATCATGGTAGACTATTACGGAAGCCAGGTACCGGTGAACCAGGTGGGTAATATTACGGTTATGGATGCCCGGACCCTGAATATCCAGCCCTGGGAAAAGAACATGCTGCAGCCCATCGAAAAAGCCATCATCGCTGCCAATATCGGCATCAACCCCCAGAATGACGGTGTAAATATCCGCCTGTTTCTGCCACCTCTCACTGAAGAACGCCGGAAGGAACTGGTAAAGAAAAGCCAGGCTGAAGGTGAAAATTCCAAAGTAGGTGTTCGCGGTGGCCGCCGTGATGCGATCGAAGCAATTAAAAAACTGCAGAAAGACGGCCTGAGTGAGGATGCTGCAAAGGATGCGGAAGCCCGGGTCCAGCAATTAACCGATCAGTATATTGCGCTGGTAGAGAAATACCTCGCTGCCAAGGAAAAGGAAATAATGGCGATTTAAATCACAATCCGCTGTTTACCAGCAAAGAATATAAGGGGACGGATGTCCCTTTTTTATTGGCCGCTTCCGGACACTGTTGGGATGGGATGTCAAAAATTCAGGAGCCTGTACCATCCGAAAACCCGGACAAATTGAGTATATTTAAATTTCATGGCTTTATTTTTGTTACACATCTAAAAAACTATTCATATGGGAATGATTAAAGAATTCAAAGAATTTGCCTTTAAGGGTAATGTAATGGACCTGGCAGTCGGTGTGATCATCGGTGCGGCCTTCAGTGCCATCGTGAAGTCACTGGTGGACGATGTCATTACGCCCTTATTACTGAACCCGGCACTAAAAGCCGTGGGTGCCGAGAACATCGCTGAACTCACCTGGAATGGCGTCAAATATGGTAGTTTCCTTTCGGCTATCATCAGTTTTCTCTGTATTGCGCTCGTGCTTTTCTGGCTGATTAAGGGTGCCAATTCCCTGATGAAAAAAGCCGAAGAAGCTCCGGCCGGACCATCTTCCACCGATAAATTACTTGCAGAGATCCTGGAGGAACTGAAAAAGAAACCCTAAGGGCAATTCCTTTTCAGGGAGCAGACTGAATTCAATACATTTGTAAAGTCCTGGTAATGGTTCAGGGCTTTATTTTTATCAAATCAACGCAGTAAGTGACCAATATAAGTTATCAGATAAAACTGGCGCAGTTCGAAGGACCCTTTGACCTGCTGCTCTTTTTTATTGAGCGGGACGAGCTGGATATCTACAATATTCCTATCACGCGCATCACCAATGATTTCCTGGATTTTATCCACCAGCAGGAATCACTGAATATTGAGTTGTCCAGTGAGTTCATCCTGTTTATCTCCACACTGATGCGTATCAAGGCTAAAATGCTGATCCCCCGAAAGGAACTGGATGCGCAGGGCAATGAAATTGATCCGCGGGAAGAACTGGTCACCAAGCTGCTGGAATATAAAAGATTTAAGGAAGCTTCTGCCGAGATGGCGGAAATGGAAGCCCTGCGTATGCTGATGATCAAGCGGGGCAATATCCAGAAGGAGCTATCGATGGTAGGAGAGGAAGCCGGCGAGGGCACAGAAATCCAGGCGATCACCCTGTTCAAGCTGATGAAGGCCTTCGAAAAAGCCATGCAGCGTTACAGCGATAAGATCAACCAGCCCGTGCACACCGTCGTACAGTACAGCTACACCATGGAAACCAGCCGGATCTATGTAGTGGATGTGGCCAGTCGGGAAAAGCATCTGTCTTTTGAAAAATTATTTGAAGTCGCCGAAAGCCGGGTACACGCCATATTTATGTTTCTGTCCATTCTGGAGCTGGTGCAACAGGATTTTCTCAAAATCATGATTGGTGAAGGCAAGAATAATTTTATTCTGGAATATATTGAGCCGGAGGACCGGGATCAGGATATTGAAATTACGACCCCCTCATCTTTCGGGGATTAACAGCAGCCCCGGACATTCTGCCCGCAGCCCCGGGGCGGATTATGGATCGTTACCACAAACTGCCCGATGGCCGGATGCCAGGCAGTAAAAAACGGATTTGAATCACTTTAAAATATAAGTTATGAAACGTTATGCAAGTGCCCAATGGAAGGGTTCCGGAAAAGAAGGTACAGGTACCAATACCACCCAATCCGGCGTATTAAAAGATACCCCCTATTCCTTTAAGACCCGTTTTGAAGAAGGCAATCCCGGCACCAATCCTGAAGAACTGATTGCCGCAGCTCATGCCGGCTGTTTCAGTATGAAACTGAGTTTTGTGTTAAATGAACTGGGTTTTACGGCCGATCAGATTGATACCCGTTGCACGATTGATTTTCAGGATGGTGCCCTGGTGGAAAGTCATCTCGAAGTCAGTGCCAAAGTACCGGGAATTGAAGATGCGGCCTTTCAGCAGGCGGTAAAAAATGCCGAAGAGAATTGTCCGATCAGTAAAGTGCTTAATACAAAAATTACTTCAACTGCCAGTCTGGTGGCCTAAGAAAGACGCAGTTAAATGCATTAAAAAATCCCCGCCAAGCGGGGATTTTCTTTGCACAATATTTTTTAGTTCTTTAGATCTTGAAGCCCAGTGTCAGCAGGATCCGGGCATTGCTGCTTTTGATGGAAGCACCGCTGTAAGGTGCATCGATTGTCCGGTAAGGATAAATCATATCCTGGCCAAAACTGTGCACATAGCCGAGGTCAATGAAAAAACCACGGTTGCGGTAACCCAGTCCACCGGTAGCTTGTACCAGCTGCCCGTCATCGTTGCGGTAGGGATTGCCATAATAAGCACCACCCAGTCTTACCGAGATCGGATTGAATTTCAGTTCAGCACCCAGACGGGCATTAATAGCACCTTTATACTCATCATCGATGGTATTGTTCAGGTCCCGGAAATACCCGTTATTGCTACCGCCATCATCGGAACTGGTTTTAAAAGTGGAAGCCATATAGTTGACATATTCCAGGTCCCCGGACAGAAAACCTTTCTGGGAATTCACATCGTAGACATTACCGAATAGCAGCGAGAAGCTTCCCATGAGCTTATAAGGCGTCTGCAGGTTATAATCGTAGACCAGCTCATTGCTGGAAGCGCTGTGATCATTGGCACCTTCGTCCAGGTTGGCACCTGCGGTAGCAAAATAACTGTCACTCATAGAATAGAAAGTGGGCGAATGCGCAGCTATACCCAGCCGGAAATTATCAGTCAGCTTGAAGACGGCACCGGCCTTGACATTGATACCTACACCCTTGGTCACCAGGTCGTCATCGAACCAGGCGGCATCAAATCCATTATCATCCGTTGTAGGATCCTGTTCGGTATACATCCGGTGGGAACCAAACCGAAGCATCGGCAGACCAATGCTACCACCGATATAAACTTTTTCATTAATATTCGCGGCACCGGCAATTGCCAGTTCAGTAATACCACCACTGGTAGTAATTACCTGTTTTTGTTCCAGACCCTGGTCAATCGCCAGGTCAACTGCGGGGGATTCCAAAGGGACCGTTCCATCGGGATCCGGCGTGCCTTCGCGGATCCAGCCCGCATCATAAGCCAGTCCGGAACCATAATCATTATAGCTGCCAGAGTTGACCACATCTTCAATAAAATAATCGGCCATGGAACTATGGCTCAGCTGGCCGCCTTTATTGGTATAGGTAATCCGGTTGTTAAAGTCGGCGGTGCGGTTGATCGCAATACCAAAAGCGGAACTTTTCAGGGAGCCATTGCGATAAGAAGGTTTACCCAGCACAAATCCGGTCGTACCCAGAAAACCAGCAGACTCCTTATCGGAACTATTGGTACCCAGATAGTCGGCCTTATTGTTCATGAGATTGATCCCGCCGGAAATCACAAAATCACCGGTTTTGTAGAAGCCGATATTGGCGGGGTTGGAAAATATGGTGGAAATCTCACCGCCTATCGCCCCATTGGCATTACCGATGGCCTGAGATCTCGCCGTTCCCGAAGCCTGGAGCCAAGAATAACGGAGGGCATCCTCAGGGGTTTGGGCATTTAGCAGACTGTATGCCGTCACCAGGGTGGCGGCCAGTATAATTTTTTTCATCTGGAGGTTTTTACAATTTTTGAGGTGATGGAACTGATCATGGTATTTATGCTTTAGGATCCTCCACCGGGTAAAGCCATTTCATCTTTTTTTATTGATGACCGCTGTATTGCAGCCATTTATTCAGGTATCCGATCAATCTGATTGTTGAGCGGTACTAGGCCAGGACTTGTCCGCTATTCCGGTTCATTGCTGCCTCGGGTAGCTGGCGCCGGATCAGAATCTCCGGCCGCTGCCTCCCCCACCGCCACGGCTTCCACCACTACTACCGCTACTGCTGCCGGCGGAAGAACGGCTGCCGGAAGAATTGGAAGGCGTGGAATAATTACGCGATGGCTGAGAATAACTGTCATTATTGTTATACGAGCGGGTAGACCGATCGGAATAGCTCCGGTTATTACTATAGGAGCGCGAACTGGCTGAAGACCGGTAATTGGCCGAAGAAGTCCGGGAATTGGTACTCACGCTGGCGTTGGTTCTTACCCCGTAAGTATTTCTGAAATTGCCACGATTGGACGAAGCCGAAGCAGTACCGCTGCTGCGGGTGCCATTGCTGCTGGTCCGGCCATAGGCGGCCAGATTTGTCCTGCGGGGTCCGTAGTCCGCATTGCGGCCCACAATAATGCCGGGTCCGTAGCCGTACCAGCCACCCCAGCCCCAGCCGGAACCCCAGCCCCAACCGGAATACCAGGGATCGTACCAGCCACCCCATCCGCCATACCAGCTGCTGTACCAGGGATTATAGCCCCATCCGCCATACATGCCGGCGTAACCACCATACCAACCACTATACCAGGGATTATACCAGCGGTTCCAGTAACTGACCGGAGACCAGGGATTGTCCCAGTACCAGGGGTCATTCCAGTAAGCCCAGTTATTATAATAGCTGAAATTATACCGGTCACCATAATAATACCAGTCGTCAAGCTGGCTCCAGCGGCCCCGGTTACGCACTTTCATGCGCAGATAACGGTCGTCATAATCCTCGTAGTCTCCTTCATCCTCATAGTTCCGGTAACGGCGCTCGTCAGTCTTCTTAGTCTGTGCATACTCGTCTTCCGGAGGCGCCGGAGAGCTGTATACATCATCCGGGGTCTGCCCCGTGCGGTAGGCGGTAGAACAGCTGCCCAGGGCAAAGATGCAAGCGAGCAGCAGCAAAGAGCCTGTAGTTTTAATATTCATCTCGATGACTTTTAATATGTTTTAATGGCCCGGACTGCCACAGTAAGCTTTATGGAAGCAGTACGGCCTGTGTCAATTTTAGCGATTTTATACATTTTCTCTTTCCAGGACTAAACCGGAAGATACTGGCTTACAACGGATCAAAATAATTTTTTTTCATCTGCGTTCCCTATACTTTTGCAGCATTGGCGTATCCGGGTATGCCCCCTAAATGTTGTGACGCAAGTTACATAGAAAAGGA
The DNA here is from genome assembly GCF_054783135.1 of Niabella terrae. Classification (NCBI taxonomy): domain Bacteria; kingdom Pseudomonadati; phylum Bacteroidota; class Chitinophagia; order Chitinophagales; family Chitinophagaceae; genus Niabella; species Niabella terrae. The sequence goes on from NZ_BAAGRD010000008.1 coordinate 541,171, forward strand.
TGCATTATAGGACGTTAATTCACAAGGATTTTCGTTAAAAAAAGTCCATAGGCCGGCCGGGGTCGGCAAAATCGGTTTAAACGGGCATTTTCGGGGCATTTTTCGACCGGGATCCGGAAGACTGGCGGGACACAGTTGTTAAATTTTTAAAATAGGGCGAAGCCCTAAAGCATATGAGCAAAGCAATCACATCGCGGCAAGAGGATTATTCCCAATGGTATAATGACCTGGTTTTGAAGGGTGGACTGGCAGATTATTCGGCGGTTCGTGGCTGTATGGTTATCAAGCCCTACGGATTTACACTTTGGGAGAATATGCGGGATGCCCTGGACAAAATGTTCAAGGATACCGGTCATGTGAATGCCTATTTTCCCCTGTTTATTCCCAAGAGCTTTCTGAGCCGGGAAGCCGACCATGTGGAAGGTTTTGCCAAGGAATGTGCTGTGGTGACCCATTATCGGCTCAAGAACGACCCCGATGGTAAGGGGGTGGTGGTTGATCCCGAGGCGAAACTCGAGGAAGAACTGATTGTGCGGCCCACCAGTGAAACCATTATCTGGAATACCTATAAGGACTGGATCCAGTCCTATCGGGACCTGCCTATCCTGGTCAACCAATGGGCCAATGTCGTTCGCTGGGAAATGCGCACCCGGTTGTTTCTGCGCACCGCGGAATTTCTCTGGCAGGAAGGTCATACGGCCCATGCGACCCGCCTGGAAGCTGAAGAGGAAGCCCGCAGGATGTTGGATGTCTATGCCACTTTCCTCGAAGAATTTATGGCGGTCCCGGTCATCAAAGGGGTCAAATCAGAAAGCGAAAGATTTGCAGGCGCGGTGGATACTTATTGTATTGAAGCCCTGATGCAGGACGGTAAAGCTTTGCAGGCCGGCACCTCTCATTTCCTGGGACAGAATTTTGCCCGGGCCTTTGACGTGCAATTCCTCAATAAGGACAACCAGCAGGAATATGTATGGGCCAGCAGCTGGGGGGTGAGTACCCGCCTGGTAGGCGCCCTGGTCATGGCCCATAGTGATGATGACGGCCTTATCCTGCCGCCTAAAATTGCGCCGCTGCAGGTGGTCATTGTTCCGATTTATAAGGGCGAGGAGCAGAAGGCCCTCATCGATGCCAAAGCCACCGATATCCTGGACAACCTGAAAAAGATGGGCATCCGTGCCAAATACGACGACAGTGATAACAGCCGCCCCGGCTGGAAATTTGCCGAGTACGAACTCAAAGGGGTGCCGGTTCGGGTGACCCTGGGAGCCCGTGACCTGGCCAATAACCAGATTGAAATTGCCCGCCGGGATACAAAGACCAAAGAAACCATCCATGCAGATGGCGTTTCTCAATATATTGACGGCCTCCTGCTGGAAATCCAGCACCAGATGTACCAGAAAGCACTGGCCTATCGCAACAGCCATATTACCAAGGCCGACAGCTGGGAAGAATTTAACGAACTACTGGACCAGAAAGGCGGATTTGTACTGGCCCATTGGGATGGCACGGCAGAAACTGAGGCGGCGATCAAAGAGAAAACCAAGGCGACCATCCGTTGCATCCCTTTGGATGAGCTGGGACAGGAAGAAGGAGTGGACCTGCTGAGCGGCAAAGCTTCCAAAAGGAGGGTACTTTTTGCCAGAGCCTATTAAAGTTGATGAGGTATTTTAGGAGCGCCAGGCGACTTCTATGAGGTCGGCGGTCTAGCCTTTATTTGCCAGTTGACCGCAGGCGGCATCAATGTCTTTACCCCGGCTGCGTCGCAGACGGGCATTTACCCTGTTTTTTTCCAGGTAATTCATAAAAGCATTCACTTTGGCGACAGAGGGCTTGGTGAAACTGGCAAACTCAATGGGATTGTACTCGATCAGGTTCACCAGATCCGCCGGTATCTGGCGGAAAACCTTTACCAGTTCTTCGGCATCTTCCAGGCTGTCGTTAAAATTATTAAAGAGAATATACTCCAGGGTAATTTCGTTCTTGGTCTGCTGGTAGAAATAGTTCAGCGCGTCGATCAGGGATTTGATATTATTGGTATCATTGATGGGCATGATTTCATGCCTTTTTCTGTCGTTGGCAGCATGCAGGGACAGGGCCAGCTTGAAGCGTACTTTATCATCGCCCAACTGGCGGATCATCTTGGCCACCCCCGCAGTGGAGACGGTAATCCGCCGGGGACTCATTGCCAGGGCTTCCGGATCCGTAATCCTTTCAATGGCTTTCAGGACATTCTTATAGTTCAGCAGGGGCTCCCCCATGCCCATAAATACGATATTGGTGAGCTTGCGGCCATGGGTTTCCAGTGATTGGCGGTTCAGCAGCGCCACTTCATCAAATATCTCGTCAAAATGCAGGTTGCGCTTGCGTTCCAGGTAGCCGGTCGCACAGAACTTACAACTCAGACTACAGCCGATCTGGGAGCTGACGCAGGCGGTCTTTCTTTCATCGGTGGGTATCAGTACCCCTTCTGTCAGGTGCCCTTCTATCGTTTTAAACCGGGACTTAATGGTGCCATCCTCGGAATGCTGGGCCATATCCAGCTGCAGGGCCGGCAGGCTGAAATCGGTTTTCAAACGTTCCCGCAGGGCCTTGCTCAGGTTGGTCATATCATCAAAATCCTGCACGGGTTGTTGCCAGATCCATTCATAAACCTGTTTGGCCCGGAATTTCTTTTCTCCGATGGATAAAAAATACGCTTCCAGTTCTGCAGCACTCAAATGTCTGATATTTTGCCCCTTGCCCATGCGGCAAAGATACTGGCTATTCAGATAGCAAAGACAAGAGGAAACCAGACTGTTTTGGATGAACCGGGCCAAAGGAGAATTACAGCAGGATAAGTATCTTTAACACGGCAATGAAGAAAGCAAATATTACCATAGAATACTGCCCCAAATGCGGCTGGTTGCTGCGGGCAGCCTGGATGGCCCAGGAACTCCTGACCAGTTTCACCGAGGAGATTGAAACCCTGAAGCTGAAGCCCGCTACAGTGGCAGGCGTTTTTAGGATTTATGTTGGGGAAACCCTTCTTTTCGACCGGAAAACGGATGGCGGTTTTCCGGAAATCAAAAACTTAAAACAGCAGGTCCGGGACCGGATTGCACCCGATAAAGACCTGGGGCACAGTGACCGGAAAGCCTAACTGAAAGGGGCATTAGCAACTGCTATAATTAATTTTCCTTACCGACGCTGCTGGCGCCGCTGGACTGTATATTCGTGGTGGGATTGCCCTTGTACTTGATCGTACTTGCACCCGAAGCTTCGGCCTGCAGATTGACGCTGGAAAAGATCCGGATGGTACTGGCGCCAGAAGCATCAGCTTCCGCATTTTCTGTTTTCAGATTAAAGGCATTGATGGTAGAAGCACCCTGCGCATCGGCTTTGATATCGCGGCTCTCGCCTTCGATGGTACATGTACTGGCGCCCGTGGCTTCCATTTCCACCCTGGGTGCCCGTACGGCCAGCTCACCCTCTGAAGCCCCGTGCAGTTCAAATTCTATTTTCTGGTCCTGGGTATATTTTCCGGTCGTTTTCAGACTGGAGGCTCCGGATGCACTGATCTTATTCAGATAGGGGGCGGTGATATACAAATCGATGCCGGAAGAAGGTTGCAGGTTGACCCCTTTTTTTGTTTTAACATAGAGCTCATCACCGTCCCGCACGGCGACTTCGAGGTAGTTGACCAGGTTCTCATCCGTTTCCAGCTTTACTTCATACCCCGGGCCCTGTTGCAGGATGACATTCACGGCGCCCGAAATATCCACATCCGCGAACTGTTTGAAATCATAGTTTTGGGTTACCTGTTTGCCATTGCCGTTAATCCGTTCCCGGTCCACATATTCACAGGCGGAAAAAACGATCAGCATTGACAGGATCATGACCAGTCCGACTTTTTTCATCATCATTATTTTTGCTTGTTAGAAATAAGTCCTGCTGCTCTTGAAGTGCAGCCTGACCAAATTAAGTGATTTCCTTTATAAATAGCCTTTTAGCGGCATCGTTTTTTAAGTCCCTGCCCGAGAAATTTGCCTGGAAAATCCGGGGTCTGAAATCTTAAATTTAATATTACCTTCGCCGCATTATGACCGAAAGAATACTTATTCTCGATTTTGGATCCCAGTATACACAGCTGATCGCCCGGGCGGTAAGGGAAGCCAATGTTTACTGTGAAATCGTCCCTTACTCCAAACCTTTTGAAATCGATGGCAATTTAAAAGGAATTATTCTTTCGGGATCACCCTTTTCGGTAAACGACCCGAATGCCCCCGTTATTGGCATTAAGGGCATTGTCAACAGCCTGCCGGTGCTGGGAATCTGTTATGGCGCCCAGTTAACGGCTAAAACCTATGGCGGCCGGGTCGAAAAAAGCAGTAAAAGGGAATACGGCCGGGCCTCCATGCAGGTAAAGAACAAAAAAGATACCCTGCTGGAAGGCGTCAGCCCCCAGAGCCAGGTCTGGATGAGTCATGGAGACAGCATCCTGGATCTACCCACCGGATTTGAAGTATTGGCTACCACAGAGAGCATTCCCGTGGCGGCGTTTAAATATGAAGCGGAACATCCCCTGTACGGACTGCAGTTCCACCCGGAAGTCTATCATAGTACCGAAGGCAAACAAATTCTGCGGAATTTTCTGGTACATGTCTGTGGTTGCGCCCAGGACTGGACGCCGGCCCATTTTATCACTGATACCGTCGCTGCCCTGAAAGAGCAGATCGGTGACCGGCAGGTCATCATGGCCCTCAGCGGGGGTGTGGACAGTACGGTGGCGGCCACCCTGATCCATAGAGCCGTGGGCGACCGCCTGCACGGCATTTTTGTGGACAACGGAGTATTGCGTAAAAACGAGTTTTCCGAAGTACTAGATATCTATAATCAGCTGGGACTCAATGTTAAGGGAGTGGATGCCAGTTCCCATTTTTACCGCGAACTCAGCGGTCATCCGGAACCGGAGGAAAAAAGGAAGATTATCGGCCGCCTGTTTATCGAAACCTTTCAACAGGAAGCCGCCCAGCTTAAGAACATCGAGCTGCTGGGTCAGGGAACCATTTATCCCGATGTCATTGAAAGCGTATCGGTTCACGGACCTTCTGTTACCATTAAATCCCACCATAATGTAGGCGGTCTGCCGGCCAGTATGAAAATGGACCTGGTAGAACCCCTGCGGTTCCTGTTTAAAGACGAAGTGCGGAAAGTAGGCCGGGAGCTCGGCATTCCCGATCATCTGATTGACCGCCATCCCTTTCCGGGGCCGGGTCTTGCCATCCGTATCCTGGGTGAAGTAACTGAAGAAAAGGTACATATGTTACAGGAAGCCGATCATATTTATATGAACGCGCTGAAAGAGACGGGACTCTATGCAACTGTTTGGCAGGCCGGAACGATCTTACTTCCGGTAAAAAGCGTTGGAGTCATGGGCGATGAGCGTACGTATGAGTTTACTATTGCCTTGCGGGCGGTTACCAGTGTGGATGGCATGACCGCTGACTGGGCACATCTGCCCTATGATTTTCTGGCAGATGTCAGTAACGAAATCATCAATAATGTACGCGGGATCAATCGCGTTGTTTACGATATCAGCAGTAAACCTCCGGCAACCATCGAGTGGGAATAGATGCACCGATCGATCCGGTCGGACAGTTAGCGCCGTCCTGGTGAAATCAGGAATGATATTTGCGTCTCGACTCGGGTCAAGTACAAAAACACACGGGTATGAAGTTATTTTTCCTATTGTTCACCTCTTTTATTTCTTGTATATCGATAGCGCAGTTGCCCGCCGGCAACCGGCATAAAATGGCGGTATTTACCCCTTTGTACCTGGATCAGGCTTTTGATGCCGGTAGTGGTAACTACCTTTATTCCGGCAAAAACTTTCCCCGGCAATCCATTAGTGGTCTGGAATTTTATCACGGTGTGTCTGTGGCCACCGATTCACTCAACAGTCTGAACCTCCCGCTGGACATTTATATCTATGATTCCAAATCGGCCCGGGAATCCCTGGAGCAACAGTTCAGTAAATGTGCTGCCGACGGGGTGGAACTGGTGATCGCTAACTGTTCAGCCGCGGAACTGGCGAAACTGGCCCGGCTGGGAGCTGACAAAAAAATTATGGTCATCAATGCCAATGTTCCCAATGACGGCAACGCCAAGAACAACCCTTATTTTGTGGTATTGAACAGCACCCTCCAGACCCAGGTAGAAGGGCTCTATGATCACCTCGTAAAATATTATACCGGCAAGCCCATTAACCTGATTACCCGAAACCAGTCATCGGAAAAGTACATCCGGTCCATGTTTGAGACCCTGAATAAGTACCATAAAAATGCCCTCCACCTGAATATTAAAGAAGTCAATGATGATGTGGCCCTGAATGCGCTGGGCTATGCGCCGCCGGTAACGGTAGCCAATCAGCCCCTCCCGACAGCGGTCTATATTGTAGGTTCCCTGGATACCGAATTTGGCGATAAGGTGCTGACCCGGCTGGCTTCGGTGAATAAAGATTATTCAAAACTGACGATTATCGGGATGCCTACCTGGGAAAATATCAATCTGTCCAAAACAGCCTATAAAGGCCCGGAAATTGTTTACAGTACGCCTTTTTACAATGCCCGCAGCGATGCAGCCAGCCGGCAGATACAAACTTATTACAGTAAGAAAATGTATGCCCGGCCTTCTGACCTGGTATTCCGGGGCTATGCTTTTACCTACCGTTTTGGCCGGCTGCTCAGTCGTTATGGGAAAGACCTGGTCAGGCACCTGGATTCCAAAGAATACCGGACATTATTTGATTTTGATATCAAACCGGCCTATAGCGAGAACAAGCTGGCCTATTACGAGAACAAAAAGCTCTATTTTGTAAAATACCAGAACGGCGCCGTCACCAGTGTGAAATAAGGCTGGCCGTCTGAGAAAATCAGGAATTTGATTTCAGGTCATCCAACATGGCCTGCTGGGAACTGATGATCCGCTGTTGGGTCTGCTGTTGTTGCCGGTTTTTTTCGAGTTGCTGCTCCAGTTCCTTTGCTGCTTTCTGCAATTCCAGGAGTTTGGTTTCCTCATCCACCAGGATGGTCTCCTGTTTTTTGATTTCGATGATTTTATGGCTTTTTTTCACCCAGGGTGCCAGCTCCTCCAAAAAGGCTTTGCCGTTTTTCGCGAGGTCGGCCGGATTACTGACGGGCCCACTGGCCTGCATGACCATATAAAGGGTGGTTTTTTCCGCGCTGCGGTTCCCGGCGGATTCGAGCTTGAAAGAATAATCCAGTGCATTTTGGCTGATATCATCAATAACGGCATTGGTATACACATCGAAGCCGCGGCTGCGGTTGCCTTTTAGCCTTTTATCGGTGAGTTTAGCATTTAAAGCGCTTTCCACCACTTCCGGGGGATAATTATAGACCATGACAATGGCGGGTTCGTCGGTCTTGCCGTACCGGACTTTACCCTCAAATGCCTGTGCCGATGCGAATAAGGAAAGTGTAATGCCTGTTGATAGTAGCGCCAGTTTTTGTAACATAATTTCCGTTTTGAGGTTCCAATAATTAGGGGCAAAGGTATATTAACCACCTGTAAAATGCAGCTTCTTATTTTTTTGTTGTTATTTTGTGAGGCGGACCAGAAACGTGATTTTAACCCTTTTTTCCGAAATCCGGGGGCCCCAATAAATCACCAGGAGAGGAACTATTGTACATTTGTAAGAATTTAAGATCCATTGAGCGGCATTAAGAAACTGGCAGGACAAACGATTTGGTATGGCGTAAGCTCTATTGCAGCAAGGTTTATTAACTACCTGCTTACGCCCTATCTTACCTTTAAGTTTTCAGCGGAACAATACGGGGAAATGAGCATCCTATATGCATTTATCCCCTTCATGAATGTATTGTTTACCTATGGCATGGAAACTGCTTTTTTCCGGTTTTCCCAAAGCACAGACCGTGGACGGGTTTACAATACCACGAGCATCTCACTGCTGTTTTCCACTATTGTGCTGGGTCTGTTGATGATCGGCTTTAATAAGCCGCTTTCAGAATTGCTGGGCTTTGTCAACCGGCCGGAATACATTATGCTGGCAGCCGCTATCATCTCCCTGGATGCTTTTACCACCATTCCTTTTGCGAAACTGCGCCAGGATAGCAAACCCCGGAAATTCGCCCTGGTTAAGCTGGTAGGGGTACTGGTCAATATCGGATCGGTCTACTTTTTTCTGAGTATCTGTCCCGATATCAGCAAAAATCAGCCGGGCCATCCTTTGAGCATGATTTACAAAGAGGATTGGGCCGTCGGTTATGTCTTGTTGGCCAACCTGATCCAGAACGTCGTGGTGTTGCTGTTACTTTCCCGTGAATTTCTGGGCTTTAAATTCCATTTCGATAAAAAACTCTGGCGGGAGCTTCTCCTCTACAGTATGCCAATGCTGATTGTGGGCTTTGGCGGGATGGTCAATGAGACCATGGACCGGCTCATGCTTAAATGGTGGCTGCCCACAAACAGCGAAGGTTTTGCCGAAGCCCAGGTGGGGATTTATTCCGCCTGTTACAAACTCTCGATACTGATCACACTTTCGGTACAGGCTTTCCGGATGGGGGCCGAACCTTTTTTCTTTAATCAGTCCACTTCAGAAAACGCACCACGGATTTATGCAAGAGTGATGAAGTTTTTTGTGATCACGATCTGTCTGATGTTTTTGTTTGTGATGCTTTATATTGATTTCTGGAAGTATTTTATCCAGAATCCCGAACTATGGGTAGGGCTCAAAGTCGTGCCGATCCTCTTACTGGCCAATATGTTTCTGGGCATTTATTACAATATCAGCATCTGGTACAAACTGGGTAATAAAACGATCGCGGGTGCCTATATCACGCTGATCGGTGCTGTGATCACGATTGTGGTGAATTACCTGTTTATTCCAACCTACGGTTATATGGCCTGTGCCTGGGCTACCTTTTCCTGCTATGGTTTCATGATGGTAATCTCCTATGTCTGGGGACAGAAGAATTACCGGATACCTTATGCCTGGAAAAAGCTTTGTGCTTTTATACTAATTGCTGTCGGTGTGTACTGGCTGCATGCCTGGATCCGGGAAATACTACCTGCGGACTGGATCAATTATACCACCGGTACCCTGCTTTTATTGCTTTACCTGCTTTTTATCATGAAGGTCGAAGCCCGCGAACTACGCAGCCTGCCGGTAGTCGGCAAATATTTTGGTGGACAGCGGTCAGCCGAAACAGCGCCCTCAGCGCCGGATGACAGGGGCGAGAGTCTCGAATAAATCAGAGATTGAACCGAACGCTGCCAAAAATGCCAAAACGCTTATTTCCATCAGGGATATCCTGCGGTAATACCCGCCAGATAAAATCCACCCTTAATACCCGAAGGATATTATCGATACCGGTACCCAGTTCCAGATAAGTCTTGCCGTCCAGTGAATGGAAATGATAGCCGTCGGTATTGTTCAAGGCCTTGTTGGCGTCGGAAAGCGAACCCCAGAGTGCTTTGACCGTATAGAACTGTCTGAATTTCAGCCGCGGCACCAGCTTGAATATCCCATTGCCGATATTGTGTTCATAGGTAAGCCCTGCAAACCGGTCGTGCAGGTACTGGTAGCGGATCATGGTATTGAATGCGTATTTGTTATAGTAGTAAAACTCATTACCCGGTGCCACATCCAGGAAGGTATATGGCACGGTACCAAAGGTGCTGCCGGCATAGACCTGGTAATTGATCACGCCGAAAGGCGGGGTCTTGACAAAGTCCGATACCGAAAACAGCAGCTTGCTGTACTGATACCTGCTGCGCAGGATGCCCGGGACGGCATGGGTGAAGACGGCTTCGGCGATGGGATAGGGGCTGCCCAGACTGGTACGGTAAAAAGCCGATTCAATGAATTTTTCCTGAAAAGCAAACCGGAAACGCAGGGTGAATTCCGTTGAAATCAGCCGCTTCAGTCCCGGGCTGAAGCCTTCGGCCGATGGCAGGTTTTTGAGCGGCGTATAGGCTTTATTGGCTGCTGTGGCCCGTATGGAAAATCCATTCAGGAACTCATTGAAGAATTCAAAACTGCCTTCTTCCAGGTTAATAAATTTGAGCGGGATATTCGGCTTGCGGACCGCAAAAGAAAAGATATTATCCGCGGAAATCTCCCCGTAGTATTTCTGTCCGAAATCCAGGTCATTCTTGTAACCCAGGTACCAGTAGCGCCTCGGATTTTTCTGTGGCAGATAGAAGAGTTCGCCCAGTCCCTTGAGTTTCCTGTCGGAAAAACCATAGGCCAGGTAACTGTGGTAGCGGAATTTGGTATTAAAATGTTTATTGCTGGCAACATCAAAACGCATCCTGAATCCTTCCCAGCTGTTTCCGCTGAACCAATTATATGCAGAGCCCAGCTGAACATTGCCAACATCAAAATAGCCGGTAGCCAGAAAAGCCACCTGCCGGGTAATCTTTTTATAAGTAGGGGCATTGATCAGGGTATCGATCATCCGGGCAATACCTTTTTCGGTTTGAGACAGTTCTTCATGACGGGCACTGTCCCAGTAATCACTGGTCTTGGAAGCTGCACCGGGCAGGGTGATGATTTCTTCCTGGGTTTTGTTTTCCTGAAGCTTGCGGGTCACAGTACTGTCGTTAACGATAATATTACGATAGGTGCTGGTCTTACGGCCGATCAGCCCAGGTGTTTTGTCACCGACGGGTGCGATGTCTACCACCAGCTTCTCCCGGCTCACGAACCAGTTGCTGTCTGCCAGCCGCCGGAATTCCTGGATATAGCTGTAGCGCTCCATAAAGTTCACATCAGCGGTCTTATCCAGGCTCAGGCTCATTTTCTGCAGTGCAAAACTTTCAGCATGGACCCAGCAGTCACCATTAAAAGTGTTCATACCCTTGCGCCGTGGCGTAAACAGCAGGTGAAAATAGCGTTCGCCTGCCACATACTGGGTATCGGGGATGGTGTATTTATAATAGAAATCACCGTTGTCGCTGACCGGACTTACAAATTCCTTATTGAAAACTGTGATAAAATTATTGTAGACATTAATTACCTGGTCCATACCACCCAGGAATTTGACCATACTCTCATTCTTGATTCCGTTGGTATTGGCGGCGATGATTTCTTCCCGGCGTCGCAGCGGTTTTTTCTGGAAGTAATAATGGGTAATCGCTTCGGTCAGGTAGGCCGGCAGGATTTTGATGCCTTCCGAACTGTCGATATGTTCATTGATCAGGTCATTGATCGGTCGTAAAGGCTTCAGACGGGCAATGCGTTGCAGGCTCTTGAAATTCTTAATATCCAGCTCCAGCTTGTTGTAGAGTTCGTAGGAAAAATTATCGAACTTGTACCGGTTGTTTTCCGGTTTGTGGGCGACAATTTTTTTCCATAGCCATAAGCCCTTGTCGATCCTGGATCGGACAACCACTACATCATCCAGCGGTCCCCGTTCCAGTGGAATGGTAATGGCAAAACTGTCGCGCTCATTATTCAGGGTAAGAAAAAAAGGCTGATAACCTACATTGGTAACGATCAAAGTATCTGAAGGCCAATCAGGCGCCGAAAAATGAAACCGACCCGCAGAATCGGCAATGACGCCCGTTCCTGTCCGCTGAAAACTCAGGGAGGCAAAGGGTACAGGCTCCTCGCTATGGGCATCCACTACCTGTCCGGTCAGTGTTTTCTGAGCCAGCACTGCCGTACAGCAGATCAGCAACCCCACCAGTAGGAGCAGGACAGGTTTACGGTTCATCTCGGCAAATCTACGGGTTGCCGGGATTTAATTTTCTTTCCGCCAAAAAACAGGGGCGATCAACGATCAAAAGGAAGCCTCCCTTGGTATGGAGACTGTACCTTTGTGGTTGAAATTTTTTATATGTTATCGGTTAAGAAATTTACATTTAATCCATTTGAGGAAAACACCTATGTGCTGTATGCTGAAAATGGCGACTGCATTATTATTGATCCCGGCTGCTATACCGACACCGAGCGCCAGGCCCTGCAGTCCTATATCGCTGATAAGGACTTGCGACCGGTCTACCTGATCAATACACATTGTCACCTGGATCATGTTTTCGGCAACCGTTTTGTCAGTGAGACCTGGCAACTACCCCTGTACCTGCATGAGGGTGAACAAGCTGTGCTGGCTTTTGCATCACAATCAGCCGCCATGTATGGCCTGACTTTAGATGGTTATACGGGGCAAAAGCATTTTTTAACGGAAGGCGATGCGCTGCATATCGGTGACAACCGATTGGATATCCTGCTGACGCCCGGACATTCTCCGGCCAGTATCAGTTGCTATAATGCGGCCGACGGCTACCTGATTGCCGGTGATGTACTGTTCGCCGGCAGTATCGGCCGTACCGACCTGCCGGGTGGTGATTATGACACCCTGGAGCGATCCATCCGTACGAAGTTCTATACCCTGCCCGATCAGGTAAAAGTCTATCCCGGTCATGGTCCTGGCACCAGTATCGGCTACGAGAAACAGCACAATTCCTTTGTCAGGGCTGATTAGCTGCGCTTGCTGCCTTTCCGTAGCGCAGTTTCAGCACAATCATGGTAACCGACAGCACCAGGATCGCCATATTGGTCAGGATGATCACCCAGTCGTTCCGCATAAAGCCATAGAAGATCCAAAGGACCTGATTGGCTGCGGCGATCAGGAACATGTTTAAGGACACATCTCTTGCCGATTTTTCTTTCCAGGTTTTCAGGACCTGAGGCAAAAAGGTCAGGGTGGTCAGCACACCGGCACCATACCCAAGAATATCAACGCCATCCATATTAATATTTTTTTAACATTTATTTGTAATGTGCTAAATTTGTGCGGAATATATATTCTTTTAAAAAGTATATATAATTTCGTATTATAAAATTATAATGTATGATAATGAAACCATTCCAACTGACCGTCCTGCTGTTGCTGTTTACAGCAACCACCTGGGCACAATCCGATTTTGACGGACCGAAAAAAGCACCTCAGATCGGCTTCAGCGGCAACCTGACTGATTTCTCGGCTTCCTTACCAAAAATAGGCAAAGTCGAACCGGGATTTTCTGTTTTTTTCTGGAACGGACTGACCTCCCATCTGGATTATTCGCTTCGTTACAATGGTCTGTTTTCGAGTTATCAGAAAGCCGGCACAGCGCTGGATCGATACACAGATTATAAAAATGAAGCCGAACTGGCCTTTCACCTGAAAGCATTGAGTGATGACCACCTGCTGAATCCATTTTTGACGGCCGGTGTCGGCGTCGGTAACTATGCCCGCAAAGAACTGGTGCCCTATGCACCACTCGGACTGGGGCTGCAACTGAATTTATTCAGTGAGGGATATGTTTATCTCCAGGGAAATTACCGCCTGCCTTTCAATAATGATAAACTGGACAAAAACACTTTCTTTTCGCTGGGTGTGGCCCAGCCGCTGGTACGCCGGCAAGCAGCAGTTGCACCACCGCCGGTGCCGGTGGAAAAAGACACCGATAACGACGGTTTGCTGGACAGCCAGGACAATTGTCCCACCGTTGCCGGTCCCGTTGAAAACAAAGGCTGTCCCTGGCCGGATACAGATGGTGATGGGGTGCTGGATAAGGATGACAACTGTCCTGATAAAGCCGGTCCCGTCGAAAACAAAGGCTGTCCCTGGCCGGATAAGGATGGAGATGGCGTAGCCGATAAGGATGACAGATGTCCCACCGTTCCGGGACCCGCCAGCAATAATGGTTGTCCGGAAGTGAAAGAAGAAGTAAAGAAAAAAGTAGCGGAAGCTGCCAAGGCTATTTATTTTGTGACCAATGGAGACCAACTGGAAAAACGTTCCTTCCCCGCGCTGAATACCATTCTTGGTGAGCTGGAAGCCGATAAGGATCTGAAACTGGATATTGCCGGACATACTGATAATGTTGGCAAGGATGAATACAACCAGGGACTGAGCGAAAGAAGGGCGAATGCGGTATACAACTGGCTGGTCGAAAAAGGAATTGACAGCGCCCGTCTGCGTGCCGCCGGATTCGGCGAAACCCAGCCGGTAGCCGATAACGGAACTGCCAAGGGGCGACAGCTCAACCGCAGAACCGATATGCAGCTGCATTACGATTAGTTGTTTTGGCAACCTGCTTTTTGAAGGTTGTTAAAAAAGTAGGGAAGCTGCAACTTAACAGATGATTTTTACTTGCTTTCAAAATTTGTCCTGCATTCCAGGTAGCTGCGTGGTCACCCCCGGCTTACTGAAAGCGGAGGGCAGATTTTGAAAGCATTTTTTTTGATGAGCTGGAAAGGGGTGGTTGATCTTGTTGTTCGTTGGGACCCTTAGGGGCTTCCCTGCCATCAAATGAACGGTTAACAAAACACCGCGGGACGAAGGATAAGTTTTAGGAACCGACCTTTTTTTGTTGTTAATTTGTAGTTCAGGCGGCGATGGAAGAGGCCAAAAGAGCTTTTAAAACCGGTTGAACTTTTTGATGAGCAATCCCAATTTGAATAAGGACAAAGATTCGTTGAATACCGCTGACCGGGAGTTTGAAAATACCATCCGGCCGGCGCAGATTAAGGAATTTGCCGGGCAGCCCCAGCTGATCGAAAACCTGACCATATTTATCAAGGCGGCCAAGATTCGGGGGGAAGCCCTGGACCATATCCTGTTCCATGGGCCGCCCGGCCTGGGTAAAACTACCCTGTCCCGGATCGTAGCCAATGAACTGGGCGTGCAGATCAAGGAAACCAGTGGTCCGGTCATCGAAAAGCCGGGCGATCTCGCAGGACTGCTGACTTCGCTGGAACCCAATGACGTTTTATTTATTGACGAGATCCACCGGTTGAGTACGGTGGTGGAAGAATACCTCTACGCGGCTATGGAAGATTACCGGCTGGATATCTTACTGGATACCGGTCCCAACGCCCGAAGCATTCAGTTGTCGTTAAACCCCTTTACCCTGATTGGCGCAACTACCCGCAGTGGCCTGTTGACGGCGCCGCTGCTGTCCAGGTTTGCGATCAAATCCCGGCTGGAATATTATAATGCTGCGACCCTGCAGAAAATCGTTCTGCGTTCCGCCCAGATACTCGGGGTACAGATTACGGATGAAGCAGCCGCTGAAATTGCTGTCCGCAGCAGGGCCACTCCCCGGATTGCCAACGGTCTGCTGCGAAGGGTGCGTGATTTTGCGCAGGTACTCAATGATGGTCAGATTGATCTGGGCATTACCCGCCATGCACTCAAGGCCTTGCAGGTGGATGAGTTCGGCCTGGATGATATGGACAACCGGATCCTGCTGGCGATTATTGAGAAATTCAAAGGTGGCCCGGTCGGCATCACTACCATCGCCACGGCGGTAGGTGAAGAAGCCGGTACCATTGAGGAAGTCTATGAACCTTTCCTGATTCAGGAAGGGTTTCTGCAACGTACGCCGCGGGGTCGCGAAGTAACCGTTAAAGCCTATGAACACCTGGGCCGAAATCCGGGCTATGGCCGGGCCAAAAGCGGCGAGCTGGAGTTTTAGTACCACAGGCCGGGGCCCCACTTCAGGATTGTGCCGCCAGATAATTTTGTATTTCCTGGATCATTTCTTTTTGTGCGGACGCCGGGTGGCGGACCGAAAGGATTTTATCGTAATAATACCTTGCCTTTCCCGGCAGCCTGGACCGGGCCGCTGCCAGCGCTGCTCCCAGCAAGCTGTTCAGCCGGTTGGGACATTGTACCAGACTCGCTTCATAGGTCTGTAAAGCCTCGGGGTAACGATGCGCTTCCATCTGCATATCCGCCAGTAGTTCCCTTGCAGGGCGCAGGGCGCCCGGGGTGACCGGATGTTTGCCGGTGCGGTCTTCCAGATCAGCCGCCTGCTCCATGGTCTGTAGTGCACCCGAAGTATCCGCGAAGGCCCAGTCAATCCAGGCCTGCCCCGTTTGGATCTGGATTTCGACCTGTCGGGCGGCATAGTCATCGCGCGCGCTGACTAATCCTGCCTTGAGTTGCCGAAGTTCTGCGAGCTGCTGCTGCGCTTCCGCATTATGATGAAGATGGACCTGGCCCAGCAGGCGGGTCAGATGGGTCATGGCCGCCTGCCAGGGATAATCCTGCCAGTTGAATCCCAAAGATGGAGGTTCCAGGACAGCTGCCGCCGGCCAGTTTTTTGCTTCAAGCACCACCCGTGCAGGGATTGCGGCCATGGCATAGACCGCTTTGGAACTGAGGGGTTCTATTTTTTGCAGGCTGTCAACATAGACCCGGATATTTTCTGCCGCTTGGTAATTACCCTGCTGCAAGTAAGCATACACCAGGTAGTCCAGACCGTGTAATTCCTCATCCCAATGTCCCGCGAGCGCTCCTTGCTGCGCATAACATCGGGCCGCATCCACCGATTTCAGATTGGTCGCAATGTCTTCCTGCCAGTGCCCCAATCGGGTAAAGATATGGGACGGCATATGCAGGGCATGAGCCGAGGAGGGAGCAACGGATGCATAACGTCGGGCAGCGTTCAGGGCCCGGGATGCCAGTTCAGGATAATCATAGCTATGAATGATATAATGAATCACGCCCGGGTGATCTGGCATATCCCGGTACAGTCCTTCCAGGATCCTGCCCGCCTGTCGCTGACGGCTATAGGTCTTGTCCTCCGGTAAAGCTGCCGCATTTAGCGCCAGGGCATAAAAGATGGCGGCTTCCTTATCATCGGGATAATCCTGGTAAATCCCGGCCATGGCCTTTTCAAATCGCTGGCAACGTCGGTGGTGATCCTCGTGTTCCCAGTTTGTATAAAAGACTTCCAGGCCATGTAAATAGGCAATTTCTCTGGCTGAGACGCCCCGAATCGAAAGCGCCAGCCGAAGCGCCCTGCTACCTTTCAGCAGTTCTTCGCGGCGGGGAGGCGTCCAGAGCGCGTGAAAATTGCACATCGCCACACCCCAGTAAGCCATGGCGCAGTTGGGCGTTTTTTCAATGATCCGGGCAAAGCGCTTTTCCGCTTCCTCATATTCAAAGGAATGCAGCAGGGACAGGGCTTGATTGAAAGCTTCTTGTGTACTACTATCGCCGGTAATTCGAAAAAAGACGGTTCCGTAAGTGGCGCGGGGCGGTCCGCATAGAATCGGGGGGCCCTGCCTGAGCTCCAGACTGGCAATCTGGGCTGCTGAAGGTGGCTGTTGCCTTTGTCGACAGGCATGCAGCAAGGTCACCAGCAATACCAACAAAAGTATCTTTATCGACGCCACAGCGAAAAGGGGGTGATCTTTCATATCAACAGTTTTTGGTGCATCAGCATTTTGAGGACCTGTCGACAGGTACGGGATTTCCTGTCGAAAGGAGGCTGCTAAAGTTACAAACTATAGCCGCCGGCTCAATCGCTTATTCAGGGGACTATCCAAAGAAGTATGCCTGCCCTTTTCGGATCGAACCTGTGGGCCTGTTCAGAATAAAGGCTCA
Organism: Niabella terrae; assembly: GCF_054783135.1. NCBI lineage: Bacteria > Pseudomonadati > Bacteroidota > Chitinophagia > Chitinophagales > Chitinophagaceae > Niabella > Niabella terrae. Next base: position 558,579 of record NZ_BAAGRD010000008.1, read on the forward strand.
GAAGGAATCCGGTCTTTGAGCTCAATATAATGATCGTCCCCGGTGACCAATACCACCGTTTTTCCCGGGTGGCCGGCCTGAATGCGTCGGATATTGGCGTAGATTTTCTGGTTTCGCTGCTCGTAAAAATCCAGGATACGCAGGTGTATTGTACCCTGAAGGTGATCCTTCAGGCAATCGTAGTATTGGCGGGTGAGTGCGGCATCCTCACTGGCTAATATATTTGACAGGGATGCAGATTGCAGTATCTGCATGCGATCGTCCAGCAGCCGGTTACATATTTCGGTAGGCGCAGCTACGGCAGTATCTTCCTCCAGGGCATTTTTATACTGCGTAACCGGAGCGGCCTGTTCCCAGTAATGATCAGGGATAGGCCGGCCTTCGATGGCTTCCCCCAGCCAGTCAAAACCCAGGATTTTTGTCTCAGGGAACCAGTAACGCATCATCCACATTTCATAGGGATAGTTTTGTTTAAGGTAATTACTGTCGCCATTGATATCCGTCTGACGGATTTCCACAGCAATAATATCAGGACTAAGGTCGTCAATGAATTGTCGCAGGTCCTGATAGCTATAATTTGGATTTTGCCGGTGTAACTGGTGAATGGTGGGTATAAAAAAAGTGCGGGTTTCCTGTCGGTTGCAGGCCATCAACAAGGACAACTGGAAAATGCATATCCAATGGGAAAATACAGGTTTCATGGGGCGTGTCGTTTATATTTTTTTCCGGGGAGATGTAATTTTCACGCTCGGTTATGGCGACCGATCGCATCCCGGGGGTTCAACAGGCAGGTTCAAAAGTAAGAAGATTTCAACAGGAGGGCCGCATTTGTGAGCCTGAATTAACAAGCCGGACTAATTTCCAACACAGAAAGCATGCATATCGGCCAGAAATTCCCGTAGTTCCTGCATGCCGGTAATCGGTGCTGCTGTCAGTAAGAATAGTTTTCCGGTCTGCTTCAGTTTGCCCTTATTGGTGCGGGTCTGCAGGTATTCGATGATTTTCTGGAATACCGGCGCTTCAAAATAAGGCGAATCGGGCCGGTTGATAAAGTAACAACGCAGGGTCTCCGATTTCAGACTCATTTTCTCAAAGCCCAGGTCTATGGCCAGTTTACGGCAGCGGACGGTTTCAAATAAATCACTGACTTCTGCAGGTATTGAGCCGAACCTGTCTTCCAGTTCCCTGGCCATGTCTTTGAGTTCTGCTTCGTTTTCGCAATTGTCCAGCCGCTGGTAGAGCGAGAGCCGTTCTGCAATATTTTCAACATAGCGGTCGGGGATGAGTATTTCCAGATCGGTATCAATGGTACAGTCCTGTACAAAATCATCCTGTTTGCTGATTTCCTCTTTGAACAGGTCCTTGAATTCGGTGCGTTTAAGTTCCCGGATCGCTTCGTCCAGGATTTTCTGGTACATTTCAAAACCGATTTCCGCCATAAAGCCACTTTGTTCGCCACCCAGCAGGTTTCCGGCCCCCCGGATATCCAGATCGCGCATCGCAATCTGAAAACCGCTGCCCAGCTCACTGTGCTGTTCCAGGGTCTGGAGTCTTTTCCGGGAATCTGCAGGCAACAGACTCATTGGTGGTGCCAGCAGGTAGCAGAACGCTTTTTTATTACTCCGGCCCACCCGGCCCCGCAATTGGTGAAGATCACTTAATCCGAAATGATGGGCATTATTGATGATGATGGTGTTGACATTGGGGATATCGACACCGCTTTCCACGATATTGGTGCAAACCAGCACATCGTATTTCCGGTCCACAAAATCCAGGATGCGGCCTTCCAGTTGGTGGCCTTCCATCTGCCCATGGGCATAGCCGATCGAGAGGTCCGGGCAGAGGCCCTGGATGGTTGTTGCCATTTCTGCCGGACCCGCTACCCTGTTGTGGATAAAGAAGACCTGCCCTCCCCGTTCGGTTTCAAAATAAATGAATTCCCGGATCCGGTCTTCATTAAAGACCTGCACTTCTGTCTGGATGGGCTGCCGGTTGGGTGGCGGGGTATTGATAATACTCAGGTCCCGGGCCCCCATTAGTGAAAATTGAAGGGTGCGGGGAATCGGTGTCGCTGTCAGGGTCAGACAGTCCACAGTCGTACGCAGGGTTTTGATTTTTTCTTTGTGGGCCACTCCGAATTTCTGTTCCTCATCGACGATCAGCAATCCCAGATCGTTGAACTTCACATCCTTGCCGATAATGCCATGAGTGCCAATCAGGATATCGATTTTGCCCGTTTTGAGTTTCTCCAGGGTTTCTTTTTTCTCTTTAGATGTTTTGAAGCGATTGATAAAATCCACTGTTACCGGAAATTCCTTCAATCTGTCACTAAAGGTCTTAAAATGCTGGAAGGCCAGGATCGTGGTCGGCACCAGTATAGCGGCCTGCTTGCCATCTATACAGGTTTTAAATGCCGCCCGGATAGCAATCTCCGTCTTACCAAAGCCTACGTCGCCGCATATCAATCGGTCCATGGGAGAAGCCGATTCCATATCTTTTTTGACATCGGCAGCCGCCCTGCTTTGATCCGGCGTATCTTCATAAATAAAGGAAGCTTCCAGTTCGGTTTGCATATAATTGTCCACCGAGTGGGCAAAGCCCTGCTGGGCTTTTCGCTTCGCATAGAGCTTGATCAGGTCAAAAGCTACTTCCTTGACTTTTGCCTTAGTTTTTTCTTTCAACCGGTTCCAGACATCACTTCCCAGTTTGTTGATCTTCGGCACACTACCATCCTTACCCGTGTATTTGGCTATTTTATGCAGGGAGTTAATATTGACGTAGAGCACATCCTTGTCACGGTAGATAATACGGACCGCTTCCTGTAATTTGCCCTGGACCTCCATTTTCTGCAGGCCACTGTAAACCCCGACCCCATGGTCGATATGGGTTACGTAGTCGCCCGGCTGTAGTTCCCTTAAGGTGCGCAGGGTAATGGCCTTATTCTTATTGTAAGCCTGCTTGATCCGGTATTTATGGTAGCGCTGAAAAATCTCGTGATCGGTATAACAGACGATTTTAAGTTCCTCGTCTACAAAGCCCCGATAGATTGACCGGCTGACCGGATTGAATACCAGGTCAGCTTTCAGGTCATCGAAGATTGTCTGCAGCCGTTGCAGTTGCCGGCTGTTCTCGGAATAGATATAAATGCCGAATCCTTTTTTTTCCCTTTCCTTAAGGTCCCTGATCAGGAGCTCAAATTGTCGGTTGAAGGCGGGCTGGGAGCGGGTCTGGAATTCAAAGATTTCTGTCGCCTCATAGGGTTCGCCACCAAAATGAACCAGCTGCCTTTTGCCCAGATCCGCTTCAAAGTCATCGGCATCGATAAAATCTTCCGTTGACAGATCCTTGATCATAGCAACACCCGTTTCCTCCTGGGTCGCGACCGGCGTCGGATAGAGTTCCAGGAAATAGTTCAGTTCCTCGGCCTGGTCTTTCAACCGCTCTGTACAGAGCGCTTTGTCCTGCAGCCAGATAACGGTATTGGCGGGCAGGAATTCAAAAATTGAGACCCGTCTCTCTTCGCGGAACTGGGTATCGATATTGGGAATGATGGACACCGACAGCAGCTTGCGCTCACTAAGCTGGGTTTCCGGATCGATAATCCGAATAGAGTCCACTTCATCACCAAATAGCTCAAAACGGTAGGGTTTGTCATTCCCGAAGGAATAAATATCAAAAATGCCACCCCTAAGGGCGTATTGGCCCGGTTCATAAACAAAATCGCTGCGCTCAAAACCAAATGCATCCAGTTGCAGGAGCAGCTTACCCAGGTCCAGGGTTTCGGCGGTCTTGATATGTATGATATTTTTGGAAAGGGTTTCCGCTAAAACTACCTTTTCGAACAGGGCTTCCGGGTAAGTTACCAGTACCCTGCCTTTGGCATTTTCACCGCCGGCAGATATTCGGGTCAGTGCTTCAGTGCGCAGCATGACATGAGAGGCGTTCAACTGCCGGTAATTCTTTCTGGTCTTAAACGAAGATGGAAAATAAAAAAGATCCAGGGCACCCGTGATCTGTTCCAGGGTATTGTGGAAATAGGCTGCATCCTCCGCTTCGTTTAAAACCACCAGGTGGTTGTACGGTTTGGTAGCTGCGGCACAAGCGGCAAAGACAAAACTGTCGGCGCTGCCAAAGAGTCCGGTAACTGCGATAGCGGCAGGCGAAAAAGAGGAAGCTGCTTCACTTTGGAGCATAGAAATTCTGTTCGCTATCTGTAAACAGCGGGGATCATCCAAATAAAAATTCCTTATTGCCTCCATCTTATCGGGCCGCAAATTTACGACAGATGGGGGGTATTGCCAATTCTACATATAAAAGTGAAAGCAGATGACCTAAGGATTTTTGAGAAAGAACCAGAAAGTTTTCCGCACATATCGAACTATAACACTTGTTTTTAGCCAATTATCTTGTCAAATTAACACGTGAGCTAAATTTTACCTAGTCATAGAGCCGATAGTACAAGAAGCAAATAAAAGACTATTGTCCCGGGCAAACGCCTTATTAACCAAATCAAACTACCTGATTTTTACCTGAGCATGTTTAGGCTATTTTAGATTCGCCAACGACGAGGTAGCAGCTATCCGGTTTTTGTGTAGAGATATAAGTGTCATCCTGAACTGTTACGGAAAGGCATACGCTCGCCATTAAGCCCAGCAACATTATTTTTTTCATACCGTACCTTATTTACACGTTAGAATAAGCTCGTGACAAAACCCCGGATGGTAAAGGGGAACGAAGTCCTTAAGCAGGTGAGATTTGTTTTAACCCGCCCCGACAGCCGGGACGGCAACAACCATGAGAAAATTGCTGCCGTTTTAAACCACGGCTGCGGCTGTTAGACAGGCATTTTGGGCTTACAGGCATAGAGCATCCTATATGCTACTGCATTTGCCAGAATGAAATAATATGATGTGGCGGCACTCATCTTTTTTAAAGTGGTATGCAACTTAATTGTGGCAAGACAAAAAATTTGGATTTTCGATCAACCGGTGGCCTGGCTCTTGCAATTCATCAATGCCCGAAAGGCAGGTCTAGAATTCACAGGTAAGTTAAAACCCCGGATTTTTTGTGTTAGGGATAATAACATATTCCATTATTCTGATACTGTAAGAGTCGGCCGCAATCTAGCTGAGACGCCAAAAGCAATAATAACGTCACTACAGTTTTTCCCAGATCGGTTCAATCGTTAAAAAAATATGACAAGTTCAATATGAAGGTAGGAAAATAAGTAGTAAAGACAAAATAATTATTCACAAAGACTAATTAATTAGCAATGAAATGTAATAATTGATTAAAAATCAATAAATTATGATGTTTTACATTTGAGAAAACAATTGCTGAATGGCAAAAGTAAAATACAATAGAATTAAAACTGTGCTAGCGGAAGTAGACAAAAAAAATTCCGATCTGGCTAAATATATGAAGGTGCATGAAACCACCGTTTCCAACTGGTGTACAAATACCAATCAGCCATCTATTCAGGATCTTTTTAAAATCGCGAAATTTGTAAATAAAAATGTTCGCATATTATTAGTTGCTACTAAACCACCGGATAGTAGTGATGATTGAGTAGGTAAATCTCTGATCCAGCAGGTCACAGCCGTATATCAACAAATGAAAATTTTAGTAGCACCCAATGCATTCAAAGGGAGCCTTTGGGCGGGCGATGTTGCAGAAACCCTACGGGAGGGGCTACTGTCTTCGGAATTGCCGGCGGACATACAGCTGGTACCAGTGGGCGATGGGGGTGACGGTACAGGCCAACTGCTACGGAGCTTTCTACAGGCGGAGACTTTGTATTTTGAAGTAGCCGGACCCCTAGGCCAACCGCTAAAAGCTGCCATGGGATGGGTAGCGGCATCTGCAACGGCGATTATTGAACTGGCGGATTGTTCGGGACTCCGTCATCTGTCGCCACAGGATTATAACCCGATTATCGCAAATACCCGGGGATTGGGCCAACTGATCGGCTTCGCACTGGATAAAGGGGCCCGCAGTATATTGCTTGGAATCGGCGGTAGCGCCACTATTGACGGCGGCACCGGCCTGCTGCAGGCATTAGGTATGGTGTTCCGTGACGGAGCTGGCCGTAGGCTGACCCGACTTCCGGCGGAATTGACGCAGTTGGCGCGTATTGACGATACAGGACTGGATCACCGGCTTCCGGAGCGAAACATTACCGTTCTCTGTGATGTCAAGAACCCTTTGCTGGGCGGTCCTTCCGGCGCCATTCAGGTATTCGGACCGCAGAAAGGGGCAGATACAGCAGCCTTGGAAGTCCTGACCCAGGGCCTGGATCGGTTCCGGGCGGTTACCCGGGAGTTCAGACAGGTGGATATGAACCAGCTTCCTTTCAGTGGTGCGGCAGGTGGTGTGGCGGCTGCACTCAGTGCTTATGCCGGTGCCAGCGCAGTGAATGGGGCAGACTATATGCTCGAATTACTGGATCTAAAAAATAAAATCAAAGATGCCGCTGTCGTTATTACAGGAGAAGGTCGTATAGATGTTCAAACCCTGGAAGGCAAAGCACCTTTCTGTGTGGCTGCTATAGCCAAAGGGCTCGGTGTGCCGGTAATTGGTGTGGCAGGTCAAATTCTCAGGGATCCGGGAGACAGGCTGGATGCGTATTTTGACCGACTGATAGCCATTAACCCACCAGGGGCTTCCCTGACAGAAGCCATGAAAAATACCCGCAGTAATCTGAAAGAAGCAGGTCGCCGGATTGGCCGGCAACTGGCAAACGGCTGGCTCAACTGAATCCCCAAAAATTAGTTGTCAGCAGCATAATTTACACCACCTGTTACAAGATATGGTCAATGCTCAGCCGCTCTGAGCTGTAAAGCAGGGGCAATAACGAAATAATCATCAACATTCTTTTCATCTGTATTCAATTATCGTTTAGGAATGGCAATGAATCCCATTCCATCAACCATCGGATCCGCTGAAGGATCCATAGGTCAAATTGAGGTATCAATAGTTGGACGTGTCGAAACGCAAAAAAGTAACAGAAAGCCTGTTCCGGGTTACCCACTTTTTAAAAAATCAGGAATTCACGGCCTTTTTTTAAGTAAATCCAGTCCCGGCCCGGAACCGGACCTGACTGAACCCATTTTTTATGTAGGTTTGGCCAAAAACGACGTCATGCGAAAATTCCTGCTTGCCCTGAGTTTGTTTATGCTGAACTTTTGCGGCAATACCCAACAATACCAGCCCACCTGGGAATCCTTGAGCTCAAGACCCATCCCATCCTGGTATACCGATGCCAAATTCGGCATATTTATTCATTGGGGCCTTTACAGTGTACCGGCATGGGCTACCAATTCCAACGCCGACGGATTCGGCAGTAATTATTCCGAATGGTACTGGGAGCGATTGAACAATACCAAGCTGAAGATTCATCAGGAATTCGAAGATTTTCACAGAAAAAACTATGGTCCGAACTTTAAATATCAGGATTTCGCGGGCATGTTTAAAGCGGAATTATTTGATCCCGCGGCCTGGGCTTCGATTATCAAAGCTGCTGGGGCCAAATATGTGGTACTGACCAGCAAGCACCATGATGGCTTTGCTCTCTGGCCCAGCCGGGAGTCCTGGAACTGGAATGCTTATGATGCGGGTCCGCATCGGGACCTGGCAGGCGATCTGTCGGCGGCGGTGAAAAAGGCCGGCCTCCATATGGGTTTTTACTATTCGCTTTACGAATGGTATAATCCGCTCTACCGCCAGGATGTGACCAAATATGTGGAACAACATATGCTACCCCAGATGCGGGACCTGGTCAACCGGTACCATCCGGATATCGTCTGGCCGGATGGGGAATGGGACCACAGTGACACAGTCTGGCGGAGCCGCGAATTTCTAAGCTGGCTCTATAATGAATCGCCGGTTAAAAATACTGTCGTAGTCAATGACCGCTGGGGTGGGGGTCGCAAAAACGGTGGATTTACGACAACCGAATATGGTAAGGGCAATTCCAGCATGACCCATCCCTGGGAAGAATGTCGTGGTATAGGAGAATCTTTCGGCTATAACCGCAATGAAAACCTGGAGCAGTACCTCAGCAGCCGGGAGCTGATTGGCACTTTGATCGATGTCGTTTCCCGGGGCGGTAATTTACTGCTTAATATCGGACCCACTGCAGACGGAAGGATTCCGGTGATCATGCAGCAGCGCCTGAAAGATGTGGGTGACTGGCTGAAGATCAATGGAGAAGCGATCTATGGTACCAAACCCTGGATAGAGGGACCAAAAACATCCGGGAAAGGAATCTACTATACCCGCAAGGGGGATGATCTCTACGTAATTGTTACCCGTTGGCAACCGCAGATTCCGGTGCCGGTAAAAACTGCAGGCCCCATATCAATGCTGGGCTATTCCGGCAAGGTCAACCGTATTCAGAAAGGCGGCGGAATCGTGATTGAAACACCTCCGCTGAATCCGGGGAATAATCCCAGTCCTTATGCCTGGGTGTACAAAATACGGCTCCGCTAAATGCTTTCTACGGCCCGATGAGCGCGATGGTTCGAAACAAAATGATATTTTTGCCGGATGTATGAGCTTCGAAAATCGCTGGGTCAGCATTTTTTAACGGATGACAATATCTGTCGTAAAATCGTGGAGACCCTCGAAGCGGAGACTTTTTCCCAACTGCTGGAAATTGGCCCCGGCGGGGGTGCCCTGACCCAATACCTCCGAAAACTGCCGGACCTGGATTTTAAGGCTATTGAGATCGACCGCGAGAAAGTGGACTATCTCCTGACCCATTATCCGGATCTGGCCGGCAAGCTCCTGCATGAAAGTTTTCTGGACAGCCGGCCGCCTTTTGAAGGGGCATTCACTGTTATCGGTAATTTTCCTTACAATATTTCCACCCAGATACTTTTTAAGTTGCTGGAATGGCGCGAACAGGTACCACTGGTCATCGGGATGTTTCAAAAGGAAGTAGCCCAGCGCATTGCGGCAGCATCGGGCAATAAGGTATACGGGGTGACCAGTGTGCTGGTCCAGGCATTTTATCGGGTCAGCTATCTTTTTGATGTACCGGAGCAGGCATTTAATCCACCGCCCAAAGTAAAAAGCGGGGTCATCAAAATGCACCGTCGTTCCGATGTACCCCACATGAAATCCGAAAGAGCTTTTTTTACACTGGTGAAGACAGCTTTTAATCAACGGCGCAAGACCCTGCGAAATGCCACCCGGAGTCTCTTTAGCGCCGAGCAACTTTCGGATCCCGTGTTTGATCTGAGGGCAGAGCGGCTGACCGTGGCAGATTTTGCCGCCCTGACCTTTAAAATGAATTAATATTTTTTACTATTTCCGGCGGGAAGGCCTGAATAAAAACAGAGAAAGAATTTCATGGACAAAGTTGTGATTACGGGCAATGCACACCCGGCACTGGCAGCGCAATTAACTGAAAAGGGTTTTGATGTAGATTATGCACCCCAGATTTCGTACGAAGCCCTCAAAGCCGGTGGTGCGGAAGTCACAGGTCTCATCCTGACCACCCGCATCCGTGTGGACCGATCGCTGATCGATGCCATGCCCCGTTTGCAATGGATCGGTCGTCTGGGCAGCGGTATGGAACTCGTAGATCTGGACTATGCTGCTTCCAAAGGGATACTTTGTGTGAGCAGTCCTGAAGGCAACCGTAATGCGGTCGCCGAACATAACCTGGGCCTGCTGCTGATGTTGCTCAACAAAATGAATATTGCCATTCCTCAGGTGAAAGAAGGTATTTGGGAACGTAATGCCAACCGGGGCCATGAACTGCACGGCCGTACGGTGGGCATCATAGGCTACGGTAATACCGGCAGCAGTTTTGCCAGATTGCTGGAACCCTTTGGCGTAACGGTGCTGGCTTATGATAAGTATAAATCAGATTTTGCTTCCGGTTATATCAAGGAAGCCTCGCTGGAACAGGTTTGCAAATATGCAGAAGTGATCAGCTTTAACCTGCCCCTGACCCAGGAGACCTTTCATATGCTCAATGATGCGCTGGTAGACCTTATGCAGCAGCAACCCATTATCATCAGTGCCTGCCGTGGCAAGGTCATTGATACCGCCGCGCTGATTCGGGGGCTGCATGCCGGCCGGATTTCCGGAGCCTGTCTGGATGTGCTGGAGAATGAAAAGCTGGACACTTATACACCGGCAGAAAGGGCACAACTGGACGAACTGCTTGCCTTTTCCCAGGTGATCATCACGCCACATATTGCCGGTTACAGCCATGAAGCCTTCCTGAAAATGACCACCGTTGTCCTTGAAAAACTGGGACTTAGCACGGAGAAATCGTCCTGATATTTGTTAAATTGTTTAACAAATAAGGGTAGCTAAAATCCTGTTAGTTTTATTATATTTGTATATATAGATAGCAACGCTCTGGGTAGCAGCCAGGGCGTTGTTATTTTTTTCTGTTCAATATAAAACGATTTTATTATGAACGCTATTCAGTATGTAACGAAAGAGACGCTGGAACAAATGAAAGAAGAGCTCCAGCGCATGAAAGGCGTGGAGCGCCCGGCGGCAAGTAAAGCGATCGCGGAAGCCCGCGAAAAAGGTGATTTAAAGGAAAATGCAGAATATGACGCTGCCAAGGAGGCGCAGGGTTTGCTGGAAGCTAAAATTGCAGCATTGGAAGGTGCGCTCGCCAATGCAAGGGTAGTAGATGAAACGGCGATAGACACCAGTAAGGTATCCATTCTGACCAAGGTGAAATTAACCAATCTAAAGACCAGCAAGCAGGTAACCTACCAGTTGGTCAGTGAGCAGGAAGCCGATTTAAAAGCTGGTAAAATTTCCATTAGTTCTCCCATCGGGCAGGGTATTCTGGGTAAGGAACCGGGCCAGGTGGCAGATGTACAGGCTCCTGCCGGACTAATACAGTTTCGGGTAGAAGAAATCAGTATTTGAGGCGGCGGACGATAATCGAATCAGGACCCCGCTTGGCGGGGTCTTTTGGTTTCGATAACTTTAGCATAAATTTTTCAGATGACAATTTTTTCAAAAATTATCGCAGGAGAAATTCCTTCCTATAAAATTGCTGAAGACGAAAATTTCTATGCGTTTCTGGATATCATGCCCCTGCGCAGAGGCCATGTGCTGGTCGTGCCCAGGGACGAGACAGATAAGCTATTCGATTTGCCGGACAAATACCTGTCCAAGATCCTGCTTTTCGCCAAGCCGATTGCCCATGCCATCGAAAAGGCATTTGATTGCAACCGATGCGGACTCAGTGTTGTAGGCATTGAAGTCCCCCATGTACACCTGCACCTGATACCACTTAATGAAGCCAATGACCTCAACTTTGTTCAACCCAAACTGCAACTATCGGATGCTGAAATGAAGGAAGTTCAGCGGATGATTACGGATCAGTTGTAAGTGGTTTTTGATGGGGGCTATCGTACCCTGTCGGGGTTTTTCCGTATAAAGTCTTCCCAGCCCTTGCTGTTATTGGTTTTAGGCAGCGGATCACTGAGCTGATAATGGTGACATAGGGCGACTGCCAGGGCATCGGAAGCATCCAGGAAACGGGGCGCTTCCCCTAATTGCATGATCTGCTGCAACATTTTCCAGACCTGTTCCTTGCCTGCATTGCCATTTCCGGTAATGGCCTGTTTTATTTTTCGGGGTGAATATTCGGTTATGGCCAATCCTGCATGCATGGCAGCCGCAATGGCGACACCCTGAGCCCGACCCAGTTTGAGCATACTTTGCACATTTTTTCCAAAAAAAGGCGCTTCAATCGCAAATTCCTGTGGTCGGTGTAAACCGATCAGTTCGGTAATTTTCTGATGGATCAGTAATAGTCGTTCATAATTGTCTTTCTTTGCAGGAAGTTTTAATGCGTGCATCTCCAGTAATCGGATTTTACCCGATTGCGTTTTGATCACACTGTACCCCATGATCAGGGTGCCTGGATCGATACCTAATATTATTTTAGCGGGTTGCAAACAGGGTTTACTTTTACGGTGGTTAATGACTGCAAACAAAAATATCAAATTATTCATCAAGTATTTTTTAGGGCCGTTGTTATTTGCATGGCTTAGCTGGTCGATCTATAATCAGGTCCGCCACCAGCCCGACCTGCATGCTTCCTGGCGGGAAATCAAACAATCCTTTTCTTCACCCAAATGTCTCTATCTCGTAGCCGTGGTGGCACTGATGGTACTGAACCTGGGACTGGAGGCCTATAAATGGAAGATCGCCGTGGGGCATATTCAGAAAATTCGTTTTCCGACAGCTTTTAAAGCCGTGCTCTCAGGCCTGTCGTTTTCCATCAGTACGCCCAACCGGGTGGGCGAATACCTCGGCCGGGTACTGTACATGAAGGAAGGTAACCGTATCAAGGCCGTAGCATTGACGATATTGGGCAGTATGAGCCAGCTGATCGTAACGGTATTTATGGGGCTGCTGGCACTGTTTTTCCTCAAGCCGGAACTGGTTAATTCCGGGATGATTAGCCCGGTATGGGTCCGGGCGGCTTTTTTTGCTACAGCGATCGGGCTTGTTATTATGTTGTTATTTTATTTCAAGTTGTCCTGGCTGGTAAAAGTGGTCGATAAACTGCCTCAAATGAAGCGCTTGTCCTGGACCATCGAGGCGCTGGAACAGGTGAATGCAACTTTGCTGGTTCGATTTTTGTCTTTATCTGTGACAAGATTTCTGGTTTTTACACTGCAATACTATATCTTGTTCAGGTTCTTTGGCGTGGAAATCGGTTTTGTACAGGCCTGGTCAGGGATTAGTGTAATGTTTCTGGCTTTGGCAGTCATTCCGACGATCGCCTTGTTTACCGATTTAGGCCTGAAAAATGAAATCAGTATTAAAGTAATCGGTCTGTTCAGCAGTAATCACCTGGGTATCGGACTCACATCGCTGACGATCTGGCTGGTGAATCTGGTCATACCGGCATTAATCGGAAGTTTGCTAATATTGAGTATTAAAAACATACTGAAGGGAAAACATGAAAACAATTAGAATACTGACATTATTTTTGGGTACGGTCATGCTGCTGGTAAGCGGAAGGACAACAGAGAATTACCCTGGCACAGTGCAGGCACCTTCCTGTGGTATTGCCAATTCGGCATTTAAGGAAGGGGAGAAAGTGAGTTTCAGTGTTTATTATACTGCCGGAAAACTGGTCAATGTCAATGCCGGGGTGGGTTCCTTTACAACGACACTCGAGAAACTGAACGGCAAACCCGTCTATCATGTAGTAGGCGAAGGCCGCACCCTGTCCAGTTATGAATGGTTTTATAAAGCACATGATACTTATGAAACCTATATGGATGTACAGACCCTGCAACCTTTGAAATTCGTACGGAATGTCAATGAAGGCGGCCATAAAAAATACCAGAACGTCAGTTTCAATAAAAGTGCCAATACAGCCATCAGTGATGGCGTCTATAAAGTGCCTGCCTGTGTACATGATGTCGTCAGTGCCGTCTTCTATGCCCGCAATATCGATTTCGGGAAATTAAAACCCAATGACCGTGTTCCCTTCAATGTTTTTCTGGACAATGAGGTTCATGAAATGTATGTGCGTTATATGGGGAAAGAAACCATTACCACGAAATACGGGAAATTTAAAACCATCAAGTTCCGTCCCCTGACGATCAAGGGTACCATTTTTGACGGTGGGGAGCAAATGACGGTATGGGTAACCGACGATATGAACCATATGCCGGTCAGGATTGAAAGTCCGATTATCGTTGGGAAAGTAAGGATCGATATGACCAAGTTCCAGAACCTGCGTAATCCGATGACAGCGCTGATCAAGAAGCGTTAACTGGATCAGGCGCTGGTAAACTGTCGGAGGAAGCGCAGGTCGTTTTCACTGAAAAGCCGGATATCATTGATGCCGTATTTAAGCATCGCCGGACGTTCCACACCCATGCCAAACGCAAAGCCGGAATATTTTTCGGAATTGATACCACAATTCTCCAATACATTGGGGTGTACCATACCGCAGCCCAGGATTTCTACCCATCCGGTCTTTTTACAGATATTACAGCCTTTGCCGCCACAGATAAAACAGGTGACGTCCATTTCCGCACTGGGCTCGGTGAAAGGAAAATAGGAAGGACGGAACCGGACTTTTACATCCGGGCCATACATTTCCCGTACAAAAAAATACAGGGTCTGTTTCAGATCAGCAAATGAAACCTGCTCGTCGATATACAAACCTTCTACCTGGTGAAAAAAACAGTGGCTTCTGGCACTGATGGTTTCATTCCGGTAGACCCGTCCCGGACAGATCACCCGGATGGGCAGTTTGCCTTTTTCCATTTCCCGGATCTGTGTATTGCTGGTATGGGTACGCAGCAGCCAGTCCACAGCGGCATTAGCGCCTGCATCAATATAGAAAGTATCCTGCATGTCCCGGGCCGGATGATGCGCAGGCATATTCAGGGCGGTGAAATTATGCCAGTCATCCTCGATCTCAGGTCCTTCAGCGACTGCGAAGCCCAGTTGTTTAAAAATGTCGATAATCTGGTTGCGCATCAGTGAAATCGGATGGCGGCTGCCCAGCAGGGTTTCATCGCCAGGCAGGGTAATATCAATGCCGGCGGTCTGCGGTCCCTGTTCATCCTGACCGGATTGCAGGGCGGCATATTTGGCCTCGGTAAATTGTTTGAATTCATTCAGCAGCTGCCCGGCTTCCTTTTTGTTTTCCGGCGCTACATGTCGCATTTCACCCATTATGGATTTTACAATTCCCTTGGAGCCCAGCCATTTGATCCGGAAGGCTTCCGTCGCTTCCACATTTTCCGGCCGGAAGGCTTCGATTTCAGCTTTATAGCCGGCGATCTTGTCTAACAATTCCTGCATAAGGCTGCAAAGATAAGTGATCCCGACAGATGGCTGAATACTGCCGGGCGGTAAATCCCTGTCCGACGGTACTCCTGAGTCGCACCGCTAAAAATTTTTATAGCGTTTTCAAAATAGGCCTATATTGCGCCTATGTCTTTAACCGATTTTCTTTTGCCCGTTAATTTGCCGGAAATTACCGGTGATGAATCCTATCAACAGGGCCAGATAGGCGCGACGATAGATTTTTATGATGAGCAGTTCCCCGATATCGAACTGGCAGATATCCTGTTGGTAGGTTGCGGCGAACTCAGGGGCAGCGGTATACTGAACGGCGATAATCCGGCACCGGATCTGATCCGGCGGCAGTTTTACAGCCTGTATTACTGGCACGACTCGGTGCGGGTGGCCGATATCGGGAATATCCGTCAGGGGGCTACTTATAAAGACAGCCTGGCTGCCCTCCAGGAAGTGCTTAAAGAATTAAATGCGCTGGGAAAGACCACCATCATCCTGGGCGGTTCACATGACCTGAGTCTGGCGCAATACCATGCCGGTGCCAATGCGGGTCAGTTAATTGAAGCATCCATGGTGGATGCCATGATCGACCTGAATATGGAATCGCCTTTCCGGTCGGATAATTTTCTGATGGAAATGTTTACCCAGGAACCCAATCACCTGCGACATTACAACCATATCGGTTTTCAGAGCTACCTGGTACATCCTGGTATCTTGCAGACACTGGACAAATTAAAGTTCGATTTCTATCGGGTAGGTCATGTGAAAGATGATATTGAGGAAATGGAACCGGCCATCCGTAACAGCCATCTATTTGCTTTCGACATCAATGCCATCGCTCAGGCTTATGCACCGGCCAATCTGCTGAGTCCAAACGGCTTTAATGGTGAGGAAGCCTGCACCCTGATGCAGTATGCCGGCCTCAGCACCCATGTCCAGACCATCGGTATCTATGGCTACCGCCCGGAAAAGGATCAGGAAGAACTGACGGCCAGGCAGATCAGTCATATGCTCTGGTATGTGATCGACGGCCGGTACCGTCGGTCACGTGAGGCCGCGTTAACCGACACGGATCATTTCAACGAGTACCAGATGGCCTTTTCAGAAATAGAGACTGCTTTCCTTCAGAGTAAGAAAACCGGCCGGTGGTGGATGCAGCTACCCGACGGGCAATATATACCCTGCAGCTACAAAGACTACCTGACAGCCGGAAAAAATGAAATCCCCGAACGCTGGTTCCGGGCACAGCAACGTTAATTCCAGGACCTTTAAATTTTTAAGCAATGAATCAACCCCGAATAATAAAGACAGGTATCTGCTCCTACGGCATGAGTGGTAAATTATTTCATGCGCCCTTCATTCAGGCCAATCCGCATTTTGAATTGTCCGCGATTGTCGAAAGACATAAAGAGGAATCCCGGGTAAAATATCCCGGATCGAAGCTCTATCGTTCTTTTGAGGAGCTGATTGCAGATCCGGACATTGAGCTGGTCGTGGTGAATACGCCGGTGCAGACACATTTTAACTATGCAAAGGCCGCACTTGAGGCAGGAAAATCAGTGGTGGTGGAAAAGCCCTTCACTGTTAATGCGCAGGAAGCCCAGGCCCTGGATGAGCTGGCCAAAGAAAAGAAACTGTTCTTATGCGTATACCAGAACCGCCGCTACGACGGCGATTTCAAGGCTATCCGGGATGTGGTAGGTGAGAACCTGCTGGGTACCCTCAAAGAAGCGGAACTGCGGTATGACCGTTATCGTCCGGGCCATAGCGGCAAGGATCATAAAGAAGGCAATAAGCCAGGGGCCGGCAACCTGCATGATCTGGGAGCCCACCTGATCGATCAGGCCATACAGCTTTTTGGTTTTCCGGAGGCCGTCTTCGCTGATGTATTTGCCATGCGCAATGATATGATCGCCAATGATTATTTCGAGGTCCTTTTGTATTATCCGCGGCCTTTCCGGGTGCGGCTGAAAGGAACCGTATTTGCCCGCGAGCCTTATTATGCTTTTATTATCCAGGGTGAGAATGGCAGTTTTATGCAGCAAAGGTCCGATTTACAGGAAGCGCGGCTCCTGGCCGATGAACTGCCTTCAATAAAAAGCTGGATTCCTACACCTGAAGGTCATGACGGTGTCCTGCATACCACCATTAACGATGCGCCGGTCCGAAAGACCACCCGCTCGGAAATGGGCAACTATATGGACTTCTATGAGGACGTGTACCAGTCCCTGGTTCATGGCGACCCCAATCCGGTGCCGGCTTCCCAGGGCGTACTGACCATGCGCATTATCGATGCCGCTTTGCGCAGCAACCAGGAGCAGAAAGTAATTGTACTCTAAATTTCTTTACCGAAAAGGGGACTTTGTCGGGGTGGCAGGGAACGGGCTGCTAAAGGCTGCCTGAGGATTACAGCCTGTTTGCCTGTAAATGGCGTTAGATGCCCAGATGATCACTTTTTTCCAGCCTTCTCTTACTTTGGAGGTACTTGTTGTGGACAATTTCCTGCATGGGCTTGCCAGCCACTTTACTTTCCAGCCAGGAAATGATATCCAGATAGGCCAGCGAACGTGTTTCAAATCGGTTGCCTTCCAGGTGCTGCACTTTTTCCAGAAAATGTTCAAATTCCGGACGCAATTGCCTGCTGGTAAATTTGAAGGAGTTTCTCAAAAACCGGAACATCTCCTGTTCGATCACTGTCAGGTTCTTCATCCGTGACATATATCGGAATACAGAACGGGTCAGGGAATCCATGAGCTCATGATTGCCCAGTTCGTAGTGCGCCAGTAAATGCATCAGTCGCGAATAACACTGCAGGTCGGTACGCAGTTCCGAAGAAGCGTCGTTAATGATTTTTTGCAGGTAATCGATACAGGTACTGTAATCCCCGGCCAGATAATAGAGCAGTGCAATTTTATAGGTGATCACCATTACCCGGTGGCGATCCAGGAAGAGTTCATATTCTTCCAGCTTTTCTTCAATCCGGTCAATCTCCTTGAGGCCTTCTTCAACCAGACCGGTAATATTATAGAAATTGATCTTGGCACTGGCGATATATACAAAAGATTGCACCGTAAAATTTTCATTTTCCTGCACTCTTTTGGTTTGGGCAAAAGCCTCAAATTCTTTCAGGACATTATGGAGCTCCCGGTAATTTCTAAGGTCAAAATGCGCATTCAGCAGGCTGTGATAGCCTTTGATCATATGGCCGGTCTCTACCCGCATCATCGCAGGTTTTTCTTTAAACAGATCCATCCATTTCTGGGAGTACCGGTAATACATCAGAAAGTCCTGCCGGATAAAGGCGTACCAGGTATAACTCTGATAGTAGTAGAGCCGTTCATAGAAACCTTCCTGTTGCGCGGAGCCGGAGGGCAGGGACTGGCGGAAGAATTTCTTAACCTTGTTTTCTTCATCTTCATTTCTGGCATGACCATTAGCAATAAAAAAGCCGTACATCTGAAGAGACAGATTGGACAAGCGGGTAATCATATCCAATTTCCGGTTGGCCTGGTTGGCTTCTTCTGACAAAGCTTCAATCCGGCTTTTGAAGGTATCGGTAACATTGAGGGCCTCAATTCTTTTCTCCAAAGAAAGCAAAAGCGGCAGGAAAAAGAATTTTTGGTTCAACTGGGCAATTTCCTTGGCTTTTTCTATGGCGCGCAGGCTCTGGAAAAAAAGGCCCTTTTTATAGAGAATATGCGCCGAATCAAAGAGTTCATTCAATTGAAGATCGAGGCTGTCGTTGGTTTTCAGCAGTCGTAAGCTGGCCAGTAATTCCTTGTATAAATGAGACTTGAGGTTGGACAGCTGGGGTTTGGTTACGCCCTTCATCTTTTTCAGCAGTACTTTCTCATCGTAAATGCTCATTTTATCCAGTACATCAAATAACTTGATGATTTTGAGGTCTTCATTACCGGAACTTCGGGTGATATAGAGCTTAAAATGCCGTTTTTCAGCCTTTTCTAAGGAACGAATGAGTTGGAATAGAATGTCGCTGGGTTTCTTCGGCATTTGTCGCAAATTTAATTCAATAATATATTCAGGTGCCAGAATCGCTAAAATATTGTTGAACGTAATGATAATTACGATAATAAATATCTCATTATCAGTAAATTGTTTATTATTTTTTGGGTTTGGGAATCAGGAACTTCGATTGAAATCGGTTGCATTATACCGCCTGTTCATCATACCTTTACCCTGTGAAGGATGACATAGCGGGCAGTATAAAATAGATTATTTAAGATTTTTCATATGGCAAGCAATCGTTAGAGGTCAGTCCGTTTCTACGGAAGGACCTTTTTTCTTAAAGGCGATGCAAAAAAAATCCGGGGCAGTCGACCCGGATAATACGATAATACAAATGGCAAGCAATCGTTAGAGGCAATCAATTAGAGGTCTATATTCACCCGGTTGTTACGTTTAACACCCGGTTTCTTATCTCAATAAAATTGTAATAAGGTTCGCTAAGGTAGGGGATATTTTATTACCGATTAACTTTTTCTTAGTATTTTTTTTGGAAAAACCCGAAAATTCGTTGATTATAATCAATATCCAGGACCTGATTTCAGGCCTTGGACATCTTTCAATAGAATCTTTGTAAGTCAGGAATAACGCGGCCTCGGGGTGGTTTTTTAGTCTTTTGATGTGAAAACATTAACACCAATTTAATGCAGAGACAGTTGATTTCCAGCTTATCTTTGTATTCTATTAGCAGGGCAATGTGGAGATAAAGAAAAGAGGAAAAAGTGAAGGTTTTGTTGCGAGAACATCGTCCAACTGAGATAAAAAGATTTTAAGATTTTTTCATATGGCAAGCAATCGTTAGAGGTCAGGCCGTTTCTACGGAAGGACCTTTTTTCTTTTTATCCCCTCTTTGATTAACTGTCCGCTGAGGCGCGCGGGCCCGACCTTTCTCATTTACAGTTTCTCGTATTTTTTAATTACGCTTTCATGTCCGGGATCGTTGCCCGATAATTCCGGGGCTTCAGATTTTCAAGCCCTGTCTGAAAATATTTTCCAATCGTACTTTGACAATAGGTGCATCTTTGGAATTATCGATTGATCCTTGCTTAATTATTATTAGCTCCTGGTTGTCCTGGCAGTTTTTCCATTTATTTTTGTACGGATGGCTCCTGTAAACAGGACCGCTTACTATTTTCAGTACCAAACAGATGCACGATGTACAGAATGCCTGCCCCGGCTTCCAGCGCGGTTCCGCAAAAGGAAGGTTCCAAAAACTTTTTTCGGGCCTTACCAGTTCCTGCATGGCTGCGACGGGCAGGAAGGTTGATCGTGTGTTATGGCTTTTTCTGGCTGTTGCCGGCAATAGAAGGAGATGGCGGCGGGCTACAGGCGCAGCCGGTTGTTTTTCCAGCCTACGGTAGTCAACAGGTCAATCCCGATACCCGACTGATTCTGCGCTTTCCGGGTGCGGTACAACTGATGAATAGGGGTCAGATTCGGGTGTTTGATGCAGCCACCGATTCTTTGGTGGATCTGCTGGATCTGAGCATAGCGCCCGGGCCCCGCAATACCCGTAGCCTGGCGCCCTATGATCGTTTTCACTATTCCCAGTTGCCGGATTCCCTGTATACCGTTAAAAATCCGGATACTTCCAGGTCGCATCCCTACCAGCAAAACTATATTGGAGGTAGCACCATAAACGATGCCTTTCATTTCTATCCGGTGATCATGCGCGACCGTCAGGCCATTATCTGCCTGCATAATAACCGGCTGCAGCACAACCGTACTTACTATGTGCAGATCGATTCGGGTATGTTTGTTACCGATGCAGGTTTCCGGGGCTTCAGCGGCCGGCAGGACTGGGTATTCAGTACGAAAAAGCAGCCACCCTCCTTAGAGAAAGACCGGTTTGTGGTGGCCGCCGATGGCAGTGGGGATTTCTCTACCGTTCAGGGAGCCATTGACTTTATGCCGGAACGACCGGACAGGAAGAAGACCATCTTTATCCGTAACGGTATTTATGATGAAATTATTTATTTCCGCAATAAGCGCCATCTTGCCATCATTGGTGAGGACCGTAAAAAAACCCTGATATGTTATGCCAACAACGGTGTTTTCAATACGCGAAAAATGAGTCCTGATCCGGCACTGGCGAAAGGATCACATAGTCTGAGGGCGGTCTTTGCAGCTGACCGTTGTGATGATATTGAAATACGGCAACTGACCCTGCGATCCCTGGGTGTACAACCGGCCCAGGCTGAAGCACTGCTGATCATCGGTCAACGGAATTTAATCAGTCAGGTAAACATTGAAGGCTCGGGAGATGCATTGCAGGCCACTGGTACCATTTACGTCGAAGATTCCCGGATTCAGGGATTTGGCGATAATGTCCTGGGTTATGGCGCTGTATTCTTTAACCGCTGCGATTTTGTATCCACCTACGGTCCCCATATATGGGTCCGGAATACACAGGCGAATCATGGCAATGTGCTGCTTGACTGTACCCTTCGAACCCTGGGCGATGTCAGCACCACGATCGCAAGGGCACCCGATAGTAACGGGAAAACTTACCCCTATGCGGAAGTGATATTGATCCGTTGCAAACTGGAGGGCATCCGGCCGGAAGGTTGGGGAAAAGTAGCAGCTGACCCAAGTCAGATCCGCTACTGGGAATACAATAGTACAAACCTTACTGATGGCCAGCCGGTTGCTGTGGATGCCCGACACCCCGCCTCCCGGCAATTGGGACCTGTAGATAAGCATCTGATAGAAAAATACAGTAATCCGGCCTATATTCTTAACGGCTGGCAACCCAATCCTGTCAAAAATAATGAATAGCTGTCCGGGCTGTTTTACCCGGTATTTCATCTTTAAGTTTTTTTTATGAAAAGCAGTTTTCTGTGCTTGGCATACGCCGTATTATATGTGTAGCTATCAAATAATCAATGCATTATAAGAAATAATTGGTCTTGGATATGATATAAATTCCCAATTATTGGAAAGGAGCGGCTAAAAAACGGACTTATCTTTGTGTAACAAATAACGAAGAGGTTATTTGGAGGAGCAGGAAAAGAGGCAGCGACAAAAAGAGATTTTTAAGATTTTTCATATGGCAAGCAATCGTTAGAGGTCAGTCCGTTTCTACGGAAGGACCTTTTTTCTTTTTACCCCTGCCCGAGTCTCCCATTTTCCTGATTCAAACCCTTATAATGGGACTGCTCCGAAAACCACAAGCGGCCAGCCGGACCTGGTCCCAGGAAAATATTCCATTTTTCATTTTCTATAAGGTCCCCTAAGAGGGTGCGCTGGTCTGCCAGCCCTGTTCGGGATCCAATGATGTCCTGATATCTGGTGGGGCCACCGGCTCCGGGGCCTTCGCCCTGATTCGGGGCGCTTCCAGCCTTACATCCAGATAATGGACCATTTCGGGATCATTGAGAAAGAAAAAGCAGGCCTGGGGCCAAAATTCGTTTCCCGGTGCTTCCGGCAGCAGATCAGTGCTATTGTCCTTGCAGTGTAGTAGCAGGGCATTTTTGGGCACCCAGCTGAAAAAAAGATTGCGCTGACGGATCTGTTCCAGCATAAAATCCAGACTATGAAAAGTGAGCCGGGATTCACCAAAATAAGCCAGCATCCGGGAGAGTTCTTCCTTTTTTTCAGCACTGATATCGACGCCTTCCGGCATTATAACCAACAGGTCGCAGGCGATCTGGCGCTCGTCGCGGATCTGGGATTTGAAAAATGCCGACCTGCTGGATGTGCTGATGGATTTAAAGCCAAAACAATAAATCATCAGAGGATCAAGTTGAGCGACCAGCAATTGTTTGATGCAATGCAGGGCATTCTGTTCCTTGTTTTTTAATTGGCAAATTGAATGCTTCATGATGGTATGTTTTACGATTAAAAATTCGGAGTTGCAGCACCGGACCTTACGTATTGCTGGCTGATCACTGATGCCGTGGCAATCAGCTGGCGCATCAGCTCCACAAAGGGCAGGATCTTTTCCGGTTCTTCCTCCGTGGTAATACTGGTACCGGAGAGGGCATTTTCTGTCCAACGGAGTAGTTGCTGTTTCCACTGACCCAGTGATGCCTGGTCAAAGAAGGACTTTAAGACAGTGAACGGGTCCCTGGTTGCAGACAGGGGCATTCTGGCGGCGGCTGGCTGCAGGTACTGCCGCAGGGCGCTTCCCGGGGCTGTATGGATCAGGTAGCAGCATTCGAGTAGCAGTTCGAGGCGGTCCAGGTAGAACAGGCAATTGCCGGGGTTGCCCTCCCAGCGAAATTCTTCATACATGGCGGCCCTGCATATCCTGTTGAAATAGTCTTTCAGTTCCTGCCCCGCGGGGGATCGGAATAAGTTAGCCAATTGCCGCAGCGGCTGTATACCCGCAGCAGGGTCCGCCTGCAGTTTCCAGGCAGTGCGGTTTAAAAAACAGGTATCATAAGGATTCAGCAAAACTTTCATGTCTTTCCATTTTTAGATGAGGGTCTGTACGGATTAGTTATACCGAAGTGAACTACCCATTGGCTAAAGACCAATGGGCTTCGTGCTTCACCGCAATTTGCTTACTGCTCCGAAAAGCTATAGGGCTTACTATCGCTCCACCGTGTACGCGCAGGTCCCTTACGAAGTTTTACATCTTTTACTAATAGTGTAAGCATACTGCAAAAAAAGATTCGTGCCTTAGATCACAAAAGCTTAAATACTTTTTTATTTTACGGCATGTTTTATAAAAAAGGTTTTATAATATGATTTACTGTATCTATCTATAACAGTAAATAGTAATTAAAAATATAAATTAAAGGTAAATATCAATCGTATTTATAGAAAAGCCATACAAAAATAAACTTTGAAAAATAAATTGCCAAATATTTTTTTAGTTTTTTTCTAGTATGTATCTTTGAATACATATTTTGTATAGAAAATTAAAACTATTGGAATGACTAAACTTGGATTATTTCTTGCACAGAAATCGGTAAATAAGTCGGAAGTGGCACGTCGGGCAGGGCTTTCGAAGGCAAGAATGAATGAACTTACCCTCAAGGACCGGTCTCATTTGCGGGCTGAGGAACTCTATCTGATCGCATTGGCGATAGACGTGGAGCCCAACGATTTATTGGAATATATCTGCGCCGATCTGATGCCGCGCAGCCAGGTGACCGTAGCTGCCGAGCGGGAAATGAGTTATAAGGCAAAAAAAGCCAGAAAGCCCAGAAAAACAATGAAATAGCCGAGCGCGACTGCCGGCTGGTCAGGTCAGATAGATGTCCAGGAGTCCCTCGGGGAGCAGGACATGGACGGTCTTTTTTTTATGATCAATGCGATCGGTGCTTGCTTCATGCAGGGGGATCAGCACTTCTTTCCCCTCGATCGTCAGCCGGCAGAGTAGCTGATGGGGTTGCTCGATGATTTCTTCAATTAATCCCAATTCCCGGCCCTGGTCAACCAGCCGGTAACCCAGCAACCGCAGGGGAGCCCCTTGATCAATATATTGCTGCATTTCGGGTTCAGGAAGCCAGACCGTCTGTTTGAGTAGCGGGCGCGCCTGCTCCGGCCGATCAATACCTTCCAGTTTCAACAGGGTTTCCCGGTCCGATCGGATGCGCGTGGATGCTACAAACCAGGGCAACAGGCTGCCCTTTCCATCTTTGATAAAAAGGGCTTTCAAACCTTTGAAAGCAGTTTTTTTGCCCATATCATGCAGCAGCACCAGTTCACCTTTCAGGCCGTGACTGCCGGCAATTTTACCGATGCTGATATATTTAAACGCGGACATGGGCCGAAAATACAGAATAAGCGTATGCAATCCGCCTCTTCCGGGTAAAGAAAAAGGCGGTACCGAAAATCGGACCGCCTGAAATCATTGTTCCATAAGCAAAAGTCTAAGCTTCGTTACCTTCAGCACTTGCTTCGGCTTCAGGTGCAGGGCTTTCTGCTTTAGGTTCAGCTACTTTTCTGGGTGCAGCGCTGGCTACTCTGCGTTTCGATTTGCGTTCGTCGATCGCTTTTTGCTGGCGTCTCTTGATATGCTCTTCATGTTCTGCACTCCAGGTTGTAAATTTCTGCATCGCCGCAGACTCATCAAATAATCCCAGTTTTACACCGCGTAACAAGTGCTTCAGGTATAAAACACCTTTAAAACTCAGGATCCGACGTACGGTATCCGTTGGTGTGGCACCTTTATTCAGCCACTCTAATGCTTTTTGACGATCCAGTTCAATGGTCGCGGGAATAGTCAGAGGGTTGTAAGTACCTAGTTTTTGGATGAATTTACCATCGCGTGGGCTTCTTGCATCAGCAACCACGATGAAATAAAAGGGCCTTTTCTTAGAGCCGTGTCTTTGCAATCTAATTTTAGCTGCCATTTTAAATAGAAATTTAAGGCGTTAAATAATAATTGTTAACTCCGCATAGGCCGTATTACGGCTTAATTGGGGGGTCAAAGGTAAACAAACTTTAATGGAAATGCAACTTAAAAAAAGCCGGAAAATTAAATTTCCGGCGCAATTTTACATATTCTTAAGAATTCAGGGGGCTGGAATTTCGACCGGCCGGGTTTAAGAACGCCGCATTCCGCCCATACCCGGCGGCATCATTTTACCGAAAGCCCCCATTTTATTCATATTTTTCATCATATCCCGCATCTGCTCAAACTGCTTCATAAAAGCATTGACCTCTGCGATATCCTTACCGCTTCCGCTTGCGATTCTCTTGCGGCGGCTGCCATTGATCAGATCCGGATTGGCGCGTTCTTCCGGGGTCATGGAATCGATGATGGCTTCGATTCCCTTAAAGCTGTCATCACTGATATCCAGGTCTTTAACCTGCTTGCCCACCCCGGGGATCATGCCCAGCAGGTCTTTCATATTCCCCATTTTCTTGATCATTTCCAGCTGGGCTTTGAAATCGGCAAAGTCGAATTTATTCTTGCGGATTTTTGATTCGATCTTTTTGGCCTTTTCCTCATCGAATTGCTGCTGGGCCTTTTCTACCAGTGAGGTGATATCACCCATACCCAGGATCCGCTGGGCCATCCGCTCGGGGTAAAATACGTCCAGCGCATCCATTTTCTCCCCGTTACTGACGAATTTGATGGGTTTGTTGACCGTGTATTTAATCGAAATAGCGGCACCGCCCCGGGTATCGCCATCCAGTTTGGTCAGTACCACACCGGTGAAATCCAGTCTTTCATTAAAGGCTTTTGCCGTATTGACCGCATCCTGACCCGTCATGCTGTCGACCACAAAGAGGATTTCCTGGGGCTGTACAGCCGCCTTGATATTGGCGACTTCAGTCATCATCTCTTCATCAATCGCCAGCCGGCCGGCGGTATCGATAATAACCAGGTTCTTGTTCTGGGAACGGGCTTCCTGGACAGCGGCACGCGCAATGCTGACCGCATCTTTATTTTCCGCTTCGATATGCACCGGTACACCGATCTGTTCTCCCAACACCCGTA
This sequence comes from Niabella terrae, assembly GCF_054783135.1. NCBI lineage: Bacteria > Pseudomonadati > Bacteroidota > Chitinophagia > Chitinophagales > Chitinophagaceae > Niabella > Niabella terrae. The sequence goes on from NZ_BAAGRD010000008.1 coordinate 584,830, forward strand.
ATTGTTCCATGGCTGCGGGCCGGTAAATATCGGCGGCTACCAGCAAGGGGTGCAGGTGCTTTCTGGTTTTCAGGTAATGGGCCAGCTTGCCGCTGAAAGTGGTTTTACCGCTTCCCTGCAGGCCGGTAATCAGGATCACGGCCGGATTGCCCTTGGCATTCAGCGGGGCTTCCTGGCCACCCATCAATTCGGTGAGTTCATCCTGGACGATCTTCACCATTAACTGACCCGGACTGATGGCATTGATTACTTTTTCACCCAGGGCCTTGTCCTTGATCTTATCCGTAAATTCCTTGGCGATTTTATAGTTGACATCTGCGTCTACCAGGGCCCGCCGGATTTCTTTGACCGTGGTAGCCACATTGAGCTCGGTAATTCTTCCCTGACCTTTCAGGTTTTTAAACGCACTGTCTAATTTGTCCTGTAGATTATTGAACATAGAAACGCAAAATAGGCTGTTTTGTAAAAATGTTTGCAAATATACCGGTTTTACACGGCACCCAACCGGTCTGCGGTCTAATCAGGAGCAGCGCCGCACATCGACGGCCACCTGCAGGCGGTGCCGGCCGCTGCTCTGGATAATACCCCGTAAAGGAACGACATCAAAGTAGTTCCGGCCCCACCCGATGGTCAGGTAGCTTTCATCCGGATGCTTGTTATTGGTTGGGTCAAGATCAACCCAGCCCATTTCCGGTATATAGACGGCGCACCAGGCATGGGAGGCATCTGCGCCGGTTAATTTAGGCTGACCGGGCGGTGGCAGGGTTTCCAGGTAACCGCTCACATAACGGGCCGCCAGACCGACACTCTGAAAGCAGGCAATGGCCAGGTGGGCAAAGTCCTGGCAAACGCCTTTTTTTTCTTCCATTACGACGGTCAGCGGGGTAGAGATGGTGGTAAATCCTGCGCTGTATTTAAAATCACGGTAAATACGCCGGGTGAGGTCCATGGCCGCTTCATAGAGCGAACGTCCTGACGTGAAAGAAGCGGCGGCATAAGCCCTGATGGCCTCCGTGGCGGCCGTTACGGGCGTGGCAAAAGCGAACTGCCTGATCTCGGGGGCGGCGGGTGGTGCTGTCGCTGCGAACCCTTCCCCGGTGCTAATCCGGTCCCGGGCCAGCTCCCAGGGTTGCTGGCTGATACCACCCGACCGCCAGGGGGCAGGGCCGGTCTGTACCTGTGAACGAGCGGTGACGCGCAATTGCTGATGTTCCTGTTCGATTACAAAATAATGCACCTGGTTGCCAAAGAAATCGGAGTAGGATTCCAGCACCCGGGGTAAGGGATCCAATTCCAGATCAAAGCGATGGCAGGTCTGGACGGCGTTGCTTCGGGGTGCCAACCGGGCCAGGTTATGACAGACCGGCACCTGGTGGGAGTACTGGTATTCAGTGGTATGGGTGATCTCGTACAGCATTTAATCCGGCAGGACACCATACAGTTCTACAGGTGCCGCAGTATGTTTGAAATAAATGGTTGAAAAAATTTTTTGAAGCCGGCTCAGCTCCTGATCCAGGTCTTCCAGCATCCGGTGCAGCGCCTGGTAATGACCTTCGGTTCCTGAACGATCGGCCAATTGCCGGGCATCGCAGGCATGAATCCCGGCCGCTGCCTGTCGCAGCAGGTCTTCCAGGAGTTGTTTGGAACCATTACCGGAAGGTTCGGGCATGGCTTCGATTCGGATGCGGATCCGCTCCAGAATATAATTCAGGGAGCGGGGATAATTCGGGTCGAATACCAGCAATTCCAGCAGCAGGGGCAGTTGCAGCTGATCCCGGAATGTATATCGATAAGTAATCCGGCTTTGCTGGGTCTCCAGGACCAGACTAATGAGTTCCTTTTCCGTCTGTTCGCTTTCTCCGGATGCAAAACAATACCGTAAAAGCCGGGTAGTAAAGAAAAATTGTTCAAATTTCCGGCCCAGTTCGAGTACGGACCATTCCCGTTCCCGGCGGGAGCTCTCCCGGCTCATCCCTATAAAAGCATAGAGAGAAGTGTTGAGCTGGTCGATATCGCGGATCATCAGCTGGTGATTGTACCGGGCTTTTTCCGCGCGCTGGTCCCATTGAATATCCAGTTGCCGCACTACCTGCCAGGTTTCCTGTGACAGGAAGCTGCGCACCTGATGTACCACCCGGATAAAGGCTTTCAGGTTTTGTTTTAAACTACCGGTGCCGGTATCACTGTACAGCTGCTCCAGTAGCAGGGGCCAGGGTTCGTCTAGCAGGGGTTCATTGCCGGCTTCGGTAAAACCGGGATAGGTATACGTACAATGGGTGAGGGCCTGTAACAGGATCCTCCGGGTACCGGTCTGCAACCGGTCGTTGATATAATTGTGTTCGAGCAGGTACTGTACGACGGTTTTAATCAACCGGGCCTGGTGCATGACGCGCTGCACATAGCGCCCGGACCAGAACAGGTTTTCCGCTGTCTGACTGGGCAGGGCACCTTTTTCATAAATCGGTGTGAAATTACCGGCATGGTGGGCCGGTGTTCCGATGGCTGTGACCTGTGCATCAGCGACCGTGACCCAGGTATCCTTGCTGATGCCGCCGGTCTGGTTGCTGATAATAAAATGATCTCTGTCCAGGCTGGCCCGGCTCAGGCCGCCGGGCATGGCATAATAATGGTCGCCGTCGCGCAGCAGAAAACTGCGGATCAGGGAATGGCCTGCCTGCAGACGGCCGTCAGCCCAGCAGGGGGTGGCCGAAAAACTGATTTTTTCCTGGCCGGCAAAAAGATAGGGCGCAGCCTGTATCTCCCGGATCAGCGCCTGACGCTCCGCTTTGGAAAGTACCGCCCCGTTAATGGCCGAACGGGTTCCGGACTTTTGCCGGAAAATCCGGCGGATAATCAATTGGTCCAGATGTTCGGTTACATATTGCATTTCTTTGGGCTGACCACACCACCAGGTAGCAATGGAGGGCAGCAGCAGTTCCTCGTTCAGCAGGTACCGGGCCGCGCTGTTCAGAAAAGCCATCAGTCCCGGATTCTCAATCAGTGAACTGCCGGGGGCATTGACGATGGTCACATGCCCCTTGCGCAGGGCCTGCATCAATCCGGGGGTGCCCAGCAAAGAATCACCCCTTAGTTCCAGGGGATCGCAATACCGATCTTCCATCCGCCGCAGGATCACGTCGACCTGCTGCAGTCCTTCAATGGTTTTCAGCCAGACATATTGGTCTTTGACCATCAGGTCACTGCCCGACACCAAGGTGAAACCCAGTCGCACTGAAAGATAGGACTGTTCAAAATAAGTATCATTGTCGGGTCCCGAACTCAGCAGTACCACCCGCGGCGGCCGGTCTGTTGGCGGAGCCAACCGGCTGAGGGTTTGCTGTAAGCCTTCGAAAAAAGGCGTAATGGGCTGGACCTGCAGCCGGGTAAATAACTCCGGCATCACCTGGTTGATTACCGATCGGTTCTCCAGTGCATAGCCATAGCCCGAAGGCGCCTGACTCCTGTCACTGATGATGCGGAAAGCCCCGTCGCGGCTCCGGGCCAGATCGGCGGCATAAAGCGTCAGCCGGGAACCTTCAGCGATCGGAAGCCCCACACAATTGCGGATAAATCCGGGATGCATATAGATCAGTTCCTGTGGTATGATCCCCTGGTGAATCAGACGCTGTGGCCCGTAAAGGTCTGTAAGGAGCCTGCTTAAAAGCTCCGCCCTTTGGGCCAGGCCTTTGCGCAGGAAGTCCCATTGCCGGCCTTCTATCAGCTGGGGCAGGGGATCCAGCTCCCAGGGCCGGGTTTTTCCATCTGGCCGGTTGAAGATATTATAAGCTACACCATTATCCCGCAGCAATCGTTCCATTTCCACTGATCGGTCGCTGAGTTCGGCAGCACCCAGTTGTTGAAGGGATTCCAGCAGCCGGCCCCATTCCGGCGTCGGTCCGGAATTTCCGCTTCCCAACAGTTCATTATAGGAATCGCCAGAAGGCAGGTATTGTCGCAGCAGATGATCCAAAATAATCGCCCAAGTATTTGATGAATGAACGGCCAAGATATACAAATATATGGGGCGGCGCGTCTGATGAGGTTCCCCTTTTTAAAAATAAATTTTGATTGTTTGATAAATTTTATATAATTGCGGCTTATTGCTTATTAATTATTTGCGCAGATGAGTAAACAGAAGTTCACATTGGAGTATCCGGTTCGTTGTTCTCCAACAATATTATATGAGTTTTTAGCAACGTCCAACGGGTTGGGAGAATGGTTTGCGGAAAGCGTGGATGAGCGGGACGGAAGATTTTATTTTACCTGGAACGGCAGTGATGAAGAAGCGGAAGTACTGGAACAGGAAGAAGAAAGTTTTATTCGTTTTCACTGGTCCGCTGCACCCAAGGAGGAATATTTTGAGTTCAAAATAGATAAATCCGAGATTACCAATCAAACCATTCTGGTCATTACTGATTTCGCCGAAAAAAGAGAAATCAAGGACCAGACCCAGCTTTGGGATTATCAGGTAAAGGAACTCTTTCACCGTCTGGGCAATTAACTGCCGTCGGCTTGTCAGGTGTTCGACGTCCTGTTGTCCAGCACCGATATCAATAATTGAAACTGCTGCATCAGGAGCCCTGGCGCCTCGTTGATTCTTTCTATGGGGTGGTAGCCGGAGATTTTAATAAATGCGGCATTTTGAAGCAGGGATTCAAAGGATTTTCGGGAATAGTCTTTCAGTGATGTATAATGGTCACTGCTACTGTCATGTGCCCACTGGTTGCCACTCGCACTCAGTGTAAAGCCGGTGGCTTGCAATTGCGGCAATGCCGCAGCGAGTGCCGGAGCGGCCCATTGCTGCCAGCGTCCCGAAAGATGCAGGGTTGTACTAAATATCCGGCCCCACCAGAACAGGGTGCGGATGGCGAAAATATCCTCCCGGGTAAAGCAGCGGGGATGGTCCAGAATGATCCAGGGCAGGCCCTCATGACGTTCACCCCGGGAAATTTTGCTGCCCTGGGCACGTACGGCTTCGGGCAATCTGCCAAAGGCGACCAGGGCCTGCTGGCGTTGCCGGAGTTCCTCCAGTAAGTCATTCAGTTGTAAAAGCAGGGCATTCTTTGTTAAAATCCAGTCGGCATTGCTAATTAGCTTTATCTGATGGGGGGAAAAATGTAAGTTTGCGTCCTGCATGGTGCGATAGGGGTAATATAAATGAGACAAAGCTAAGGCATTCACCATCGGCTGAAGTGGGATTAATATTATTTAGAAACCTTGAAGAAGTTAGACAAACTGATCATTAAAGCTTTTTTTGGCCCTTTTGTGGCCACTTTTTTCATTACCCTCTTTGTGCTGGTAATGCAGTTTTTCTGGCTCTGGATCGATGATTTTGTGGGCAAGGGCCTGGATGCAGGGACGATTATGAAATTTATCTGGTACCAGAGTGCCGTACTGATTCCCCTGGCCCTGCCGCTCTCGGTATTACTTTCCTCACTAATGACTTTTGGCAACCTGGGGGAAAGCTTTGAACTGGTCGCCATCAAATCGGCGGGTATTTCCCTGCTGCGCTTTATGCGGCCCCTGTTTCTGGTTACCGTGCTGATCAGCCTGGGGGCTTTTCTGTTTTCCAATTATGTGATACCGGTAGCCACCCTGAAATCCCGTACCCTGCTGGGCGATATCGTATTGTCCAAACCTGCTTTTGCCATCAAGGAAGGCGTCTTTTTCGACGGCATCGACAAATTTGCCATTAAAATCGGGAAAAAGGAAGCCAATGACAGTATCATTCGCGACGTCATCGTTTATGAAAACAGCAATAATAACCTTCAGGATAATTTTATCATTGCCCGGGACGGGGTGATGAAACCTTCGCCCGATAAGCGGTTCCTGGATGTGGTTTTCAAGAATGGCTGGCGTTATCAGGAACGGGGCAACCGATCGGACTCCTCGACCGAATACATCCGGCTGGGTTTTAAGGAATATAAAATGCAGCTGGATATCAGCTCTTTTCAGGTTCGTAAATCAGATGACAGTTCCAACGTGAACGAGAAAATGTACAATATGCGCCAGCTCAATGTGGCCATTGACTCGATGAGCCGGGAATATCAGGAAGCACGCAAACGCTATTCAGGTAACCTGCTGGGCGGACTGAGCATGCTGGTTTACAAGGACAGTGTGCCGAATGATAAGGCCCTGCCGGACTCTGTGCTGAATTTTAAAAAGAATCGGGCCGATTACCTGCTAGCCGATAGCAGCCACAAGGACTCGGTCGCTGCCGTTCAAAAGCCCGGCACCGACACAGCCAGGGATGGAAGAGATAGCCTGGCCCAGGCCGACAGCAGCCGGATTGCCCTGCAGGGATTGCGGCCTGACAGCCTGAACAATGCCGAAAAAGCGGCTTCGGATACGACGCTTCATGACGGAGACAGCAGCCGGAAGGCCCCTGCCGATACCAGCCGGAAAACCAGCCTGCTGGCCGATACCGCTAAAAAAGCCGCCGATAGCCTCACCCGAACCGCAGCCGCAGCCATCAAAAAAGATCCCAATGGCTTTGACGCCCTCCTGCCGGACAGTGCGCGGCAGCAGGTCCGGGAGCGGGCCCTGAGTATCCTCAACAGTGTGAAAAGCAATATTGAAATGAATGCCAGCTACCTGGAGGATCAACAGAAGACTTTGCAGAAATACAAAATAGAGTGGCACCGCAAGATCGCGCTGGCCGCCGCCTGCATCGTCCTTTTTATGATTGGTGCACCTTTGGGCTCCATCATTCGCAAAGGCGGACTGGGCTCTCCATTGATCTTTGCCATCGTATTTTTTATGGTTTTTTATTTTGTTTCCACCCGGGGGGAAAAGCTTGCCAAAGAAGGACAGATGAGCGCCTTTACCGGTATGTGGCTGGCGACATTTGTGTTGGTTCCCGTGGGCATCTTCCTGACCTATAAAGCCATGCATGATTCCAACCTGTTTAATAAGGAATTCTATAATCGCCTGAAACGGCGCTTGTTTAAAAAAATGAATAAATCCACTGAGGCTTAACCGACAGCTGATGGCATTGAAAGAACAACAACAGAATTTCAGGACCCAGGTTCTGGTGGCACTGGTATCGGTGCTGCTGCTGCTGATCAAGTTCCTGGCCTACTGGTGGACGGGTTCTGTGGCGGTGCTCACAGATGCCATGGAAAGTATCGTCAATGTGATTGCCGGGCTGATCGGGCTGTACAGCCTCTATATCGCTGCCCGGCCACGTGACGAAAACCATCCCTATGGTCATGGTAAAGCCGAGTTCCTGTCCGCAGCTGTAGAAGGCGTGCTGATGGGTCTGGCGGGCCTTTTTATTCTATACGAGGCGACGCATAAACTGATAAAACCGGTGCCCATTCAGAAAATTGATCTGGGACTGTTGCTGATTGCGATCACCGCTGTGGTAAATTATTTATTGGGCAGTTTTTGCATCCGGCAGGGCCGCAACAACCGTTCCATGGCGCTCGAAGCCGGTGGCCGCCACCTGCAGACAGACACCTATTCCACCCTGGCTATTCTGCTGGGCCTGGCCCTGATATATGTTACTGGTCTGTACTGGATCGATGCGGTGATGGCCCTGCTGGTAGCGCTGTTCGTCATCTATCAGTCTTACCATATCATACGCCGGTCAGTAGCCGGCATTATGGATGAAGCCGACAGCCGCCTGTTGACCGGGATGGTAGCTTTTATCGACGCCCGCAGGCGGTCGAACTGGATTGATATACATAACCTCCGGGTGATCAAATACGGCAGTATCCTGCATCTGGATGCCCATCTAACAGTTCCCTGGTATTTTACGACACGGGAAGCCCATCGGGAAATTGATATTTTTTCGGGACTGATCCGACAGCAATACGGGCAGTCCCTGGAATTATTCATCCATACCGACGGCTGCCTGGAGGAGTTACAATGTCGGATTTGCATCAAAAATGACTGCAGCAGACGGAAATTTCCCCTGGAGCGCCGGATCCGCTGGTCGCTGGAAAATGTAGTAACCAACGAAAAGCATAATAGTCAGACGAGTTCCCTAAATTCGTAGTCGGTTGAAAGAATTGCCAATGAAAGGCCGGGGAATAAACCAATATTCACTTAATTTGTTCTTAGATCAGTTGTTATGCTTACAAAGAAGTCTCAATACGCGTTTAAGGCCCTGGGCTACCTGGCCAACAAGGAACATGATGGTCCGGTCCTGATTTCAGAGATCGCCAAAAAAAAGAAGATCCCGCTGAAATTTCTGGAGAATATTCTGCTGGAATTAAGAAAAGCGGACATACTGGAAAGTAAAAAAGGTAAAGGGGGCGGTTATTTCTTTAAAGCGGACCCCAGCACCGTAGATTTGGCCCGGGTCATCCGGCTAATCGATGGACCGATTGCCATGTTGCCCTGTGCCAGTTTATATTTTTACGAAAGATGTAAAAATTGTAATGAAAGACACTGCGGCCTGCATGATGTGGTTATCCAGGTCCGGGATGCTACCCTGGGCATTCTGGAAAATCGGACCATTGCCGATCTCAGGGACTGATCCGCAGCAGCCAACCGCTGCCTGCGAAAATCTTATTCGGCACCTTTCCCTTTCCTGGCCCTTAATAATCGTCTGCATATAGTCCATCCCCGGGAACCAGCGCCAATTCGTGCTCCTGAGCGGCTGAAATTCAGCAGGCTAACAAATGTTCGATACCTGGCTGCTGAAAAATAAACTAAAAATCTATCGGAAAAAAATAGTATATTGCGGCCCCGATTTTTTTTGGGCCAATAGTCTACCTTGTTGGTAGGTTTTGTAAACTGTTTTATTAACTTTTAAAAATTGTTTGAACATGTCATTAAGATTAGGAGATATTGCACCTGACTTCACGGCGCAATCAACAGAAGGAGAAATTAAATTCCACGAGTTTTTAGGCGAGGGCTGGGGTATTTTATTTTCCCACCCTGCAGACTATACACCTGTTTGTACCACCGAACTGGGTAAGACTGCTTTACTGAAAGAGGAATTTGCGAAACGCAATACTAAGGTACTGGCCGTAAGTGTAGATCCGCTGGACAGCCATCAGGGTTGGAAACTGGATATCAATGAGACCCAGAACTGTTCTGTAGAATTTCCGATTCTGGCAGATCCGGATAAAAATATCGCTTCCCTGTACGATATGATTCATCCAAATGCTTCAGAAAAAGCTACCGTACGTTCATTGTTCATCATCGGCCCGGATAAAAAAGTGAAACTGATCATTACTTATCCCGCTTCTACCGGCAGAAATTTCAATGAAGTACTCCGCGTACTGGATTCCCTGCAGCTGACTGCATACGAAAGCGTGGCTACGCCCGCTGACTGGCAGCATGGTGAAGACGTTATCGTATCTCCGGCCATTTCTACCGAAGATGCACAAAGCAAATTCCCTAAAGGTGTAAAAGTCGTAAAACCTTATTTACGTTATACACCTCAACCCAATCTTTAAGTTCATTAAAATAGTTGGTGGTTCATGGCCTTTGGTAATGACCATGAACCATCAGCCATGAACTCGTTTTATGTTCTCGGAAACGCAAATACAGGAAATAGAAAATGCAAGCCTGGAAGAAGCGCTGGTTTTGGTAACCAATGCTTTTCCGGAAGGTGTGGTTTTCTCCACTTCTCTGGGGCAGGAAGATCAGGTATTGACTTATGCGATCGCAAAAGCTAAAGTACCTGTAAAAATATTTACTCTGGACACCGGTCGTTTGTTCAATGAACATTACGAATTGCTGGAAAAGACCACTGCGCGCTATAAAGTACCCATACAGGTCTATTTTCCTCAGGCGGCTGCTGTAGAGCAGTATGTCAATGAGAAAGGCGTAAACGGTTTTTATGAATCGGTGGAAAACCGGAAATCCTGCTGCTTTATTCGTAAAGTGGAGCCCCTGAACCGGGCCCTGGAGGGTGCCCGCGTCTGGATCACCGGTTTGCGGGCCGAGCAATCGGACAACCGCAAGGATATGAAAATGCTGGAGTGGGATGCATCCCGCGGCCTGTATAAGTTCAATCCGCTCATCCATTGGTCCTATGAGGAGATGATCGCGTTTATCAAAGCGCAGGATATCCCTTATAATCCCCTGCACGACAAAGGTTTTATCAGTATAGGCTGCGCTCCATGTACCCGGGCAATAGAACCGGGCGAGGATGCGAGGGCCGGCAGATGGTGGTGGGAAATTTCCCACAAAGAATGCGGTCTGCATGTAGGAAAATAGGAACTTTGTGGACACGGATCACAAAGTCCGAATCAATCGGAAACAGCCATCTGTTGGAATGACCGGTTATTAAAGAATTACAACTAAATAAATGATTGTCAACAGAGCCGGCATTCCGGAGGCTGTTGCAATTGGCATTAAAAGAAGTTCAGATTTATGAGTGAGCGTTTAAGCAACAACCATCCGCAGGATACCGGTCTGAGAAGGCTGGATTATCTGGAGCAACTTGAAGCGGAAAGTATATTTATCATGCGCGAGGTAGCGGCCCAGTTTGAAAAGCCGGCCCTGCTGTTCAGCGGCGGCAAGGACTCCATTACGATGGTACAGCTGGCCAAAAAAGCTTTTGCCCCCGGCAAAATTCCTTTTCCACTTGTTCATATCGATACCGGGCATAATTTCCCGGAGGCCCTGGAATACAGGGATCGTCTGGTCCGGGAACTGGGTGCCGAACTGATCGTCAGAAAAGTGGAAGACACCATCAAAGCCAAACACCTCACCGAACCCAAAGGTAAATTTGCCAGCCGCAACTGGCTGCAGATCCATACCCTGCTGGATACCATTGAAGAATTTAAGTTTGATGCCTGTATTGGTGGCGCCCGAAGGGATGAGGAAAAAGCGCGGGCCAAGGAGCGGATTTTTTCGGTGCGGGATGAATTCGGGCAATGGGATCCCAAACTGCAACGTCCCGAACTCTGGGATATCTATAACGGCAGGATCCACAAGGGTGAGAATGTCCGGGTCTTTCCAATCAGTAACTGGACCGAACTGGATGTGTGGAGCTATATCAAGCAGGAAGCAGTTCAGTTGCCTTCGATTTATTTTGCCCATGACCGTGATGTGGTGGTGCACGAAGGACAGTTTATTGCCGTTTCCGATTATATCACGATCGATGATACCGATGTCATCGTCAATAAAAAAGTCCGTTACCGTACCGTCGGCGATATGACCTGTACCGCAGCCGTGGAATCCAGTGCTACAACGCTGGATGAAGTGGTCAATGAAATTATGGCGACCCGGATCTCCGAACGCGGTGAAACCCGTATTGATGACCGGGTGACCGAGGCGGCTATGGAAGACCGGAAGAAAGGCGGCTATTTTTAAGCGATCGCCTTTTGGAACAGACGGGAGGTTCTTTACAGTAATCGTTCAACTTTTCTCAGTGCCCCGGCACTGATACAAAAAATACAAAACCCTTCGGGGACCAGATATGGATATTTTAAGATTTATCACCGCAGGCAGCGTAGATGACGGAAAAAGCACTTTGATCGGTCGTTTGTTATACGACAGCAAAAGTATACTGGTGGACCAGCTGGAAGCGCTGGAAAAACAGTCCAAGAATAAGAATGCTGATGGCATCGACCTGGCATTGCTGACCGATGGGCTTCGGGCCGAAAGGGAGCAGGGTATCACTATTGATGTCGCCTACCGGTATTTCAATACGCCAAGGCGTAAATTTATTATTGCTGACGCGCCGGGTCACGTACAGTATACCCGGAATATGATCACCGGTGCTTCCAATTCCAGCCTGATCGTCATTTTGATCGATGCCCGCGCGGGTGTGATCGAACAGACCCGGCGGCATTCCATCATCGCCTCCCTGCTGAAGATCCCGCATGTCGTAGTTGCCGTCAATAAAATGGATCTGGTTGATTACAGCCAGGAGCGTTATCAGGAGATCCTGGCAGATTATGAGAAAGTAGCCGCACAACTGGGCCTGGGGCAGGTGACTTATTTCCCTATTGCCGCCTTACATGGTGATAATATCGTTACGTTGTCAGAAAACATGCCCTGGTATACCGACCGTCCGCTCCTCCAGTTTCTGGAAGAAGTACAACTGGATGAGGATATCAACCTTGAAGATCCCCGCTTCCAGGTGCAATATGTAATCCGGCCCCAGACCACCGAACTGCATGACTACCGCGGCTATGCCGGTCAGATCGTCAGTGGCGTTTACCAGAAAGGTGATCGTATCACTATATTACCTGCCGGTTTAGAAACCACGCTCGCTAAAATTGAAATTGCCGGTCAGGAAGTCGAGCGCGCATTTGCACCCCAGGCCGTGGTACTGCATCTTGCAGACGATATTGATGTCAGCCGGGGCGACAGTTTTGTCCGCAGTGACAACCAGCCTCAAGTTGAGAGTGAACTTGAAGTGCTGCTCTGCTGGCTGGACAATAAACCCCTGATACCGGGTAACAAATATTTTCTGCAACACCGGGGCCGTGTATTGCGCACCGTGATCCGCGACATCGAATACAAACTGGATGTCAATACCCTGGAGCAGGAGCCCGTGAGCGGTCAGGTCAAACTTAACGAAGTGGTGAAAGCCCGGTTGAAAACCGCACAACCGCTGGTATATGATCCTTTTGAAAAGATTCGGGATTACGGAAATGCGATTCTGGTAGACGAAACCAGTAACAGTACCGTAGCGGCCGTTCTGCTGAACTAATCAGATCTGATGAATACGCCACAGCAACGGTACCGGATGTTATTCTATAAATCAGATAGACTACAATAAATGATAATTCCTTACCCCCAGACAGCTACCGGAAAGGCCGGAAAAGTAATACTGGCCGCCGCAGGACCGGGAGATCCGGACCTGATCACCGTAAAGGCCGCGGATGCACTCCGGCAGGCGGAGGTCGTACTGATCGACCGTCTGGTCAGCGAAGTCATCCTGCATCGCTATGTCAGTGCGGAGGCCACCGTGATCCGGGTAGGCAAGCAATGCAGCCGGCAGGTTTCCACACCCCAACGGGTCATCAATGATCTGTTGGTAAAATACGCACTTGAAGGTAAACGGGTTGTACGTTTGAAAGGCGGTGACGTTTCCATTTTTTCCAACGTGTTGGATGAGCTGGAAGCCCTGATCGCCAACCGCATTCCTTATGAGCTCATTCCCGGCGTTACGGCATCCCTGGGCGCCGCAGCTTACAGTGGAATCCCGCTTACTGCCCGGGGTTACGCTACATCGGTACGCTTCCTGACCTACTATAAATCAGATATACTGACGACCGACCAGTGGAAAGACCTGGCCGCTACCTCGGATACCCTGGTCTTTTATATGTCTTCAGGTCGACTGGACGAACTCGTCGCCCGACTCTGTGAACATGGTGTGGATCCGGCAGTACATATAGCGGTGGTCCAGCAGGCCACCACCTGTTACCAGCATGTTTATGAATGTCCGGTTTATGCGTATGACCAACAGTTGAAAGGAAAGCAGTTCAAATCTCCTTCCCTTGTCATCATCGGTAAAGTCGTAGCACTGCACCGCCAGTTCCAATGGCTGAAAAACAGCGATCATTTGCAGGATTATTTTACGCCGGTAGGGACTGAATATCCTGATATTAACGAATCCAATAAATCAATCAAGCATGTTATCTGAAGATAAGCTGCACAAAATCAAAGAATTTACCTCCTCGCTGTCCCGGGAGGAACTCATCTGGCTGAATGGCTTCATCGCCGGCCAGGCGGGCGTATTGCAGGGCGCATCCACGAACGGCACCACTGGTGCTGTACCCGTAAAGATCACCCTGGTATATGGAACCGAAACCGGCAATGCCAAGAAACTGGCCACGCAGCTGGCCGGCATTGCCAAGAAGAAAGGGATCACGGTCAAACTGGCCGGTCTGGACCAGTACCGGTTCAGCGACCTGGCCAAGGAAGAACATTTCTTCGTCGTCATCAGTACCCAGGGTGAAGGGGAACCACCACTGCTGGCGAAAAAGTTTTATGACCATATTCATGAATCTGCTATCGACCTGAAGCGCATGAAGTTCGGGGTACTGGCCCTGGGAGACAGTTCCTATGCCCAGTTCTGTAAAACCGGGGAAGACGTGGATGCCCGGCTGGAAGTGCTGGGTGCCCAGCGGATCCTGCCGCTTAAAAAATGTGATGTGGATTATGAGGAAGATGCCCAGCACTGGATCGATAATGTGGCTACCGCACTGAAGACCAGCACCGGTACCGTTGCTGTTTCTGTCAAAGGCGGCCAGAAAACAGCTTCCGGCAAACCCGCTGGCAAAAAACAGTATAAAGGTCGGATCGTAACCAGTATTAACCTGAATGACCGCGGCAGCAATAAAGAAACCTACCATCTGGAAATCAGCACTGATGAGGAGCTGGACTATGAACCGGGAGATGCGCTGGGACTGATTCCCCCCAACTGCAATGCCGTGGTTAATGAAATCCTGCAACTGACCAAGATTGATCCCCGGATCGAGTTGCAAACAGCACGGATAAAAGCACCGGTAGAGGAATTGTTACGCCGGCACCTCAATGTCGTATATCCCCTGAAATCCACGATACAGCAATACGGTCAGATTACCGGTCATGAAATTGCAGCCGACACACGCATGAGCCTGCCGGATTTGCTCAAAGCCTATCCGGTAAAAGATGCAGCCATGTTTGAAGAAGTACTTAAAATACTGACCACACAGGCACCCCGTTTGTATTCGATCTCTTCGTCACCGGCCAGCCATGGTACCAACGAAGTACATATCACGGTCAGCAAGGATGAGTTTTATGTGAAAGAGGAGAAAAGAATTGGTGTCTGCAGTGAATATTTTTCAGAAGCTGAGGTGGATACCGAAATCGAATTCTTTATTCAGAAACAAAAACATTTCCGGCTGCCGCCCGCAGAAAAGGATGTCATCATGATCGGACCTGGTACCGGTGTGGCTCCTTTCCGCTCCTTTATCGCGGAAAGGGACGCGCTTGGCGGATCTGGAAAGAACTGGCTCTTCTTTGGCGAACAGCATTTTTTATCGGATTTTCTTTATCAGACTGAAATGCAGGATTATCTGGAAACCGGCGTCCTGACCAATCTGGACCTGGCTTTTTCGAGAGATCAGCAGGAAAAAATTTATGTACAGCACCGTATGAAGGAAAAAGGCGCTGAATTGTATAAATGGATCAGGAATGGGGCCTATATGTATATCAGTGGCAAAAGGGAACCAACCAGCAAGGATGTGGAAAAGACGCTGGTTTCCATATTTATGGAACACGGTGGTAAAACCGAACAGGCAGCCACGGAATACCTGGAAAAGCTGATTGAAGAAGGACGTTGGGAAAAAGACGTATATTAATCAAAAAATATTACGAAGCAGGGCTGCAGCAATCAGGTCTGAATTGAAGATAACTATTAAATAACATTAAAAAATAAAACCAAGGCACCTGCCGTAAAAGGGGGGCCGGGGAGGAGTCCATGAGCGAATTACCCAATTTATCATCAACAGAGAAAATTAAAATCGCCAGTAACGGTCTGAGGGGCACTTTGAAAGAAAGCCTGCAGGACAGCCATACCGGATCCATCCGTGAGGACGATCAGTCGCTGGTAAAATTTCACGGCATGTACCAGCAGGACGATCGCGATCGTCGGGAAGAACGCAGTGCCAAGAAACTCGAAAGGCTGTTTTCATTCATGCTGCGGCTTCGGCTTCCGGGTGGCGTACTGACGCCCCGTCAGTGGCTGACCCTGCATGATGTGGCCGGAAAGCACGCGACCGGTGTGATCAAGATTACCACCCGTCAGACCATCCAGCTACATGGCATTCTGAAATCGCATATCAAACCGATGATCAGTTCCTTTAATACCGAAGGCCTGGACTCGATTGCTACCTGTGGTGATGTAAACAGAAATGTCTGCTGTACCGCCAATCCAGGAGAATCGCCTATCTATGATGAGGTATTCCGCTACGCTTCCCTGATCAGTGAAATGGCCAAGCCCAAAACCAGGGCCTGGTATGAAATCTGGCTGGACCAGGAGAAGATCAGTGAGAAGACCGAAGATGATCCATTGTATAAAGACAAATATTTCCCTCGTAAACTGAAAGTGGGTATTGCTATTCCACCGAATAACGATGTGGATATTTTTATCAACGATGTGATCCTGATTGCCATCATCGAAAATAATAAGCTGCTGGGCTTTAACGTAGGTGCCGGGGGTGGTCTGGGATCTACCCATGGCAATCCGAATACCTATCCGCGGCTGGCCAGTGTATTTGGTTTTGTGCCCAACGACGAACAGAAAATCCTGAAAGTTATATACGAGATTATGACGGTACAGCGGGATTTTGGTAACCGCAGTGACCGGAAACAGGCTCGTTTGAAATACACCATTGATAAAATGGGCGTTGACCGGTACAGGGAGGAAGTGGAGCGGCGCAGTGGTATCCAATTGGAAGCGCCCCGCGAATTTAACTTTACGCTCCGGCAGGACCGTTATGGCTGGATGGAAGATGCCAAGGGCAACTGGCATTATACCGTATTTGTGGAAAACGGCCGTGTACTGGATACCCGGACCCTGAAACTGAAGGAAGGGCTGTATAAGCTCGCCGAACTGGGGATCAATAATTTTCATTTTACGACCAATCAGAACCTGATCCTGGCCGATATTCAACCCGCAGATAAACCGGCAGTGGAATCCCTGCTCCGGCAGTACGGTATTATTGAACATACCGAAAATGCCAGTGCGATTCGCAAGAATGCCATCGCCTGTGTCGCCCTGAATACCTGCCCGCTGGCCATGGCAGAAGCCCAGCGTTATCTACCAACCCTGTTGTCCAAGATTGAACCGCTGCTGGTCAAGCACCAGATGCAGGATGATGATCTGGTGGTACGCATGACAGGATGCCCGAATGGCTGTGGACGTTCCCCGAATGCCGAGATCGGTTTCGTGGGTACTTCGTTGGGACGCTATAACCTGCATATCGGTGGTGACCGGTTGGGTCAGCGCCTGAATACAAAATTTAAAGACAGTCTGAATGAAGACGAGATTCTGAGCACCCTGGATGAACTTTTCGGTATCTATACCAAGGAAAAGCAGGTGGAAGAAACTTTCGGTGATTTCTCTTACCGTAAATGGATTCTGTAACCGGGCAGTGCAGACAGGCGTTTATTTATTTTAGATCAATTGGCAAAAACTTACAACTATGATGCACAACCGGCAATTTATTAAGTTACTGCTCCAGAATAATGCGGCAATTGGCGCTTTACCTGATAAGGATCTAGCGCATCAGTTTGTGGATGATATCTTCCGGATATTATTTATTCCCAAAACCGGTGTGAACCAGAAAGCCAGCGATCTGGAAAAGGGGATGTATGCCCTGAAGAGCCATCTGGCCACCCTGATTTATGATGTGGTCAATGACGGTCAGAAATCCCAGGAAGCAGCTACTTCATTTTTTGAAGCACTGCCTGAGATTTACAACCAATTGCAAAAGGATGCGGGCGCATTTGTGGATAATGATCCCGCGGCCCTGGATCTGAGTGAAGTCCTGCAGGCCTACCCGGGCTTCTATGCGATTGCCATTTACCGTATATCCAATCAGATCTGGAAACAGGGCATCAAAAAACTGCCCCGCATATTTACGGAATATGCCCATAGCAAGACTGGTGTGGATATTCATCCGGGCGCTGTCATCGGTTCCCGGTTTTTCATCGACCATGGTACCGGTGTGGTGATCGGCGAAACCACGGTCATTGGAAATGAGGTAAAAATGTATCAGGGCGTAACGATTGGTGCCCTCGGCGGTGCCCGGTCCAGAAAAAAGGCCCGGAGGCATCCGGTGATTGAAGATCAGGTGGTGATTTATTCCGGGGCTACCCTGCTGGGAAGTATCACCATTGGTAAAGACGCGATCATCGGGGGTAACGCCTGGGTGACATTTGATGTGCCACCGAATGCCCTGGTTTATAATCAGAGTCAGGTAGAAGACAGAAGTCAGTTTTCCCATAAGGATGCTGTGAATAAAATATTTAAAAAATAGGTCAGGCGACCGCTATTTTCGGTAATTTATTTAGTCTACATTTTTGATAGACTAAATTGATTCCCTTATTTTTGCGGGTTCAAAAAAAGATATCGGGTTCAGTAGTTAATACCATTTCATTTGAATAAGGAAAATACGATAACCGAACAGACGGGAACAAAAAGCAGCAACCACCTTTTTCCGGTTTTTGTAAAACTGGAACAGTTGCGGCTGCTGGTAATCGGCGGTGGTAACATCGCTTTGGAAAAGTTGCAGGCAGTCATACAAAACGCTCCCTCCACCCAGGTACAGCTGGTAGCCACCGAAATTTCCGATGCGGTGCGGACTTTTGCCCAGAGCCACCCGAATATCCGGCTGGAGCAACGGCCTTATGAAGCCACGGATATCGACCAGTCGGATCTGGTCATTGCGGCGGTTAACGACCTGGAAGTGGCCGGCCGGATACAGACGGATGCCAAAGCCAGCGGCAAACTGATCAATGTGGCCGATAAACCTGCCCTTTGCGATTTTTACCTGGGTTCCATTGTCAAAAAAGGCAACCTTAAAATTGCAATTTCTACCAATGGGAAATCCCCCACCATTGCCAAAAGAATCCGGGAAACCCTTTCTGAAGCCATTCCGGAAGATATAGATGAAACCCTGGATCATATGCAGGTCATCCGCGACCGGCTGCACGGGGATTTTGAACATAAGGTGCGCAAACTCAATAATATTACCCGCGCCCTGGTACAGAAAGACAATAAAGAGAAATCGCTTTCCTACCGACGGATTGCATCTTATGCGCTTCTGGTTTTCGCGCTGATGCTGATCGGTCATTTTATATTTTCCTACCTGCCTGTCGATTCCATAAAAACGACGGCGGTTGAACTGTATGACAGCCTGGGCAGTTCTTTTCTGGTGATGCTGGCTGCAGGATTCTTTGCCCAGATGGTGGATGGTGCACTGGGTATGGGCTATGGCGTCACCAGTGCTACGATTCTGCTTTCCGCCGGGGTGAGTCCGGCAGCGATCAGCGGCAGCATACACACGGCTGAAATGTTTGCCAGTGGTGCCTCGGGTTACAGCCATTACAAGTTCGGCAATGTCAATAAAAAACTTTTCAAAACCCTGTTGATTCCCGGTGTGATTGGTGCGATTGCGGGGGCCTTGTTATTGGTCTATCTGGGGGAAAAATACAGCGATTGGGTGAGACCATTGCTGGCCAGTTATACCCTTTTTCTAGGCATAAAGATTTTGATCAGCGCTTTTCGCAAACAGATTGCCAAAAAGAAATTTAAACATTATCGTGCCCTGGCTGGTGCCGGTGGCTTCTTTGATTCCTTCGGTGGTGGTGGCTGGGGCCCCATTGTAACGACCACCCTGATCACCAAGGGACGCAGTCCCCGGTATGTAATCGGGTCGGTAAGTCTGACAGAGTTTTTCGTTACGCTGTCCAGTGCCTTTACTTTTTTTGTACTGTTGGGTGTCAGCCATTGGCAGACCATACTGGGACTGATCCTGGGCGGCCTGATTGCGGCACCACTGGCGGCCAAACTGACGGGTAAACTTCCCCGAAAAACTTCCTTTATACTGGTTGGGCTGCTGGTCATTGTCTGGAGCCTGCGCATCCTGATCAAAATGCTATAAGTCTTCCGAAGCGCCCTTTCAATACCTGAATGACCAGGTCCGTCAATGCTTATTTATAAAATTGAAACCTACTAATTTGGTAGACTAATAAAATTTACTTAGTATTGCATTTTTTCCGATCATGAATATTCAATTATATAACTCCTGTTACCGGCCGTTGCCCTCAGATGAAATGTCCATCACCGATGTACGATGTTGTGGATTAGCAAATCCATAAGCCTTATTTTTTAATTTTATAGTCTACAAAAATAGTAGAGTAACTAAAGGCCGGCAGGCTTCAGGGGATTTATATGTCCAGATAGCTCGCAGTACCGGTAATTGAAATTCTTCACATTAGAAAACCATTTAACTATGTCCATCAATAAATCGATCATCTATTCAGCAGTGCTGATCCTGCTGGCGGCCCTGCCTTTCGGTGCGACTGCGCAATTAAAAGGCCGTGTCATCAATGACAATAATGAAGCCTTGCCCGGTGCCAGTGTTCAGATTCGTGGAACGACAACCGGCACGGTTTCGGATTCCCTGGGGGCTTTCGGGCTCGACCAGGTACCCGAGACCCCGTTCACCCTGGCCGTTTCTTCAGTGGGCTATAACCCGCGGAATATCGTGGTTCGAAAACTTACTGACAGTTTATACATCCGGCTGGTACCCCTGTTTCAGGTGGACACTGTTGTCATTACTTCCAGAAGAAGACAGGAACTGTTGCAGGAAGTGCCCATTTCCGTGTCTGTAATCAGCAGTAAGAAGCTGAATGAAGCCGGCGCCTTTAATGTCAACCGGGTCAAGGAATTGATTCCTTCGCTACAATTGTATTCTTCCAATCCACGGAATACCGGCGTGAACATCCGCGGACTGGGATCACCCTACGGACTGACCAATGATGGTTTGGACCCCGGTGTGGGATACTATGTGGACGGCGTCTACTATGCCCGGCCGGCAGCAGCAGTTTTTGATTTTGTAGATATTGAACGATTCGAAGTGCTGCGGGGGCCCCAGGGCACGCTCTTTGGCAAAAATACCTCTGCCGGCGCTGTTAATATTACAACCAAGAAGCCTTCCTTTATTCCCTCCGGCACCCTGGAAACCAGCTTTGGGAATTACGGTTATATTCAGGCAAAAGCCACCGTAACCGGACCCATTAGCCAAAAACTGGCGGCGCGGCTCTCCTTTTCCGGTACCCAGCGGGACGGTGTACTTTACAATGAACGCCGTCTGAAAGATGTGAACGACATCAACAATCTGGGCCTGCGGGCGCAACTGCTTTATCATCTTACCGATCGTACCTCAGTTTCACTAGCAGGGGATTTCAATAAACAGGCCCCTAATGGATATGCACAGGTTGTGGCAGGGGTAGTGACCACCAAAAGGGCGGCTTACCGCCAGTTTGATAACATTATTTCCGATCTGAATTATCAGTTGCCTTCCCGCAATGCCTTCGACCGTGTCATCGATCACGATACACCCTGGAACTCAGAAAATGAACTGGGCGGCGCAACCCTGAATATCGACAGTAAAATTGGCCCGGGGACCCTGACGGCTACTACCGCCTGGCGGTATTGGAAATGGGGACCTTCCAATGACCGGGATTTTACCGGACTGGAAGCGCTGGCCAAATCCCAGAACCCCTCCGAGCACCGGAGTATTTCTCAGGAAATCCGATATGCGGGACAGCTCAATGACCGGTTGAGCGGCGTCCTGGGTATTTACTATATTGGTCAGGAAGTAACCACCGATGGCACCGAAGAATCCGGAAAGGATCAGTGGCGTTTCTCTCAGAATTCTGAATCGGAACTCTGGAAGACACCGGGGCTGTTTGAAGGTTATGGCATACATACCCAGTCGTCGATCCGTTCCAAGTCAGCCGCGGTGTTTGCCAATATTGACTGGGAACTGGTCGACCATCTGCATGTACTGCCCGGCATCCGTCTGAATTATGATGAAAAGCAGGTGGATTATAACCGCCAAACCTATGGTGGTCTGGAAACCTCGGATCCCGATCTGCTGGCACTCAAGAATGCGGTCTACAGGAACCAGTCCTATGCTACCGATGCGTCAGAACGCAATATCACTTATTTACTTACCCTGGCCTATCGGCCCAGCCGTAGTGTCAATGCCTTTCTGACCTATTCCACCAGTTATAAGCCGGTAGGGGTCAATGTCAGTGGGTTGCCCACGGTGGATGGTGAAGCGGCGCTGGATCTGGCGGTGATCAAACCTGAGTATACCCGGTACCTGGAAGCAGGCATCAAAACCAATCCCACGAATGAACTGAGCCTGAATCTCAGTGTCTATAATTATGATATTAAGGATTACCAGACCAATGTACAGTCCGCTGAACTCGGTGTCAACCGCGGCTACCTGGCCAATGCCGACCGTGTGCAGGTGCGGGGCGCCGAATTGGACGCCAGTTATCAGGCGGGCTTTCATTTCAATTTCTATGGGGCGCTTTCCTATACCCTAGGTAAATATGTGAAGTTTACCAATGCCCCCCTGCCGCTGGAAGAAACCGGCAATACCATCGATGGGGTTCAGGTGGCGTATAAGGATATTTCAGGAGGCCGGCTGCCGGGGATTTCCAAATGGACCGGAACCCTGGGTGGCGAGTATACCCGCCCTGCTGTGCTGTTCGGCCGGCCCACCCATTTCTTTATCGCCACGGAATTCTTCGCCCGTTCAGAATTTTCTTCAAGTGCGACGCCCTCCTCCGTGCTGAATGTCCCCGGTTATGGTATCCTGAATGCCCGTACGGGCTTCAAGGCAGCCCGGGCTTTAAGCCTCTTCGTTTGGGCCCGCAATATTCTGGATAAGGATTATTATGAGCAATTGCTGGCTGCCGGTGGTAATGCAGGTCATTATGCAGGGGTTCTGGGTGATCCGCGCACCTATGGCATTACCCTGAGCTATACATTTAACGGTAAACCTTAGAAGACTATACGAATCGACAAAGGTTTAATCGAAATTCAAAAATTTTGGCAATCATTTATTCGGCCCGCTGTTTCTACAGTGGGTCCTTGCTTTTGAGCGGATTTGTTTAAAATTTCCTGGAAAATTTTGCAAGGAAACAATCAACAAAACGTCAAAAGGAGTTATGAGAAACTTGGCACTGGTGCTGTGTTTGATGATTGCTTATGTCCTGAACGGACAGGAGGCCCAAAACCTGTATTTTCAGCCCTCTTTTGCGATCGGCGCTCCGGTCTCAAAAGTTTTTGATGAAATCAGCTATATTCCCCTGGAAACAACGAAGAAAAGCCTATTCGGCCGAATCCGGGAACTGGTCGTATCGGATCAGTATTACATCATCTGGGACGGCGACACGAATTCCATTTATTTTTTTGATAAAAGCGGCCGCTTTATTAAAAAGTACCGGCCGGCCAAATGTGAAATCGGCAATATACAATTGGCTAAAAACCGGAACGCCCTGTTTATATCTGGAAAAAACAAGCATTTTAGCTTTTCGGAAAAGGAGGTCGAGAAGATGATGATGGATCCGACCAATAAATCATTTGCCCGCTTTGTATGGGCGGGTTATTACGATCTCGCTGACGTACGCCGTGAACAGGTCGAGGAATTGAAAGACTTCAGTCTGGCACTGGTCAATCCGACCCTGCTTGATGCAGGAAACTGGGCCTATAGTTTTATGAGTGCAGACCGCAGGGCAGAAGACCGGGTCGGATATGAACTGAATGTATATGACGGTCGGACGACCATCCGCAATTATTTCCCCTACAATAAAAAAAGCGATACCCTCTACTATAAATCGGCACAGTTGAGTTTTTTTCCTACTGCAACGACCGATCAGGTACTGTTCACCCGACCCTACAAATACGATATATATGAATTAACCAGGGACAGTGTTCATTTGCGGTATTCACTGGTAATGCCCCTGGAATATTCCCTGCCAAAGACTTTTTATGCCGGCTTCAAAAGCAGCAATGATTTTGAACAGTTCCGCACGGAGAACGGCAGTTTTGTCTGGTCAATCGAAAAGGTGTTCCGGATAAAAGGTCTCCTGTTCTTCTCCCTGGATTACCGCCGGAGCTGGCGGGAAAGGAATTTTATGTTTGAGGAAGCCAAAGGACGGTTCTACAATACCGGTAAGATCAGTCCCGACAGCAGCAATGCCTATCTGCCTGCGCTGGCCGGCAGTATACTGTATGCCGATGAGGAGTATCTGTACAGCAGTGTATCTTCTTCCAGTATGTTCCGGACCCGGGATGCCACCGAAAGAAGAAGCCCTCAATACTCCGAGGCAATGAAATCTTATTTTGAAAACAATGATCGAAATGCCAATCCGGTAATTATTCGGTTACAGCCTAAAACAACGATCGAATGATGAGATATTTACCGGTATTGCTGATCTGTTGTTGCTGCTCGCTGGTGGCATCAGCGCAGAAAGATAGTCTGGTAATGGGTACTGTGAGCGGTATCGTTAAAGACTCGGCAGATGATTATGGCCTGCAGTCGGTAACCATTACGGTTTATAAGAAAGCTGATTCAAGTCTGGTGAATTATCAGATTTCCGGAGAGGACGGATCGTTTTCCTTTTCATCGATCCCGTTGAATACGCCATTTATTTTTAATTTTTCTTTCACTGGTTACCAGGTCTATTCCAGGGCCCTTACCCTGGACAGCACCCATCCCGGGTTTAATTTCAATACCGTCCGGATGGGTAAGAAGCAGGGCATGATGGAGGAAGTGGTTGTACAGGCAGTGGTGCCGGTGACCATGAATGGTGATACCCTGGAAATCAATCCCGGGGCTTTTAAGCTGGATTCAAATGCCGTAGTGGAAGATATGTTGCGCCGTGTACCCGGTGTAACGATGTGGGGCGATGGTACCATAACCGTCAACGGTAAGACAGTAAATAATGTATATGTGGACGGCAAACCCTTTTTCGGGTCGGATCCGGCTATTGCTACCCAGAACCTGCCCAAGAAAGCAATTGAAAAGATTCAGGTCTACAGCGAAGAGGATTATTCCAAGGATAATATTGATGACAATCCGGAGGATTCCCTGCTGACAATGAATATCAAACTGAGGGCGGATAAGAAGAAAGGGTTTTTCGGTAAACTGGGGGGCGGACTGGGTACCGACCGTCGCTTTGAAGCGGATGCCTCGGCACTCGGCTATCGTGAAAAACTACGCGGGGGCATTGCTGCCAGCATCAATAATATCAATAAAACCGCCGGACTTCAGGAAATGTTCCGGCAGGGTACTTACCGTAACTATAATCCCAATAATAAATATGTTGCCAACTTCGGCAGCTCAGGTATTAATAGGATACTGACCCTGGGCGGTAATATGCAGTACGATTTTTCTGAGACCACCAACAGTCGTTTCAATAACCAGCTCAGGGCCAATTACACTTTTACCAATAAACGAGGCGATGTGAGTTCCTCAACCGATGCCAGAAAGGCCACCACGGATGATGTGATCCTTGAACATTCCGAGCGGCAGAATCTGTCCCAGTCTGACAATCACAGCGGTAGTGTCAGTTACAATAAACGGGATGGCGACAAGGACCTGTCACTGGGGGCCAATATCAGCAGCGCCAGTAGCACAGGCAATAACAGCAGCAAAGCACAGCAGGAGCGGGAAGGCGCGGGTCTGGTCAGTGAGAATACTTCCGGCTCCACCTCTAACAATCAAAGCAATAACTTCGGGCTGAATGCTTCTTTCCGCAATAAGGATGATGATGATCGAAACCTGAAAAGTTTTGGCATTAATTACAACCTGGATTACGGCAATTCCGAAAACAATTCACATACCGTCAGTGATTTTGTATCGTATGAGAATGCAGCACGCAATCGTTCCTACGACCGGATATACAACAACACGTCTTCCAGTTTCAGCAATTCCCTGAATATGAATTACAATGCGCTGAAACGCCTGCTCTTCGGCAATTTTAATTTGTGGAATATCAATATGGTCCTGAGCAATCGCATCAGCCATTCCAAAAACACTTCAGATGCCCTGGTCAGTGATTATGATTCCCTGACCGGCAATTACCTGCGAAATGATACATTGACGAACTTCAACGAAATTACCCGTTTCGAGGACCGGCCGTCCCTGCGGCTGTCCAAAAATTTCAGGAAACGGCTTTCCGACCGGTTCAACCGCTATATTAACGTAACGGCCAACCTTCAGGGACGAATCATGTCGGAAAAAAACAGTTCCAACTTCGCCTACCGAAACCTGAACCGCAACTTCAGCTTTTTTATGCCTTCTGCTTCGGTATCGTATCACTACCAGAAATACAACCAGTATACTATTGCTATGGGCCTTTCGGGTAACAGTACCCCTTCCATACCTACCATCAATCAATTGCGACCGATTGTCGACAGCATCAATCAATATAATATCAACCTGGGAAATCCCAACCTGCAACCTTACACCACCAACAGCCTGGATTTTAATTTCAGCTATCGCCGGGAACAAGGCTCCAGGAATACCGACTACAGCTTTAACCTGAATGGCGGCATCAACGACGTGAAAGGGGCTATTGTGGACAGTAGCTTTTACGATAAAGAAGCCCGGCGGACTACTTACCTGATCAACCGGGACGGCCGCAAAGTGTATAATGGCGGTTTCAATATGAAGACCTCTTTTAAATTACCCAAGAATAAGGTATTGCAGTTCAATTACGCCATTACCCTGGCCAAGACGGTTTCTCCCAATTATATTGATAGTGTTTTCACGAATTCCCGGGCCAATAATATGACCAATCGGGTCAGCCTGTTTTACACCCTGGGCGATATCGGCAATATCGAACTGGCCCAGTCAGTTAATACCAGCGCCAGTACCCAGTCCACCGGCCAGATGCGGAATCTGAAAACCAGTAATTATATTACCCAGGGAAATCTGAATATCAATCCTTTCCGGGATTTGATGATCAGCAATTCCATGAATTATGTCAAAAATTCAACGACCGGAGAAACCTCAGCACTCTGGAATGCTTTTGCGACTTACCGTTTCCTGTCTTCCAAACAGGCGGAAGTGAAGTTGTCGGCTATGGACATTCTGGGTCAGTATAAGAATATCAGCAGTTCCAGCAGCCTGGATAATGTGTCTACTACCGTAACCAGCGGACTTCAGCAGTTTTTCATGGTCACCCTGTCTTATTATCCGCGTCAGTTCGGCGGTGGGCGTGGCCGGAGTGGCAGAAGGGCGGAATCAGGAGAACGCGATTCTGAAAGGCGGGATATGCGGCGTTCAGAAAGAGCACCGGAAAACCGCGGCAGCAGGGGACCGGGCGGAAGCCGTGGATCCGTAAGGGGCCAGTAGGGATAAAAGCGCTCAGAAAAACCTGTTCTGGCAGTCAGATAGATTTTTATGCACCCGATACCGGTTAAATACAAGCGTGACTGTGGTATTCTCTTGCATATCAGAGCTATACTAGTGTTTTCTACTATTAATCAGCTAGCTTGCCAAATAATTTACTTTAATTCTTAACTTTGCTACCCAGGCAGATTTGTTTATTGTTCAGCCTGTTCTAAAAAAGAACTAATAAACGGAAGAACCCTTCTTAGTTCCCACGTTTATCATTGAAGACATTTTCGGCGGCATGACCGCCTAAAGCGATAACTATGAGTAAAATCAGAGATTTGCTGGACCAGCGTATATTGGTCCTGGACGGTGCCATGGGTACCATGATCCAAAGGTATCGGCTCACTGAAGCGGATTACCGGGGTGAGCGATTTAAGGACTGGCACAAAGATTTGAAAGGCAATAATGATTTGCTCAGTATTACCCGACCTGATATTATCCAGGCGATCCACCGGGAATATCTCGAGGCGGGAGCAGATATTATCGAAACCAATACTTTCAGCAGTACTTCTATTGCACAGGCCGACTATGATATGCAGTCGCTGGCACATGAACTGAACCAGGCTTCGGTTCGTTGTGCACGGCAGGCTATCGAAGATTTTCTGGCGTCTCCGGAGGGAAAGAACCGGGGTCCCGTTTTTGTAGCAGGCGCGATCGGTCCGCTGAACAAGACCCTGAGTCTGTCTCCGGATGTCAATAATCCGGGCTACCGTGCCGTGAGTTTTGATGAAGTGGTGGCTGCCTATACCGAACAAATCGACGGACTGGTGGAAGCCGGTGCGGATTTGTTACTTATCGAAACCATCTTCGATACCCTGAACGCCAAGGCGGCCATTTATGCTGCCAAGACCTATTTCAGACAGCATCCGGGCAGCAACCGCGAGCTGATGATCAGCGGCACCATAACGGACGCTTCCGGCCGGACCCTGAGTGGTCAGACCCTGGAAGCTTTTTATATATCGGTGGCCCATGCCGACCCGTTGTCGGTGGGGTTGAACTGTGCATTGGGCGCAAAAGACATGCGGGCCCATGTGGCAGAGCTGTCCCAGATCGCTCCCTGCTATGTTTCCGCTTATCCCAATGCGGGACTGCCCAATGCCATGGGGGAATATGATGAACAACCCAATGAAACCGCTTCCTTCCTCGATGACTGGGCAAAGGAAGGCTATGTCAATCTGGTAGGCGGCTGTTGTGGTACGACTCCGGACCATATCCGGTCTATTGCCAATGCTGTCCGGGGTGTGAAGCCCCGCCGGCGCCCGGTGGAAGCAACTGAAATCGTTTAGCAACCCACGAACCAGCATTCTTGAACAGATTTTAAGCATTTTTATGAGTACTGTTAGTATACCTCCTTTTTTACGGCTGTCAGGCCTGGAACCTCTGGTGGTGCGTCCTGAAACCAATTTTGTCAATATTGGTGAAAGAACCAATGTCACCGGTTCCAAGAAATTTGCCCGACTGGTCCGTGAGAATAAATATGAGGAAGCCCTTAGTGTTGCGCGGCAACAGGTAGAAAACGGCGCACAGGTGATAGATATCAATATGGATGATGCCCTGCTCGACGGGGTACAGGCGATGACCACTTTTATCAATCTGGTTCAGAGTGAGCCGGATATTGCCAAAGTGCCGATCATGATCGATTCTTCCAAATTTGAGATCATCGAAGCCGGCCTGAAATGTGCACAGGGTAAATGCATTGTGAACTCGATATCCCTGAAAGAAGGCGAAGAGAAATTTATCGAACAGGCCATTACCTGTCAGAATTTCGGTGCCGCTGTGATCGTTATGGCTTTTGATGAGAAAGGCCAGGCCGATACGGAAGACCGCAAAGTGGAAATCTGTCAGCGGGCTTACGATATACTGACCCGTCAGGTAGGGTTCAAAGGACAGGATATTATTTTTGATCCCAATATTTTTGCCATAGCTACCGGACTGGAAGAACACAATAATTACGGAGTAGATTTTATTAATGCCACCCGCAGAATCAAGCAGTTGATGCCGTTGGCGGGCATCAGTGGTGGTGTCAGTAATCTTTCCTTCTCTTTTCGGGGCAACGAACCGGTAAGGGAAGCTATGCACGCTGTATTTCTGTACTATGCCATCAAGGCAGGGATGTCGATGGGTATCGTCAATGCCGGCCAGCTGGCGGTTTATGATGAGATTGAACCCAACCTGCGCCAGCTTTGTGAGGATGTGATCCTGAATCATAATAACGATAACAATGAAGCCACGGAGAAACTTTTGGCTTTTGCAGAAACGGTGAAAGCTTCCGGTAAGACACAGAAAAAAGATGATGCCTGGAGACAAACACCGGTCGAGGAAAGGTTGAAACATGCATTGGTGAACGGTATTACCGAATTTATTGAAACGGATACCGAAGAAGCCCGACTCAAATATCCCCGACCCCTGGAAGTAATAGAAGGACCATTGATGGCGGGTATGGATGTGGTAGGCGATCTGTTCGGAGCCGGAAAGATGTTCCTTCCGCAGGTCGTGAAGAGCGCCCGGGTAATGAAAAAATCGGTGGCCTGGCTTACGCCTTTTATCGAGGAAGAGAAACTGGCCAACCCCGCTGCCCTGACCGGGGGTGCCGGCAAAGTATTACTGGCCACCGTCAAAGGTGACGTCCATGATATCGGTAAGAATATTGTAGGCGTGGTACTGGGCTGTAACGGCTATGATGTGATTGATCTGGGGGTAATGGTGCCAGCGGACAAGATTCTGGATACCGCCGAAAAAGAGAACGCCGACATCATCGGACTCAGCGGTCTGATTACACCCTCTCTGGATGAGATGGTCCATGTCGCGCAGGAGATGAAAAGGCGGAATATGAAACAGCCCCTGCTTATTGGCGGGGCCACGACTTCCCGGATGCATACTGCGGTCAAAATTGCACCCCAATACGATAACGGAGTGATGCATGTTCTGGATGCTTCCCGGAGTGTTACCGCTGTCAGCAGCCTGCTGGGTAAGGAAAAGCAGGCAGTACTGGAAAAAACAAGTAATGAATATGAGGGCCTCCGCGTACAGTTTGCCAATAAACATAAAAAAGTGCTGGTGTCCTACGAACAGGCACTGGCCAATAAAGAAATGCTGGACTGGAAAAACTACCAGCCGGTAGTGCCTGCGGTTCAGGGGGTAAAAGTGTTTAAGGATTACAGCCTGGCGGAGATTGCCGATTATATAGACTGGGGGCCTTTCTTTAGTGCCTGGGAGATGCCCGGACATTTTCCGGACGTCCTGACCGATGTGAATTATGGAGCTGAAGCCACCAAACTCTACAAGGATGCCCAGGCGATGCTTCGCCAGATAATAGATGAAAATTGGTTCAGGGCAGACGGTGTCGTGGGGTACTGGCCTGCCAGTAGCAATGGAGCCGATACGATTACGGTACAGGTTGATGACCGGCAGGTACAGCTGGAATCCCTGCGTCAGCAATCACAGAAAGCAAAAGGCTACTATAATTTTTCACTGGCGGATTTTGTCATGCCGGCGGAGTACGGACAGGATTATATGGGGGCTTTTGCTGTTACCATACACGGTGTGATGGATCATGTTAAACGTTATCTGGACCAGTTGGATGATTACAATAAAATTTTGGTACAGGTATTGGGTGACCGTTTTGTAGAAGCCTTTGCAGAATGCCTGCACGCGGGTACCCGTCGAAAATTCTGGGGTTACCAGCAAGAAGAAACCCTCAGCAATGAAGAACTGATCAAAGAACAATACCAGGGGATCCGGCCGGCACCGGGTTATCCCGCTTGTCCGGACCATACTGAAAAAATCAAACTTTTTGAAATGCTGCAGGTAACGGAAAATATTGGCATTCAACTTACAGAAAGCCTGGCAATGGATCCGCCCGCTTCTGTCTGTGGCTGGTATTTCGCGCATCCCCAGAGTCATTATTTCGGATTGGGAAAAATCGCCGAAGATCAGCTGGAAGACTTTGCCGCCCGTAAAGGCATGTCAATGGATCAAGCCCGCAAATGGCTGAGTCCGGTATTGCAGTAATCAATGTGACTAGCTGAAAAATCAATCGGCATCCGGGTCTGAAAGGGTGCGTCCCGGGAAATATTTTATACTTCGCATAAATTTCAATTAAGAATTGTTAAACTGAAATTAGCTGATTGCTTGGTCGATTCCTGAAACCTTTCTAAATTCAGGCTCGAACAGATTATTTGTAGTGGTAAAAAAGTCATTACATTTGAATTATGGTGCCATATGATCTGAGCGGATTGGTTAAGCTTAGCTGCGAGTTCATTTAGGCATCGGTTCAATGAATCTTATCGATAGAAATTGTTATAATGGGAAGCATTGACAAGGCACGCGAGGTCTGGTTCTGGAAATGTTTCCCTGATTCTTAACCCATTAGAAAGGGTTCGATACCGAGAACCTGCTTGTTTGAAAATTACCCGAGGTTTTGAATACCACCATATCAACAAAGGAACTGTTGTTAATTGCCGGCGGCGATGAGGCTGCATTTTCCCGCTTTTTCTATGGGACGAAGGATAGGGTATATGCCTACCTGCTTAAACTACTGCAGTCCCCGGAATTGGCGGAAGACGGCGTACAGGAATTATATTTTAAACTCTGGCGGCAACGGGAACGACTGCAACAGGTAACCAATTTTGATGCGTATTGGCACCGGATGGTAAGAAATTACGCATATTCCTGCTTTCGTACCATGGCCGTCCGGGAAAAAGCAATTGGGGAAATTCGCGAAATCCCGGCCACCACAGATCCAGAAGCGCAACTCATCAGCAAAGAATTGGACCTGCAGTTACGTGCACTACTGGACGGTCTGAGCCCCCAGCAACGTTCGGTCTTTGTGCTTAGCCGTCAAGGTGGTATGAAACATGAAGAAATCGCCCGTGAAATGGGTATCAGTGTATTGACCGTAAAAAAACATATGACACTGGCACTAAGAGTTTTAAGAGACAAAATTACACTGGAATACCTGATTCTTGTTTTGCTCCTGTTGAGTTACTAATTTTTTTTCGTTCTACTACTCCCTTTTTTACTGTTATGCGTCATTTAGTTTAAACCCGACCTGTAACGATGGCTTTGACAGAAGAAAATATTAGGGAATTATTTCACAGTTATGTGGCTGGCAGCATAACGGCGGAGGAAAAATCCCTGTTGTTTGCATCCCTTCAGGAGCCAGGGCACCAACCCTTATTGCGGGAACTACTGCGCAGTACCTGGGAAGAAACAGGTGCGGATCAGCGGTTACCGGATCAACAATCGGCAGCCATATTACGAAAGATACTTCAAGATGCGGACCGCCGAATTGGTAACCGTAAAATTCAATGGTGGTGGTCCAGGAAAATGATTGCAGCGGTACTGATTACGGGCTTCATTGGCGCCCTGTCCTGGTTCTTGCTCATGAACCGGGCTCCGGAGAAGAATAAGGTTTCACACAGCGTTACCGATATACAACCCGGAACGGAAGGTGCTGTCCTGACGCTGTCTGACGGCCGAAAGATCGCCCTGGACAGCACAGGGAATACGGTTATTGCAGATGCAGATATTACTGCTGTTTTAAAAGATGGGCGATTACAATATGAAGGAGAAAGTGCACAGCGCCAGCCGGTATATAATACAGTAACAACTTCAAAAGGGAAGCATTTTGAACTTCAGTTGCCAGATGGTTCACGGGTTTGGCTGAATAGCGCCTCCGCCATTACCTATCCTTTGGTTTTTGATGACGCCGCACGCGAAGTGAGCATCAAGGGCGAGGTTTATTTTGAAGTTTCCAAAAAGTCGTCAGGTGCGCTCTTTATCGTCAACAGCAAACAGCAGCGGGTAACCGTGCTGGGCACCCGATTCAATATCAACAGCTTTGAAGATGTTCCTGGTATTAAAACAACCTTGATTGAAGGAAAAGTAAAAGTCCGGTCGGGTAATTCGGAAGAGAAAATACTTGCACCCGGACAGCAGTCTGTCGTCAGCGGTAATCAGCCCATACAGGTTCGCGCTGTAGATACGGAAGGCGTAATGGCCTGGAAAAGCGGAAATTTTAATTTTACCGGTTTGCGTTTTGAGGAAGTGATGCAGCAGTTAGCCCGCTGGTATAATATAGAAGTACGCTATGAAGGGCAAGTGCCTGCATTGGAGTTTGAGGGTAAGTTGAATCGAAATGTCAACCTTTCTTCTATCCTGAAGTTTTTCAAAGGATCAGGAATTCAATACCGGATGGAAAATCATGTACTTATCATTATTAACCATTAAAAAAGCAGACGATATGAAATAAAGGCGAAATCTATATCCCCTAATAAAATAGCTGCCTCCGCACCACCGGAGACAGCCAGATGAAAATGATTAATAACAGAAAACGTGTCTAGCAATTTTCTAATTGATTAACCATAACTATTACAAATGTATGATTTTAAATCACTTCTTTTAGAACATTCCCATCGTAAGTCGCTACGAAAAACAATTCTAATTATGAAGTTTATATCTTTATTCCTGTTCGTATGTTGTATGCAGGCGGGGGCTAAAGGTCATGCGCAAACCGTGACATATACGGGAGACCAGCAGTCGATACGCAGTCTGTTCAAAGCCATTGAAAAACAGACAGGTTATACCGTACTGTATAAAAAGCAACTCATTGACCAAGCAGGTCCGATTTCGCTGAACGTCAAGAACATGCCGCTGAAGGAGGTGCTGAACCGTGCCTTTAGCAATCAGCCATTACAGTTTGCGATTGACAATAAAACCATTTTTGTAACGGCTAAACCGTTACCCGCCGTCGCGACCAAACCACCTGCAGCCTTACAGCCTGACCTGCCCACCACACCTGCGCCGGTAACAGATATCGATATTCGGGGACAGGTCAAGGGGGAAGATGGTACGCCAATACCCGGCGCCAGTATAATCGTAAAGGGTACCACGCTGGGAACCAGTACAGATGAACAGGGACGTTTCACGCTTAGTAATGTGACCGCAGGAGCCATCCTCGAAGTTTCTGCCACGGGCTATAAAACGGTGGAACATCGGGTGGGGAACGCGGCCACCATTCAGATCGTCCTGGAGAAACAGATCAAAGATCTGGAAGAAGTGGTCATACAGACGGGTTATCAGACCATCGACCGAAAACTTTTTACCGGGTCTGCGGCCAAAGTGTTGGCCAAAGACGTACAGCGCAACGGTATACCGGATGTAAGCCGGATGCTGGAAGGCCAGGTGGCCGGCGTTTCGATTCAGAATGTATCCGGAACATTTGGTGCTGCACCCAAAATCCGGATCCGGGGTGCGACTTCTCTTTCGGGTGACAACAAGCCGCTTTGGGTAGTCGACGGTATCATTCTGGAAGATGTCGTCAATATTTCCAATGAAGCACTTTCAACCGGTGATGCCAATACCCTTATTGGGTCTTCGGTAGCGGGACTGAACCCGGATGATATCGAATCGATGACCATCTTGAAAGACGCGGCTGCTACGGCTATGTATGGGGCCCGCGCTATGAATGGTGTCATCGTCGTAAGTACTAAAAAAGGGCGCAACTCCCAGGGCAAACCAATTATCAGTTATACCGGAAACCTGACGACTTACCTGAAACCAAGTTATGATCAGTTCGATATTATGAATTCCGCAGAGCAGATGGGCGTCATGGTGGAAATGGAAAATAAAGGTTATTTGAATCCCGCAGGACTGGGAGCCCCTCAGAATGGAGGTGTTTTCTACAAATTATACAAACAACTTTATGACTATGATGAATCCAGTGGTACCTGGGCATTAAAGAACGGTTTTGATAATGCCGATAAAAACCGATTTCTGGAAAGATATGCCCGTGCCAATACGGATTGGTTTGATGTGCTGTTTAAAAACTCATTGTTACAGGAACATTCTGTGAGCGTGACTTCGGGTTCGGACAAGGTACAGAATTACTTTTCTACGAGTTATCTCCACGATAACGGCCAGACCATTGCCGATCAGGTAAGCCGATTTACGGCCAACCTCAGGACAAATTTCAAGGTCAACAATAAATTGAGTTTTGAATTGATCGGAACCAGCTCCATCAGAAACCAGCGGACACCGGGCGTTTTAAACCGGCAGTCTGATCCGGTATACGGCAAGTATTCCAGGGACTTCGATATCAATCCCTATTCCTATGCGTTGAATACAAGCCGGCTGATCACCCCCTATGATGAAAATGGGGAGCTGGAGTATTTTCAGATGAACTGGGCGCCATTTAATATCATCAACGAGGTTGAAAAGAATTACCTGAAGTTGAGTATGCTGGATATAAAGGTGCAGGGTGGTTTAAAATATAAAATCATTCCCGGTCTCCAGTATTCACTGGACGGTGCTTACCGGTATGCGCAAACGACCCGGCAGCATTATGTGCAGGAAGGATCCAATATGGCAGAGTCATTCAGGGCTTATACCAACAGTTCCGTTATTGGCGGCAACAACTGGTTGTATGATGATCCCGATAGACCTTATGAACTGCCTGTAATTGTATTACCCGCCGGTGGATTCTTTAATAATGTGGAAGATAAAATCGCAAATTATTATTTCCGGCAGAATATTGAATTTGACAAAGCCTGGAATAGGAACCTGTTCAACTTTTTCGGATCCATGGAAGTGCGGTCCATTGACCGGCAGAATTACAATTATGATGGGGTGGGCTACCAGTATGAAAATGGAGGACTGGTCAATCCCAATTATCGGTATTTCAAGAAAATGATCGAAGGCGGAGATCCCTATTTTGGCATGGCCTACTACTATGACCGTTATGTGGCCTATGCAGGACGTGCCGCATATAATTTCGACAGCCGCTATAGCATTAATGTGACGGGCCGGATGGATGGTTCCAATAAAATGGGGAAATCACGACAGGCGCGTTGGCTGCCCACCTGGAACGTGTCTGGCGCCTGGGATATTACCCATGAAAAATTCTTCCCTGATTTATATGAGTTGAGCTCTGCGCGGCTTAGGGGAACTTATGGCCTGGTGGGTAATATAGGAAATGCGACCAATACCCTGCCGGTGTTCTACAATCGGATCGCTTATCGTCCGAATGAAACCGAGAAGGAATCAATTATATATATTTCGGATCTGGCCAACAATCAGTTGACCTGGGAAAAGATGTATGAATTTAATCTGGGTGTGGATTTAAGTTTTCTTGACCATCGGATTGATCTTACGGTAGATTACTATAAGAGAAGAATATTTGATCTGATTTCACGAGTGAAAAATGCCGGTATTGGCGGAGAGTCAGAAAAAGTAGCCAATGATGGAAAAATGGTGGGATCCGGCGTGGAAACCACGATTGGTGCCCAATTGATAAAACCTGAAGAACCTGCCGGATTTGCATGGACCAGTCGGTTGAACTTTGCATTTAATAAGAATAAGATCACGGAAAAGGAGATTGACCCCAGTATCTGGAACCTGGTCAGGGCGGAAGGAGATGCTTTAAATGGGTATCCCCAGCGGGGATTGTTCTCAATCAAATATGATGGATTGAATCCGATTGACGGGTCTCCCACTTTTATCAATACTGAAGGAGAAAAAGATAACTATTTATGGGTGCAGGACAATATTGTCGAATACCTGAAATATGAAGGTCCGGTTGATCCGACTTTTACCGGTGGTTTTTATAACCGGTTCGCCTATAAAAATTTCTCATTGTCGGTATTGTTTACTTATGCTTACGGCAATAAATTAAGGCTGCAGCCCATATTCTCGGATTCCTATAATGACCTGTATGCCATGTCACAGGAAATGCGTAATCGCTGGATCATGCCTGGAGATGAGTCGGTGACCCATATCCCATCGATTCTGGATCAGCTGCAACGTCAGAATTTCACCCGGTACTCCACCGGTACTTCAGAGACGGCGGTCTATGCGTATAATTTATACAATTACACCGATGTTCGCGTGGCCAAAGGAGACTTCATCCGGCTGAAGAATATCGCATTTACCTATTTCATGCCATCGCGCATCACCCAACAGCTCGGATTGAATAACCTGCAGTTTTCACTAGTTGGTAATAATATCGCTCTACTCTATTCCGACAAGCGCTTATTGGGGGCTGATCCTGAGTTTTTTAACAATGGCGGCGTGGCCATGCCAATTCCGAAACAATACACATTTTCGATTAAACTAGGTCTGTAATAATGAATAGTATGAGAAATAGAAATTTAATTATTTGCAGCATTTTGGTAATCACTCTAATATCCTGCAAAAAATTCTTAGATAAGAATCCGGACAATCGGGCAGAATTGAATAATGTTGATAAAATTGCGCAACTGGTTTCCTCTGCATATCCAAGTTATCCATATTGTGCGATGGGTGAAATGTATTCCGATAATGTTTCAGACAAAGGGCCTAACGCTTCGGGCGTGCACCTGAATCTTCCCTTTCCACAGTTGTACAAATTTGAGGATGTAGAGGACGATGGCGGCAATACCCCTTCGGAATTCTGGAACGGTGCTTATGAAGGTATTGCTGCAGCCAACCAGGCGCTGGCCTCGATTGTAGAATATGATCTGGGCCCAGAAACCAACCCTTATCGTGGTGAAGCCCTGGTAGCCAGAGCCTTTAGTCATTTTCTACTGGTAACTTTTTTTGCCAAGGCCTACGACCCGGCCGGTGATAATTCCAGCCTGGGTGTACCCTATGTGCTCACGCCAGAGGATAATCCTTTTCAGAAATACGACAGGGGGACGGTAGCTTCTGTGTACGAACAGATTGAAAAAGATCTTACCGAAGGGCTGCCGCTGCTGAACGGTGGTCAATGGGATGTACCTGGGTATCATTTTACACCTGCAGCAGCTCATGCATTTGCAGCAAGATTTTATTTGTTCAAGCAGGATTGGCAAAAAGTGATAGAGCATGCTAATAAAGTAGTGCCCGGCGGCGATTTCTTTGGCGTGATAAGGGACTATGCGGGTGAAGCCGCTTCCCTGTCCGGGGACGGAACGATCTTTGGGAATTATTTCTGTTCAGGAGAATCCAAGTTCAACCTATTGGTCCATGAAATGTATTCCGGTTATCAGCGTTCCAGTGGTTTGTATGCAAGCCGATACGGTTTCGGTCCCGCTATTTACAGCAACTGGTATACCCGTACCAATGTAACCGGCAGCAGTTTTAAGACCAATGCCTGGACCTATGGTACCGGTAACTATACATTAAACAAACTAAGAGAATATTTCTTTGTCACCAACTCCACCTCCAATATTGGTTATCCCTACTTGCAAATGCCGATGCTCACTACTGATGAAGTGTTGCTGAACCGGGCCGAAGCTTATCTCGAAATGGGCAATACCAATGCGGCCCTGGCAGATCTGAACCTGGCCTGCCGGTATAAAATTACCAACTATAACCAGCCTACTCATGGTATTACGATTGCCAAAGCCAAGGATTTTTATGACACAGCGAATGAGAAAGAAGCGGTGATGAATGCCATATTGGATGTCAAGCGCTGGACATTTATGAATGAAGGCATGCGCTATTTCGACATGATCCGGCATAAAATGACGATTACGCATTTATTGATTGATAACAGTGGCGTTGAGTCGACTATTGAATTGCCTGCTGATGATAATCGACGCGTATTTCAAATTCCCAAAACTGCGGTTGAATTGGGTGGTTTGGAACTCAATCCCCGTTAATTAAAACTTCTTTACAATGACAAGAATAAAAATACTAGCCACCTACCTGCTACTCCTGGTTGCACTATTCGGATGTCGCAAGTCCACGGAGAATCTGGATGTGGACATGAATGACTACCCTATCGATGAGGCCGTTGCTAACGACGTGGACGAATGGATTACCAGTAATTTTGTTGATCCCTGGAATATTGAAGTGGAATACAGGTTTGACCGACACAAAGGTGACGTGACACGTAATATTTCCCCCATTGAGCTGGACCGGGTGATTCCGGTACTGGAGGTGATCAAAAAAGGTTTTATCGAACCGTATACCAAAGTGGCCGGCGAGACTTTCGGAAAGAAATATTTTCATAAAGAATGGGTCCTGTTCGGATCTCCTTCTTATAATAATGACAATTCCTATATCCTGGGCACTTCCGCCAGTGCGCGTACGATGACTCTGTATGACCTGAACCGTTTTGACAATACCAATGGCGATCAGATGAAACGCTACCTGAGAACAGTTTTTCATGAGTTCACACATGCATTGAATCAGACAATTCCTATTCCACCGGCATTTGAAAAAGTATGCGTACCCGATTATGAGCCTGACTGGACAAATGTAAGTACCACAGATGCCCAAGCCCTGGGTTTTGTAACACCATATGCGGGTTCCCAGTTCGGTGAGGATTTTGCCGAGACCGTAGCCCATATCGTGGTAGAAGGCCCTGTCTGGTACAGCAACCTCCTGTTCACGGTCGGTTATTCGTCATTGGCTTATACCCGATTCAAAGAGAAGGAAGCGATCGCAGCTCAATACATGTTGAATAATTTTGATGTGGACCTTTATGAACTGCAAACGGAGGTGCGTAAGGTGTTGCAGGACCAGTACGGGGTAGAAGATCCTGCGGATCTGACCAGTTTCGCCAATATGATCAATGAAGGCGCTGTAGATTTCATCCACATAGATCCAAAGGAAGCGCATTATGCAACTTATGGCAGTTCCTCCATATTCGACGCACTATTGGCGGACTATGCCGCCGATTTACAGGCGGGTAACTGGTACTTGAAATATGTGGAACTGCGGTTTGCAGATGCAGAGAATATGACTTTCAGACTGGGTTTCGCGCAGGGGGCTACTGGTTCTACTATTTACTTCGGTGATTATGATTTTAATGTGGAAGTAGATCCTGAAGCGAAGGAAGTAAGTTTCAGTCTCAAAAGTCCGGAAGGCGAAGGCACCACCTATAATAATGGGCGGATCGGATCAGTGATTACACCTTTTCAGACGCATATGCTGCCTTATCTGACCGAACATACTTTTGTGGCTGATTATCTGCCCTACACGATCCAGCCTACGGATCAGGCCTATAAGTCATTTGCCGGCTTTTATACCGCAGATGATGAACAAAATTATTTTTATGGACCAGTAACTTATAAATAAGAATGACTATGAGAAATCTATTATATATCTGTTCCTTCGGACTGCTGCTGCTCGCCGCCTGTTCTAAGCCGGAAGTAGCGGACCTGTTTGACAAGTTGCCGGAGGAAAGGATGCTGGAGAGAAATGCAGAACTGAAACACGTTTTGTTGGGTGCATCCAATGGCTGGAAAGCCTTTCTTAAAACTTCCTTAAAAGGAGGTGGGTATGGTTTTTTTATGGATTTTACGGACCAGGGTACGGTAAATATGGTCGCCGACTGGGACGCAGCATCTGCGGTTAATTTCAAGGAATCCACCTATCGGATCAAGTATATTTCCAATGCAACGCTGATCTTTGATACCTATACCTACATAACAATTTTGCAGGACCCGGATGACTCGAATAATGATGGTGAGCAGAAGGAGGGTCTTCAGAGTGATATAGAATTTGAATACGAAAGAACCAGCGGAGATACGCTGTTCCTGACGGGCAGAAAATGCCGGAATACACTGTATTTAATTAAGGCTTCCGCTGCAGAAAAGCAGTCTTTTATGAATGGCGAGTATGACGATGCGATCAATCGTATCAGGGATTTGTTTGAAAGTACCCATCCCATGATACTCTTTGATAACAATGGCACCCAGGAGAAAATTGAGTTGGGTCTGAATGCCAGCGCGAAGGTGGTATCGGGAGATTATCTTTCTCCGGATGATTCTGTTAGTTCGGCGAGTTCAGGTATAGCTTATTCCATTGACGGTGCTTACTTTGTGGACGGCCTGGTGAATATGGGCATACATTTTTCCGGATTGAGATGGAAGAACAGCTCTGACATCGTAGCCTATGATTCTTCAGGTAAAGAATATGAGGTGATCAAATCTTCTGCGCCATTGATTCCTCTGGATGTGTTATTGGGTACGAAATTCAGTTTGCAGGCACGCTACAAGACGATCACTCCCGGGATGACACCGGAAGGCGAAGCCATAATTTCGCATTATGTGAACAATCTGGATAATCGCTATGCGGGTTATGTGTTTAACAACGGCACCCTGACCCTGCACTTTGATCTGGTCAATAGCAGACTGATTGTCGAAGGCTGGAGTAACCAGAATGGAAACGGTGGATGGACAACAACCATTGTGTTCGACTATACCAAAGATCCCGCAACCAAAGTTTACGGATTTACTTTGAGAACAGCGGCGTCGGGTGGTTATGTTTCGAAATTAATGTACGATCCCGGTCAGCCTAATATTCAGGAGTTCCTATTGAACAACCATGTCAAGTTTGACTACTATACCGAAGATGGTGTGACTTACGGCAGAATGGCGAGTGTGGATGACCCTGCTATTGTTTTAACTTTCCTGCTGGAGGATGCCTAGATATGAATAGAACATTATTATCCACCCTTGTTGCTTTTCTGATTTACCTCGCCAATCATATTGGCGGGGTAATGATGAAGGGCAGCCTCAGCGGTGAATGGAAGCGAAATGCCTTTATCATTTTTATGGCGGTCGTTATTCTGGCATTTGCTGCGGACTATTTTTTTAATTTCCGGCGAAAGCATCGTTTTTTGATTAGCAAATGGACTTATCTTTTATTGGGGCTGGCTATTTGGTTGAGTATTTGGAATTGGTTGATGGTAGCAATCAATGCCGGCATTATGACCTTGTTCTGGTTCTGGGAGCGAAAGCAAAAAACTATTGAAAATACCTGAGTGTAATTCAGCCTGTATCATCCGAAAACTATCAGGGTGTCGATGGCCACCGCGATATTATTTTTTGCGTTTGTATTTTATGGTAACCTCGGTCACGCCGGCGCGCAGCATATCCAGTTTTCGGGCCGCCTTGCGACTCAAGTCGATTATGCGGCCTTCCACAAAGGGGCCCCGGTCATTGATCACCACTTTTACTTTTTTGCCATTGGCCAGATTGGTGACTTTAACCTTGGTGCCAAAAGGCAGGGTCTTATGGGCCGCCGTGCGTTTGCCCTGTCTGAATACTTCGCCGCTGGCTGTTTTGCGTCCCTGGAACATATCGGCGTAATAGGAGGCTTTGCCCGATTGGGTGATTCGGGAACTGCATCCCATAGTAGTCATTAGCAGGACGGCAAATACCAGTGGGGGCTTTCCTCTATAATTTCTTAGATCCATTCGGGTGCATTAAAGGTCAGATAATTTAAAAAACTGGTCAGCCCGAATACCTCTTTCGGTCTGTTTGAGGGTGCAACATTCATGCACCGGATCATGCTCCAAAAAAAGTATATAGTTATTGGCCAGGGCCTCCTGGAGAAACAGTTCTTTTTCATTCATACTCAGCAGTGGCCGGGTATCATAAGCCATCACATAGGGCAACGGGATATGGCCTGCTGAAGGCAGGAGATCGGCCATGTATACAATGGTTCTTCCTTTATAACTTAGCTGTGGCAGCATCATGGCGTCGGTATGGCCACTGGCAAAGCGTACCAGAAAATCCTTCGAAAATAAAGCCGTGTCCAGTTTGCCGGATTCTTTTTCTCCTGTAGGTATGTATTTCAGGCGTCCGCTTTCCTGAATGGGGAGGATATTCTCTTTGAGAAAGGAAGCTTTTTCTCTGGGGTTGGGTTGGGTGGCCCATAACCAATGGGCTTCATTCGACCAGTAGACAGCGTTTTCAAAAGCCGGAACCAACTGATCATCCAATTTTTTGATCGCACCTCCACAGTGATCAAAATGCAGGTGGGTCAGAAACACGTCTGTAATATCACTGCGCTTAAATCCATGAGCCGCCAGGCTCTTGTCCAGACTGTCATCGCCATGGAGATAATAATAGCCGAAAAATTTATCAGATTGTTTATCACCCATACCAGTATCCACCAGTATCAACCGGTCGCCGTCCTCGATCAGCAGACTGCGTAAAGCCCAGCTGCACATATTATGCGCATCGGCGGGATTGATCTGCTGCCAGATACTTTTGGGTACGACCCCGAACATGGCGCCCCCATCCAGTTTGAAATAACCGCAGTTTACGGAATAGAGTTTCATCAGTGTATTTTATTTGTCAACAGCCGGTCAACTGGCCATCCATCCGGATAGGAACCCTGGCTGTAATTGAGAATATATCTTTTTGTTAATCTATTTACAAATCCGGATTTACGATGGTTCCGGGCTGTCGCTCTTTTTTCAATGCCGCATAGAGCC
Source organism: Niabella terrae (assembly GCF_054783135.1). Taxonomy (NCBI): domain Bacteria; kingdom Pseudomonadati; phylum Bacteroidota; class Chitinophagia; order Chitinophagales; family Chitinophagaceae; genus Niabella; species Niabella terrae. The sequence goes on from NZ_BAAGRD010000008.1 coordinate 627,925, forward strand.
AGAAAAGTCCGATGGCAAAAAATACAATCAAAGACAATACCGAGTTTTTCATATTACCGGTCAGTTCTTCGATCCGGCCGAAAGTAAAGATGCCGATTACAATGGCCAGTTTTTCAGAGAAATCATAATAGCTGAAAAAAGAAGCGGTATCCCTGGTGTCCGGCATCAGCTTGGCGTAAGTTGAGCGGCTCAGTGCCTGGATACCGCCCATGACCAGACCTACTAGTACGGCCAGCCCATAAAATAAATTGGTGGCATCACGGCCGCTTTCTGCCCATTCCGCCGTATAGTATGCCATCACACAGATGCCTATCCAGAACAGGATAACGCCCATCAATACTTTCAGGTTACCCAGTATCTTGGAAAGCCGGCTCATGCCCCAGGCCCCCAGAATGGCAACCAGTTGGATAATGACCACCGTGATGATCAGATTCTGATCGGGGAGTTTCAGGAGTTTGCTGCCGAATATAGTGGCGGCCAGCATCACTGTTTGTACGCCCATGCTGTAGAAAAAGAAGCCGCGTAAGAATCGCTTCAGCACCGGCATTTTTTTTACCTGCTGGTAAACTGATTTGATTTCTCCAAAGCCTTCCAGGATGATATTGCCCTTTTTGACTGCCTTGGCCTCAGCGCCCGGCAGACGGGCAAAAGTGATTTGCGCAAATCCGAACCACCAGATACCTACCAGTAAAAAAGTAATCCGGGTTGCCAGACCACTATCGCTCATGACCATAATCAGCGCAAAACCTATCAGCTGCATCAGCACACTCCCGATATAGCCAAATGAGTAGCCCCGCGCACTGATCCGGTCCCGGTCGGCGGTAGCGGCGATCTCTGGCAGAAAGGCATTATAAAAAACCAGGCTGCCGACATAGCCCATGGCGGCCAGCATAAAGGCGATAACGCCCAGGCCCAGGGTGTCTTCCTTGAAAAAAAACAGGGCACTGCAACCCAGGGCACCCATATAGCAGAAGAAACGCATAAAGTTTTTCTTGTTGCCCCGGGTATCCGCGATGGAAGTCAGGATGGGATATAAAAGTGCAATGATCAGGTAAGCAACCGCCAGTACATAATCATACAGGGTGGAATTTATAAACTGCCTGCCCAGAAAATTGACCGTATGATCGTTCTTGTTGCTGGTAACTGCCAGAAAGTAGATTGGAAAAAAAGTGGTCGTAATGACCAGGTTATAGACACTATTGGCCCAATCGTACATGGCCCAGCCGTTGATCACTTTTTTGGAAGCAGTAATTTGTGTCATAAAGCTAAATTCACTCAAAGATATAGTTTCTCACAAATTCACTCCTACCGCACTGCCCGCATTGCTATACGCTGTTCCGACGGATCAGATAACGCCCCGGGAAAGTAAGATCAGCAGCAGAATGCCTACGATGATCCGATACCAGCCGAAAACCTTAAAACCGTATTTTTTCAGGTAATTGATAAAGAATTTGATGGCCAGAATGGCCACCAGGAAAGCCACAATATTGCCGACAATAAAAGCAATGGTATTGTCGCGGGATTCCAGAATCAGTTCATAGCCTTTACGGGTCAGCCCATCAGTCTGCCAGGTTTTCAGAAAAAGGGAGTACAGGGTAGCTGCGGCCATCGTGGGGACGGCCAGGAAAAAGGAAAATTCTGCGGCCAGGTTGCGGGTCAGCTTTTGTTGCATGCCGCCGATGATCGATGCCGCACTACGACTCACACCGGGTATCATGGCGATGCATTGCCATAGACCTATTATGAAAGCGCGCGGATAGCTGATCTCTTCATCTTTATCTACCGTAGGATGGTTAAAGGCCCGGTCTATAAATAAAAGGATGATACCGCCGACCAGCAGACTGATGGCGACTGTTTTTGGACTTTCGAGTAAGGCATCAATTTTATCAGAAAATAGGAATCCCAGTATCAATGCCGGCAGCACACCTGCCATCAGTTTGAGGTAAAATTGCCAGCGCCCGAAATCGAAAAATTTTTTCCAGTACAGGACCACGACTGCCAGGATCGCACCGAGTTGAATGGCTACTTCAAAAAGTTTGGTAAACTCTTCCGTTTCGATACCCAGAAAAGAGCTGGTGATAATCATATGACCCGTCGAGGAAACCGGCAGGTATTCTGTAATACCTTCCACGATGGCAATAATAATAGCTTCAAAGATACTCATGTCAATAGGGATAAAAAAAGGCGACACAGATTGCATCGCCTGTTAATCAGGTAAAATCAGGCTTCCGATTTCTTAAATATGGCAAAGATTTCAATGCCCAGTCCGATCAGTATGATGATGGGAGCCACCGTAATCCGGGTGGTGCTATATACTTCATCTTTATTAAAGACAGCGGGATCCGGGCTTTTGCCCCCCGCCATCAGAAACATACCGATGGCGATGACGATTACACCGGCCAGCATCCATAGATAATTGCTTTTGCCAAATAAACTGGGTGTAGCATTGTTTTGCGTCATGATCCTTGATTTACTGTGCTGCAATATTAGTACTGTTTTTCCAAAATCTGCGTTAAGGAGCCGGTTCCGCCCGAATATTTTACCGCTTAGCTTCCCGAACGGCCCTGGTTTGCTCCACTGGACAACATTTCGACGGCTTTAATACAGATCGTCCAGCTTCTTGCGCAGGTATTTTAAGACACTGGTATGGGTGCTGATCAGGGTGATCAGGACGCCCAGCAGAAGCATCAGCAGAAATAATAGCACCAGCCTTCCGGGATTGTGCAGGGTTTTCAGGATCGGGTTATAGGAATAAGCCGCCTGTATAATAGCCCATACCAGTAAAATGGCAATCAGGCCACTAAGCGCCCCGTTAATAACGGCCCGGATGTCAAGGGGGCGGGCAATAAACCAGCGGGTGGCACCCACCATTTGCATCGTTTTTATCGTAAACCGGTTGCTGAACATCGCCAGACGAATCGTATTGTCGATCAATACGATGGCTACCAGGAGCAGTAAAATGGCCAGCCCCAGCAGGATCCAGTTGGTTGTCTTCGTAAAATAGTCAAGTTCGCCGGCTATCTGGTCGGGATATTTTACTTCAGAAACATAGGTTTGTTTCTCAAGGTCACTTTTGATTAATTGCAGGGTATCGGCGCTCAGGTAATGCGATTTTACCTTAAAATCGATGCTCTGCGGTAGCGGATTTTCTTCCAGAATGCCATCCCAGTCATCTCCACCGTCTTTTTTCCATTTCTGCCGGGCCATTTCCTTGGTGGTAAATTGCAGGGTCTTGACATAGGGCTTGCTTTTGACATAGTCCATTAATGCGGCACTGTCATTAGCCGCCAGCGGCTCCCGCAGGTAGACATTTACTTCCACATTTTCCTTAAAATGCTCGCCTAAAGCGCGGGTGTTCAGCATCAGCCAACCGATGATCCCAATCAGAAAAAGCACCAGGGTGACACCAACGATGCTCATGAGATAAGAAGGTTTGCCTCTTCTGGTTGCTTTTGTTTTTTCCGGCATAATTGCGTTCTTTGGCCGCTGGTAGCGGTCCCCGCAAATTTAGCGGTTTACAAACAACAATGCTTAAATTTGTCGCCCTTATCCCTCCGGGATTCAATAATTTAGAAAATAACAGCGGTTAAAGTATCCCCGGGACCGGCAGGCCGACCCATGAGTCGGCAGGAACAGCGGAGTGGATGCAAAAGCATGATGATTATGGAGTATAATTTTAATGAGATTGAGAAGAAATGGCAGGCGTATTGGGTATCCCATAATACCTACAAGGTTCCCAACCCGGGAGAACCCGGCGCGGAGAAGCCCAAGTACTATGTATTGGATATGTTTCCCTATCCCAGTGGCGCAGGCCTGCATGTAGGCCATCCCTTGGGGTATATCGCCAGTGATATTTATGCCCGTTATAAGAGGCTGAAAGGATTTAATGTGCTCCATCCGATGGGCTACGATGCCTTCGGACTGCCGGCGGAGCAGTATGCAATGGATCACGGCATTCATCCGGCCGTTTCCACAGATAACAATATCCGCACTTTTCGCCAACAACTGGATAATATCGGTTTTTGCTATGATTGGAGCAGGGAAGTGAAGACCAGTGATCCCGATTACTATAAATGGACCCAGTGGATTTTCCTGCAGCTCTATGGCAGCTGGTTCAATCGGCAGACCCAGAAAGCGACGCCGATAGCGGAATTGATTGCCATTTTCGAAACAGTCGGCAATCAGGAGCATCCGGTTCCCAACGCCGCCTTCCAGCGGCCTGGGGGGGGCGGTTCCCTTTTTAGTGCAGCAGACTGGAAAAGCTATGAACCCGCCGGGCAAGAGGCCATTTTGATGGAATATCGGTTGGCTTTCTGCGGATTTGGAGAAGTGAATTGGTGTGAAGCCCTGGGAACCGTACTCGCCAATGACGAAGTAGTCAACGGTGTGAGTGAGCGGGGCGGTTATCCGGTGGTCAAAAAAAAGCTGCGACAATGGTACCTGAGGATCACTGAGTATGCGGATCGCCTGCTGGCGGGACTCCAGACCGTCGATTTCAGTGAAGCGATGAAAGAAATGCAAACCAACTGGATCGGTAAATCCAGCGGGGCAGAGATTGACTTCAAGCTGGATGCACCGGCTATCGATGCCGAGTCACCCGTACTGAAAGTATATACGACCCGTCCAGATACCGTCATGGGGGTTGATTTTATGGTGATTGCTCCCGAGCATGAGCTGGTAGCGCATATTACAACCGTTGAACAGCAGTCGGCTGTACAGGCATACCTGGATTATGTGAATGCCCGCAGCGAACGTGAAAGAATTTCTGAGAAGCGAATCACGGGTGCGTTTACTGGTACCTATGCCCTGCATCCTTTTGACAGTACGAAAAGAATCCCGGTCTGGATCAGTGAATATGTTTTGGCGGGCTACGGCACGGGGGCGATTATGGCAGTACCCTGTGGTGATGAAAGGGACCTGCGGTTTGCCAGGGAGTTCGACATTGAAGTAACCAATATTATCGGCGAGCATTTCGACGGTCAGGAAGCCAATCCCACCAAGGATGCCCGCTTGTCAAATTCCGGATTTCTGAACGATCTGCCCATGCGTGAGGCCATGGAGCGGGTATTTGACGAAATAGAAAAAAGGGGAATTGGTAAAAGAAAAGTGAATTATAAAATGCGGGATGCGGCTTTCAGCCGTCAACGCTACTGGGGTGAACCCTTCCCGGTCAAATGGATCGATGGGGTTGTTTATCCATTGGAAGCCGGCATACTGCCTTTGGAACTCCCGCCCATGGAACAGATCAAACCCGGCAAGGACGGCGAGGGGCCACTGAGCAATAACGAGGACTGGCTGAACAGTCCTGTTTTCGGTGGCGGTCGCGGTGAATCCTCGACCATGCCCGGATATGCCGGATCTTCCTGGTATTTTCTGCGTTATATGGATCCGCAAAATAAAGGCGCCTTTGCTTCCCGGCAGGCCACTGACTACTGGAATCAGGTAGACCTGTATATCGGGGGCACAGAACATGCCGTAGGCCACCTCCTCTACAGCCGTATGTGGACCAAGGTATTGTATGACCTCGGGCATATCAGTTTTGATGAGCCATTTAAAAAGCTGGTCAACCAGGGCATGATACAGGGGAGCTCCCGCTTCGTGTACCGGGTGAATGGCACCAGCCGCTTTGTATCCCGGGGCCTGCTGGATGAGGAAACCCAATATGAAGGTCAGCTGGTAGACAAGATCCATGTGGATGTGAATATGGTGGACGGACAGGAACTGGATATGGAAGCCTTCCGGCAGTGGCGCAACGGGGAGTTTTCAGATGCGACCTTTCAGCTGGAAGATGGAAAGTATATCTGTGGCGTCGAAGTCGAGAAAATGTCTAAGACCAAGTACAATACTGTCAATCCTGATGATCTGGTAGCCAGATACGGCGCAGATACCTTTCGGATGTATGAAATGTTCCTTGGTCCGGTAGAGATGAGCAAACCCTGGGATACCAAGGGAATCGAAGGCGTCCATCGGTTTTTGAAAAAGCTTTGGCGTCTGTTTTATAAAGAGAACACTGATGGTAGTAGCACCCGGATCTGGGACGAACAGGCGCCTGTTGCCGCCGAACTGAAAATCCTGCATAAAGGCATTAAAAAACTGGAAGAGGATACCGGCCGGTTCAGTTTCAATACCGGCGTAAGTGCCTTTATGATCCTGGTTAATGATCTCACCGATGCAGGCTGTCATAAGCGGGCTATTCTTGAGCCGGTACTGATCATGCTGGCACCCTATGCACCGCATATTGCTGAAGAGCTTTGGCACCAATTGGGAAATACAACTACAATACTGGACGCCGCTTTCCCGGTCTTCGAATCAAAATATATTCAGGAATCTACCAAGGAATATCCGATTTCAGTGAATGGCAAACTGCGGACCACACAGGTGCTGGACCTGAGTCTGGATCAGACCGCTGTGGAAGCCATCGTTCTCCAGAATGAAGTAGTTCAGAAATGGCTGGATGGCCGGCCACCCCGGAAGATCATTTATGTGAAAAATAAAATGATCAATGTTGTGGTATGAGCAGCCGCTGCGCCATAGGCGGTTTTGAAACATAATGTTATCTTTATTGGATGGAGCCATTGCGTTGCTTAAATTGTGGAACCGGCTTTGCAGGTAAGTTTTGCCCGCAATGTGGCCAGTCTGCAGAGGAGAAACGCATCAGCGCCCATTGGCTGCTGCATGATGTACCGCACTCGGTATTCCATATCGACAGGGGATTTTTTTTTACGATCAAAAAGCTGTTTACCCAGCCGGCGGTAATGGTAAAGGATTATCTGGAAGGCCGGCGGGTGAAATATTTCCGGCCCTTCGCCTATGTGGTTCTGATGACCACAATTTGTTCTTTGATCATTAAGGGACTCCGGCAACTTACCGATACGGTCTATCAAAGCCGGGCGGCTGCGGCACCCGAAGCTGCGGAAGGCGGTTTTTTTGCCCATTATTTCAGTGTGTTCATATTTATAATGATCCCGTTTGCGGCACTGATCACCTGGTTGTCTTTTTTTAAGAGAAAATATAATTACTGGGAGCATTTTCTGATCAATACTTATTTAGCGGCACAGCTGAACCTGTTTTTGGTTATTGTCAATATCGTTGCGCTCTGTGTAGCGTTGTTTACCAATAAGACGGCCTCCACAGGGTCTGAAATCATCGTGACCGTTTTTATGATGGGTTTTCTGTTATTGTATGGCTATACCTTCGGGGGACTGATGCATATTGACCGCCGGTATGCACTGCGACTGACACTGGTGATTACGTTGATGAATGCTATGTTATTTTTTTTGTATTATTTAGGGCTAAAGGCCTCAGGAGTAATTCAATAGGATAAAAATCTTACTACTGGCTTGATCTTTGCATGGTTGAACTTTGAGATGAATGTTTCGGTGAGGGATTGCGGCTATGTTTTACAAGAGACCGGAACATCTATCTTAGAATTACTTAGCAGGCAATTGCTTAAATGCCTGTTGTACGTTTACAAATTTTCGGATGATAATCGACAGCAAGGTATACCAACAGACAGGAAGCATTCTAACAGCTCATTTTACAGCAATATTCTATAATCACAAAACTTAAAATCAAACACTATGTCAATTAACATTGTGGATCTTGTGAAAGGCTATGTTTCGCAGGATCTTATCGCCAAAGCAAGCTCATTCCTCGGCGAGAGTGAGGGCGGCGTATCTAAAGCCGTTTCCGGGATTATTCCTTCTGTATTGGGATCTTTGACTTCCAAAGTAACCAGGAGCGAGAATGATGCTGCCGAAATACTGGATTCCGCAAAATCAAGTTTCGGAAGCGGTATTCTTAATGATACCGGGTCACTGTTCGGCAATGCGGACATATTGTCCAAAGGCGCCGGTCTGTTCAAAGGACTGCTCGGCGGTGACAAATCCAATACCATTATCGATGCGATTTCAGGATTTGCGGGGATCAAATCTTCTTCTTCGGGCTCATTGATCAGTTTGATTACTCCTTTGATTATGGGATTACTGGGCAAGCAGAGCACCGATAATAATCTTTCGGCCAGTGGTCTTTCCAGCTTACTCTCTTCTCAGAAAAATAATATTTTAAGTGCCCTGCCTGCCGGTTTGGGTTCTATTGGTTCGCTGCTGGGTCTGGGCAGCATTGGTGCAGCAGCACGGGAAACAGTGGATGAAGTGAAAGGTACGGCTTCTTCTGCCGCCAGCTATGTGGAAGATCGTGCAGAAAAAGCCGGCGGGGGTGCCAAATGGTTATTACCCTTACTGCTGCTGGCCGCACTGGCATTCCTGCTTTGGTGGTTGATGGGTAAAGGATGTAACCAAAGTGATGCCGACCAGATCGCAACCGACAGCCTGGAAACTTCTGCATCGATTGATGCGGGTGCCGCGACACCTGTTCCCGATGCCGTTACAGGTAGCCTGGACACAACCACCGGTAACTATATCTATGATGTCGGAGCTGATACTGAAATTAAATTGGCCGACGGCACCAGCCTGACTGTAGGTGCCAACAGTACTGAGGCCAAACTATATCATATGTTGAACGATGCCGCTTTCAGCATTGATACGGTAGATAAATCTGCCAATTGGGTGGTGCTGGACCGGGTTTATTTCCAAACCGGAAAATCCATACTTACCGATCAATCTGCAGCGCAGGTAAAAAATATCGCGGCGATCCTTAAAAACTTCCCGAATGCAGCTATTAAACTGGGCGGGTATACCGATAATACGGGCGATGCAGCGATCAATACCAAATTATCCGCCGAAAGGGCTAAAATTGTAGCCGGCGAACTGGTCAAAGCTGGCGCAGCAGACAATCAGGTTGCCGAAGCGGAAGGCTATGGTCCCGAGTTTCCGGTTTGTCCGGCCAATGATTCTCCCGAATGTATGGCACAGAACAGAAGGGTAGATCTGAAAGTGGCTTCGAAATAAGTCATTGCTATAGAGATTGCATATCAAGGGGCTGTTCCTTTCCGGAACGGCCCTTTGGAATATTAGTACTGCAGGTCTGCTGAAAAACTGTTGGAAAGAAAAAAGCAACTCCGGTCCGGAGTTGCTTTTTCAGTTAATCACAGCCGTCGGCTGTAATATCAGGATATCTTATTTAGCGGCCTGGTAAAGTTCCGCTACTTTTTTCCAGTTTACGACGTTCCAGAAAGCTGCCAGGTAAGCCGGACGTTTGTTCTGATATTTCAGGTAATAAGCGTGTTCCCAGACGTCCGCACCAAGTATTGGCGTACCTTTTACTTCGGCTACATCCATCAGAGGGTTGTCCTGATTTGGCGTGGAACTCACTTCCAGTTTGCCGTCTTTTACGATCAGCCATGCCCAGCCACTGCCGAAACGGGTGGCGCCGGCTGCATTGAATTTCTCCTGCAATGCCGCGAAGGAACCAAATGCATCATTGATGGCTGTTGCCAGGTCTCCCTCAGGTTCGCCGCCACCTTCCGGACCTATGACTTCCCAGAAAAAGGAGTGGTTCCAGTGACCGCCTCCGTTATTACGAACTGCGGGAGAAATACTGCCTGCATTTTTAATCAATTCCTCCAGGGACTGGTCCGCCTGGGCTGTGCCGTCAATAGCTTTATTTAAATTGTCCACATAGGCCTGGTGGTGCCGGTCGTGGTGAATTTCCATAGTAAGTGCATCAATATGAGGTTCAAGCGCTTCTTTGGGGTACGGTAGAGGTGGTAGTGTAAATGCCATAATTTATTCTGTTTTGAGTTATATAATCTTTGTTGTAGAAGGATAACAAATTTAGGGGTTTAAAGTTGTAAATATCAACCCCTTGCTTAGAAAGCAGTCAGAAAGCATATATCTTGTTTCTGCGGTATTTTGCTGCTTTATGATTGTTTTGCCGGTTTAATAACTTATATTTAACACATCAATCACCAAATCAAACGTATGGAAAAACTATTGAAAGCGCTGTTGCCCGGACTGCTGCTCCTGCTGCTCTGTTTTTCGTTGGATGCCCAGGAGCGGACCGTCAAAGGGGTTGTTAAAAACCAAGCCGGTCAACCTATTGCCAATGCCACAATTACCCAGCCCGGGACCACCAATACGGTTGCCGCGGCTGAGGACGGTCAATTCAGCATTACGGTGTCGGGTAATAATCCGGTCCTTGAAGTAACGGCCGTAAATTATGCACCCCAAAGGCTGGTGGTCGGGGATCAGGACTTTTTGCAACTGGTCCTGATTGAAAGTGAGAAAGCCAAGTTGGAAGAAGTCTTTGTCGTGGCCTATGGTACGGCCAGGAAGAGTACCTACACCGGTGCTGCGGCGGTCATTCATGCCGGCCAGCTCAAGGATCCGCCTAATACCTCCTTCCAGAACAGCCTGAATGGTAAGGTCGCCGGCCTGCAGGTTACCCAGACTTCCGGTCAGGCCGGTTCGACTCCGACCATCCGCATCCGCGGTATCGGTTCCATGAACGCGTCCAATGATCCGCTTTATGTGGTGGATGGGGTTCCCGTTGTCTCCGGATCATCGGGGCAGCTGGGAGACTATATCTATACCAGCAATAATATCATGAATAATATCAATCCGGATGATATCGAATCCGTGACCGTACTTAAGGATGCGGCGGCTGCTTCTTTGTATGGATCGCGGGCGGCCAACGGTGTGATCATTGTTACGACCAAAAAAGGCGCCATCGGAAAGCCGGTCATCAATTTTAAAACGACTTATGGACTGACACCCGGATGGGCCACCGATAATTATGCCGCTGCAGATGTACAGGCACAGGTCAATATGTTATATCAGGTCTTCTATGATTATAATATTACTGGAGGCCGGGATGAAGCCTATGCGAATTCCAATGCGCTGAGCCGGCTGAATACCAAGTTCAATAAACACGGGTATTATTTTGAAACGGCCGGTACCGGTCGCTATGATAATGTATCCATTAAAGGAATGACAGACGGACAGGTCAATCGCGAAGGCAAGTATTTTGACTGGAATGATGCCTTGTTCCGTACCGGATATTTTACAACCAACGATATTTCGGTGAGCGGCGGTACAGATAAAACCCGGTACTTTTCCTCTCTGGCCTATACCAAGGACCAGAGCCGTGTCGCCATCAACGATTTTCAGCGAATATCCGGAAGATTGAACCTCTCGCAGAAAATCGGGAAATTACTGGAATTCTCCAGCAATGTCGGTATTACCAAAGATGATAAATCCGGTTTTAATGATACCAGAAATACGGGAGGCAACTATTTGATGCAGACCCAGAACCTGCTTTGGCCCCTGTACTGGCCAACAGATTATAAAACCGGGGAACCTTATACAGCCCGATTTGGCAGCCTGGCACAGAACAATGTTTATTATGACAATGAATGGGATAATAACAGCGGTTCACTGACCATTTCGGCTGTAGAGGCGCTCACCCTGAAACTTTTTGAGGGACTGACTGCCAAAACCATTTTTTCTTATAACAATACCCAGGTAAAAGATCATCTGTACTACAGTGCCATCCATTTTACCGGGGCCAGTACCAATGGTTCCGTGGATGAGATTACGACCAATTACAATAAAATGGTTTCTTCCACAACCCTGAACTATTCGAAGAGTTTTGGGTTGAACCAGTTCAGTATCCTGGGTGGTTATGAAGCCGAAAAAAATCTGACAGATTTCATGCGTTCCTCGGGAACCGATTTGCCTTCAAGTGCATTACCTACCGTAGTGACCGCTGGTCAGACCAATGCCAGTGCCTATAACTGGGGGTACAACATGCAGTCGGTACTCTCCAGGGCCGAGTACAGCTACGATGAACGGTATTTTCTTTCGGCCTCCTTTCGCCGGGACGGTAATTCAAGACTGGGACCGGCGAACCGCTGGGCTAATTTCTGGTCTGTCGGCGGCGCCTGGAATATCAACCGCGAAGCCTTTATGAAAGACGGCCAGCTCTTCAGTGATTTAAGGTTACGGGGTTCTTACGGTATCAATGCAACCATGCCCTCCGCCAATTACGGCTGGCGTTCCCTGACAGGCTATACAGATAAGTATATGGAGCAGGCCGGAGGCAGTGTTATTTCCACTGCTGATCCGGATCTGACCTGGGAAACCAATTACAGTACCAATATTGCGCTGGAATTCGGGCTGCTCCGTCAGAGAATTACCGGATCGGTGGAATACTTCAACCGGGATTCGAGGGACCTGCTCCAGGACGTACCGATTTCGATGGTCACCGGCTTTGGTTCCACACTCAGAAATGTGGGTGAAATCAATAACCACGGGCTCGAAGTCAATCTGGGTGTAGATATCATTCGCAGCGAAGACCTGCGTTGGAATGTTGGTCTCAATGCCACTTCGCTAAAATCCACTGTGACCAAACTCTACAGGCAGGAAGGCCAGGAAGAAGGCCAGGATATTATCTGGAGCGATCCTACCGGCGGTGATGCCCGGGCGCAGTTTGTGTATCGCGAAGGGGCGTCCACCCTGGCATTTTATGGTTATGAATGGGCCGGTGTAAACCCGGAGAACGGTCAGAATGTTTGGTATGTGAATGATCCTGCCGATCCGGGTGCAGGCGCTTTTCAGTTCAACGGTCGGGGAGCGACCTACGATTACAGCGAAGCCAACCGCAAAATCATCGGCAACGGTATTCCCAAAATCTACGGTGGTCTTAACACCGAACTGGAATGGCGGGGGCTATCCCTGAGTCTGAACTTTATCTATAAGATCGGGGGGCATCTTTATGATGGTGCCAACAAAGACGTGGCTGATGACGGTTATTACTGGGAGCGGATCCGTTCGGCGATATATTATGATAATATGTGGACCGATGCGAATCCCTCAGGCAACCTGCCCAAACTCAGCGGCAGTGATTTAACCGACCCGATACAATACAGCACCCGGCAGTTATTCGATGCGACTTTCCTGCGACTGAAGAATACGACGCTGGCCTACCGGCTGCCGCGGCGGATTCTGGATCCGATCGGTATCAGTCAATCCAGGATCTTTTTCAATGGCACGAATCTGCTGACCAGTTCCAAATACAAGATCGCTGATCCCGAAGTGAATCACTATGCCACCCGCGGCTGGGAAATACCCATTGCCCGCACGTTCACATTTGGTCTGGAAGTAAGTTTCTGAAAATAAAAAGCAAAGACAATGAAAAATCTAACTATACAATTCAGCCTCTTGTTTTTCGGAATGCTTGCGCTTTTCGGTTGCAGTAAAGGCTTTTTGGATGTCAAACCCACGAATGCTACAGAAGCGACCACTTCTGTTAAAACAGCGGCCGATGCAAAAGTCATGTTAAACGGAATTATGCGCAATATGACCAGTTCCAGCTATTATGGTAGAAATTTTATCATGTATGGAGACGCCAAAGGCGGTGACCTGACCCTGTATTCCCAGGGAAGGGGACTGGATGCACTCTACACTTTCAACCATACCGCCAATACCAATTCCTATGCCGGTTTCTGGTCGGCTATTTACAATAATATTCTGCAGGTCAACAGCCTGATCGGAAGTATTGAAGCACTTCAGGCAGAAGGTTCCATTGAAGATTTCGATGGCTATAAGGGCCAGGCATTGACAGCGCGTGCCCTGATGTATTTTGATCTGGTACGTATTTACGGAGCACCGTATACCACAGATAAAACCGCTTACGGGGTACCCAATGTTACCAGCCCGCTGGATGCTGCCGCACAACCCCTTCGGGCCACCGTTGAGGAAAATTACAACCAGATACTTTCCGACCTTACTGCCGGGGCACCGCTGCTGGATGAGGATGCCGATGATGGGTACCTCAACTATTTCGCCAATCGGGCCCTACAGGCCCGGGTCTATCTTACTATGGGCAATTACTCCGCCGCGCTGGAAGCAGCAGAAGACGTCATTGATAACGGGGGATATTCACTTTACAGTAATGCGCAATGGGTGGATTCTTGGAAAAGCCAGTTTGGCAGTGAATCAATTTTTGAGTTGGGTATTTTCCCAAGTGAATCAGATCTGGAAACCGGCTCATTGAGCTTTTATCTCAGAAGACAGGGACACGGGAATTCCAATGCGCTGGGTTTTTATGGTGCCAGTGATTATTTTCTGGACCGCCTCAACCAGGATCCCGCCGATGTGCGCTGGGGTGTGATGGATGAAGATGAAAGGTCCACCGATGATGATCCCCGCCTCGGTTCCTGTTATAAATACAGCGGCAGCACCGACCTGGACGGCGATGGTAAAGCTACCCCCACCGCCGTCAATATTAAAGTGATCCGACTTTCTGAAATTTATCTAATTGCCGCGGAAGCCGCTCTTTCTTCAGATAAGACCCTGGCGGCCGGCTACCTGAATGAAATTCGTAAAAGGGCGCCGGGCCTGGCTGCAGCCACGGCAGCTACGATTACCATTGACATGATCCTGGACGAAAAAAGCAAGGAACTGTTTGGCGAAGGCCAGCGCTATTTTGATATGCTGCGTCTGAACAAGACAATTACTTTCAATGATGAACTATTGGGGATCACTGTACCCACAAGACCCAAATCCATTGACCTGAGTTTTGAAAAAACGCTGCTGCCGATTCCGATTGATGAAATCAATGCCAATCCCAAAATCGGAGACCAGCAGAATCCAGGCTATTAAAAATTACAGGGCGTCGGGAGCGGCGCCCTTTTTTCTTTTTTGCTGGAAAAAGGATTTCATCAGGGCCGCACAATCCGCTTCCAGCACGCCCGTTACAATTCGGGTCTTGGGATGAAAAGGTGACAGCGCAGGTTGAACCCGGCTGAAGCCGTTTTTAGGATCTGCCGCACCCCAGACCACCCGGCTTATTTTGCTCCAGTACAGGGCGCCGGCACACATCACACAAGGCTCCACCGTGACATACAGGGTAGCGCCGGGCAGGTATTTGGCGCCCAGCTGGCTGAAAGCAGCCGTTAGTGCTATGATTTCGGCATGGGCCGTCGTATCCTTTAGTTTTTCGGTCATATTATAGCCGCGGGATAGGACCCTGTCATCCTGTACCACCACTGCACCGATGGGAATTTCATCTTCTTCAAAAGCACGTAAGGCTTCCTTCAGGGCCAGTTGCATAAAGTATTCATCGGACATATGATCGATCTTTTTTAACTTGAGACAAAAATAAGCTTAATCAAAGGAAGGTCTGTTTTACGCAACCGGCTTTCTCGGCGCCAACATTGTCATCCATGAATCAAATCCCCCATCCCGAAGGACTCCGAAAGTATTTTCAGGAGGGAGCTACCCGGTCCCTCGATTTCCGTAAGGCACGGCTGCAGCGGCTGAAAACAGTAATTCTGGAGCAGGAAGCGGCTATTTATACCGCCCTGGAACAGGATTTGAAGAAAAGCCGGGAAGAGGTATGGCTGACAGAAACCGGCGTGGTATTGTCGGAAATTAATTATTTCCTTAAAAATATCAATGCGCTTGCTGAACCGGAAAAAGTAGGCACTGATTTGCTGAACCAGCCAGGACGTAGCTATATTATTCGGGAACCACTGGGTGTGGTGCTGATTATCGCTCCCTGGAATTACCCTTTTCAGTTAGCGCTCCTGCCGTTGGTGGGTGCGATTGCAGCCGGCAACTGTGCAGTGGTCAAACCCAGTGAATTCGCGCCGGAGACGGCATCCCTGATAGCCCGGATCCTGGAGCAGTGTTTTGAGCCCAACCATGTATCAGTGGCCCTGGGTGATGGCACGGCGGTTGTAAAAGACTTAATGTCGCGATTCCGTTTTGATCATATATTTTTCACTGGCGGCGCGGTGGTAGGAAAAATTATTTACCGCCAGGCTGCCGAGCAACTGATTCCGGTTACCCTGGAGCTGGGTGGTAAGAATCCCTGTGTTGTGACAGCGAGTGCCAGACTGCGGCTGACTGCCCGCCGTATTGTACGGGCCAAATTTTC
Organism: Niabella terrae; assembly: GCF_054783135.1. Taxonomy (NCBI): domain Bacteria; kingdom Pseudomonadati; phylum Bacteroidota; class Chitinophagia; order Chitinophagales; family Chitinophagaceae; genus Niabella; species Niabella terrae. Next base: position 643,768 of record NZ_BAAGRD010000008.1, read on the forward strand.
CAATGCAGGACAAATGTGTGTGAATGCGGATTACCTGCTGGTGCACCGGAGTGTAAAAGAGTCATTGCTGGAGGAATTGAAAGCGGCCATTACCGATTTCTATGGTGCGCAACCGGTCAGCAGTTATGATTATGGCCGCATCATCAATCGCAGGCAGTTTGACCGGCTGAAAGGCTATCTGGATCAGGCCCGGATTTTATATGGTGGCGCACATAACGAAAACGAGCTGTATATCGCACCCACGATTATCGATGTTCCGGAACGCACCGATCCGGTAATGCAGGAGGAAATTTTTGGACCCATACTGCCGCTGATTTCTTATGACACGGAAGCGGAAGCGCTGGAAATCATTCGCCGACATCCTGAACCCCTGGCATTTTATATCTTTACCTCCAACAGCAGTGAAGCTGCACATTGGGTGAATCAGGTCCCATCGGGCGGTGCCTGTATCAATGCGGTGGCGGTTCATTACCTGAACCGGCACTTGCCTTTCGGCGGACGTGGTAACAGTGGACTGGGACGCTACCATGGAAAGTATTCCTGGGAAACATTCAGCCATGCCAGGGGCGTGCTAAGGGCGGCTACCTGGCCGGATTTCAGGATGGCGTATCCCTCCTTCAGGGGGCGATTGGGGATATTTAAAAAATTACTGAAATAATGCGACAGATAAAATGGATAATTATTCCATTGATTGCGATTGGGGGCTGGTATCTTTGGAGCAACAGAAATTCAACGCAGATGACTACCAAACAGAAAGTGATCCGGATGGTCTATCCGCTGATGCAGCTGTTCACCGGGAAAAAACAGCTACACCCGGAGGCGGCGACCCCCGCACCGGTATCCTTTTATAGCTTAAAAGCCAGGGCGAATAACGGAACCTTGCTGGATTTCAGTACCCTGCGGAATAAAAAAGTTTTACTGGTCAATACGGCTTCCGAATGCGGATATACCCCTCAGTACAAGGAACTGCAATCCCTGTATGAACGGTACCGGGGAAAACTGGAGATTATCGCTTTTCCAGCCAATGATTTCAAGGAACAGGAAAAAGGAGATGATGCGGCCATTGCCAGTTTCTGTCAGCGAAATTACGGCGTCAGTTTTCCGCTGATGCAAAAATCGGTGGTCCTGGCTTCCCCGGAACAGCAGGAAGTATACCGCTGGCTGACAGACAAAAATGCCAATGGCTGGAATGAACAGGTACCCGAATGGAATTTCTCCAAATACCTGATCAATGAACAGGGCGAATTGACCCATTATTTTGCGCCGGGTGTGTCGCCCTTAAGCCCTGAAATGATTCGGGCAATTAACGAGTAAAAAATATTAGATATGCATTGGTTGATATTAATTGTTGCCGGACTATTTGAAGCGCTTTTTGCCACCTGTCTGGGCCTGGCTCATCAGACAAAAGGTAAAGAATCAACTTACTGGTTGCTGGGATTTCTGGCGGCCCTGACCATCAGTATGATCCTGCTGTATATTGCCACCCAGAAGTTGCCGATCGGTACGGCTTATGCTGTGTGGACGGGAATCGGTGCCGTATCGACGGCGATTATCGGAATTTTGTTATTTAAGGAGCCGGCCGGATTCTGGCGCCTGTTTTTCATCTTTACCCTGATTGCCAGTATCGTGGGACTGAAAGCGGTTTCTCCCGCACATTGAACCGACCGGCACTTGGTCAGATAATACCCATTTTTTTCATCAGGTGGGTAGCACTTAAGGTCGTGCATACGCCGTCATGCAGTTTATAATCAAACTGCAGTTCATCGTTGATAATCCGGGATTCAAAAGCTTTATTGGCGATTACACCAGGATAGGACTGACTGAGTTCGGCCACGACCAGATCATGGGTGGCTATTATGCCATAGCTGTCCAGCGCTGCCAGTTTTTTAATCAGACCAATCGTGCCGTTTCGTTTATCATCGCTGTTGGTGCCGCGCAGAATTTCATCCAGGATGACATACAGGTTCCCCTGTTGCTCGAGTGCCCCGATAATCGCGTGAAGTCGTTTGAGCTCTGCATAGAAAAAAGATTCACTGTCCTGCAGGGAATCGGTGATCCGCATACTCACCCAGACATCAAACGGAAAGCAGGCAAACGCGGTAGCACAAACTACCGAACCGGCCCTGGCCAGGATCAGGTTGGTACCCAGGGTTCGCAGAAAGGTACTTTTACCGCTCATATTGGATCCGGTGAGAATGATAAACTGCTGGTCTTTCAGTGAAAAATCATTACAGACACGCTTGGAAGGATTGACCAGCAAATGTCCCATGCTGGTTGCAACCATACCCCGCTCCGATAGGATCTGAGGCCGACAAAATTCGGGATTATTATAACTGAGGTTGCCGAAACTGGCCAGCGCTTCCATTTTACCGGCCAGCTCCAGCCAGGGCCGCACCTCGGAAGCATGGGTCTGTTTCCATTTTCCCAGCCGATACAGGATATGTACATGGAACAGAAACAATCCGTTAAGGAAAACACTGACCACCAGGTTGACAATCGTCTCCATATAGTTGAACAGGGACGCCAGTTGCCGGATCAGGGCGGCTGCCGACTGGGCGCCGCTTCCCAACTGCTGCTGATAAGCCTGTAAGAGCCGGGATTGAAAATCTTCCTTTTCAATCCGGTTCAACTGATAATGATAATTGTTTAAAATTTTATTGACCGAGGAGGAAAAGGACAATTCCGCGGTGATTTTCCGGCCAAAGGAAAAAGCGACCACCAGATTCAACACAAACAGCAGATAAAACAAATGCAACAATCTGTCCTGGGCGGTTAAGAAATATCCCGTCAGGGTCAGCAGGGTAGCCGCAGGAAATAAAAGCAGGAGACGGTATTGCCAGCCGCTGATCAGTTTTTTATCGGTGTCCAGCCAATGGAGCAGCCGGTCCAGATCCGTCGCTTCCTGATCGTGCAGCTGACCATAGACATACAGGTCCTGGCGGAAATCAATTTTTGCCGCCAGCTCCTGAATGGCTTCCTGCCTGTCACCAATAGCGGAGGTATCCGGATCCAGCAGGTCCGCCGCCAGGGCCTGTTCCCCGAAGCGGGTACTGCAGCGGTTCAGATAACTGTATAACCCACCCGGACCGAATAAATCCAGGTCCCATGAATAAGGATGTTGCGGATCTTCATAATTCAGGCCCTCAGGATACTGCCATTCGTGGTAAATTAAAAACCGGTATTCCGTGTCGTTGGTGGCAGCCAGGAGCTGGTTGAATTTTTGCTGCTGACGCAAATGGTCATAAAAACGGATCAGGTAAAAGAAAGCCGCCAGACTGGCGCCGGCTACCAGCAGCGTCCAGGGTTCCTGATTTTGGGTGAAACCGAATACCAGGACCAGAAAAGTCAGGAAGGCCAGCAACCGCAGTAAACTCAGACGTCTGAGCCGATTCTTTAGCGCAACTGCCTTTGTCGAATAACTGCGGGCACGCGAATGATAGAGGCCGGGATCCATATGGGGTAAAAGTAAAGAAGATCGGTCAATCGCCGCCAGGAATCTGTAGCGGGTGGCCGATCCTGATGCGGTGGATTAATTTACCGGACATTTCTCGTGATAGTTCACCAGTTCAATAGGTGCAGCTGCGATTTCATAACCCGCATAACGGACGATGATTTCCTGGAGTACCGCGTCGATTTCTGCGGGATCGGTCAGGGTCACCAGGCGGCTGCGGAACTCTTTGATATTGGGAAGCCCTTTCAGGTAATTGGCGTAATGGCGGCGCATTTCGTTAATACCCACAATGGGTCCCTTCCATTCGAGGCTTTTCTCGAGGTGCTGGCGCACCACCTGTACCCGCTCTAAAACCGTAGGCGGTGGTGGCAGGGTGCCGGTTTGAATATAATGTTTGATTTCTCTGAAAATCCATGGATAGCCAATTGCTGCCCGGCCGATCATGACCCCGTCCACGCCGTAACGATTCTGGTATTCCAGGGCTTTTTGCGGACTGTCAATGTCCCCGTTACCAAATATGGGAATATGAATGCGGGGGTTGTTTTTGACTTTGCCTATCAGTGTCCAGTCGGCTTCGCCCTTATACATCTGACAGCGGGTTCGGCCATGTATGGCAAGTGCCTGAATACCGGTATCCTGTAATCTTTCAGCCACTTCTTCGATATTCAGCATGCTGTCATCCCATCCCAGGCGGGTTTTTACAGTAACCGGCAGGCTGGTACTTTTTACCACGGCGGCCGTCAGGCGGACCATCAGGTCTACATCTTTCAGGACGCCGGCACCGGCGCCTTTCAGCGCCACTTTTTTTACAGGACAGCCAAAATTGATGTCCAGCAGATCCGGTTGGGTAACATCTACGATTCCTGCGGCCAATGCCAGGCTTTCTTCGTCTCCTCCGAAAATCTGAATGCCTACCGGGCGTTCATATTCAAAGATGTCCAATTTACGGCGGCTCTTGATCGCATCACGGATCAACCCTTCACTGCTGATAAATTCCGTATACATCAGGTCTGCGCCATTCTCTTTACAGACGGCACGGAAAGGAGGATCACTGACATCCTCCATGGGCGCCAGCAGGAGGGGGAAATCCGGTAATATTATCTTGTTGCCAATCTGGACCATGGATCAATACGGTATTGCTTTTGAAGCAATAATTTTTTTGTTTGTATTTTCAGTAGCTGTAGGGCACCCTTCAGGGTAACAAAACAGGGTACATGAAAAGTTTTGCCTTATTTTTGAGCCTGCAAAAATACACACTTATTATTAAATGAGCATATGGTAAGACTGAGTGATAAGGGAACCTCTTATACGGGTGGATTTTTTATGCTGATTGCTTTTGGAGTGGGCGGCGCCTTTCTGGGCAGCCTGATCGCGATTCCCCTGGTCTCGCTGATGAGCGGCAAAAGTCTGCTGTTTATCGCCAAGAACCTGAATACCCTGATCGGCAATCCGGAATATTTGCGGGAAATGCAGGTGCTGCAGTCTATTTCCGCGGTTTTTACCTTTCTGATTCCCACATTGGTCGTTGCTTACCTACTGAGTCACAAGCCTTTGCAGCTGAGTGGCCTGAAGGGAGAGATTCTGGGCCGTCAATGGATACTTTGTGTTTTTATTATCGCCGGCGGTCTGGCATTGAGCAGCGCGCTGGGCTATTTTACTTATAAATTGCCTTTCCCGGTCAACTGGCGCATTCTTTTTGACCGGTTGGAAGACAATTATGCCCAGGCAGCTTCCGGCATTATCAGCCTGGATTCTGTTGGCGAACTGATCCTCTCCATAGGCGTACTGGCAGCAATTCCGGCCATATGCGAAGAGCTGTTTTTCCGGGCGGGCCTGCAAAACTATCTATACCGGGGGACCGGCAGGCTCTGGTTCAGCGTAATTGTGGTCAGTATCATTTTCAGCGCGGTCCATTTTTCGGTGTACGGGTTTTTATCCAGAGTGGCCCTCGGAGTAGTGCTGGGACTCCTGTATCAATACAGCGGACGGATCTGGCTGAGTATTCTGGCTCATTTTATCAACAATGCGGCAGCGGTGGTCCTGATGTATGTGCAGCGGAGCTCCGGTAAACCGATGCAGGATATTTTAAACGACCGGGATGGCAGCTATCTGGGCTTCCTGGCCATTCCCATCATCATACTGCTGTTTATCCAATACCGGAAGCAAAGCAGTGCCGCAACAACGCTGACCGATGGCATTTAACTGGAAAACTTTCTGGACCCGGGCCTATACAGCACTTATTTTTGTCGCTGTCATGGCTGCAGGCTTTCTCTGGAATGCCTGGACTTTCTTTGGATTGATCAGCCTGATACATTTCGGGTGCTGGTATGAGTATATCCGGCTTACCAACAAAACATTTGCTACCCGCCTGCACCCCTGGGCCGGCATCGGTATCGCCTTATTGGGCTTTCATATCCTATTACTTTTTAATTCGATGAACTGGCAGGGCTATCAGATAAGTGGTAGTTTTACTTTGCCATTTCTGGTGGCTGGTCTGGTACTGTTTCTTATGGGGATTTTCAAGCAGGGGAACCTGCTGCTGCCGGCACTGATCCAATACGGTGCTGGTCTGCTATATATTTCGCTGAGTCTCGGACTCTTGCTGGATCTTCGTTTGAGTGATCTGGATATCATCCGTGAGGGAGATACTTTATGGGGCCGGAGCGGAGGATTTTATATTCCCGTCATTTTAATACTGGCCATCTGGGTTAATGACACCATGGCCTATCTGGTCGGTTCTGCCATTGGGAAAACCCCTTTCAGTAAGATCTCCCCCAAAAAAACCCTGGAGGGAACGCTGGGCGGCATGCTGCTTTGTGTGGTGGCGATCGTTTTCGGGCTGCAGTCATTATTTCATTGGCAACTGCTGTTGGGTATCTCCCTGCTGGCGGCCGGACTGGGTACCCTGGGCGATTTGCTGGAATCCTGGCTAAAACGCCGTGCAGGTGTTAAAGACAGTGGCCGCATCCTACCCGGGCACGGTGGTTTCTTAGACCGTTTTGATTCCCTGCTGATCGCCATACCGGCCGTGTGGCTCCTGTTGAATATCTATTTTCAATTTACTGCCTGATCCTGCTAGCGTGTCGCTTTGTAAACAAGTTCCAGCGCTTTTTCGTAAAACTCATCCCGTCCTTCCCGTACCCCATCGATGGTCCGTTCCAGGGGGAGGTCCGGCAGGATACCGATTAAGTGATGCCGGCTCCCATCATGATTTTTTACCAACATCCCGGTCCAGGATATTCGGTAGCCGCCGGGTAAGTTGAAGGGGTTGATATTGCCGTTGGTACCCGCAGTCGGTTGTCCAATAATGGTTGCCAGTTGAAAATCTTTGATGAAACCCATAAAGCTCTCAGCATAGCTGATGGCCCGTCCATCAGTGATAAAGACGATTTTCCCCTTGAAATGGGGCCGTAGCGGGTGCATATTCCAGCCACCTTCTCTGTATTCGATATGCTGCTGATTGGGCCAGGCGGTTTTAGGAACAAACATCCATTTGGTATCTTCGGTCGATTTGAGCAGGTAATTGATAAGGATATGGTTGCCGTTTGGATAGCCTCTCAGATCACAGATAATACCTTTGGCCCTGGACAACTGTTTCTTCCATTTTTGGATGGTATCTCCCGATAGGCTGTTGAGGTCTAAGTAGTAAATTCCTTTTGAGACCTGTCCGCTGGTGCGCCGAAGCTGGTTGATCGCCTTATAATACTGCTGCAAATTCAGGCTGCGGTCCAACCGGACTTTAAAACGGTGTCCCTGGCGCAACAGCATTAATTCGGTAGTGCTACCAGGTGCACCTGTCACGAGATCCTGCATCGCGCGGTAGGATTTCCATTGCGGCGAACCGGAAATATCCCTTGTAATTCGCTTAAAGAGATCCAGGGCCGCCGTACCGTCGAAGCTTTCAATGATATCTCCCGGCTTTATCAGTTGTACATTGCTGTCCAGTACCGCGTCTACGACAATTTTGCCTTCCACAAAGGCCGTTTGTAATGGTAGTGCGTAACTATGGGATACATCCCCCGCCAGGTTAACGAAAATATGACCGTCATTTAAAGGGGCAGTCATCTCCAGGAGGGTCTTACGAAAATCCATCGGCGTTTTATCCGTCAGGGCTTTAGACAATGCCTCCTTCAGGATTTCATCCGGGTTTTTGGATGCGTCCTGCCAATAGGGAAAAAAATGCTTAAAAATATTCCATGCGATGACCACATCACCCAGTCTCAAAGCGGCACTGTCAGCAGTTCGGTGCTGGTCAAAGTAGGCTGCCATGGCTGATTTCAATACTGACAGTATTGCGGTGTCCCCGACCGGATAGGTATGGTCCCGATTGCCGTAGAGAACCAGGGGGAGACAAACCTTAATTTTTTCAGAAATCCTTTCCTGGATCAGGTCGGAGGGTCGGGGCGCTGATTGGTATTCAAAAGAGCGGACAATATTTTTGGCAGCGGCTTCTGGGAGGGTATTGCTCAGGCGCAGGACATGGTTGGCCGCTTCCTCCATAATCTGAAATTCGTAGCCCTTTAGTGGGCCGGCGTACCATTGACCGGGATGTCCTTCTGCATCAACGGATTCAAAATCGCTATTTTCTAACGGTATGGGTACCCAGGGGTCCTGGGAGGAGGATCTGGAATAAAGTGCAATATCGTCAGCCCAGATCGTGCCGGATCCAATCAGCCCGCCACCGAAGAAAACAGCCTCCGCCTGTTCATCCACCTTGCCGGTAAATGAATAAGTCTGCCATTCTGTACTGGTAACCAGTCGGTCAGACATATTGTAAAAAAAACCATGGGCCTGACCTGGCAGATCAACTCGAAGCCAGAAATGACCGCCGCTGCCCGTCGATACATCCGCTTTCATTCTTCCTGTCAGTTTTATTTCTTTGCCCCGTAAGCTGTCGGCCTTTAAGGATCTGGTAAACGGAGCGTAGCGATGCGCCCGGCTTTCCGGTTCGGGTCTCGGCCGGTTCAATCGCAGGCTGCTGTAAGTTGATTTGGCGCTAATGCCAACGCCGCTATGCAGCCAGAAAATTTCCTGATAACCGGATGTGTCTGTGGGCGTGATTTTTGAAAGCTCCAACCGGGGAGCTGTACCGATTTCTATCAGCGGGGCTACCGGTTTAAAAAGCCGCATTAATGTAGTGGTAAGTGCGGTCTCATCCGGGGCATCCAGCACTGCGCCGGCACCATAGACTGCCAATTGATCCCAATTGATGGACGCTGCTTCGTCAGAAGGGTGGAAGTAACGTACATAACCATATAATCGGGCAAATGCTTCCAGGTTTTTTAACTGAGCAGCCGATTGGCCAAAGGAACTATGCGTGAATAATAGTAGCAGCAGGCAATGCAGGATTTTCATAAAGCTGTTTTTGATGGCAGCTTTAAATGTACGAATCTGTGCCTGGTCGAAATGTTAAAATCAACTATACCCGGGTGGCTTGACAGGAATCAATATAATCCGGGATGGTATTAGTCCTTATCCTTACGATCCGGCGGCAAGGTGATCCAGTTGCGGCCATCCCTTGCGATCAGGGCTTCTGCATCTTCAGGTCCCCAGCTGCCGGGCGCATAATTGGGAAAATCTACCGGTGGTCGGTTCTCCCAGGCATCCAGAATGGGTTCGATAACTTCCCAGGCAATTTCCACCTGGTCATCCCGCATGTATTGCGTGGGATTACCCATCATGGCATCCAGAAGCAGCGTCTCGTAGGCTTCTGGCTGTGGCGCATCATAACTGTCATTATAGTTGAAGACCATGTTGACCGGATTCAAAGACATGGTTTGTCCCGGGCGTTTGGCCTGAAAGCGCAGTCGGATGTCCATTTCCGGCTGGATGCTGATGGTCAGGCGGTTGGCCCGCCAAGTCTCGGTAGCTTCGGGCGGAAAAGCATATTTAGGTGCTTCCTTAAACTGGATGGCGATAAAAGTGGTTTTCTCCTTAAGGTATTTACCGGTTCGCACATAAAAGGGAACCCCCTGCCAGCGCCAGTTGTCTATATAAAATTTTACGGCGGCGAAAGTTTCCACTGAGGAAACCGGATCGACACCTTTTTCCTCCCGGTAGGATTTTACCTTCGAACCTTCCATCCATCCGGAAGCATATTGTCCGCGGACGGCATACCGCTGCACTTCTTCTTTCTTGATCCGGCGGATGGCATTCAGTACATCGGATTTTTTATTTCGGATTTCATCGGCTTCAAAAGATACCGGTGCCTCCATGGCGACCATACAGATCAGTTGCAGGATATGATTTTGTACCATGTCTCTCAGGGCGCCGGATTGTTCGTAATAACCGCCCCGGTCTTCCACGCCAACAGTTTCAGCTGCAGTAATCTGCACATGATCAATATAATTACGGTTCCAGATGGGTTCAAACAATGCATTGGCAAAACGCAGGGCCAGGATATTCTGGACCGTCTCCTTTCCCAAATAGTGATCAATACGATAAATCTGATTCTCGTCAAAAAGATCTGCCAGCTGACTGTTCAGCTGTTCCGCACTTTTCAGATCATGGCCGAATGGCTTTTCGACAATGATCCGCATGGTATGTTTTTCCTTACCCAATTCGAGGCCGTGGAGGTTGGTGGCGATTTCAGGCACCAGCTGTGGTGCAACGGCCAGATAAAAAATAACATGCGCTTCCACACCCCATTCGGCTTCCAGAGTCTGAATGACTTTCTTTAAGGGTTCGTAAGATGCGGGCTTGTCAACATCCATTCGCTGGTAGCTGACATGTTCGGAGAAGCTTTCCCAACTTCCGGGCGGATTTTCCCGTCGGCGGGAGAATTCTTCGATGCCTTTATAAAGATGATTTCTGAAGTTCTCATTGCTGTAATCAGTACGGCCCAGACCAACAATCGCAAATTTTTCGGGCATAAACCCGTCTATACACAAGTTAAAAAGGGCCGGTGTTAATTTGCGTTGGTTCAGATCTCCACTTCCTCCGAATATAAACAGTATGGTTGCTTTGGGCTTTCTGTTATTGTTTTTATGCATACAATATTTTAAACTGATTGCTGCAAAAGTAACTTTCAGCGTCCATATTTAAAAATCGGAAGCGACGGAGGCGGGCGTGCCCTTCGTCCGGATCAGAACTGAAGCCGTTTGTAAAACAGAAAAACCCGGATGATTGCCTGATACACCGTGTTTTGCAACGCCTGTCTGCATCGATGACTAACAAAAATTTTCTCAGACATTGGCATTCCCTTAATTTTGCACATGGCAACAAGAAATAAGTCTGCAGCAACTGCAAAATCCCCGAAAATCTCTCTGGAAGGCCTGACCTTCGATGACGTACTCCTGGTTCCCGCATACAGCCAGGTATTACCCCGTGATGTAGATATCCGCACCCGGCTCACCAAAGATATTAGTTTGAACACGCCTATTTTATCGGCCGCTATGGATACGGTAACAGAGGCAGAGCTGGCAACAGCCATCGCCCGTGAAGGCGGCCTGGGTATATTACATAAGAATATGAATATTGAACAGCAGGCGCTCCAGGTGCGTAAAGTAAAAAGGAGTGAAGCTGGTTTGATTCTGGATCCCATCACTTTACTGGAAGACGCTACCATCGGTGATGCAGTACGATTGATGCAGGAAAATAGAATCGGCGGGATCCCGATTGTCGATAAGAACGGAAAACTGAAAGGCATCCTTACGAACCGGGATTTGCGGTTCGAAGATAATTATAAAAGAAAAGTCACCGAATTGATGACCAGTGAACAACTGGTAAGCGCGCCGGAAGGTACCAACCTTAAAAAAGCAGAATCCATTCTGAGAAAGTATAAGATTGAAAAGTTGCCGGTGGTGGACCGACAGGGCCGGCTGGTAGGGTTGATTACTTACCGTGATATACTACAGGCCACCAGTTTTCCCAATGCGATTAAAGATTCTTTTGGCCGCCTGCTGGTAGGTGCCGGTGTCGGTATTACCGCCGATGTACTGGACCGGATCAGTGCCCTGGAAACTGCAGGTGTGGATGTGTTGGTACTCGACAGTGCTCATGGTCATACCCGCGGTGTCATCGAAACATTGAAAAAAGTAAAGAAGAATTTCAAAAAAATAAATGTGGTTGCGGGCAATGTGGGTACCGCTGCCGGCGCTTTGGCCCTGGCACAGGCGGGTGCTGACGCCGTAAAAGTTGGTATCGGTCCGGGTTCTATCTGTACCACCCGGGTCGTGGCAGGTTCGGGCATGCCACAGCTCACCGCAATTCTGGAAGCCGCTTCAGTGCTGGGTCCCAAAGGGATACCCATAATTGCGGACGGGGGTATCCGCTATACCGGTGATATGGTCAAGGCCCTTGCGGCAGGAGCTGATTGTGTGATGATGGGCAGCGTCTTTGCAGGCACGGAAGAAAGCCCTGGTGAGACCATTATCTTCGAAGGCCGGAAGTTCAAATCCTATCGGGGCATGGGCTCTCTGGGTGCAATGGCGACCGGCAGTAGTGACCGCTATTTTCAGGATCCGGAGGATGATGTGAAGAAATTTGTCCCTGAGGGCATAGAAGGCCGTGTGGCTTACAAAGGTTCCCTGAAAGAAGTGATTTATCAATATGTGGGCGGCCTCAGAGCCGGTATGGGATATTGTGGAGCGGAAAGTATTGCCGATCTGAAGCTTGCCAAATTTGTCAAGATTACCAATGCAGGCATGACGGAAAGCCACCCCCACGATGTTATCGTAACCCGGGAAGCGCCCAACTACAGCAGACGATAATCTCCGGGCACTTCAGCCCCGATATAGCTAAACCCTTTCGCCGGAGACGAAAGGGTTTATTTTTTTTGGGTCTATTTTTAGACCTTAAAGCGAAGGGGTGGTTATAAGGCTGTCGGACCCGAAATCCCAAAGGATTTTAGGGTGCTCAGCTGCTTGGATTTCCGCGGATTCCTAGTGTTTTTCAGGGTATGGTTTAAAAAAATATTAAAAAATGGCAGGTAATTAATAGTTTTAACGGTAAGAGGGGCCATATCTTTTCCGGCCGGTTTTATGCAATGATGCTGCCGGGTTTCCTTCTGAACCTTAAATAATTAAAACAATAAGACTATGATTGCAAGAATGAAAATCTTTCTGTTAGCTGCCGGCCTGCTGACCCTGCTGAATGGCAATGCCCAGCAGAAAGACGATTGGGCTAACTTTTCCAAATACAGCGAAGCTAATAAGTCGGTACGTCCCGGTTCTGTCGTATTTATGGGTAATTCCATCACCGAAGGTTGGGCAGGGAAGCGCTCCGAATTCTTTTCAGCGCATCAGTATACCGGCAGGGGAATCAGTGGCCAGACGAGTTCCCAGATGCTGGTCCGCTTTCGTCGGGATGTTATCGACCTGCAACCCCGTGCAGTGGTGATTCTGGCCGGTACCAATGATATTGCACAGAATACAGGCTATATCTCCCTGGAAAATATCCTGGGGAATATCAAATCGATGACAGATCTGGCCCAGGCGCATAAAATCAGGGTCATCCTCTGTTCGGTGCTGCCTGCCTATCGATTCGGTTGGCGTCCATCGCTGGAGCCGGCCCAGGATATCATCAGGCTGAATGAAATGATCCGGACTTTCGCCCAATCCCGTAAAATCCCCTATGTAGATTATCACAGTGCTTTAAAAGACGAGCGGAACGGGCTACCTGAAAAATATGCGAAAGATGGCGTGCACCCCACTGATGAAGGCTACGCCCTGATGGAGCAGCTGGTGCAACCTGTGATAGCTAAAACCCTGAAAAAGCGGAAACCTTGATTAAAATATTGTAAATGCCCTATATCAGAATCTGTCTTTTATTTACCTGGCTTTTTACCGGAACGCTGGCTTTCAGTCAGGAATCCCTGCGGGCTTATACCGATATTACGTATAAGACGACCCCTGCAGGCAAGGACCTGAAACTGGATATTTTTCTACCGAAAACCACCGGCCCATTCCCGGTGATGATGGTTATACACGGGGGTGCCTGGGTGTTTGGTAATAAATCGCTGGATTCCATGTACCTGATGCGACAACTTCGCCAGGGGCTGCTGGACAGTGGCATTGCAGTGGTGAGCATCAATTACTCTCTGGTCAGTGATTCGGTACATTTTCCCCGTCCTATAGAAGATTGCAAGGACGCCATCCGGTGGTTATTCAGCCAGGCAGCTACCTATCAGTTGGATACTACCCGTTTCGGTCTCTGGGGCGGGTCGGCGGGCGCCCACCTGGCCCTGCTGGCAGGCTATACCGCAAGTGATCGATGGCCGGGGACCCCGGAACTGGCAGGACAACCAACAAGGATCAATTATGTCGTGGATTATTTCGGGCCTACGGACCTGAATAAGCTGCTCCGGACCCGGGCGGGCTTCCTGACGGAATTTATTACAGGACTGATCTCCAGTAAATTATTGCCGCTCCGGAAGCGGCTGATTAAAGGGCTTACAGGTTATGCGTTGAACACCGATAAAGCAGCCGTCCTGGCAGCCTGTACGGAATTTTCACCGCTGGAATATACAGGCCGTCATGCTGTCCCCACATTGATTTTTCACGGTACCAAGGATTGGGTTGTGCCGATGAATCAAACCCGGCGACTGCGTCGGCAGTTGCGCCTTCACAAGGTGGAGCATGGTTTTATCAAAGTTAAAAAAGGCGACCATGGTTTCAATAATATTGCCGAAATCCGGCTGTATCAGCTGGTAGCGCAGACCATTGATTTCGTTATGGCCCACAGCCGGTAACGCGTATTAACATGAAGTTGATGCCCGCTGGCTTTCCGAGGAAAAGGGCAAATAAGCGGAGTAACTTATCTTTGCGCCCTAAAATCTGGACAGTGAAGAGAATTTTAATGGTTTGTCTGGGCAATATCTGCCGAAGTCCGCTGGCGGAAGCCATCCTGCAGGATAAAGCTGATCAGGCGGGTCTGGACTGGGAAATTGACAGCGCCGGCACCAATGGTTATCATAATGGTGAAGCCCCGCACAGGTTATCCCAAAAAGTAGCTTTGCAACACGGACTCGATATCAGTCACCAGCGATCCCGGAAAATCCAACCGGCAGACCTGGCCTATTATGATAAGATTTATGCCATGGCCCCGGATGTGATCGATGAGATTCAATGGCTTGCCGGTGATAAATTTGACGGTTCAAAAGTCGACCTGCTGCTCAATGAACTGCACCCGGGCCGGAATCTGGAAGTACCGGATCCCTGGTACGGACCTGAGCCGGGTTATCATGAAGTTTATGAACTGATCGATAAGGCGACAGATGCTATTATCAAGAAATACAAGTGAATACTGGCGCATCCAGCTACTATAATATTTTATAATGAAACCATCGATACCACAGGGAACCAGGGATTTTGACGCTATTACGGTCCGCAAAAGACAATACATCCTCCAGACGATCCGGGAAGTTTTTGAACTGCATGGTTACCAGCCCCTGGAAACCCCGGCCATGGAAAACCTGGATACCCTGATGGGCAAATACGGGGAAGAGGGTGACCGGCTGATATTCAAGATCCTCAATAACGGTCTGGGGGACCCGAAGAATGCGGCCAAGGCCAGCGAAGCATTCGAGAAAGTACTGCAGGGCAAAAATGACCGGAACCTGACCGAACGGGCCCTGCGCTACGACCTGACCATTCCCTTCGCCCGATATGTGGCGATGCATCACCAGCAGTTACCGATGCCGTTTAAACGTTATCAGATGCAGCCCGTCTGGCGTGCCGACCGGCCGCAGAAGGGTCGCTATCGGGAGTTCTATCAATGCGATGCAGATGTGGTGGGTAGTACCTCCCTGTTCAATGAATTGGAACTGGCCGGTATTTACAGCCAGGTATTTAACCGCCTGAAAATCCCGGTTGAAATCCGGATTAACAATCGCAAAATCCTGGCTGCACTGGCTGATGTCTGCGGTGGCGCTGATCAGTTGACCGATATTACTATTGCGATTGACAAACTGGACAAAATCGGACTGGATCGGGTGATGGAAGAACTCCGTAACCGCGGATTACAGGAAAGCCAGGTGGCGCCAATTGCCCGTTTCCTTGGGATCGAAGGGAATGCTGCCGAGAAGCTTACGCAACTGGATCAGCTATTGGGAAACCATATATTGGGCGCAGCCGGTATCGCAGAATTACGTTACCTGGCGGATCATTTTGATACGACCGGATCCGGGGCCAGTTCCCTGTTGATAGACCCTACGCTGGCCCGTGGTCTTAATTATTATACGGGAACGATCTTCGAAATCAAGGCACTCGGTGTCCAGATGGGAAGTATTGGCGGTGGTGGCCGTTACGATGATCTTACCGGACTCTTCGGCGTACCCAAGGTTCCCGGTGTTGGTATTTCCTTTGGGGTAGACCGGATCTATGATGTGCTGGAAGAATTGGAATTGTTTCCTGATGCCGTACAGAGCGGCACAAAAGTTTTGTTTTTTAACCTTGGTGAAAATGAATCACTTAAGGCGCTTGAACTGGCTGCCCGATTGCGGGCCCGGGCTGTTCCTGCAGAACTCTTTCCTGACGCGGTAAAATTCGACAAACAGTTCAAGTATGCGGACAGGAAGGGCATACCCTTTGTTGCCATTCTGGGCAGTCAGGAACTGGCTACCGGTATCGTGACGATTAAAGAACTGGCTACCGGAAAGCAGCATGCTGTAGCCTTTGAAGAATTGGCGGGTTTTTCGTTTTAAGCAGCCGACAGGCAGGGACCTTTCCGCAGTCCGATCTTTGGGTACCTTCATCGTAGTTGCCCGAGAAGGCATAACGACTGTTTAAGAATTCAGGTCCGGTGGTTCCTTCTCAGTGATGGAGGTTTTGTTTTCTTCAGGCTCTATTTCCACCGTAACATTTTTATCAGAAGCTATTTGTACTTCTGTTGCTGTTGCCGGTCCGAATTCGGTGCGGTATACTTTTAGCAGGATCAGAAAATAGCTCATTAGCAGCGGTCCAAATATCAGGCCCATCACACCGAAAAGATTCAAACCTACGATGACACCAAATACGGTTATAAGGGGAGGCACATTACCCAGCCTTTTCAGGATCGTAAAACGAAGGATATTATCCGTGCCTCCCACGACGACCAGACTATAAAGGGCCAGGATGATACCATAAGTGACATTGTCGGTAGCCAGCTGAATCACTACGATCGGCACCCAGACCAGCATGGTGCCAATTACAGGCACGATAGTAGCGGCACCAGTGATCAGGCCCCATAGCAGCGGGTTGTTGACGCCAAATATCCAGTAGCCCAATGCCGCTACCAGGCCCTGACATAGCCCCAGGATCGGAATTCCAAGCGCATTGGATTTCACCATCATTTTGGTCTCTTCCCAGATATTTTGTTTGTTCCGGCTGCTGAAAGGCATGTAGAGACTGGCCTTTTTTTCCAGACCCTCATAGGTTACCTGCATGAAATACAAAATAAACAGGGCGGTAGCCAGGTTGGCGAAAACGCTGCTGACCGAGTTCAGTATTTTGGGTAGAATGCTGGTTAGTTTGGATGCGTAGCCTGCAATCGCCTGCTCGGAAAGGTTTATATTCCTTAGCATGGGTTTGGAAGCCAGAAATGTCTTAACCGCATTGAATTTGTCGGTAATCATTTCCTTATTGGATACCACGCTGTTGATCTGGGGCACCAGTATTTTGACCAGCAACCAGATCGGCAGGGCAATGGCGGCCAACGAAATAAGGATGAAAAACATACTGGCAAGCGAACGCTTCCAGCCCCTTTTTTCGACCAGATAGATATATTTATTGCGGTAGAGTACGTAGAGCGTCACTGCGCCGAGCGCACCAGGTATAAAAAAGGTAAGGTTAACTACCAGTACATATCCAATAATCAGAATCAGCGCAATAATAAAAAGCTGCCGCAGCACATCAGCATCAATTTGTCGTATTTTCATAAAAAGGGATTATAAGTTCCGTGAACGATCCATTGACTCAAAACCAATGGGCCAGGCACCGCCTGTGGGTTCAGGTTAGCGGTTGCAGGCGCCCTACATGGTCTGGAGTTATTCATGCCCTATAAAATTAACGGTTCGCTACGAATCCCGCAAAAAAATCGGGACACCGTAAATCCGGATCCCGATAGAATCAGGAGGAGGGGGAATGGCGTTCATCTTCATGACTTTCAGGTCGATCCGGATAATTAAAGTAATTTGGCTCCCGGATCGTCTATATGTACAATGGGCGACGGTATAGCAATAATGGCTGATGAAAAAGGACAAAATATCGTAGATACTGTAAAAAATTACAGCAAGCGGTTGTTTGGCTTTATTCGCGGTAAAGTGAATACGGATGCCGATGCCGAAGATATTTTGCAGGACGTCTGGTTTCAATTTGCCAATACCTCGGCAACGCAGACAATTGAAGAAGTCAGCGGGTGGCTTTTTGCAGTAGCCCGTAATAAAATTACGGACCGGTATCGTAAGAAAAAACCCGAACTGCTGGATGATTTAAGTTACGAGAATGAAGACGGAGAGTTAAGCTTTAAGGAGATCTTGCTGGGGATTTCGGATAATCCCGAAATGGAAGACTTTAAGGAGCTGTTCTGGGAAGCATTTTCTGAGGCTGTAGCTGAACTCCCGCTACCGCAGCGGGAAGCATTTATTCTCAATGAACTCGAAGATATGACCCTGCAAGAGATCGCAGACCGTAGCGGTGAAAGTATCAAAACAGTAATTAGCCGGAAACGCTATGCGGTAAAACACCTGCGGAAAAAACTGCAATACCTGTACGACGAATTAATGAACGTTTAAATACATTTTTTATGATGAACAAGAAAAGGTGCGGACCACCAAAATTTGTATTTGCTTTATGTGCCATAGCAGCCATCCTGCTTTTTGGCGGCGTAGTCATGTGGCTGTGGAATGCCATTCTGCCTTCTGCCTTTAATCAGGTGAACCCCATCAGTTATTGGCAGGGTGTCGGGCTGTTGGTACTAAGTAAAATTTTATTCAGCGGATTCCGGGGCCCAGGCGGCGGCAGGGGCAAATTCGGGAGAGCCCGGAACCTGCGGGAAAAATACAAGAGTATGACCGAAGAAGAAAAGCAACAATTTAAAGAAGCCATTCGACAGCGTTGTCGGATGCGGTCCTGATCCGAAAATTTACTGATTGATCATGCGGTGCTTAGGCACCGCATTTTTTTTAAGGATACCGGTGAAAGCAAAGTGCAACAATCGCTGCAATGGCTGCCGGCAGGCCTTTTGCGCGCCGTAGCCTACCGTCGGCCCCTGTCTGAAACAGGCTTTTTAAAGTAATCAACTGCGACAGCCGTCTACCATATAAAGCTTAAAAATAAATGCCATGAATCGATCCGTATTAAAACCCATCATTGCAGGCGTCATCATCGGCGCTGCCTTTTTCTTTATGCCCTTTTTCATTTTAAGAGTGGCCATCGTAGTATTAATCGTCATCGGCCTGTTGCGGCTATTCGGCGGCCATCGTTACCGACGCGGATTCGGCGGCCCCCAGCGCTTCGCCGGTTTTGCGGATAAAATCCGGAATATGTCGGAAGAAGAGTATCAGCAGTTCAAACAGAAATTTCAGGGACATTGTGGTCGTCCACAGTGGAACGACGTTTCAGGAACCGCATGACACCGGGCGCTTATTATTGATGGTGTCCCATTAATCATTTAAAAAAAGTTAGTTATGAAAAGGAATTCTAAAATACTCATTGGATTATTATCAGCAGTTGCCAGCTTTGGCGTATTGTATGCCGTCGCCGGCGATCATTTCCGTTATCGGTGTTCAGAACACAGAGACCGGATGCAGAGCCATCACCGACCTGCAGATGCCACGCACTGGTATGAACACAGTGAAAGACCGGCTGCCGGCACCCCGACACCACAACGCTGAGCATTCACCCATTCTGTCCTTACCCGTATCATTCACAGGTAGTCACCAGGCTACCGGTTTTTTAACGGCTAAACACTACAGTATCATCCTGCCTGGCCATGATCACCCGGGCAGCCAGACCGATAAATAATCCGTGTTCGACCAGGCCAACCAGCTCATTGAGCCGGTGGTCCAGTGTTGCAGGGTCATTGATTAGACCAAAGTCGGCATCGATAATATAATTACCCTGATCGGTCAGGTAAGGATGTTGTTCTTTTTGGCGAATCAACCCGATGCCGCCCAGCTTGCGGAGTTCCCGCATCACATAGGAAGCAGCAAAAGGAATGACTTCGATCGGTACTTTAAATAGCCCCAGTTCAGATACTAATTTACTGCTGTCCGTAATGATGATCAGTTCCCGAGTCAGGGAAGCCACAATTTTTTCACGTAAAAGGGCGCCACCTCCGCCTTTGATCAGGTCCAGTCCCTGGGTAAATTCATCAGCACCGTCAATAGTAATGTCTATTGCTTCAATGCTGTTGATGTCGACAATGGGAATATCTCGCTGTTCCGCAAGTACCCGGGTCTGTTCAGAAGTCGGTACACACTGGAGTTGCATGCCCCTTTTTACCAGCTCACCCACCGCTTCGATTGCATAAAAAGCAGTCGATCCGGTGCCCAGCCCCAGGGTCATGCCCTCCCGAATAAATTTTACCGCTTCCAGCGCGGCCATTTTTTTCTCGTTATTGTTGGTACTCATTATGTAAATTATATCGTTATAGATTTGGATGATTACAAATCATCAGTCCTGTGATAATTGTTGCAGTATCATCCGACAGGCAGTAATGATCTCTTCTTCTGATATGGTGAGTGGAGGACAAATGCGTAAACAATTTGAAGCGAACAGGAACCAGTCGGTAATGGCACCCGCCCCGATGGTCCCATCGATCACCAGTTTGTTGGTTTCGAAGCTGTCAAATTCCACGGCTATCAGCAAACCGTAACTTCTCACCGCCACGATTTTTTCATGCTGTAGCAAAGACAGAAACAAGGCTTCCTTCCGGGAAACCTGTTGGGAAAGCTGCTCGGCCAGCAAGCTTTTCAGTGAAGCCATACCGGCAGCACAGGATACAGGATGACCGCCAAAAGTTGTAATATGGCCCAGCACGGGTTGATCCGTTAGTTGCATCATCAGTGACCGCTCGGCAATGAAAGCCCCCAGAGGCATGCCGCCACCCAGTGCTTTTCCGAGCAGCAGGATATCGGGAACCACATCGAAATTTTCAAATCCCCAGAGCCGGCCGGTTCGGCCAAAGCCTGTTTGTATCTCGTCCAGGATGAGCAGGCAACCGGTCTTTCGGCATTTACGGGCGACCTCCTGAATCCAGGCAGGATCCGAGGCCATAACACCTGCTTCGGCCTGTACGGTTTCCAGAATCACACAGGCGGTTGCGGTATCGATCGCATCGATCAATTCCGGACTATTATAATCCAGATGATAAATACCCGGAAGTAAGGGCCGGTAACTGTTGCGCCAGTATTCATCGCCAATTATACTCAGCGCTCCCTGGGTAGAACCATGATAAGACCGGTTACAGGCGATAATCTTGCTGCGATTGGTAGCTCTTTTGGCCAGTTTCATCGCACCTTCGACCGCTTCTGCGCCGGAATTCGTAAAGTAAACAGCATTGAGGGTGTCAGGCATCAGTGAGGCCAGCAGGGTCGCATACTGGACTTGTGGTGACTGGATAAATTCACCATAGACCATAATATGAAGATAAGCATCCAGTTGCTGACGAATGGCGCTGAGTACCGCGGGGTGGCGGTGGCCGGTATTGGCCACACTGATACCGCCAATCAGATCGATATAGCTCTTACCCGAGCGATCGAAAAGTTGACAGCCCTCTGCCCGGACGATCTCCAGGGCGAGCGGAGCCGTGGAAGTCTGTGCCAGGTGCCGTAAAAAAAGTTCGCGCTGATTCATGAAGGGGCGAAGTTAAGAAAGCCCCCGGGATTTCGGGAGGGACAGAACGGGCAGACAGGGCAGGGATGCAGATAGACTGAAATACTTATTTTTGCTAACAATTGTTAGGGAATGGACAAAAATCAAACGGTGCGCATCGTCACCGCTGCTTCGCTATTTGACGGACATGATGCCGCCATCAATATTATGCGTCGCATTCTGCAGCAGAAAGGTGCAGAAATCATACACCTGGGTCATAACCGAAGTGTCAGGGAAATTGTCGAATCTGCCATAGAGGAAGATGCTGTTGCAGTGGCGATCACCAGTTATCAGGGCGGTCATCTCGAGTTTTTTAAATACATGAGAGACCTGTTGGAAGAAAGCGGATTCGGGCATGTCAAGATATTTGGTGGCGGTGGAGGCACGATATTGCCTGCAGAGATCGAGGAACTACAGGGCTATGGGATTACAAAGATCTACAGTCCGGATGATGGCCGCCGGATGGGGCTGGAAGGCATGATCGAAGATGTCATTGACCGCTGCCGTGAAGAACCGGTGACAAGACCGGAAACAGCGGTCGACGGACCACCCGGGCTTGATCATGTGCAGGTACTGGATGAAGTCAAGGACATTCGACTGATCTCTCGCGCGATCAGTCTGGCCGAAGCAGATCAGGATTACAGTTTACTGCTGGACCAACTCAGGTCCGCCGGTCAACCCGGCGTTCCACCTCCCGTGTTGGGTATCACCGGCACCGGCGGTGCGGGGAAATCCTCCGTCACCGATGAACTGGTCCGGCGGTTTTTACAGCGATTCAGCGATCGTAGTCTCGCGGTGATTTCGGTAGACCCCTCCCGTAAAAAAACCGGTGGCGCGCTGCTGGGAGACCGGATCCGGATGAATGCAATCAGTCATCCGCGAGCTTATATGCGGTCAATGGCGACCCGCCAGGACAATAGCTCAGTGAGCCGGCACAGCATTCAGGCCCTGGAAATCTGTAAAGCAGCAGGCTTCGACCTGATTATTTTCGAAACCGCAGGTGTCGGCCAGAGCGATACTTCCCTAGTAGCGCAGACAGATTTGTCCATGTATGTTATGACACCGGAATATGGTGCGGCATCGCAACTGGAGAAAATCAATATGCTGGACTATGCCGATTTAATCTGTCTGAATAAATTCGATAAGGCCGGGGCGCTGGATGCCTATCATGATATCTGCAAACAGTACAAACGTAATCACGGCCTGTGGACCGCAACGCCAGGCAGCCTGCCGGTTATAGGAACCATCGCTGCCCAGTTCAATGATCCGGGCCTGAACCTGCTTTTTGAATGGTTATTGCAATTACTGGAGCAGAAGACCGGAACGCCTTTCGGCGCCACGCAGGTTACCAATACCACCAACACTGAAACAGCCAGCACCCCGATTATTCCTGCCAGTCGGGTACGTTATCTTAGTGAACTGGCGGAAGCTATTTATGCATACGACCAATGGGTGGATGATCAGGCCGCCATCGCTTCCCGATGGTATCGGCTCAGTGGGGCAGCAGCATTGCTGCCATCTGCAGAATTGCAAAATCTGGAAGCCCAGGTCCGGGCTGATCTGGATCCCGCCAATCTGGTGCTGGTGCAAGACTGGGCGACACTCAAATCCCGTTACAGTCAGGACGCTTTTGAATATACTGTCCGCGGCCGAACCATCCGGCAGGAACTTCGTTTTACGACTTTAAGCGGCAGCCGTCTTCAGAAATTGTATCTGCCCGCATATCAGGATTGGGGTGATATTCTGCGCTGGCAGTTGCAGGAGAATGTACCGGGGAAATTTCCATATACCGCCGGAGTTTTTGAACTAAAACGTATGGGGGAGGATCCAACGCGGATGTTTGCCGGCGAAGGCGGACCCGAACGGACCAATAAACGTTTTCATTACCTCAGTGCCGATCAACCGGCGAAGCGATTGAGTACTGCTTTTGACAGTGTGACCCTGTATGGGGAGGACCCTGATTTTCGTCCTGATATCTTTGGTAAGATCGGCAATGCCGGCGTGAGTATTGCCACTGTTGATGATGCTAAAAAGCTTTACAGCGGCTTTGATTTGTGCGATTCGGCGACTTCGGTTTCAATGACCATTAATGGACCTGCACCGATCATTCTGGCTTTTTTCATGAACGCTGCTATCGACCAGCAATGTGAAAAATGGATTACAGAGAACGGTCAATGGCCTGAAGTCGAAACCCTGATCCAGAAAAAATTTAGCGGCGCTGGGCGGCCCAACTACGGTGAATCAGGCTCAGGCTCGCTTCCCGCAGGTAACAATGGCCTGGGTTTAGGTTTATTGGGACTAAGCGGTGCGGATATATTACCGGCTGAAATCTACGAACAGATAAGAGCGACCACCCTGCAGCAGGTGCGGGGCACCGTTCAGGCAGATATTCTGAAAGAAGATCAGGCCCAGAATACCTGCATTTTTTCCACTGAGTTTGCACTAAAACTGATGGGCGATGTACAGGCGTATTTTATCGAGCATCAGGTGCGTAATTTTTATAGTGTCAGTATCAGCGGTTATCATATCGCCGAAGCGGGCGCCAACCCCATCACCCAGCTGGCCCTGACGTTGGCCAATGGGTTTACTTATGTAGAATACTACCTGAGCCGCGGTATGGCCATCGATGATTTCGCGCCGAATCTTTCCTTTTTCTTTTCTAATGGTATGGATGCCGAATACAGCGTGATTGGAAGGGTGGCCCGGCGCATCTGGGCCAAGGCAATGAAATGCCGTTACAATTCCAATGAACGGTCCCAGAAATTAAAGTACCATATTCAAACCTCCGGCCGCAGTCTGCATGCGCAGGAGATCGATTTCAATGATATCCGTACGACGCTGCAGGCACTGTATGCTATATATGACAATTGCAATTCATTGCATACTAATGCTTATGATGAAGCGATTACAACCCCGACCGAGGAGAGCGTCAGACGTGCTATGGCCATACAACTGATCATCAACCGGGAACTTGGCAGTGCCCGTACCGAGAATGTATTGCAGGGCAGTTTTGCAATTGAGGCACTTACTGACCTTGTGGAAGCTGCTGTACTGGCGGAATTTGAGCGACTGAGTGAAAGGGGCGGTGTCTTAGGGGCCATGGAGCGGATGTACCAGCGCAGCAAGATCCAGGAAGAAAGCATGCATTATGAAATGCTAAAGAGCAGCGGTGAACTTCCGATCATCGGGGTCAACAGTTTTTTGAATCGCCAGGGCAGCCCCACTATATTGCCGCAGGAGGTGATTCGTAGCAGTAAAAAGGAGAAAGAAATGCAGATTCGTAACCTGGATGCTTTCAAGACCCGGCATACAGGTAACCGGGAAGCAGCACTTCAAACAGTAAAACAGGTTGCCGCCGCCAATGGCAATATTTTTGAAGCGCTAATGGAAGCCGTAAAATATTGCAGCCTGGGTGAGTTGACCCATGCCCTCTATGAAGTCGGCGGACAGTACCGCAGAAATATGTAGTTTAGAAAAGCATATCCCAGATATAACCAATCTGGTCAACCCATAATTGACGGCATAATCGTACCAGCGTGATGGCCGTAGGAACATCAGGGTTTATGAAAATCTTGCTGAGGATTTCATAGAATTTTTACGCCGCGGAATAGTAGGAACCGAAGCAGGAACCCAATACCCTTCATTCCTCATCTACCAGTAACAGTTCATGGCGACAAGGGGAATACGCTTTTTTCTTTTTAAATTTTTGAAACAGGGATACAGCCAGTTTAAAATAATTGGTTTTCCGATTTTCAAAAGATTGGGCTTATTTTCACATCGGATATTTCTATGTTGTACTGGTACAGGATCGACCGCTCCGAATGTCGGCTCTGGTGCTTTCATTCCTCAACCACTAAAAAATTACTGATGCAGATCATACCACTTTCAGAAGGTGCTTTTACCGTTGATGCTTCAAAAAAATTTATACCCTTTGACCTGGAGCAGGACCAGTTGCAGCAACGCAGCAGGGGGAGCCTGCTGGTAGAGATACAACCGTTTGTTATTAAAACCCGCGATGAAATCCTGCTCCTGGATACCGGCCTCGGAAGCAGGGACCCTCAGGGTCAAATGCAGTTATACAGCAATCTGCGCCAACATCAAATTCATCCCGGTGATGTGACCCGGGTCATCATGAGTCATTTGCATAAGGACCATGCGAGCGGCCTGATCAATCCCTTTACAGGGCAATTTGCTTTTGAAAATGCACACTGTCATATTCAACAGCAGGAATGGGAAGAAGCATCACAGCCTGGATCGTCTTCCTATGACAGCGCCTTGCTGGAACCACTCAGGGACAGTTCTCAGCTGGTATTAGAAACTGAACTTGTAGGTGAGATAGCGCCCGGGATCAGCTACACGGTAACGGCCGCCCATTCCCGGTTTCATCGGGTGATCTGGATCCGGGAGGGTGATGAAACAGCTTTTTTCGGTGCAGATGATGCACCGCAGCGTTCGCAGATGCGGACCCGGCTGGCAGCCAAATACGATTATGATGGAAAAAAGGCAATGCAGTTAAGGGAGCAATGGATGGAGGAGGGGCGGGACTGGCAGTTTTTATTCTATCATGACATTAAGACGCCCGTTTTTCGCGTAAAGGATTTGTAAGGGCTTAAAAGAAAAAAGGCCTGCCCTAAAAAGAGCTGGCCGTTGCTAACCTATGAAAAACACCAAGTGCAAAACTACGAATAACCTTCGTAGAAAAAAAATTTTTTCAATAAAAGTTCGAACATTAATTTTTTTGAGGCCTGCGATTCCGTTCCCTTAGTTCTTCCCTTACTTTTCTACGAAATTGTTGCTCATAAGTAAAGAACAAATTCGCTCTTTTCAAGCCAATCACTTTGGCATAACGGCCCCGGAAATTTTTCTTGATTCGGACAATTTGCGCTTCTTTTTCCAGTGGATCTGAATAGGTTTTGATGGCTTTGCGGCGGGCAATTAGGTAATTACGTACCATCGGACGCATTTTGTTAAGTTCTGCCGGTTGTAATTGCAATTCCCTGGCCATATAGTTCATAAACAGATCATTTACTTTCGGGGCAGGTTTTTTTGCTTGGGCTGATGCCAACACAGGAATCAGAAATGCACCGTATAAAAGACATAATTTAATTAGTTTCATCTGTTTGTGGGTTTAATTCGGCGCCCTCAAGATCGGTCTCCTCCAGAAAATGCTGTAATTCACTACTGCTGATACCGTTAAACTGAAGCCGCGCCCGGGTCTGTCGGGTAGCCAGTTGCGGAGACGGCACCATTTCGCCGGTAAATCCTTGCAATTCTTCGCTTTTTACCTCCTGCAATTGGTCTTCTGTATAAACCAGTGACCCTGGCCGGACTTCAGAATGCCGGAATTGGGAAAATCCGGCCAGTAACAAGATGCCGGTTAGCGCGGCAGCCGCCGTAATCCGGAGCCAGACCGGAATGCGTCTGGCCGGGCTTTGTCCGGTTTCCTTTATGCGTTGCAACAACAATTGTTCGACCGCTTCGAAATAGCCCGAAGGCAGGCTAAAGGGCCTCCCTTTAATGCGTACCCCGGCCGTCAGGAGCTCATCTTCTGGAGCCGGGTTCTTGGGGAATTCCTGCACCAGCTCCTGAAGACGGGCTTTCAATAGTTCAAAATAGTCCGCCGGTACCTGATAGGGGTGGCCGGGTGTTGCGGTCGATTTTTTGATTCGCTTTAAAATGTCCGGTATGTCATCATTTTCAATCATCTGATAGTCTGACACTGTATGCTTTTAAAAGTTTAATGTTTTCGTGAGGTAGGCTTCTATTTTTTTCGCTGCATGATGATAACTGGCTTTCAGCCCGCCTACAGTAACGCCCAGGACTTCACTCATCTCTTTGTAGGGCATTTCATCAAAATACCGCAGGTTGAAAACAATTCGTTGCTGCTCGGGCAGCTCCTGAATCGCCAGTTGTAATTTCCATTCCAGGCCTGTAGCATCAAAATATTCGGCGGCGCGGATATGATCCGTAAGCCCCGTAAAATATTCCCCTGAAACCGTCCTGTTCTTTTTGATCTGGTTTAAATGGGTAATACTTTCGTTGGTGGCGATCCGATAAAGCCAGGTATAGAGTTTGCTTTCCTGGCGGAAGCCTTCCAGTGCCTTCCACATTTTGATAAATACGTTTTGGAGTACGTCATCTGCATCGGCGTGAACGACGACCAGTCGGCGGATATGCCAGTACAATGCCTCCTTGTATTTATTAACGATTAAGGCAAAAGCCTGTTCTTTCGTGGCTGGAACACGAAATAACGTTAATAAATCTTCATCTGAGCGATCGCTTTGCTGCATCAGGCCTGTCTATGACGAAAGAGTTGGCAAAAGGTTTAAAGCCCCGGGAAAACGACACCTGCCAATGCACGGAGCGTCCCGGAAGATATTCAGGTCAACAAGTTACCAAAATGCGAAGAAAAAACCCCACTTCCGGGAAGTGGGGTCGTCAAAAGTTCGATTAATCCGACTTATCCGGCTTTACGGGCCATTACTTTTTCTGCAGCGGCCAGAATATCCGGGACATCCAGATGGTATTTTTTAAGTAATTCTTTGGGGGTACCGCTTTCACCGAAAGTATCGAGTGTGCCTACATACTCAATGGGTACCGGGAAATTGCGGGCGGCGATCTGTCCGATCATATCACCCATACCTCCCAGAATATTATGCTCCTCGGCAGTTACGGCACATTTGGTCTTGCGAAGGGATTTCAATACGGCTTCCTCATCAATGGGTTTGATGGTGTGAATATTAATCACTTCAACGCTGATCCCCCTTTCTTCCAGCAATACGCCAGCCTGAATGGCATTCCATACCAGATGGCCGCAGGCGAATATGGTCAGGTCTGTTCCTTCGGAGAATACCTGAGCCTTGCCCAATTGAAAATCTTCCGGCCGGGTAAATATGGGCCAGCTGGGTCGTCCAAAGCGCAGATAAACCGGACCGTTTATTGCTGCGATTGCTTCGGTGGCTGCCTTGGTCTGGTTGTAGTCACAAGGTACAACCACTGTCATCCCGGGCAGCATCTTCATCATTCCAATATCTTCCAGTATCTGGTGCGTGGCGCCGTCTTCGCCCAGGGTGACGCCGGCATGGGAAGCACAGATCTTTACATTTTTCCCGCTGTAAGCGATGGACTGACGGATCTGGTCATATACCCGACCGGTACTGAAATTGGCAAAAGTCGTCGTAAAAGGGATTTTCCCGCCAATGGTCAGGCCGGCAGCAATACCCATCATATTGGCCTCACCAATGCCACATTGAATAAACCTTTCGGGAAATTCCTTAATAAACTGATTGAGTTTCATTGATCCCAGCAGGTCCGCTGTCAGCGCCACGATATTTTCATTTTTCCTGGCGGCTTCTACGATGCCGTCACCAAAACCACTGCGGGTATCTTTGGTTCCTGTTGATTGTATGTCTTTTAATGCCATGCCTACGTAATTGATTTGAAGTGGCAAAAGTAATTATTGCAGCTTAAATTGACGCATTAATATCAAATATTCTGTAAGCGCCGGGATTTTGGGGTTTTAGGGGTAATGTAAAAGATATGTTAATTAAATTATAAGCTTGCCGGAGGGAGCTGCGGCGTGGTTTTTACTTTGTTACTTTCAGCAAATTCCTACAACTTTGCGAACAAATTTTTTGAATTTATTATAATGGGACTTTTTAACTGGTTTACACAAGAAATAGCCATGGACCTGGGTACGGCCAATACCCTCATCATACATAATGAAGAAGTCGCTGTTAATGAGCCAAGTATCGTGGCGCTTAACAGAAATAATCCGAAAGAAGTGTTAGCCGTAGGTAAAAGGGCCCTGATGATGCACGAAAAGACCCATGAAAGCATCCGAACCGTCCGGCCCTTGAAGGATGGTGTGATTGCCGATTTTAATGCGGCTGAGCTGATGATCCGGGAGCTGATCAAACTGGTATACCCCAAAAAACCCCTTTTTCCTCCAAGCTGGAGAATGATGATCTGTATTCCTTCTTCCATCACGGAAGTGGAAAAACGTGCGGTTAGGGACAGTGCAGAGCAAGCCGGCGCCAAGGAAGTTTATCTGATTCATGAACCTATGGCAGCGGCCCTGGGTATCGGCATAGATGTGGAAGAACCCGTGGGAAATATGATTATAGATATTGGTGGAGGAACGACCGGTATCACGGTTATTGCCCTGGCTGGGATTGTCTGTGACCAGAGCATCCGGATTGCCGGTGATGAATTTACCGCAGATATCATGGAAGCACTCAGAAGATACCATAGCCTGCTGATCGGGGAGCGTACTGCCGAGCAGATCAAGATTCAGATCGGTGCGGCTATGAAAGATCTTGACAATCCTCCGGACGATATTCCGGTAAACGGACGGGATCTGGTAACCGGTATTCCTAAACAGATTATGGTCAGCTATCAGGAAGTGGCTGAAGCACTTGACAAAAGTATATTTAAAATAGAAGAAGCCATCCTGAAAGCCTTGGAACAAACCCCTCCGGAACTTGCCAGTGATATTTATCGCCGGGGATTATACCTGACCGGTGGGGGCGCCCTATTGAGAGGCCTGGACAAAAGACTGAGCCAGAAAATAAAATTACCGGTTCATATTGCCGATGATCCGCTGAAAAGTGTGGTCAGGGGAACCGGCATTGCACTGCAGAATTATGACCGGTATCCGTTTGTAATGCGTTAACTTCAAACCGGATATAAACCGGCAGGGATAATTACAACGTATCAGGGAACCGGCAGTTCCGGCAATTTGGCACAGGATGGCTGAGCCAACTGGCCATAGCATGCGGAAAAACCCCCGTCTCTCAATACATTTGCAGTAATATTGAAAACTGAAAATTAAAGATTCCAGGTGCGAAATATTTTTCTGTTCATCAGGCGGTTCTCGGTTTTTATCGGGTTCATGGTACTACAGATAATTTGTCTGTACCTGTTGTTCACCTATAACAGATCCCACCGGGCCCGGGGATTGGGTGTCGCAGGAGCTGTCACCTCCTACTTTAATGGAAAGTACAACGCAATGGAAGATTTCTTCACCATGCAGGAAGAAAACCGCCGGGTACACCGCCTGAACGACTCCCTGTTGAATCAACTGGGACAGCTGTCAGCGGCTGCCGATTCCGGTGCAGCCCTCCAATCTGATTCCCTGCTTTCTGATAACGGACCGGCCGGTCGCTTTCTTTGGCGGCATGCACAAGTGCTTTACAGTTCAGTCAGCAGTGATAAAAATTACCTGCAGATTAACAAAGGGACAATTCATGGAATTACAGACGATATGGGTGTTTTCAGCTCTGAAGGCGGTCTGGTAGGAAAAATCGTCAATACCGGCGATAATTTCAGCGAAGTGATGAGCCTGCTGAATGTGGTCAACAAACTGAGTGTACAAATGAAACGTACCGGCAATTCAGGTATGATGTCCTGGGATGGCAAGTCGCCCACGGAACTGACCCTGACCGGGATCCCCAAAACAGATTCAGTGCGGAGGGGCGATACGGTTTTGACTGGTAATTACTCGCTGAGTTTCCCGCCAGGAAAAATGGTCGGTACGGTCGCGACTGTACTGAAGGACAAAGCCAGCAATTTTTTAATACTGAAAATTAAGCCGACGGCCAATCTTACCAATCTCCAACAGGTATTTGTTGTGGAGAATATCTACATGCGGGAATTAAAGGCGCTGGATCAGCAAACCCAGGATATGGTAGATAAAAAGGGAGGCAGCCAATGAGTGATCTGGTAAGAAATAGTATCCGTTTTATGCTGTTTGTGTTTCTGCAGGTATACGTGTTGAACAAGATGCCCCATTTACACCATCTCATCCGCCCTTATATTTATTTTCTGTTTCTGCTCTGGATGCCTTTCTATATCAAAAGAAGCTGGCTGCTGGTGTTGGGTTTTTTACTGGGTATCACCGTGGACTATTTTATGATGTCCCCGGGACTGCATGCGGCAGCCTGTGTGCTGGTCGCTTTTCTAAGACCCCTGGTTATTAATTTATTTGCTCCCAAAGACGCCACTGAGTATAGTTATAAGGAACCTTCTCCAAAAGCGATGGGCTGGAACGCTTATCTCCTGTATGCCCTGATTCTTTCTTTTTTCCATAACGGTTACCTGTTATTTCTGGAATGGTTGTCCTTCGGCTCCTTCATAGCATTTCTGATGAAAGTGCTGATCGGCACGGCGATCAGTATGGCCATGATTGTGGTTGCAGAACTGATATTTCCACGCAAACTTAAATTCCGGTCCAATACGGCCTAATTCCCTTCGCTACTCAGTTTCATCCAGTTAAGCAGGGACCTCAGGCAGCTGTTAAATTTCCTGAGGGTTTTTCGGAATTTTAATCGCGAGTGATTTTTAGATATGCCCCTATCGGCTTAACTTCGTTATCCGAAGAACAGATTTCCCATTTTTTATATGTCCGTATTCAATCAGTCAAGAAGTTATATCATCAGGGGCATCTTTTTGGCAGTGTTTCTGATCCTGTTGGCGCAGCTGGTTCATCTGCAGATTTTCAGCAGAAAATACCACCAGTTGGCGCGGGACAATGCGGTCTATGCCAAGATCGTTTATCCCGAAAGAGGCATTATTTTTGACCGAAACGGCAAACCCATTTTGAACAATACCATCATGTTTGATCTGATGGTTACTCCTGCCGAAGTACGCAATATTGATACCCTGGCTTTCTGCCGGCTGATGGAAATGGACACGGCAGATTTCAGGGAAGGCATCATCGATGCCATTGTCAAAAATTCAAGGGTACGCCCTTCCATTTTTATTTCCCTGCTTTCACCGGAACTCCAGGCCCGCTTTGAAGAGAATGCCTGGCGGTTTTCGGGATTTGTTTTACAGGAACGTCCTGTGCGTACCTATCCCTATAATGTGGGCGCACATATCCTGGGTTTCGTTAATGAAGCGGACCAACGGGATATAGAAAGGTCTGGAGGATACTATCACCTGGGAGATTATAAAGGTAAGAACGGACTGGAATATACTTATGAGAATGTTTTGAAAGGACAGCGCGGTGTGGAGTATTTAATCAAGGACAACCGCAACCGCCTGGTGGGTCATTTCGGAAACCAGGAATTTGACACAACCGCCGTCGCGGGCAGGAGTCTGAAAACTTACCTGGACATTGAATTGCAGCAACTGGCGGAAAAGCTTATTGCCAATAAAGTAGGGGGTATAGTGGCCCTGGATCCTAAAACAGGAGGTGTGTTGGCAATGGCATCCGGCCCCCTGTTTGATCCCAATGATCTGACAGGACCGGACAAGAACCGAAATTACGGAAGGATGGTACTGGACGTAAAGGCGCCCCTGCTCAACCGGGCCATCCAGGGACGCTACCCGCCCGGTTCCACCTTTAAACCACTCGGCGGTCTGGTCGCTATGGACGAAGGGCTGATTACACCCAGCTATGGTTATCCCTGCGGCGGCGGCTACTATGCCTGCGGACGAAGGGTGGGTTGTACCCATTCAGGTGGTGGTCACGCCGCCAATTTGCGACTGGCCATTGCCAATTCCTGTAATGCCTATTTTGTTGATGTCTATCGGAAAGCGGTGGACAATCCGCGGATCGGCAATGTTAAAGAAGGTTATGCGGAATGGGCCCGGTATATGAATAATTTCGGGTTGGGGGTTAAACTCGGCATTGACCTGCCCAGCGAAAATTCCGGCAATATACCGACAGTATCGGTCTACGACAAAGACTACAAAGGTTCCTGGAATTCCTGCACCAATCTTACCCTGGGCATCGGCCAGGATAAAATGCTGGCCACGCCGTTGCAACTGGCCAATGCCATGTGCATCATTGCAAATAAGGGTTATTATTATACGCCACATTTTGTGGACAGTATTGAAGAAGAAACGATTGCCGATACCGTTTTTATGAATAAATACCGGACCCGTCATGATGTGCTGACCCATATCTCCGACACGGCATACCAGGCGGTCATTGACGGCATGCATGATGTGGTTACCCGGGGTACGGCGCGTATCGCCAATATTCCTGGTATCAATGTCTGTGCAAAGACCGGTACCGCTGAGAACTATATCCGTCTGCCTTTTAAAGGTGAGAAAAGAATGAAACTCAAGGACAATTCTATGTTCGTTTGTTTTGCACCCAAGGAAAATCCCCGGATCGCCGTGGCGGTAGCCATTGAGAATGCTGGTTACGGTTCTACCTGGGCCGGCCCCATTGCCCGAATGCTGGTGGAGCAGTACCTGATGGACAGCCTGCAACCCCGGAGTAAGACCGACCTGGAGCGAATTTCCAAAACCAGCCTCATACCTGCTTACTACACCAGATTCCAGCATAAGACCGATTCTGCCAGGGCCTATGAATGGTTGAAGGCCTATAAGGACAGTAGCCGGTTAAAACGTTTTCTGAATGGGGGCCAGGCAGCTGCGGAGGCGGAGGCGATAAAGGCAGCCGAAGAGAAAAAGAAAGAAGAGCAGGAAGTGGCGCTGGCTGCGCAGGCAAGTGCTGCCACTCCGATCGCTCCGGTCCGCGTCAAGGATACGATTAGCGCGCAGCAGGAAACCAGGAAGCAGGTACCGAAGACCGGAAAAACCGATTCTGCCGGGCGCAGAAAAGACAGTACCGGAAAACAAAAAAAGAAACCACAGGATTCTTCCCGCAGCAGGAAGGACAGCCTAAATGCAATGTTAGAAGATCGAAACGTATATCGAAGATTTAAATGGCAATGGATTACCTGAAATGAGCGCACGTAATACAGAAATATCGAAAGGGGTCGATTATATCCTGCTGACCGTATATTTTATACTGCTGGCCATTGGTCTGCTGGCCATTTTCGCCGTAACTTATAAAGAAGGGGATCCGATCCTGCAGAGTTTCATCGGCTTCAAGACGGATTACAGCCGACAATTCTACTGGGCCTGTGTGTCCATGATACTGGGCCTGTTTATTTTGCTGACCGACAGCAAGTTTTTTCCCGCTACCTCCAACCTCTGGTATGCAGGCGGTATTTTCCTGTTGCTATTGGTATTTCAGTTTCACTCTTCGGTAAAAGGTACAGAATCAATTATCCGGTTGGGCGGTTTCCAGTTCCAGCCGGCAGAATTCTGCAAAATTAGTGTTGCCCTGGCACTTGCCAAATATCTATCCCTGCCTGAAATGGATTTTAGCAAGCCTAAATCACAATTGATTGCGGTAGCCATTACCCTGACGCCTGCCCTGCTGACCATCCTGCAAAAAGAAACGGGACTGGCGCTGGTATTTTTTGCATTTTTTCTGGTGATGTATCGGGAGGGACTGCCACCGGTATATATTGTAATTGGATTTGCCACGGCGGCTCTGGTGATTGCCACGCTTTTACTGGATAAGAACCTGCTGGCTGGTATTCTGACAGCCATTGCCGTTCTGGTCGTACTGCTGAGCCGGCGACAGATCCGACGGGATAAAAGTCTGCTGGTTAAGATCGTGCTGATCTGGGCACTTTGTGTGGGCATCCAGCGGTTCGGGGTACCCTTTCTTTTTTCCAATATTTTTGGTAAACACCAGGTGGAAAGAATTTACAGCACCATCGGTAAGGACATTCCTGAGGAATACCTGAGAGGAGAGGTACAGATTGATGCAAAGACCGGCCGCCAGAAGAATACAGCCGATTATAACGTCAAACAGTCCAAAATAGCCGTAGGCAGCGGGGGCCTGCTAGGCAAGGGGCTGTTAAGGGGCACCCAGACACGCTACGGCTTTGTACCCGAGCAAAGAACCGATTTTATTTTTGATACGATTGGAGAAGGGTTCGGTTTTATGGGCAGCCTGGTGATTCTGTCCCTCTATCTGGTGCTTTTGTTTAGGATTGTAACCATTGCCGAACGCCAACGCAGCACTTTCAGCCGTTGTTATGCCTATGGTGTAGCATCCGTATTTTTCTTCCATATTGCGATCAATATTGGCATGGCCATTGGTCTGGCACCCGTAATAGGTATTCCACTACCATTGATCAGCTACGGGGGCACTTCACTGCTAACATTTACGGTCATGTTGTTCATCCTGGTCCGGCTGGATGCAGATCGGCAAATGGTCCTTCGTTAATTATTTTTGCGCCCCTGTAACTTTTTTTTCTTTCATCCGTATAACAATTAACGGGTTTGAAAAGGAACTAAAAAAAGTGACGCATTCCTTTGATGAAAAGATTTCACAAATATCAATTATCGATGGCAGCAGACCGGTACTGTTTATGACTGAGAAAGAGTATAATGATATGGTGCACCAGTCAGCGGACAGTCTGTACCGGTTTGTGCTGAAAACACTGGGGCAGGAAGCGGATGCCCAGGATATGGTACAGGCAGCATTTGAAGTGATGTGGAAAAACAGGCTGCAGATCGATCCCGCTACCGCAAAATCCTATTTGTTCCGGGTGGGATTTAATAAAATGATGGATCATTTCCGCCTGAAGAAGCGGACGGACCTGCATGAAGCGCCGGAACAGCTGGAACATGGCGTTTCCCAACAGCGGGACAATAGTCTGAAAGAGGCCCTGGACATTGCCCTGGGTCGGTTGAGCGAACAGAGCCGGTCCCTGGTGTTGCTCAAAGATTATGAGGGGTACAGTTATGAAGAAATAGGCCAGATTACGGGACTGAACAGTTCACAGGTCAAGGTCTACCTGCACCGGGCCAGGCTGCAATTGCGGTCTTACCTGGTGAAAATGGAACATTTGGTATAATGGGTTTAAAAACTAAGGGCAATGGAGATCAATCACCATAATTATCAGGATTTCTTCCTTCGCTATGTCGACAATGAATTATCGGCAGAACAGCGCGCGTTGGTGGATGCCTTTATAAGCCAGGAACCCTTATTGAAGGCCGAATTGGAATCCCTGTTGCGAACCCGACTTTCTGCGGACGTCGACCTGATATTTCCGGGTAAAACCCGGCTGATGCGGCTGCAGTCTGCAATTGGCACCGAGGACCTGTTGGACTACCTGGATGGGGAATGCGATCCTTCCAGATGCCGGCAAATAGAAGCCGAACTGTTGCAAAATCCGGTTTTATCTGAAGAACTCAGGCAGCTG
Source organism: Niabella terrae (assembly GCF_054783135.1). Taxonomy (NCBI): domain Bacteria; kingdom Pseudomonadati; phylum Bacteroidota; class Chitinophagia; order Chitinophagales; family Chitinophagaceae; genus Niabella; species Niabella terrae. Next base: position 680,037 of record NZ_BAAGRD010000008.1, read on the forward strand.
CGTGCCGCCAGATTTCATCCCGATCCAGCCATTACTTATCCCCGGAAAGCGCAATTATTCCGACACGAGATGACCCCTTGGGGTATTGACTGGCGCCAGCTGGCCGCGGCGGCTTCGGTGATCCTGCTGATCGGCGCCTGGTTCCTGCTGGAATCCCGGCAGACAGATCCGAATGGAGCGCTGCCACCCCTGGCCGATAATGATTCCGGTTACTATATGGGTCCGACCGCCCACCTGGGTGACACGGACGCCAGTACAGCAGTCAGCAGCAGTATCCCTGAGACCCGGCCAGCAGTAATAAACCGGGAGCCCGTGGACCGGCACCCCACTGCTACTGCGCAGGTGGATGTCCAGGATGGTCCCAAAACCAAAGACGCAGAGCAGCCGGCGCCTTCAACCCGGCAACAGGATCCCGAAAAGAAGCTGCCGCCACCCCCAGAGAAAATGGGAACTACCGTGCCGGACCGGCAGCCTTCGACAACAGTGGTTACCAAACCCGCTGCCCGGGATAACGAAAACCAGCACCGGCCCGGAGATATTCCACCCGTCGTAAAGTTACCGCAACCCCCGAAGCAGCCGGTCGCGGCAGCAGACCCCGAATCTGAGAAAAAGGGATTTCTGAAAAAGATAGGAAAAAAAATAGGCGAGCGGGCGCTGGATATACTCTCTAATGGCGGAGATGAAATCAATGTCGCCGGTGTGGCCATTAATATTGAACGTTAATCAACTAAAAAACTATAGAATATGACCAGGAAATTGATGCCAATCATCTGTTGCTTACTCTTACCCGCCTGTTTATGGGCGCAGCAAGATACCAGTTCGGTTACGGTGCAGATTATAACGGAGAAGGATAAAAAAACCATAATTATTGATAGCGACGGTGAGCAATGGCACCGCAGTAAAGCCCGCGGCAATGTAACGACCAACTGGTTCGGCGGCTTCGATCTGGGGTTTGCCAATTTTGTGGATCATACGGCCTATGGGGAGGCAGAAGTACAGGCCATGGCACCCGGTAGTGATGCGGACTGGTTTGACCTGCGTAACGGTAAATCCGTCAATGTGAATCTCTGGGTGTTCAGTCAGAAAATAAATCTGGTCAATCATGTGCTGAACCTGAAGTATGCTTTGGGGCTGGAGCTCAATAATTACCGGTTTAAAAATCCGGTCCGTTTCAATAAGAACAGTCCCGTCGTGAGCTGGGATGCAACCGAAGGCCGCAGTTATAGTAAAAACAAACTGGCGGCAGACTATGTAACGCTCCCCCTGATGTTGAATTTTGATTTTGCCAAAGGCGGGCATAATGGAATTGAGTATAGCGGCGGTAAAAAGAAGGGTAAATTGAAACTCAGTGCCGGGAAGGAAAAGGAATGGGGCTTTAGTGTCGGTCTGAGTGCCGGTTATCTGTATACTGCCCGCAATAAATTCATCAATTCCGATGAAGGTAAACAGAAAGTCAAGGATAATTTTAACCTGCGCCCCTGGAAAATCGCCTATGTAGCGGAAATCAATCTGGGGTATATTAGCCTGTTCGGATCCTATGCTCAACAGAGCATGTTTAAAAAAGGGCTGGACCTGACACCCTATGCAGTGGGGCTTCGATTTTGAGTCGCAGCCGGCCCGCCACTGGAAACGCTCCTTATCGATGGCAGATTTTTGAAGGTTTCATTTGCAAAGAATATCTTTGAAGTCAATATTGAATATGCGGCGTAGTTTAATTTTCTTCCTATTCGTTTTTGCAGTCAGTCCACTGCTGCAGGCCCAGGTGCATCCGCCACCCGATACCCTGGAAATTGGTGGAATTACAGTGATCCGGGACAACGCACCCCCGCCTCAGGCTGCGACTCCCAAAAGGAATTTTTTCAAAAAGCTGGGTAGCAGCACCCGGCCTAAAAATATCAAAACGGACTGGGTCGTCATCGACATCGGTGTTTCAAATTTTGTGGATAAAACGGACTACAGTTCCGTTGAGGCCCAGGCTTACGCACCGATGGCCAACGAAGATTGGCTGGGCCGCCGGCCTTTTAAATCCCGGAATGTGAATATCTGGCTGGTCACGCAGCAATTTAATCTGATCCGGCATGTGGTGAATTTTAAATACAGTTTTGGCGCTGAGCTGAACAATTACTTTTACAAGCAGCCCATCAGATATACGGTACTGCCATCGGCTACGGCTGATGAACCGGTCATCCATTACGATCAGACACCGGATCGTACGTACAGGAAGAATAAACTGGCGGCGGATTATTTCACCATTCCGGTGATGCTGAATTTCAACCTGACGCCATACCGGCTCTATCCATTCGAAATCAGTGCAGGCATGAGCGTCGGCTATTTATATGCAGCCCGCAATAAGTTTATTAATTCAGATGAGGGCAAAAAGAAAACAAGGGGTGATTTTGATCTGGATCCATGGAAATTATCCTATGTCGGCGAACTCAATCTGGGTGTCATTCAACTTTACGGGTCTTATGCCTTTAAAAGTATGTATACCCGGGGACTTGATATTACGCCTTATAATTTTGGGCTGCGCATCAAACCCACTGATCTGTTTTCGAAGATTGAAACCAATTAAGGCTGTCCGGCCGTCCGTCGGTTGGATGATAATTCAGTTCGTTTTCCTGATTTCCAACAATTTAAATTTGGTAATGGATTCCGGCTTTGCGGATTTACAGGTAAGCAGGTGGGGATAGTCGATCAGCACTTTTTGCATTTTTATCAGAAAAATGCCATGAACGCCCGCGTTGAGTTGTACTTCATAATTCATATTTTCCTGAAAGCGCAGATTGATCTCGAGCGGGAAGTCTATGTCATAATTATGAAGGTGTTCCCGGAGATGGCATTCCGCCGCCTGTTCAAAAAAGGATCGGCGGGATATACCGCGGTAATTCTGCCGGTAGATTTTTCTCAGTAAGGTACGGACCATGATATGCCCTACATCTTCGACGGCCACATGTCCGTAATAAATGCCAAAAGGCATGCAGACTACGTTAGCTGCAAACCGATCACCGCCCATATGGGAACATTCATACACCGCTACATCCGCATTGAAAGATTCAAAAAATTTATATACGGGATAACCGAATTTCGCGCAGCACTTGTCTTTTTTTCCGTTGGTGCAGATGGCAAAAAATGGCTCGTCTTCCCAAAGTGTGTCGGGGTGATTGATATAGTCGGCCAGGTTAATCCGGTGGGCGTTTTCGATCGAAGTCTGGACAACAAAATAACTACATCGGATACAGTCCACATAAATGATTTTGCAATCCTTGTAATTGGTTTTTTTGTTGCGAATCAGCAGCAACTTTCCTTTATGCGTCGACGCCAGTTTCTTCAGCCCCTGGATCCAGTTGGTATCAAAATGGGCCTCCGTGACCTTGCCTGGAAATGGATCACTATGTTCCAGCAATATGAATGATTTGCTGTTGGATGCGGTTGCCGCCAGATCCTCTTTAAAGTATCTGGATGCTGCACTACAGAAAAAAACCTCTCTGTCTCTATGTACCGGGGTACTCAATATTGCTGATTATAATTGTTCTATATAAATGACGCCTTCCCTTACCAGGGTAGCGGCTAGGTGGTGGCGTTCTGCGTCATCGGATAAATCCGGCAGTTCCTCCAGTGTAAAATCTTTTTGTGCCAGTATATATTCTAAAACTGGTTTTGTGCTTTGGGTAAGTTGAATGGTTTTGTCAAAAAACTGCAACCGGGGGCCGGTCCCGTTTTCAGAAAGGGTAAACAGAATACCGTCATTCAGTCGCAGGCGGGATTGCGGCCGGAGCCTGTTTAATTGCAACAGACTGTCGAAATAGCCGCTCAGTGGCTGGGGCTGGGCCTTATGGTAGCTCCTGTTCAGACGTTGAATACCTACAGTGCTGTCCAGCGAACCAAGACTTTCTTTTAAGGTAGCTATTTTTTCCTGGATCAGCTCTTCCAGGTTGTCTTTCCAGAAGGGCACAGCTTCCCGGAAAGCCTTGATATCTTCCAGTTGCGGCATAATCTCATTAAAAAACCGGATCCAGGTAAAAGAAAGGATGCCAATCGTGATATGAGAGGATATACCTTCATCTGCCATCGCATCATGTACATAACCACGGGGAAGGTACAGAAAATCACCGGGCATCATCTGGATGGTACGGATCGGTTCCTTTTTATAATCCTTACTAACAAAGGACTGGTTTTTGGTGGGCAGCTCTTTTTCAAAACCATATAGATGCCAGGTCTTGGTGCCCGAAATCTGTAGCACAAATACATCATGGGTGTCCCAGTGAGGATTAAAGCCCTGCGATTTTTGTGGTGTTATATAGAGATTGGCCTGCACCGGGGCATTAAACTTTTGTGAGAGTTCCAGACAGCATCGGGATAAATGGTCGAAATACCGCTGGCCGGCTTGAACAACCATGGTGGCGCCACCATTAAAGAGGCCAAACATTTTTTCGGTATTGATGATCCCATCCCTTTTGTGGTGACCGATGGGAACCGCTTTGAGGGTGTATTGCGCCGACGGAATTTCCTTTCCGTTCTGCACCATCCGTATGGAAGGATAAAAAATATCCTGACGGTCCAGGTATTCCGATATCTCTTCGGGGGTCAGTATTTTCTCATAGTAACCGGCATCATTTCGGGATATATGCAAAATGTCCTTTTCGTGGTACTGTTCAAAGAAGGTTTCCAGGTTATGAGGTGCGATTATTTTATTGAAAAACTGCTGCATGTTTAAATGTTGAAGAACCTGCAAAATGCAAAAAAAGTCGCAGATAATAAATTTCTGCGACTTGTAAAATGACTTGAGATATTTTCAGTAACCTGAAAACAGGCATTTATGCGCCGTCTCCGTCAGCGCTACCGTCTCCGTCTGATCCGTCAGCGCCACCATCGCCATCCGCACCACCATCGCCGTCAGCGCCACCGTCGTTGGGACCTTCGTCTCCATCCGCGCCATCGCCGTCAGCGCCGTCACCGCCATCCGATCCACCGTCTCCATCACCATCATAGGCAAATTCCTCGGCATTGTTTTCTATTCGGGTTACTTCTAAGTCGTCTAATAACATATCTAGTAGTTCCATACGATTAAATTTTTAAGGTTTGATAATTGGATTTTTGTTTCTTAAAAGTAAGCCTTTTTGACGAAAGGAAAAACTGAAAAAATAAACGCCGCTTTTACCATAATATTAACAGGGCTTGCCTTAACTTTCAACCATTGTCCAATTAAACTACGATTGTCATGCACCGAAGAAGATTTGTAAAACAAATGGCCGCCCTGGCCGCTACCGCTTGTGTCAGTCCGGCTTTTGGCCGAAACTTTGACTGGCCGTCAGCATCTTTTTTCGAGATTTCACTGGCGCAGTGGTCGCTGCACCGGGCCCTGTTTTCCAAACAGCTGGACAACCTGGACTTTCCGGGCATTGCCAAGAATAAGTTTGGGATCAGCGTTGTGGAATATGTTAATGTTTTTTTCAAAGAAAAAGCCCGGGATACGGCCTACCTGAATGAATTGCTGAAGCGTTGCAGCGATAATGGTGTTAAAAATCATCTGATCATGTGTGACGGTGAAGGCGAGCTTGGCGATACCGACGGCAAAAAAAGGACCCAGGCCGTCGAGAATCATTATAAATGGGTGGAAGCCGCCAAATATCTGGGATGTACCACCATCAGGGTAAATGCGGCTGGCAAGGGCAGCCGCGAAGAAGTGGCAAAGACGGCGGCTGATGGTCTGACGCGGCTGGGGACTTATGGTGCGAAAGAAGGGATCAATATTATTGTTGAAAATCATGGCGGTTACTCCTCTGACGGCACCTGGCTGAGCGGGGTCATGAAAGCAGTGAATCAACCCAACGTGGGCACCCTGCCGGATTTTGGAAATTTCTGTATTAAAAGGGATGCCGGGGACTGGAAAAAATGCCTGGAGTCCTATGACCGGTATCAGGGTACTGCGGAACTGATGCCTTATGCCAAAGGGGTCAGTGCCAAAACCAATGATTTCGATGAGAAAGGGGATTGCGTGGAAACCGACTATATGAAAATTATGAAAATCGTGAAAGAATCAGGGTTTAAAGGATATGTAGGAATTGAGTATGAAGGGGATAAACTCAGTGAAGACGAGGGCATCAGAAAAACCAAACAACTCCTGCAGCGTGTTGCTGCTGCCCTTTGATAAGAACCCGCATTACTCTATATTCCAAGTAGGTTGCTTTTATACCAGTGGAAAATGATGCATCTTTGAGGATTAATTTTTTCAACTGGAAATCATCGGTTATATATTGGCCCTGCTCATCGGCGTTTCTCTGGGGCTGATCGGAAGCGGCGGCTCCATTCTTTCCGTGCCGATTCTGGTATATTTTTTTGGGGTGACGCCTGAAGTAGCCACTACCCATTCCCTGTTTATCGTCGGCATTACGGCGATTACTGCCAGTTATAAACACTACCGCATCGGAAACCTCAAAACAGGTCTGGCCTTGCAATTTGGTCTGCCATCGGTCATTATACTGCTGCTCACCCGGAAGTATATCCTGCCCACATTGCCAGAACAGATTATTCAAATCGGTCGACTGATGGTTACCCGGCACTTACTGTTGATGGGGCTTTTTGCTATACTGATGATTGCTGCCGCCGCCTATATGATCCGTAAGACAGCGCCCCGGTCCGGAGGTAGACCTTCACATATCAGCCTGATGATAATCGCCGTTGGCGTGGGACTGGTTACCGGTCTGTTGGGGGCCGGAGGTGGGTTTTTAATTGTGCCTGCTTTGTTGATTTACGGTCGGTTGGAACTCAAATACGCCATTGCCACATCGCTGACGATCATCACTTTTAACTCGTTGATTGGATTTACGGGCGATTTGATCAACGGGGTTCAATTCAATAAAATGCTGTTGCTGAAAGTATCGCTGATGGCGTTGACAGGGCTGGGCCTGGGCATTGGCCTATCCCGGCGCATGAACGGTGAAAAACTAAAACCGTTGTTTGGCTGGTTTATTCTGATTATGGGCATTTTTATAATCATCAGGGAATTTGTATTCTGACCCTCAGTTGGTCGCAGCTGCCTGCCTTTTATTGTATTTTCTGAGCTTTTTTTTGCTGCCGGGCAAACCGATACCCGACTTGATACCTTCCAGACTGATCTTGATAATATAGTTGATCGCGGATTTATCTTTCCAGCGCTCAAAGAACAGGGGGGTGGCTTTGCCGGGGTTCTGTTTGCGGATGACCAATGCCATAGCCAGCTTGCTGACAATTTTATCAACGAAGCGCTGCCGGGACAGGTTTTTTTTGTCCAGCAGGCCGATTTTCAGATCCCGATAGTACATATGTGAGGTCCCTATTGCAGTATTATTGTTCCCCGTGGCATCGATGTCCAGCGCACTGAGATCGCCTGCAAAAACCCTGGCGCCGACCAGCGGTACCAGCACGGAGTTGAATTCACCGAGATCCATGGGGCCGGTATGCAATTGCATTCGCATAGCGCCACTGGTGTCACTATAAGACTGACGCAGATCCAACCGGGTATCCAGATGCCCCAGAACCTTTGCGGAAGCATTAATATAAATACTGTCCTGGGGACCAATATCGTAATTTTTAAGATCGCGCATCAATACATTCAGATCATATACGGGAATTATACCCAGGCTGTCGGTATTGGGATTAATTTCCCAATACGTCACTTGCATATTGTTGATCCGCAGGCTATCAATCTGCAGCGGGCTGTTAACGTCTCTGAGCATTTCAGCGGGTAGTGGCTTGTATTTTTTTGCGGTGTCGGGCTGGGTCTTGTCCTTGAAAGTAAACAGGTCGGGATCATCGATCTGGATATAACCGATATGCAGGATGCTGTCCTGCCGGAACAAGTCCATATCTATGGGCCCTGCCTGGATTTTACCGGTTTTGATTTTCAGGTAGTCTTCGTTAAAAGCTTTGCCCTGCCGGTATTCCTCCACCGTCTGATGTGGCATGAGGCTGAGGGACTGCATGCCCAGGATATTATGGTCCATGGTCAGGCCTTCCCAACGCAATGTCTGTTTGCCGGTCTTGAATTGTCCGTTGGTGCCGTTGATCTGCAGATTTCGACTATTGGCGATTACCGCCGCTGGCTGGTGGATATAGGCGGAATTCAGCGCCAGATGCCGGATATCACCTTTATCCAGCCGGAGTTCCGCATTATTGCGACCGAGGCTGTCGAAAAACAATTTGTCGAGTGACAGAATATTGAGGTCAGCCTTCCAGTCGAGTTTATTCTTTTCATTTTTTTTCACCAGCACCTGGTTGAACTCAAAGTTTAGCTTATTGTCATTAGTGGCAATCTTACGGCCTTTGGCCGAACGATATACAAAATTGGTCAGGTACATTTTTATCTGATCTGCTTTTAAAGGTATGTCGGCAGAGGATTCCAGACCGCTCAGCCTGAGGTAACTGTTGAGTTTGACTCCGTTCCAGCTGATTTGACTCACAGCATCTTCATTACCCGGAATAGTGAGCTGGATATCGGGCCTTTCAAAAAGCGAGGATTCGATCCGGATTTTCGGCGACGGTTTTTGAGCGGCTTCAGGATCCTTTCGCCCCAACCGGGCCCGCAGCACGGGTTCGGTGACTTCTAATCCTTTCAACACCAGCTGTCCATTCATCAGTCCTGTAATATTTGGAATTATGACGAGCCGGGGTATCCGGGCTGAAATGGAATCCCGTTGATTGTTTTTTTCGTAAGCAATCTGATGCAGCACACTCCGCCTCTGATCAGCTATAGATAGGGCTCCCACGGTCAGCCTTTGTTCCGGGCTCAGCCATTCAAAACCATTACCTTCCAGGCGCAGTCCCAGGATTTGCGGTTTACCGGCAGGGTCCTGGGAAAAGGATTGCATCAGAATCTTTTGAAAATTTCCGTGGATGGACTGCTGTCCCAATTGGAGATCCATACGGGTCTGTCCACCCTCTATATTTTTGAGCATCAGTCGTGTTTTACCGCGGCGGCGGGGCTGATCGGCTTTAATGCCGGATTTGCTCCCTGACTGCTTCTGCAGTTGGATGGCAGCTTCGCGCCAATTTACACCATCCATGACAATACTTTGCCGGGTACTGTCCAGAATGACCGAACCAATGCTGATGCCGGAAGCCTGGGAGTTGATTTCGGGCGACCGGACTTCCATATGCGAAGCCTGCAGCCCTGTTTTGTTTTCGGAGAGCCGAACCCGCCGGAGCGTTGCAGTCAGTGCCCCCCTTTTAAAAACGCCTTTTTCAAAATTGAGTTCGTTGATCGAGCGCTGTACATTTTTAATCCTGCTGGAATTGGTGAGATCATTGGCGCGGAGGTCCAGATTGGTTTTCTGAAGATGCAGGGAAGTACGCCTGCCGAAATGAAGGGTAATATCCCCGTTGCTGATGCCCAGATTTTTCAGGTCCATGACATCATCAATACTGTTCAGAGTCTCAAAAATATTGCTTGGTTTTCTTTTACGTCGCCCGCCACCGGCCCGGTAATCCACTACGGGGCTCTGGAATACGGCCGATTGGGCAGAAAATGTGTTTTCGTATAACAAAGACTCCCAGGAGAGACCTCTGACCTGGAAACTGGGCATACTCAGACTTTTGATGGCACGGCCGCCCGCATATTCCCTGAAGGAAAATTTGCTTAAATTGATCAGTTTATCTTCGAAACCGATACTATCAAAGGAAATCCGGTAACGGCCGTCTCCGAGCACATTTTCGAAATTATGCAGTGACATCATGAACCGGTCCATAGTGATCGGATGGTTCTGATTGGGCCGTACGGTCAGGCCGTACATTTCGAAATTATTGTCACGGGAGGAAAAAGTACTGGCCCGGCCGTGTTTAATGGTACTGATGTCTATATTGGCATTTTTTACACCTACATAATTCAGTTCAAGATCGCCCAACATCTGTTGAATAACGGCATCCACTTTTTCAAAGCCGGCCTTTTTTTCCTGCGTCCTGACCTGACCCTGGTCACTGTCTATATCCAGGTAAATTTGTGGCCGGTTACAGAATACGGAATCTGCAATGATGGTTTCCGAACTATAAAGTGAATCAAAATTAATATTGGTCAGTTGCAGTTTATCAAAAAATATCCTGAAAGCAGTCCTGGAACTGTCACCCCTGATGGCGCGCAGGGTACAGCTGTCAAATTCTACGCGTTTGTGCTGCAGGTTCACCCTGAAATCCTTAAAAGATATAAAATGTCGGCCACCGGGGAATGCGATACTTTGGTTGAAAGTACGCACGGCGATATTGTCGGTAAATCCGATTTTTTGCGTCCCGCTTTCACCTGTACCGCTGCTGTCAAACTGGAGATTGTCCAGCTGGATGTAGATATTGCTGACTGCAAAAGGTTTTTGTGCCGGTAAGGTTTTGTCCACCAACGAGAAACTTCCGTTGTCCAGGCGGAATTTATCCACATGCAATACTTCAATCGCATTGGTGATGGATTTGGTGATCCGACCCATTTCACGGGCAACCGAGAAAGTCTCCTCGCCACCCGCCGCCCTGATGGAATCTTTATCGGCCCTGGTTGGTTTTATGCGTGCTGTATGACGGGTAAAAATTACGCTGGGAGCCGACATTCGAATTGAATCAATAAAAAGCCTTTTACGGATTAGTAAGGGCAGAAAGCCCCGGGCTTTCAACATGATTTGTTTGGTATTAACTGCATAAGAGACCGGTGCTGTACTGTCGGTACTGTAGATGGATGCCTGTTGCAACAGGATTTTATTACTGATCCAGTTAAACCTGAAATTGCCCACTTTCAGCCGGAGTTTACCTTTGGACTGATTGTATACAATCTGCTCCAAAGCTTCTTCTGCATGATCAATAAACCAGAAGTTAAACGCAATGACAACGGTTGCGATAATACCCAGCATGAGCAAAGCCCCGCGGTAGGTTAACCGCTTGAAGCGGAGGCGTTTTAATTGTAACTCTCTTAGGTTAATTCTTTTCTTCTTCAATTCCTGGGCAATTAGACATCATAAGATACGGAAAATATCTAATTAAATATACAAAAATGGCCCGATAGCATATCGGACCATTTCCTGGGTTCTCCCATATATCAATTGATGCTGCTGCCGTTACTTGTCGTTTCGCCGGCATTGACAAATCGAAGCTGACCATCACTGTCTTCTGCCATCAGGATCATGCCATTGCTCTCGATACCACGCATTTTACGGGGTGCCAGATTGGCGACTACGACAACTTTTTTTCCGGTGAGGTCGGCGGGGTCATAATGCTGGGCCAGTCCTGAAACGATCGTGCGTTTTTCAAAGCCCAGATCTACTTCCAGCTGCAGCAGTTTGTCGGCCTTGGGCACTTTAACAGCACTGAGAATGGTACCGCTACGCAGGTCGATTTTAGCAAAATCATCAAACTGGATCACTTCTTTGACGGGTGGTGCACCGGCAGGCGCTGCAATTGCTGCTGTCGGTACTGCGGCAGGGGCGGAGGTCAGGCTGCCAGCTTTCAACTTTTCGATTTGCGCCTGAATCTCTACATCCTCAATTTTTCTGAACAGTATTTCGGGGGCCCGCAAACTATAGCCCGTCCGCAACAGGTCGATGCTGCCGGCGTTTTCCCAATCCAGCATTTTCTCCACAACTTTCATCATGTGCAGCATTTTGCAGGCAGTGGAAGGCAGAAAGGGGTTGATCAGAATCGCCAAATTGGCGGTTAATTGCAGGCAGAGGTGTAGACAATTGTCAATACTATGTTGTCCGTTTGGTATGTCAGCCAGTTTTTTTGCAACGATCCAGGGCTCTTTTTCCTGCATGTACTTATTGCCTTTGCGGCTCAGGTCGATTACTTCAAAAAGTGCATCCCGGAATCTGTAATGCTCCAGGGCGGACTGTACCCGGGCTTTCGAAGCTTCAATATCAGCAATAATTCCCTGGTCCAGCTGATCCAGCTGATCGGTATGCAATGGCGGAACTTTTCCATTGCAGAGTTTATGCATCAGTACAAAAGTCCGGTTGACGAAATTTCCGAAAATGGAAGCCAGCTCATTGTTATTGCGGTCCTGAAAGTCTTTCCAGGTAAAATCATTGTCCTTGTTTTCAGGCGCATTAGCGCATAAAACATAGCGCAATACGTCTTCACAGCCAGGGAAGTCCTGGATATATTCATGCACCCAAACCGCCCAGTTGCGGCTGGTAGATACTTTCTCGCCTTCTATGTTCAGAAATTCGTTAGCAGGTACATTTTCGGGCAGTACATAATTACCATGTGCTTTCAGCATGGCCGGAAATATAATACAGTGAAAAACAATATTATCCTTGCCAATAAAATGTACCAGCTTGGTGTCCGGCTTTTCACCTGCTGCTGCATCGTAGCACCAGTAATCTGCCCATTGTTCCGTCAGTTCCTTGGTGGCAGAAATATATCCGATTGGTGCATCAAACCAGACATAAAGTACTTTGCCCTCAGCATCCGGCAGCGGTACTTTTATTCCCCAATTGCTGTCCCGCGTCATCGCGCGGGCCTGCAGGCCATTGTCCAGCCAGCTTTTACACTGACCATAGACGTTGTTTTTCCATTCAGTATGATCTTCCAGGATCCATTTTTTCAGAAACGGTTCATAATCCTGCAGTGGAAAATACCAGTGCTTCGTATTCTTTTTGACCGGAATGGCATCACTCAGTGTGCTGCGCGGTTGAATCAGCTGTTCGGGAGACAGCGAACTTCCGCAACGTTCACACTGATCTCCGTAAGCGCTTTCGTTACCACATACCGGACAGGTGCCGGTAATATACCGGTCCGCCAGGAACATCTGGGCTTTTTCATCATAATATTGTTCTGCAACCCGCTCCTCAAAAAGTCCTTTATCGTAAAGGTTGGTAAAGAAAGCTGCTGCGGTCTGGTGATGGACAGCGCTGGATGTTCTCGAATAGATATCAAATGAAATACCCATTTGCTCCATGCTGGTCTTGATCTGATGATGGTATTTGTCTACGATCTGTTGCGGCGTTACACCTTCTTTCATGGCACGAATGGTGATGGGCACACCATGTTCATCACTGCCTCCGACGAATTTTACATCCCTTTTTTGCGCACGCTGATACCGGGCGTAGATATCCGCAGGAATATAGCAGCCTGCCAGATGTCCTATATGTATGGGGCCGTTTGCGTAAGGCAGGGCGGCCGTTATCAATACTCTTTTAAATTCGCTCATAATCTTTTAAGTAATAACTTTTGATTAGCCTGCAAAAGTAATTATTATTAGCCAAGCAGCCCTATCGGAAAGCATAGGTTTATCCGCTTACTGCTGTTCTGCCATCCGGGGCTTATACCTGGGAGGGCGGAAAATGCCTGTCCTGTAGATCGAAGGATGGTAAGCGGGATAGAAAATTATTCGGTGTAATTAAAAACAGGCCTGTTCACAAGCGACGCATTATTAAGTAAGATTTTTTATTTGACCATTAAATACAATAAAAAGTATAGAATATCCTATAGTAAATACTTGACAGACATTGCCACCCGGCACCGCATTACCTCTTCCAGGCGCCCGAATCCCGGGCCGGAATATATGCCCAACAAGTATTAAAATCATGTGTAGTATTGCGGTTTTCAATGCACTTCTCCAGGCACTGGGCGAACTTAGTCCCGTGGTCTTAGCCAATGCAGTTCACTATCTTCGTGGCTATGCAACGTAAAAGCTTTATGAAGTCGGTCGCGCTGGGGCTGACCGCAGTTTCGCTGGGAAATACGCAACTTCGGGCTGCCCGGCCGGCAATAGCCGGAAAAATTCCGCCCTACCTGCAACCGGGAGATATGATCGGGATTACTTCTCCGGCGGGTTATATTACCCGGGAGGAAATCATTCCGGCAGCCACCCTGATGCAGCAATGGGGGTTCAAGATTCGGGTAGGTTCAACCATAGGAAAAAGAGACCATACTTTTGGCGGCACGGATGCCGAAAGGCTCCAGGACCTGCAGGCCATGCTGGATGACCCCCAGCTCAAGGCGATCATGTGCGCGCGCGGCGGTTATGGTTCCGTGCGCATCGTTGATGGGATCAACTGGAGTCGGTTTCAGGCGCATCCCAAATGGGTGATCGGGTTCAGCGATATTACTGTTTTGCATTCCCATATACATCAAAACCTTGGTATTGCCACCCTGCATTCCAAAATGTGCAACAGTTTTCCGGATGTCTGGGCTACGGCGCCCGCCCTCCAGCAGGATACGATTGTTTCGATTCGCAAGGCGCTCAGCGGTGAACCGCTGGAATACAGCGCATCCCACAGCATGTACAACCGGCCAGGAAAAGCAAGCGGGTTGCTGGTAGGGGGCAACCTGAAAACCCTGGAAAGCCTGGCAGCTTCTGCATCTGATATTGATACCGATGGGAAAATACTGTTTGTAGAAGATACGGGGGAATACCTTTATAGTATCGACCGTATGTTCTGGAACCTGAAACGCAGCGGCAAACTCAACAAACTGGCAGGGCTGATTATCGGCGGCTTAAAATACAAGCAGGATGATCCCAGCGAATATTTTGGACACACACCCTACGAAATCATCACGGAACGGGTCCGGGAGTTCAACTATCCGGTATGTTTTGATTTTCCGGTCGGTCATCAGATCGATAATTTCCCGCTGAAATGCGGCGTGATGCATGAGCTAACCGTATCCGCCGGTGGTACGCGTCTGGTTGCCCTGTAAACACAGCCAGCGACCCCTTGGCGGCAGGTGCCGGACTACCGGACAGGACTGGAGGAGTTTAGGCGGAATTGTTTTTATGGAAACGGATCATTGTTCCATAATCCATTTTCCTGGCCAGACCCGTTATGGCCATTGCAATTCTTTTATCCCGGGTAGGAATGGTTTTGGCGCTGTCTATCCATTTACTGTAATAATGCTGATGGCTGCGTGACAGGGTATGGAAAAACGCATCCGCTTCGGGGTCGTCTTTCAGACAGGCCAGAAATTCCGGATGCAGCTGGTAAGCTGTCTGATCCGCTTCCATCCGGATCCGAACCGTGGCGCCGGCTTTTTTGCTGATTCCTTTACGCATGGACCCGTTAACTGCCATGATATAATTACCCTGACCCGCAGGTATCAACGAAGTGCCGGTGAATGCGAAATTATCGATACGACCCTTAACACGGAATGCCTTTTTATCCTGACTATGGAGTTGCACCGCCAGTTCTGCCGGTATTTCCAGATAAGTCCAGCCGGTTTTATCCCCGTTACTGCCATATTTTTTTAAAACGGTGGTAAAATCTATTGCTGTCATGGGTAAACGAATTAATGTGGTTGCTGCCTTTTGGAAGGGCGGAGCAATGCTGCCGGTATATCTTTCATCGACAGGGGCCAGCGCCAACCCTGATGTTCGGGGCGTCGGGGATGTGAAAGTGAACTACCCATTGGCTAAAGACCAATGTGCTTCGTGCTTCACAGCGATTTGCTTACTGCTCCGAGGAGTTAGAAGTCTTACTATCACTCCACACGTGTATGCGCAAGTCCCTTACGAGGTTTTTACATCTTATACTGATGTGACAAATATACTATATTAAACAAAAAAACAATTTTGTGCCTTAGATCCCAAAAGCAAAAGACTTTTGGGTTTTACGGCACGGTTTATAAAACATTGTCTTCAATGAAGTGCCGGAAAATTTCGGTTTCTTTGTAGCTCTTTTCGGGATAATTACCTGACCGTATGCAAAAAAACATTACCATAAAAGTAACACCGGAAACCGAGGCGGATGCCGCCCGGCTCCGGCGCACCATTGTCTCGTCCTGTGGTGTCGTTGATGCCCTTTTACAGGGTTATACTATTCTCCGCCGTTCAATTGATGCCCGTGGCCGGCAACCCTGGATCCAGTTGCAGCTGCTCGTTTATATTGAGGAGCCGGCGCTTCCGCGTCCGCGAAAAGTCTTTGACTTCAAACAGGTTCGGGCGGAGCAGCCCCCCGTCATTATAGTAGGCGCAGGACCCGCCGGATTGTTTGCAGCCCTGCAATTGCTGGAAATGGGCCTGCGTCCCCTCTTGCTGGAAAGGGGCAAGGACGTACGTGCCCGGCGCCGTGACCTGGCGGCGATGAATAAGGAGGGCCGGGTCAATGCGGAGAGTAATTATTGTTTCGGTGAGGGCGGCGCGGGCACTTACAGTGACGGAAAGCTCTATACCCGGAGTCATAAAAGAGGGGATGTGGAAAGAATCCTTGAACTGTTCGTTCATTTTGGCGCCGATGAGAAAATTCTTTATGAAGCCCATCCGCATATTGGTACCAACAAGTTGCCTGGGATCATCAGTGCCATGCGACAACAGATCATCGATTGTGGCGGTTCGGTGCTCTTCGAGCATAAAGTCATAGATTTTATCCTGGAAGATGACCGGATGAAAGGCGTTATTACGGTTGATGGAACGCGTTATGAAGGTCTGGGCGTTATTCTGGCAACCGGTCATTCCGCCCGGGATATTTTTCTACTACTGGCAGCGAGGGGTATCCGGATTGAAGCCAAGCCCTTTGCACTGGGTGTGCGGGCAGAACATCCCCAAAGCTGCATCGATACGGCTCAATATAAAATGCCCCAAAGAAATCCATTGCTGCCCCCTGCTTCCTACAGCCTGGTGCAGCAGGTGGAAGGCGTAGGTGTCTTTTCTTTTTGTATGTGTCCCGGAGGCATCATCGCACCAGCCGCAACTGCAGCAGGGGAAATTGTCGTCAATGGCTGGTCACCCAGCAAGCGCAATAATCCTTATGCCAATTCAGGAATCGTGGTTCAGGTGGATCAGGCCCGGGTCCTGCCCTGGTTACGGCAGCAAGGGCAGAATGCCGAATCCGATGCGTTGGTACTGCTGCGGTTCCAACAGGCGGTAGAACGGGCCGCATTTCTTGCCGGTGGGGGTAATTTGCAAGCACCGGCACAACGGATGGTTGATTTTTGTGATGGAAAAATTTCAGCCGATCTGCCCGGCTGTTCCTACCTGCCGGGTATCAGTCCCGCTGATCTGGGCGAAGTGCTACCACCCTTTATCTACCGGAGCCTGCAGGAAGGTTTCCGGGCCTTCGGGAAAAAAATGCGGGGTTACTTCACCAATGAAGCCGTCCTGGTGGCTACCGAGTCGCGGACTTCTTCCCCTGTAAGAATCCCCCGGGATCCGGACACACTCCAGCATCCCCAATACAAAGGATTGTATCCCTGTGCAGAAGGGGCGGGCTATGCGGGTGGCATCGTGAGTGCTGCCATGGACGGAGAAAGGGTGGCCCGCGCGATCGCCGGAAAATTGGGTAGAGAAGCGATCACCTGACCGATCAAAGTGACAGTCCCTGTCCCTTGTAAAATTCCAGCAACTTCATTTTGAAAACATAGTCGTACTGGGCAGATACCTGATTGATTTGCGCCCGGAACAGGTTATTTTGATTGATGATCAGGTCAATGGGTTGTAACAAACCTACATCGAAACGTTTCCTGGCATAATCGAAGGCTTTCTGTGCATTCCGGACCGCAATTTTTGCTGCATTAAATTTTTGGATGGCGGCTACCGCATTGGTATGTGCCTGATAAATATCCTGTTTCAGGGTTCGCGTATCCTGCTCTTTCAGGAGTTGCTGCGATTCCACATTCAGCAGGGCTTTTTTCCAGTTGGTCCGGGCAGCGCCGCCGTTGAAAATCGGAATGGTCAGAGCCAGGCCGACATTCTGACTGAAATTATTATTCAGCTGTCTCAGATAGGTGTTTTTATCAAAACCGGTAGGCGTATTGTAGGCGGTATATACGGTATAGTCCGTACCCGCTACATTCACCGAACCAATCGGCGTATTGATCATCTGGTAATTGCTGGGCAATTGTCGCTGCGCATTGGAATACCTGGAGTTCAAACCGCCAAAAAATGAAAGCGTCGGATACAGTGCGCCCCTGGCGGCTGCGGCATTTTTTTCACCTGCGAGCAGGTTCAGTTCATTTATTTTTTGCTGGGGCAGGTGCTCCAGGGCCGACTGATACACCAACTGAGGATCCAGTTCTGCCAGAGAAGCCACCGGAATGGCATCGACCGGAGGTGCCTGGATTTCAAAAGGCAGGTCGGCATCCAGATTGAGCAGTGCTTTCAGCTGAAGCAGCGAGAGTACATAATTGGTCCGGGCCGTGATCAGGTTGGAACTGTCGGTGGCCAGTTGGGTTTCTGATTCCGCCAGATTGAGCTCCGGTAGGGCTCCAGCCGCTACTTGTTTTCTGATATTATCCGTCTGGTCTTTGGTGAGTTGCAACTGCCCTTCATTGATGCGGATCTGTTCCTTGTTGAGTAGGGCGGCCAGATAGGCATTGGCCACATTAAGGGCCACATCATTTTTGGCTTTTTCCAATTGGGCCATGCTGGCCTGCGCCAGATATTTATTGGCAGCAATGGTATTTTTTTTGCTAAACCAGTTAAAAAGATCCAGGCCAACATCGATACTGTGGTTGGCGAAAAGGATCTCATTGGTAGTAAACATATTGGAAGTCGGGTCGATGGACCGACCGAACTGATACCCGCCACTGTGCTGACTGCTGATACGTGGGTACTGACTCAGGATGCTCTGATCACGGGTCAGCTTGTCAAAACGGCTCTGTACATCCGCTTGTTTTACCGAGATATTATGGGCCATGGCATATTCCACACATTGCTTCAGCGACCATTTTTCCTGAGAAAAGCCAGTGCAGCAATATAATACAGCCAACAATACTAGAATCGGTCGCATGGGAGTCATTGCAGGTTATTTGTGTGAACAAATATAGTGCATTCAAGGCAGGTCCCCACAATACCACTATGTATAGAGCCTATGGGTGGATGTCAGTATTAAGAGTTAAATTTTTTTCGATACCTTCAATCGGAAGCCAGCTCAGCGCTTTGTTTGGCTACCGTTCTGAGTTGACTTCGGTCATCAAATTTTCAAGAAGTCGATGCCAATGCTTTTCATGAAAACAACCATCAGCAGGCTGGTACGCCGGGATGCTCCCCGACAAATAATGTCAAGATGCTGGCTGATCTTAATTTGTACCACAGTGGGTAGTAGCCGGCTGACGGCCCAGCCATTGCCGAAGTTGGGGGTAGTCTGGACCGACAGCATTCAAACCAATAGAAAGCTCTTGCACCATTCAGGGAATTTTGTTGACATGGCGCAACGGGAATATGATTCCTGTAAGTTCATAATTGGGCTTCGTGAGGGTAGGATCATTTCGTTGTCGACCCGGGACAGCAGCTTCGCTATCGGCGGAAAGCGGTATATCGGACGACTCTTGTCGTCTTTCGCCCATAGGGCCAAATTGGTTACCATCACGGGATGGGGGGCATATCTGCCGCTGGAACAAGGCTGGTATGCGGGTTTTGCCCCGCTAAATCTAAGCAATCATGCTCCGGTTATTTTCCTTTTCCGCGATGATGACATCGAACATAGCAGTCTGGTCAAACCGGACGGGGGGGCTGAAAATGAAAAATGCGGACCGAAGCCCGCATCTTGAGTAATAAGCATAAACGATTTTACCAAAGCGGATTGAAAGGTGTGAGTTCATAAATCAATCCGATACCCGCGGTATAGTATTTATTCGGATTGTTACCGGTTTCTGTGGTCAATCCGTCCAGGTTTTTATTAAAGAAACGCACACTGCCCTCGGCAAATATTTTAAAGCGGTTGTTGACATTATATTTAACACCACCACCCACCGGCATCACGAAGCCGATTTTATCGTTGTTGTCTCTCTTTCCTTCTGTAGAATAATAGTTGAAAAGGCCATATCCACCCACACCCGCCATGACATAGGGGGTGACCCGATGTTTATAGAGATCCAGAAATTCATATTCCAGCTTGGCGCTCAGTTCGCCGATTTCTGTCTGGAAAGCACCTGGGTGGTTATCTGCCTGCTCTTCAACGCCGCGATTGTCAGCGCGCAATCGTCCCACCATACCCTCAGCCCTGACATAGAGCTGTTTGACTATGCGGCGGCGGTACATCAGCGATGCGTAGAGTGAACTTTGAAGATCCAGTGGCGCATCAACGCTGAAGTGACCGGTATAACTGGTGGCACCCCCGGCAATGCCGACGCTGTTTTTCTGAGCGACAAATTCCTGTGCCTGCAGCCCCAGACTCAGGAAACTGATTAAAGCTGCAGTAAAAAGGACTTTACATTTCATGTTATATTGTTTAATATTTTTAATATCATCCGATTCTGGAACAGGTGTGTCCATTCCTGCCGGATTTTTATTGATTGTTCTCCCCTGGTCTTTTCTGCGACCGGATGCGGTCGTTTACTTCGCCCAGCCCTGTGCGCTGAGGTTATTCAGCTGACTTTGAATAGTTGCAGCCTGTTGCGAACTAAGCGGCGTTTTATTAAAGCCATTCTGTGCATCCAGCGAAGATTTGAGAATCGTACTCTCAAAAAGCCGGTTTTCAAAAACTTCTTCCCAGGTCACATAGCCGCCAATATTCAATGGATTGGTGATGTTATTGCGAACCAGGGTTTTACGAAGATCGGGGTAATAGATCCAGAATACGGCATGTTCACTGTTATCCATGGTATAACCATCGGAAGTAGTGTAACTGGTTACCGGTGCGATACCCAGAATCCTAACATAGGTTTTACCGTCCCTTTTGTTAAAGAGCCATTCTTCCTTCAGTCGGAACCTGTAAATGGAATCGGGTGATACAGCCCTGCTGCGCACCTGGTAACCCGCAATATTACCTTCCATGTCGTACCGGGCAGAGGTATCAGTACCGCCCCCAAATCCTGCCAATGCTTCGTCAAAGCTGATTGGCGTAGTGAAACGGTCATCGATATTACTGAAAGCTTGTACGCCGTCTTCTTTGATGGCTTTGAGCATGATATTGATCAGGCGCTTATTGTCTTCGCCTTCGATCGCTTTATTGTAGAAATATTTGGCATTTTGCGGCCGGCGGGCATCAATAGTGCGCCATACCCGTACCCGATACAGGGCATCGGAAGAATACAGCGGCGTATAATCCAGTGGTTTGGCTGTACTGTCGGTATTGTTGTCTTCCAGAATATTGTCTCTTCTTAACGAGGGTTTGGTGGTCCCATACAGGCCGCCATCACCTTCATCCTCTACCACTTCTATCGGAAGCAGGTCTGCGGATAATGGCTGGTTTCCGTCCTGATAGTCGCCACTTTCACCACCCGTTGTTTTTTCAGGAACGGTATCTGTTTTTTTCTCGGTTGCCTTTTTGGTATTGTTGGCAGCAGGGGTGGAGGGGGTGTCGTAGGCACTGCGGGGCGCCCGTTGTGCCCAAAGGGAATCGGAAACAAAACAAAGGACGATCAGACTTAAAACAATGCTATACTTCATGATCTGTAATTTATGTTCATTTAGTAGCCTTGCCGGATGGTTGCGCCCGGTCAAGGCCTTCGAAAATTTAAAATAAATTGAATGCAATGGGTGGCAGACTTCTGGTACCGCCTGGCCCAGTGGCCCTGATTTCATCAATAGTGATCGTCGCACCCGGTCGGGCACGTTCGATCAGGCTGCGTACGGAATTGAAAGAATTTCCGGAAACAGCTTTATGCATAAATTCCGGATAACCTGCCCCGGTAAAAGTCATGGTATAACTGGAAACGGTGAACTTTACGCCCTCAAATACAAAGTTTTCCAGTTCTGCTCTTACACCCGCCTGGGCTTTAAAGGAATTGACCTGCATACGCCCACCCTTGCTGTTGCCAACCATGGCGATCGGCGTAGGAACCGATTTCACCCGAAAATCAAATCCTGTTGTGGTTTTGCCATCATTAACGGTGATCTTGGCCGTGCCCGGCGTAGTCACCTTGGCAATATAGCGACCCGCAGATCCGGAAATGGAACCCTGGCTGATCGATACCCGCATATTGCGTGCGTTGGTGCCGCTGCCGCCGCCGACCGATACCGGATTTTCCAGACCAATATAGAGCACTTTTACGGCATCCGCACTAACGGTAAGACCAGTGGGTGCGGCTACTGTATAATTAATGTCCTTCTCAAGGCTGGCCGTGGTTCCGTCAGGTTTTACAAATGATATATTGACTTTTCGGGTATAATTACCGGGGCTGCCTGCAATGCTTTTGTATTCAGCGAGTCCGTTGGCGTTCAGTGGAACAGGTGTGCCGTCAATGGTTACAGTCGGCCGGGCGTTCTTACTGAAAGCACCCACGCCTGCAGTGATGGTAAATTCGCTTCCAGGCAATAAATATTGTGCATTCGCCGTAGCCAGTGCCTGAAATTCATCATAAACCACGTTGACTTCGCCGATCTGGTTATGACAGTATTCTACTACCTGGGCTTCCGCATTCTTGATATCACTTTGAAACTTGGACAGCATTGTAATGGCAGCGATGGCCGGAGTTCTTCGGAAATAGGCAGCCTCCCAGGTATTATTGCTCTTGTTCTGCACCTGCGGCATCGTCAGGTCCAGCGGAAAGCTGTTTTTGAATTGTTCGTTAATTTTAGGATCAATACCCAGCATTGATTTCTGATAATCCTGTAATTTATGGTACAGTTCTTTACCCAGGGGTTCGTCTACCAGTAATTTGGTGGAAGCATTGGTATTTTTTTCGTTATAACTTCCGTCTTTCTTGGCGCCGGCGTCCTGTTTGATTTTGTTTTTGATTTCTTCAATAAAATGATTCATTTCCTCGGACAGGTCCCGGGCACGGTCGGCCTTGGGCTTCCAGATAGCGGCCAGGTCCCTGGTCTTTGGATCATTTATTTTTTCTTCAAAGGAGGCAAAGATGTTCTGGGTCTTCTTATCGATGGTGGCTCCGGCATTGGCAAAACTTTTATTCATGGTCTTAAAAGCATTCAATACCTCACTGGATATATTCAGTGCCAGCAATGCTGTCAGCACCAAATACATCAGGTTGATCATCTTTTGCCTGGGCTCTTTAGGTAAAGCCATGTTTTATTTGTCGTTTGAGATTTACGATTTGAGGTTTAATGCTCATTTTTTCAGAGAAATCGATCACAGTCAGGGCGTTCGCTAAAAGCTCGGCCTTTCACTGCTGTTGATTCCGGTGATCAGGCGCCCTTCACCTGCATGGCAGCGATCATACTGCTGTACAGTTGGTTCAATTTGGCCAGGTTTTTAGACATTTCGGCCATTTCCTTCTGTGTTGCCCGGGCATCTTCGGCACTGTCAACCAGTGCATGAGAAGTTTCCGCCAGTTTATTATAATAAGTGTTGACCCGGTGCATGGAGAGGGTAGCTTCCTTCACCTGCTTGGCATATTCTTCTGTCTCCACGATGCTGTTGGAAGCACTGCTGATCCGGTTGATATTGGCCTCCAGGGATTTAAAACCTTCACTCAGACGGCCCAGTGATTCTGGGGTGATATCGGCTGCCTGCAACATCTCATCTAGGGATGCCAGGGAACTGCCGCTCGCTGCCGGGCCTTTAGCCGATGTCTCAAGTACCGCTACAGTGGCTGCATCATCCAATACCTCAGGTTTGAAAGCATACATTAAAGCATATACTAAAAATACCAGGGCCTCTGTATACAAGCCCAACTTCAGCCAGGTATCCGGATTACCGATAGGGGCGGTATTGGTCAGTTTGAACAAGGCGCCCAAAAGCACGGGTACCGCACCCAGCGAGAAAAATACATTCAGGTAACGCTGTATCGTTGTATTTTTTTCTGCAGACATAATGTTATTTTGTGTATTTATTGATTTATTGAGGAAGATTGATAACTACTCTGAAACCCAGATAGGAGTGCGTGGCTTCCATATCATCAAATGAACGGTTGTCCGTCGTAACCAGTGAAGGCGCATCTTTCCAGCTACCTCCGCGGAGTACTTTGCGACGTTGAAACTTAGATTTTGAATCGGGTGTGCCAAACTGTATATCGGGGTTGAAGCGGTTCTGAAAATTCTCGCCTCCCTCGTAATAGGAGGTGATCATCCATTCCGATACATTGTCCGCCAAATTGTAGATGCCCGCGGCACCTTTTTCACTGCTGTTGACATAGACTGGAAAAATCTTACCCTGGGCTTCTGCCGGTGCCGTTTCACCATCCGCTGACCCGGCGTCTTTTTCTCTTTCCTTACGACTTTTCTTTGATTCATGTTCCGCTGCATTCAGACTGGCGGCGTAGGCCCATTCTGCTTCGGTTGGCAGACGGCATTTACCGCCTTCGGCCAACCGGTTCTTGATCTGATGTACGTAAATTTTCTGTTTCGTCATCCAGTCACAAAACGCATTGGCCTGGGTCCAGCTAACACCCACTACCGGGTAATTCTGGTATTTGATATTATTGAAATACCCCACGGCCATTTGTTCATTATTGGAGTATCCGAAATCCCGCATCCAGCAAAGGGTATCGGGATAAACGGGAACGACATAGCGGTAAATGAACTCGTTGGGATTACGGTTGCGGTTTTCTTTTTTGGCGGCTTCCTGATAATTGAATCCCTGCATCAGGTAGGTAAGTTTCTGGGGGTCAATCGCTCTTTTACCTGTCAGACTGCGGGAAGGGTCAATCAGGATCGGTTCCAGCCGGGCCATGATTTCAGGATCACTGTAATTGATTTTTTCTGCTTCTTTCCAATTAATGGCCGTATCTCCCGCTTCTACTGTAATATAAGGAGCCCCCAGCAGCTTGGCAGCAATAGAATCCCGGACCCAGTACACAAATTCCTTGTACTGTGCATTGGTGATCTCTGTCTGGGAAATATAAAACCCACTAATGAGTACGGGCTTGGTCTGCTCAATTTTTGTAACGGACGAACTATCCGTCTGGTCACCCATAATAAAGGTCCCGGTAGGAATTTCCACTACGGAAAGCGGGAGGGTGGAGGAATGTGAGGATCTTTTATTAACCAGTTTTTTTAAACGCAGCCCCTTCTGGGCAAAACTAATATTACAAGTCAGTAAGGCGGCAAATGCGATCAGCAAATATTTCATTCCTAGTTGTTTGTTTTAAAATGCCGGTTGAAGCGCAGCAGAATCACTACTTACTGGAATATAGAAGTTTATCCCTGCGTTTCATCCCCGATTGGTTGATAATTTGGTTGTCGGCTGTATGTCAGTCCGGGCAGTTATTCCCGACAAAAGAAAACAGTTTTCACGGGTAATTTTGCTCGAATTCCCGGTTTCCCCACCATTTATTTCCAAAAGAACCAAAATGCTGCAAAACATATACCAAAATACCCGGACCCGGGGGCAAATATATATTTAACCCGCTAAATCCGCAGAATTTTACCATTTTCCAAAAAAACAACTGATTGTTAGTGATTTTCAAAATGGATAAGCCCTCTAAAGATACCCTAAAGTCCTAGGATTCAAGAACCTGGCATGAAACCCTGTACCAGGCCCTTACATTGGTTTCCTCCCTGCGGGAGCAGGAAGAATGTCAGCTCATGTCCCCGAAACCTGATGGAGGGCTTGGCCGAGATCATCGATCAGGTAGTCGGGATCTTCCAGACCCAAATAGAGACGGATATGGCGATGGGCTTCCTGCGTCGGATCATAATCGGCCTCCCCGATAAAAGTGCAGCGTGGGATAACCAGGCTTTCATGGCCACCCCAGCTTACGGCGATCAAAAAATGCCGGAGGCTTTCACAGAACCGGATAATGTCCCGACGCGCCTGGGTTTGCAGGACAATAGTGACCAGGCCTGGGGCAGCTTTCATCTGGGACCTGGCCAGCGTATACTGTTCAAAATCAGGATGAAATGGGTGAATGATACGTTCTACCAGGGGATGACTGTCCAGAAAAGCCACCACTTTTTCGGTGGTTTGACGGATCCGCTCCAGCCGCATCGGCAGGGTGCGCAAACCGCGAAGCAATAGCCAGGCATTAAAAGGCTGCAGTCCGCTGCCGATGGTCATGAAATCCGCATCAAAAATTTTTTTAATCATGGCTTTGCTGCCGCAGAGCACACCACCGAGGGTATCACTATGGCCTCCGATAAATTTGGTGGCAGTCTGCATGGCTATATCGATGCCGGCGGTGATGACAGGCTGATAAAGCGGACCGCAGTAGGTATTGTCGATAAAGGTAATGATCCCACGGGCACGGGCCAGTGCCGCAATTTCCTGTAAAGGCTGCAGCTGATAGGTCCAGCTATTGGGCGATTCCAGGTAAAACAGGACGGTATTGGACTGGATGGCACCTTCCCAGTCGCTGATCGTCTTGCCATCAATATAACTGACTGTGACATTGAACCGGGGTAAGCTGCGGTCAAAAAGCTGTCGGGCCGAACTGTAGGGATCACTTACTGAAACGATATGATCTCCGGCCTTCAGATGGGCGATCACCCCGGCATAGATGGCTGCGGCGCCGCTGTTGAAAAGCAGGCAATCTTCTGCCTGATCCAGCGCCGCCAGCTTACGGGCCAGGATGGCCGTCGTAGGGTTATTGCTTCTGCTGTACAAGTAGGCCGATCGCTCATCCGTAAACGCCTGTCCGAAACTATCAATATCGTCAAACGCAAAATTACTGGCCTGAAAGATCGGCGGCGCGATGGCGTTGAAATAATTACTGCGGTCTTCGCCCAATTCATTGATAATGGAAGAAAGGTTCATGATGTTTTTCTTTTATCGCGACCATGATAAGCGGCAAAATAGATGCACATAAAAAATAACAGTACGCCGCTGCCAATTAGCGCGGCATACCCATTGTTGCGATAGTCCAGTGTGATACTGACAGCTACAAAAATATAAGTGATAATAAACAGAAGGGGTAGCAGCGGGTACCAGCGCATTTTATAGATACCGGTGCCATCCAGATGCGCTGTTTTTCTGCGGATGACAAAAATACTGGCTGCGGAGAGTGCCATGCCAAAACAATCCAGAAAAATCGTAAAGCTCAGAATCCGGTCAAAAGCTTCCGCCCAGAAAACTACCAGTACCGCAATCGCAGAGAAGATACTTAAAGAAGCCACCAGCACGCCTTTTTTGTTGGTACGGCCACAGAGAGCGGGCAATACGCCATCCCGGCTCATGGCATACATCACACGGGGATTGCTGAGCAGGGAACCATTGATATATCCTAGGACGCCGAGGAATAGCAGAACGGAAAGAATGATTTCTGCTTTAGGACCCAGCACCTGTGCGGCCATAATCGCGGCAATATTTTTACTTTCTTTCAGGTTTTCAAAACCAATTACTTTGACATAGGCATAGTTCACCAGCATAT
This sequence comes from Niabella terrae, assembly GCF_054783135.1. NCBI lineage: Bacteria > Pseudomonadati > Bacteroidota > Chitinophagia > Chitinophagales > Chitinophagaceae > Niabella > Niabella terrae. Next base: position 707,124 of record NZ_BAAGRD010000008.1, read on the forward strand.
AGAGGGTGACGATCAGCAGGATACCGGCAAAAATACTTCGGGGCAGGGTACGGGAGGCGTTTTTGACTTCGTCGCCGAAATTAATCGTCTGTTGATAGCCACCAAAAGTGAAGCTTACCGCTACCAGTCCGATGCCAAAGGATTTGATATAGTCCCGAATACCGGGGGTGGCTGATGCTGTACTGGAGATTTCCTGCAAAGGCGGCGTTTCGGCAAAAAATACCGGTAAGATCAACAGGATGACCAGGCCGATTTTTACCAGCATCAATAGATTCTGCGTCCGGGAGCTCATTTTAAGACCTAGCATATTTACTCCGTAAAAAATAATAACAGATACAATTGCCACCATGACTTCAGGTGTGGTGGTATCTGTGGCCTGTGGAAAAACAACGCCGGTAATATATTCACTGCCCACCAGGGCTACAGCTGCCAGGGAAGCCGCATTACTTACCAGTATGATACAATTGATAGCAAAAGCAATCGAAGGATGGTAGGCGTAGGCGAAGACCCGATAATAGCCGCCTGTGGACGGCATGCGTGCGCCGATCTCCGCATAGGTCAGGGCGCCGCAAAGCGCTACCAATCCGCCCGCCAGCCAACAAAGAAAATATGTGAGTATATCGGGTGCGGCCTGGGCCACATTGACGGGGGTCCGGAAGATACCCATCCCGATGACAAAACTCACCATGATCATGGTAAGATCGAAAATACCCAGTTGCTTTTTCATGAAAAGGAAAGGTAAAGAATAATTCGCAGCGCGGCGTCGCTTACAAGGATACTGACACCGGAATTTTTGCCAGCTGCCCGGTCTTCTGTAATTTAGAATATTCAAAAACAAAACAACATGATGACTTTTATAAAGCAGCCCTGGCCCTGGTATCTGGCCGGACCACTGATTGGTCTGATCGTACCCCTGCTGTTGTTGCTGGGCAATAAGAAGTTCGGTGTTTCTTCAAGTCTGCGTCATATTTGTGCGGCTTGTATACCAGCCGGCATATCCTTTTTTAAATACGACTGGAAGCGGGAGTCCTGGAACCTGTTTTTCGTAGCAGGAATGGCGCTCGGCGGCTTTATTGCCATCCGGTTCCTAGCTGATCCGGCGGGACTGCAAATATCACCTGCGCTGACCGCCCAATTGCAGGTTGCTGGGATCCGGCCGGAAGGCTCCTTATTGCCACCCGAAATTTTTAGCTGGCAGGGACTGATGACGGGCAGGGGATTGCTCTTGATGGTTGGTGGTGGTTTTTTAGTGGGCTTTGGTACCCGCTGGGCCGGTGGTTGTACCAGTGGTCATGCGATCATGGGATTGAGTAACCTGCAATGGCCGTCCCTGGTAGCGACGTTATGTTTTATGATCGGCGGTTTTATAATGACCTGGCTGATTCTTCCCTACATTCTACAATATGTCTGATAATATGGAACCTCAATTCATACAAAACAGCACCACAGCTTCCCAAAGGACTGAGCCCAATGGAGATCCTGCCATCGAAACAAAGCCAGGCAGACGGCAGGCTGGTTGGGTGTACTTACTGGCCGGCATTTTTCTGGGCATTCTCTTTGTCAAAGCGGAAATTATTTCCTGGTTCCGGATCCAGGAAATGTTCCGGCTGCAAAGTTTTCATATGTATGGAGTGATCGGTTCTGCGGTTCTTGTGGGTACGATATCGGTTTGGCTGATCAAAAAATGGAACCTGAAAACTTTAAGAGGCGAAACGATCGATATCGCACCGAAAAGATTTCAGAAGGGCCAGGTATATGGTGGCCTGCTCTTCGGGCTGGGCTGGGCCATGACCGGCGCCTGCCCCGGACCTCTGTACAGCCAGATCGGCGCCGGCTTTTCCGTCGTGGTCATTGTTTTGCTGAGTGCAATTGCCGGTACCTGGGTCTATGGATCCTTACGGCATAAACTACCGCATTAGCCCACCACCGATTTTTAATTAGCCTGTGGGGTAAGGGGTGATGCGGTTAATATTGTAATTCTAATTGTTCCAATAAAAACAGAATCGAGGACCCTCCCAGGGACTCCAGCTCCAGTTGATCTGTATCCCAGATGGCCAGGCTGTCCCGGTCGTGCAGCAAACGGCCTTCGATTTCGAAGGATCCCTGTATGACAAAGCAAAAACATCGATTATTTTGACTGCATAATTTGTATGTGGCTTCCCGGCGCATTTCAAATTTTCCGATCGAGACCCGCAAATCCTGAGAATGGAAAAGATCCGTCATTTCATTTTGGGTCAACCCCAGATTGAAAGCATATCGCGAGAAGCCCTCGCCCTGTTGGTAGGACGCCTGTATTTCGATGACCAGGTAGTTGACCAGACAGGATTCATAGGGGTTGGTAATAGTAATCGGGCGCGCTCCATTAAAAATCAGAATTTCACCGCAGGGTATTTCAATTTCCTCAGCCCCGATCTGTACTTGTAAGGTGCCAACGACCGGCAGCAGGATACTGACCGGGGAAAGAGAATGATCCTGGGAGCATAGAGGTGCCAGGGTAAAGTCGGTCAGTTGCCTGAGCAGCGGCATGGCGGGTCGCTGGGGTGTAATAGCCTGAATGCATCTGGTCGTTTCTGTTTCCATTTTCCGATAATGGTCAGCTAAGTATATCGTTGCAGCGCAGGGAGGTTTCATGAATGGGATATTGGATGGAGTGAATACTTAGAAATGGCTGTAATGCCACCAGGTCAGTTTCCAGTGGATTGTTATCCTGCATCTGTTTTTCGGATCCCGTGGAAATCAGCAAATATGCTCCGATGGTATCCAGCCATAACAAGGGTTCACTATAAAAATAAATGGAAATCCGATGGCGCTGACGGTCCCGGATATCACTGTCTATGATCTCGAAACGAAACAGATGAAAAGGCAGACAAGTTTTTCCCAAAGCGTTTTTAATATCAGGAATCCGCCCATGCAGTTGCCTGATATAGCCTGTTGCTGCAGAACTCACCAGAAAATGTAGTTTTTCTACCGCCGGCACTTGCTGTAACAGATCGGAAAAGCTGGTGTATTGCTTCTCGCTATTATAATACTGGAATTGCATCAGCAGTTCTTTGTAAGTAGCTTCAAAAACCGCTTTATCCCAGTACCCGCTGCTTTCGCTATCGATAATCTTTCGATAACTCAGTTGTATTTTTTTCAAGGCCATTGATTTGAAAAAATTATCCGCCGTTGACATTGATCGTATGGGTAAGCAGGTATCCTTCTGTCGTGTTCCCGGTAAGGGTAGCCAATTCCCGTGTCAGCGAATCTGCAAAAACATTGTCACGGTCATTGGAAGTATCCTGTGTTCCTCTTGATTTATAGGGAGAAACTGTTGTATAGACGGCGTTGCAGATATCCGTGGGAAAAGCGATTTGGGTGACAAGCAGCGATTGTCCGCTCTTGTTGTAGATATGTACATGGATATGCGGGGCCCTGCCGGAATACCAACCCGGAAAGATGCTGGTAAAGCTCACCAGGCCGTTCTGGTCTGTCGTTTGGCGACCGCGCAACCAATGTGCATTGGTATAGTTGGTAGATTGCATACCCGTTCCGCCGTATTCGGAATAGTTGCCTGCGGTATCACAATGCCAGATATCTACGATCGCGTCTGCCAGTGGGGCGCAATCCTGGTTGCGGTTGGACACGGTAATGTTAACCGTTAAAAGGAGACCGCTGCGGTCACCTCTTATATCAGGCTGCGCCAGCGTCGATGGACTGTGGGTGGGAAACGGTCCTTCCGTTTCAGCTGGTGTAGCGGCACAGGGGCCATCTTCAGTGGCATTATCGATGGCATCGCTTTTTTTGCAGGCTTGGGAAAGCGGCGCGACAAAAGCGACACCGAGTGCGGTTAATCCCGTCGTGAGAAATTTTTTTCTTTCCATATACTTTTTTTATTTCCGTACAAGAATAGAAAAGATGCCCGGGGAGCGGAAATCCAATAGGTAACAGGCCCGAATGTGTCGGTAAATCCCTTAAGAACTTGTTAAGAGCAGGGCCGCGGGAATGGATCAGGTTTTACCCAGTCTTTGATTGAGATCGGACATATACCGCTCACTGACCGGCAATGCTACCGCATTGGAAAGGGTTATCTTTCGGCCTGTAATCATGGTAATAGCCGTGAAAGCCACAATATAACTTCGATGGATACGCATAAAACGGTCCTCAGGAAGCTGCTCCTGTATTTTTTTCAATGACAATAATGTCAGTACAGGTTTGCCTTGTTTCAGATGAATTTTAATATAGTCATCCAGACTCTCGATGTACAGAATCTCAGAGATGGCGATTTTTAACATCCGGTATTCGGAATGGACCAGAATAAATTCATCTGCGGCAGGACCGGCTCGGCGGCCTTGCCGGAGCGCTTTATTGACTGCTTTTTCAAATCGTTCGGCAGAAAATGGTTTCAGCAGGTAGTCGATGGCTTCCAGTTCAAATCCTTCCAGCGCGAATTCTTTATAAGCTGTTGTAAATATGACCATGGGTGGGTGGGCCAATTGCCGGATCACACTGGTACCATTGATATCCGGCATGTCAATATCGATAAAAAGCAGATCGGGATCAGCGGCACGCAGGTAACGCAGTCCTTCCATTGCATTGTCAAAAACAGCATCCAGTCGGATATCCGAAATAGACGCAGCAAAATTACGGATGATTTCCAACGCCAGGGGCTCGTCGTCTATGGCTACGGCACTTAATTCCATGATCCAGCTATGTTTATTTGAAGGTCAACGACAAAATAATCGCCTTCGGCGCCTGTTTTCAGGGTATAGGCGCCTGGGTATAGGAGTTCCAGACGCTGCTGTACATTGCTGAGACCAGTGCCGTCCCGCTGTTCGCCCATAAGGTTCCGTAGAAGAAGATTGCGGGTATGCAGGGTGATGACTTTTTGATCGGCATAAATCGAAATATCGATCCTGGAAGGCTGGTTTTTACTGATGCCGTGCTTAAAGGCATTTTCAATAAAGGGCATCAGGACCAGCGGTGCCAGCCTTGTTCCGACATACACACCTTTCAGGCTATATTGCAAACCAGTCATTTTACCCATCCTGAGCTTTTGCAGTTCTATATAATCATTAATGGCAGCTATTTCTTTTTCCAGGGGTACAAAATCCTGGCTGGCTTCATCGGTAATGTATCGCATGATATTGGAGAGCCGCAGCAGCGCGGCAGGGGTCTTGTCGCTCTTTGTAAGGGCCAGGGCATATATATTGTTGAGGGTATTGAAAAGAAAATGCGGACTTACCTGGGCTTTCAGAAAGGCCATTTCCGCACGAATTTTCTGAACCTCTGCCTTGGATTTGTTGTTTTCCGCAATCCGCCACTGACGGGACAGCACCAGCAGGGAACTGCCCGCCAGGGTCATGAAAAATAAAATCAGACTAATAATATCCAGAGGTATGGAACTGGCAGTTGGTCGGCCAGGGGGCGGAATTCCTGGCTGGTAATTTCTGTGTACTGGTGGTCCCCCTGCGGGACCCCTGGGGGCGGTAGTTTCTCCGGGCGGTAGTTGGGGAGGCGTCCGGTACTCGTGAGCTGCTCTCCCGGATAAAGCCGGACGAAGAGGTTGCATGACCCGATCGAATGGACTAAGCCAGAGGCAGGTCAGTAACAGCAAAATCGCTATCAGGATATAACTTAAATATTTTTTTTTGAGAAAAAAGATGGGAATCAGCAGTTTGGTGTTAAGATAAAATAGGGCAATATAAAAAAAGATAAAACCTAAAAACGGCGCACTGAATATAATCCGGCTATAGGAAATGCCGGAGGCGTCACCATTTTGGAGAAAGGAAGCCATCAGAAAACTGAACAGCAGCCAACCGCCCCCATGCATGGATATTCGTCGTATTTTATTCATGTCAGCAACAAACTTACTGCAAATCCTTATTTTTGCCGCGATTTCGGGTGCCCCCGGATATGTAGGGGGCTTAATAGGGAAGCCGGTGTAATTCCGGCGCTATCCCCGTAGCTGTAAAGAAGCCTGTTTTGTCTGATGAAAAGGACGTAACCGACAATCAGGTATTGGCTGATACCACTTCCGTGTACGAACGGAGGGAAGGTGCCGATACTGCTTCAAGCCAGAAGACCTGCCCGAAGTCAAGTAACAATCATTCAGGCTTTCGGGTGAAAGGCGTGAGATGTAATCGCCTTTGCGTTTATATTTTCAACTACTTATTTCCTGAAGCCAGTCAAACCACAATTCTGAAACATGAAAAGAACATTTGTTGTGATGGCTGCGCTCGCATTTTTCAATTCGCTGCAGGCTCAAAACCCATCTTTCGATTCAACATTAGAAGAAGTTAGTATAACCGCCACCCGTTTTCCCAAAAAACTCAGTGAAACCGGGAAACTGGTGACCATCATCAGCCGGCAGCAGCTGGAACGAGCAGGAGGAAAAGATGTAGCCCAGCTACTCAACGAACAGGCCGGCATTGTCATCAATGGTGCAAATACTTCGCTGGGTAAGGATAAATCAGTTTTTATACGAGGTGCTGCCAATGCGTATACCGCGATTCTGGTCAATGGCGTTCCCGTCAATGATCCAACAGGTGTGGGCGGGGCGTTTGATCTGCGGATGATTCCTGTGGAAGCAATTGAAAGAATAGAGATCTTAAAAGGCGCACAAAGCACCCTATACGGCACCGACGCTGTTGCCGGCGTTATTAATATTATTACCCGCAAAGGAACCACGCAAAAAGCGCAGCTCTACGGTGGGCTGAACTATGGGCGTTATAAACATTTCAAGGGTCAGGCCGGCCTCAGTGGCAGTCTGGGAAGTGCTGCCTATAATATATCCTTTGTTCACGATGAAACTGAAGGGATTTCCGAAGCAAAGGATACCCTGGGTAATCAGGATTTTCCACGCAATGGTGCCCTGCGTAATGCGGTGAGCATTGATCTGAATGGGGCCGTGACCGAGGCATTCCATGTAAAACCATTTTTTCGCTATGCCTACCTAAAAACCAGCTTTGCTGATGATGCGTTTTCCGGAGGGCAGAATCCTTTTAACTCCCGATTGCTGACAGCAGGAACCCAGGCGGTCTATCAATGGAATAAGGTCAGCCTTACGGGGCTTTTTTCCTATGATGAAGTGGAAAGACATTATCCGGGAGGTTATGTGGAAGATTACGGAGGTTCCAAAAAAACGGCAGAAGTTTTTTCAAAAATTGACTGGCTGAACCATTTTCAAACCCTGGCGGGTTTGCGCTATGATAATATCCGGATGAAAGCACCCAACCCCACAACGGCCGATACCAGTGTACAAATGCTGAGTCCTTTTATCTCACTGTTCCTGAACAACCTCAGTGGTTTTAATCTGGAGCTGGGTGGGCGCCTGAATCATCATTCACGATACGGTAATAATTTTACCTATTCCGTCAATCCATCCTATCTGATCGGTGAAAAAATCAAACTGTTTGTGAATTATGGTACGGCATTCCGGGCGCCGGCACTGTCGGAACTTTATGGCGCTTTCGGCGCGAATCCCGAACTGAAACCTGAAACATCAGCTACCCTGGAAGGCGGTGTTCAGTATGGGAAGACCGACCAGCTGCTGCGGATCCGGGCCAGTGCTTTTTCCCGGCGCACCAAACAAATTATTGTCTATATGGGGAGTTCCGGGGGCTATCAGAATTTCAGTAAACAGGAAGATCATGGATTTGAAATTGAGCCTGAGCTCAGGTTCAATGAGCGCCTTCGTTTAAAACTGTTTTATACCTATACGGATGGGACCGTTACCACATCCACTGCTTCGGGCAGTGATACCAGCTATCATAATTTATTCAAAAGACCCAAACATATCCTGGGGGCAGATCTGGGCTTCCAGGTCAGCAAGGATTTATACCTGAGTACGCATCTGCAGTATAATGGTAAGCGTACAGATCTGTATTTTGAACCCGTGCCTCCTTACGGTCAATTGGTGAAGCCCCTGGATGCCTATACCCTATGGGACGCTTATGCAGAATACCTTTTTTTCGGGGGCCGGTTGAGCACCTTTCTGCAACTGAATAATATCCTGGATGCGGACTATTACGAAATATACGGTTACAGCGTACTGGGAAGGCGGCTGACCACCGGTTTCCGCGTTCGGCTATAGCCCGACGACAACTTTGTGCTGTAATCCTGTATCATCTGTTAACTTTGCTAAAAATCAGCCGTATGGAGATTGATTACAAAGCAATTCTGACAGTCAGCTTTACCCTTTTTGCAATCATCGACATTATTGGTTCCATACCGATACTGATTGCTATAAAAAGCAAGTCGGGCGGCATCAGGGAACTGCGGGTAACGGTGATAGCAGGTGCATTGATGATCCTGTTTCTGTTCCTGGGCGATCCTATTTTGAATATCCTGGGTCTGGATGTCGGCTCATTTGCCGTGGCGGGATCCATTGTGATTTTTATTCTTGGACTGGAAATGGTTCTGGGTGTAGAATTTTTCAAGTCCGACGGTGATGTGAAAGCAGCCACCGTGGTGCCACTCGCTTTTCCGCTGATTGCGGGGTCAGGAACCTTGACCACAATTATGTCTTTGAAAGCCAATTATAAAGTGCAGACCATCCTGATCGCCATTTTGTTAAATCTGATCGTTATATATATCGTAATGCGTTCGCTCAACGGTATTTCCCGGATGCTGGGGTCCAGTGGTTTGGTTGCGGTTAGAAAGTTCTTCGGTGTTATTCTGCTGGCAATTTCCGTAAAAATCTTTGTCAGTAACGTGGCCGGATTGCTGCCAGGGGGGTAAAAACAGAAACTTTCGTCCTTTTTTCGAGTAAATGACACTGGAATCAGAGAATAGTCTTAAATTTGCCGGCTCAAAATGCCGGATGTGTTTTGCCGGTTTTGGCCTCGTAGTACAATGGATAGTATAAGAGTTTCCGAAGCTCCAGATACAGGTTCGATTCCTGTCGAGGCTACTTATGCAAAATGGCGCTTAGTGGCGCCACTTGATGATTGACCTTTGATGACAGAGATATTAATTAATAGAATAAAATCTATTATAGACATAGACGCAAATGAGGTAGATAGCATAAAACTACTGTGGAAAGAAAAATCCATTAAAAAAGGCGACTACTTTTTAGCAGAGGGACAAGTTTGCACGCAAGTGGGCTATATTGTAAAAGGACTAATGCGTTATCACATTAATCACGATGGAGAGGATAAAACATATGCTTTTGCACAAGAAAATCATTTTATCTGCAACTATGAAAGTTTTATACCCAAAACACCCTCAACAAAAAACATCCAGGCATTAGAAGACTGTGAAATTTTGCAGATCTCTTATGACAGCCTACAAATATTCTATAAATCTATCAGACAAGGAGAACGATTGGGAAGGCTTGTTATCGAGCAGGTCTTTGTGCAGACCTTGCAGGATCTTAGCTCATTTTACACAGATTCGCCTAAATACCGATATGAGAAATTCTTAAAAAACCACCCTGACCTTCAACAAAGAATTTCACAATATCATATTGCATCGTATGTGGGAGTGAAACCCCAATCACTTAGCCGTATCCGCAAAAGAATTTCAACCCCAAATGATTAATTAACCCAAGTGCATAAATTTTGGGTTTAGCTTGTGGAATTTTGTGTTATAATTTTAATCACAAAATATTATGGGAAAAAGGATTTCTTTCGCAATCGCTTTCTTAACAGGCTTAGGATTGATTTTTATAGGAGTAAGATTTCTCCTATCGCCCGAAATAGGAGAAGCTGGTTACGGCATTCACTTCAACGAACAGCGCGATTATTCATTTCATTACATCAAAGGCATTCGTGACTTGTTTACTGGCTTGATCATTTGCATTCTCATTTTAAGTAAGCAAATAAAAGCATTAGGCATAACGCTGTCAGTCGGAACAATTATTCCAATTGTAGATATGCTTATTGTTTTGAGTAAAGATTATAACGGCGTAGCAAAAGCGATACCTCACCTATTAGCGATTATTGTCTGCGCTGTATTTGGAACCATTTTATTGGCAAATAAAAATTCAAAACAAATTCTATGAAAACACAAGGATTCATCAGGCTGATCAATTCAGCAGACACAAGTAATGAGAGCGTTTTAGAAATGAATATTCTTCCTGCCGAGAAAACGCCTTGGCACTATCATACATTATTTGCGGAAACATTTGAAATCTTAAAAGGTACTTTGGAGGTAGGAAAAGGCAATAACATTCTGCATTTAAAGCAGAGAGATATTGCGACAATACAGCCAAACGAAAAACATTATTATCACAATGTTTCTAATGAGGAATGTATAATAAAAGCAACGCTCAGCCCAGCAAATAAGAACTTTGAAAATTCCCTTTTCATTTTTAAAGGACTTGCAAAAGATGGATTAGCAAGCGCCGCAGGAACTCCAAAAAAACTATCTGACTTAGCTTTGTTTGTTTATTTGAACAATTCAAGAATGGTGGGGTTTCAAAAAGTAGCCGAACCAATATTTAATTTATTAGCCAAAAAAGCTATTAAAAAAGGACGCTTAAATGAATTGATACAGAAGTATTGTAGTTTTTGATGCCTGTTCCACAGTGTTCACGGGGGCATGATCTCTACCGTATTGGATACAGTTATGGGTTGAGCCATACATACCAAACTGCCGCAGCGCGCAGCGTACACTACATTGGAATTAAAAATTAATTTCGCAACAGCAGTGTCATACAAAAGTGGAAAAATGATAGCCGAAGGGGGCGGCTTATTCATTTGGGAAAAAGCGCAGGCTTGGTTGAGGCCGACCTGAAGAGCGAAACAGGAATGCTGTATGCACACGGTGTATCAACCTGTATGGCGTATAAAGATGAAATAGTTGCTGAAAATTGTACACCTAATTATTTTCCCGAATTAATAGCCATATAAGTAGAAATTATGAATAATTAAAAAAGTAGCGCGTAGACGGATGAATAGGATTGCAGAGCAAAATATCAATCAATGTTGAATCTAATTCCGGTTAATTCTTCGCTTAATATCCACAACCGTTTAGCAGCCTTTTCAACTAAAGAGTAGCGTTTAACTCCATCGGACATTTCGGTATCGGATGCTAGTTTGGCAATGTCTACATCTTCTAAGTACACACCACCAATATTGTTTAGCAATAGACTTGTAGCGGCCCAAATTGTTGTTGCTGTACCTTGTGGAATGGTTTTTAGGGAAGTTATGACTTCCTGCACAGGCTCTCCTTTGTCGTTGTAAAAGCCGAATTGCTGTAAGGTTTTCAGTGGTGCTTCCCGTGTCAGTTCAGTTCCCCAAATATTGCCGGGGTGTACAGAGAAGGCTCTTACCCCGGATGATTTACCTCGGTTATCTAATTCCAGGGAAAACAGGTTGACAGCGGTTTTCGATTGACCATAGGCCGATAAACTTTCGTATTCATGGTTTTCGAAATTCGGGTCTTCAAAATTGAATGGCGCAAATTGATGTCCCTGAGAAGATATATTAATAACTCGTGCTCCATTCGCTTTTTTAAGTGCATTCCATAATCTTGCTGTCAGTTGGAATGCCGCTAAGTAGTTTGTTGCCAATTGCGATTCAATTCCCCGACTGTCTCTGCGGAGTGGAACGAACATTATTCCTGCATTGTTTATAAGTAAATGCAATGGCCTGCGCGAGTTCAAGAACTTTTCGGCAAATCTGTCAATTGAATCGGGATTCATTAAGTCCATTTCTTCAATTTCCACATTGGCGATACCGTTTAGATTCTCTTTTGCTTTATCAATGTTCCTTGCAGGAACAATTACTGAAGCTCCTGCATTGCTAAGTGTTTTTACGGTCTCTAATCCAATACCTGTATTGCCACCGGTTACGATGGCGATTTTTCCCCTAAGGCTGATTCCTTTAATTACTTCTGTTGACGTAGAAGTTGCATCAAATCCTGAACCTATTGGTTTCTGTAATGCTCCGTTATAATTATTTCGTTCCATTTTTAAATTGTTTTGTTACTTAAATTATGCTAAATACAGCCTTATGCGTTTTAAACGGTCAAACTTGTATTGTTTCGCAAATATTAATAGATGAGATTACTTCATCAGACTGATATTGGTCATACCGCCGTCCGACAGAATTTCGGTGCTAACTAGAAAAGCCGAATCTTCTGATGCTAAGAATACAGTAGCGTTTCCGATATCAGCAGGAAGGTCCTGTCTCCCTATAGGTGTAATATCTACCCAAAGTTGTTTTACCTGTTCCAAATGTTCCTGGGGTACTATTTTCCCAAAAACGGGGGTATCGATCGAACCTGGGGAAAAGGCGTTTACTCGTATTTTTCTCGGCAATATATCCAAAGAACAAGCCTTTTGCTAATGATATGATTGTTGCTTTCGCTGTACCGTATATCGCCATTCCCGGTGCAGCGCGATGTGCCGCACTCGATCCGATTAATATGACGGAAGCTCCGTCATTTAAATACGGAAGTGACTTTTGTACAGTGAAATAGGCGCTTTTCAGATTCAAATCCATATAACTTTTTTCCGTTGCTTCATTTATCGCCCTCATTGAAACTCCATCCACAACACCTCCCGCGTTCACTACCAATACATCAATCTTTCCGAATTTATCAGCCGTTTTTTTTAATATATCTTCTAAATCATCCAAGCTGGTAACATCTGTCTTGACGCTTATGAAATTTTCGCCCATCGCGTTTACATAATTCGCTAATGAGGCTTCATTTCTTCCTGTAATTACACCAACAGCTCCTTCGTTTTTAAATGCTTCTGCTATACCAAATCCGATACCGCTGTTACCACCAGTAATTACGGTTACTTTATTTATTAGTTTACTCATGATATTAATCTTAAATTCGTTATAATTTATAACCCGTAGATACCGCCAGAAACGGAAATTTTCTCTCCTGTAATCCACCCGGCATCGTCGGAAGCAAGAAATACGGCAACCTTCGCAATATCTTCTGGCTGACCAGTACGGCCAAGTGGGGTTTTGTTTACTAAATTGGTTTCTGCTTCACTGCCGATAAAACCTGCACTACGTGAACCTTCGGTCTCTACAACACCCGGCAAAATAGAGTTGATACGGATATTCCTCCCGCTAAATTCCTTTGATAAAGAAACGGTAATGGCATCTAATGCCGCTTTGGTTGCAGAATATATCGAACCTGTTGGCAGTGGTGTTTTACCTGCCCCTGAACTGATGTTGATGATATTCCCCCCATTGTCACCAAATATCTTCACCGCTTCTTGAATGGCAAGCAGGGACCCCAACACATTGATGTTGAACTGTTGATGAAAGGATTTTTCAGTTACGTCTTCAATGGATAAGTATTCGTAAATTCCGGCATTGTTTACCAAAATATCCAGCGCGCCGAATGTGTTTACTGTTTCTTTAAACAGTCGGGTTACATCGGCTTGCTTCGAGACACCGCCGTGAATGGCGATGGCTGTGCCACCATCATTTATTATGGCCTTTACGACTTTATCGGCTCCTTCTTTGCTTGATGCATAATTCACAACAACTTTGGCGCCTTCCATTGCGAAATAGGCAGCAATTGAAGCACCAATTCCTTTTGAAGCACCTGTTACAATCGCTACCTTATTTTTTAGTTTACTCATTTTTATAATTATAAAAGTGAGCTACAAATTTAGCACATGTGTATTTATTTAAGTAACTTTGTAACGAAAAGTAACAGTAACCTCGGGGTAACAAAGTAACATTATGCAGTGCAAAACTTTAGAAAAAGAAACACACAAAAAAGAGATGATGGCTGTCCAGGATTCAATGGATGTACTGAGTGGAAAATGGAAAATATCCATTATTTCCTCTATTTGCTATTACAACAAAAGAAGATTTTCCGATATTTTAAATGATGTAGTCGGGATTTCTAACAAGATGCTGAGCAAGGAATTAAAGGAACTGGAAACAAATCAATTAATCAATCGGACGGTATTGGATACGCAACCCATAACGGTTCAATATGAGCTTACGGAACACGGTAAGACACTCCAGACCATCATTAATAACCTGACCGATTGGGGGATTGCACATCGAAAGAGAATTATTGGGGCTTAAGTTTTCTTTTTTCATTATCAGGTTGTGCGGAGGTCACGAATGGTATCCGGTAGAGTGATATTAAATGAATCTGTTTCTGCGTTTTATGTTATTCACAGCCATAATTTCATGTTTTTATCTACATTTGGCTCTCATTAATACAGTGTAGTGCGTTTTGAAACTATTAACTTACTATCTACTGCCACAGAATATGAAACGGAACTGCCCAAAGATTTTCACCAAAGGGCACAACTTCTTTGCCAGAATACAACACTACACCGCCCGTGAATGCATTTTCATTCAGTTCTGCAAATAACCTGATTCCCTTAAAATCACTGCCATTGACGGATTCTGATTTTTTTATTTCAATAGCGAATAACGAGCCATCGGGTTTTTCTAGTGTGAACTACCCATTGGCTAAAGACCAATGTGCTTCGTGCTTCACAGCGATTTGCTTACTGCTCCGAGGAGTTAGAAGTCTTACTATCGCTCCACACGTGTACTCGCAAGTCCCTTACGAGGTTTTTACATCTTATACTGATGTTGCAAATATACTATATTATACAAGAAAACAATTTTGTGCCTTACATCCCAAAAGCTAAAGACTTTTGGGATGTAAGGCACGGTTTATAAAATCAACCTCTTTACCGTCGCTTGTCCTGAAATGTAATAGTTGCACTTTAATATCCAAAAAGCTAATTAATTCTGTCAACTCCGTTGCGACATAGTTTTCCAATACATGACCAAGTAATTCAGGCCTTTTCATCTCAAGGTCTTCCAAGTTTAAATCAAGCATGTGACAAAGCATAAGACTATCACTTAAAAATCCTTTGGAAGATTTTACCAGTCTTTTCCCGTTATTTCGATGCCAGGGTTCAATATCTAAGGTCAGAAACATCATTTTTAAGAGGTTCCTATATGATTTGGATGTGACAGGATTTAGTCCGATGTCACGTGCAATATCAGCATCATTCAACAAACTAGCCGAACGGATTGCCCGCACACGTAGCAGATTAGGCAAAACAGATATTTTATCAAGTTCCGCAATCATCCTCACATCTCGTTGCAAAATGGTTGTCAAATAACCATCGAACCAGATACTGCGTTCTTCAGCGTTTTTATCTGCGATTTCCGGAAATGTCGCCAGCTTCATAGCTTCTGTCAATGTAATGCCACGGTCTGTAATGCCCTCAAAATCCGTCATCAACATCTTTTCCAAACCATTCCCCTGACCTTGCGACGTTTCTGACGTGCAAAAGGGATATAGTGTTAATACTGACATTCGACCTACCAAAGAATCTGACAGTTGTGGTAATGCAAGAATATTGGCAGAACCTGTCAAAAGGTATTTACCATTTATGGTGGGCTTGTCAACCAGACGTAATTCATCGACTACAACTTTCAATGTTCTGAAAAGCTCTGGGACAAGTTGCGCTTCATCAATGATCAGATTTCTCGTATAGTTTTTCAGGAATGCTTCTGGTGCGGCAGCGGCAGCCGCCATTTGAGTCGTCCTTTCGAAAGACATATAAGTTGCCGGGAACTTACTCGTGCCAATTTTTTCCAGATTATTCTGAACAAGTGTGCTTTTGCCGGATTGTCTTGCACCATTAAGGAAGACAACAGGACTGACTTTCAAGGCGGCAAGAAGACTTTTTGTTTTAAATCGCGATAATGTTTTGAAATTGTAGATGTCTTGTAAAAGTAAAGTGGGACTTTATAAAATATAAAGACAAAATTTAGTTATGCCGAATCTTAGCCAATTCCGGATGCATAACTGCCTGAACTTTATTTATTAAAAGTCGACCCAAAGACCTTTCGAGATTTCTTCGGTTGGGGCCGATTCAAAAACTATGCTCGGCATAGGACAAACGGGTTCAAGCACTTAATTGCCTGCTTTAAAAAACAATCTGCTTCGCTTTTCGAACAGATAAACGGCAGGATCAATCTTATCATCTCCAAAGCAGATACGGAAATCCATATGTCCATCCCCATTATAATCTCCGGTTTCCAGCATATTGGTTCGATAAATGTTGTCTATCGGCCCGATTAGTTGTGTCGGAGCGCCAGATTTTATGCCCTTTATACGCAAAGCCAACAAGTTGCCGTTTTCATCATCCACTTTCTCAAATGCGTAGCGGGGTGAACCGGTTGGCACGGGTTCCCAATTGTCGGGGAAAACCGTTTCCTTTCGTATCCAACCCTGCAAGGAGTCGGGATTGTTGATCTGCACACTATACCATAATGGCTTTTCATCCAGAATTTTGAAATAAGTACACGTTCCTGGTACCTGCGCAACAGGGGCTTTTTTCTCATTGGGTGTTCGATAGATTGATATTGTATCGGCTACCGCTTCTGCGCCATATGTGTGTATTTCTTTCCATTGACCGTTAGGCTGGCGGATGGATGCTGTCTCTTTCACAAAATATCCGGCGCCCCAGACCTGATCCCACTGATAGGTTTGCTCCAACTTACCCCCTATAAAGCGGTATTCGGCTGCACCATGCTGCCCCGCTCCTGCGCGCCATGCAGAACGGATAAGTTGATGTACGGTATCCACTTCTACCTGGGACAGGGCCGATAAGGCTTCATCGTATACGAACTGATTTAATACAGGATCAAAAAGGTAGAACATGTTGATGTAGTTGGGACCGGCCCCACCATCGGCAAAATCGAACATCATATCCGGATAGCCATCAAAATTGGCATCGATAAAATGTAAACTTCGGTTGAGGGAGTCCGTTAATTCAGCGCCAATATCGGCTGCGACCTGTTGGATTTGATTGTTCTTTTTGTCTATTACCTTAATCGCTGCCAGCAGACCACGGTTATAATACGGATCTTCAGGGTTAGGATCTGCGCCAGCAACTTCAAAGCGATAATCAGGCAGTTCGGCGAGGTGTCGCACCCATTGGCCCCGGTATAGATCTTCTTTACGAATCCAGCCCGTTTTTTCTATTAATCGAAAAGATTGAGCTGGCGCTCCGGAACCGGTCAGTCGTTGTTCACCGGGCAGGAGCTCAAAAAGCGAGATCTTTAGCCATATGCCATTCAGGCTATCCTTCAGGACAAAGAGATTTTCATTTAATCTGCACCAGTTCTGTGGTGAAATGGTTGAGCCGGCATCGATATATAGCGGAATGGAATCAGTATTATTGTTAAAGATGACCGATTTGAAAGGGGCCGTTCGGTAAAGATTAAATGCAGTTGCTTCGACACTATAGTTTATTCCCCAAACCGACTTGCCTTGCCCCAAAGAATCATTCCATAATCTCGTAGTTATTTGTGGGTGTCGGTATACGGAAAACCAGTGATCCTGCAGGTTGAATATGCCATTTTGGGGGTACTCCAATGCGTTATTGCCGAAGCTGGGCATCAGACGCATTGAATTGCTTATTTCTTCAAAATGCAGTGGCTCAGTTTGTTGGTTTATGAAGCCCGCCTCAATACTGGTGTCCGGATGGGCATTCAGAAAAACGATGCTATTTGTTGAGCTACCTTTTGCTGTGTCCTGTGATACGATGGCAAACTGCGTGCCCCATTCTTGCAGGGTTTTAAAAGGGGCGGTCTTGATATGCATTACAGAATATGTGGCCGTCTTGAATAAAGTGCTGGGAAGATAGTATAAAGGCGTCTCGAGTAGGTTCAAACTGTAAATGCCCGGCGTTAGCGCTTGCTGCCGATCCTGCGCAATACTATGGGTAATGCAAAATAAAAAGCACAATACATAAAGTAATTTTCGCATGGTTGTGATTTCTTAAAGTTCCTGGGCTGATTAGTACTGACGGTTGCCAGAATAGTCAACGACATTGCCATCAAGGTTGTATTTGCGCATTGGTTTCCAGGTTAAAACACTAATTTGAACCAATCAAATGTAGAATACTGCCATGCGATATCAAAATGGTACAGAGAAAATAGCTGTTTTCGGGGATGGGCTACTACTCCTATTTGAAAGAGATTTGTAGTCCGGGGAAATAGCTCCTGTTTGGGTATTCGGGCTTATGACTAAGTTTATTGTTTTAATTGGCGGGATCCTGACCTGCAGTGCCTGCACAGGGCAGGTACAACCGGTGACTGAAACGCCGCAGGCGAAATTATATCCCTATCGGAATCAAGCTGGACAATTCGGTTATGTGGATGATAAACTACAGATACGGATCGAACCACAGTATAAAATGGCAGGCCTTTTTACCGGGCAGGGTTTTGCCGTGGTAACGAATCATTCGGATGAAAATCTTGTAATTGATAAAGTCAACCAGGTTATCCTCGAGCCGGATTATGATCTCGTACAATTATATGAGTTGGAAAATTTCACTTTAGCACAAGTGAGTAAAACCTATTATTCCAGATGGCGATTCTGGGAGTGGAAATTCCTTCCCGGATTCAACCTGACAGGTGCCGGAAATGACAACCGCCTATTCGACACCAGGGTGAAACGGCTAAGGAAAACCGTACTGGTTCTGGGGAATACACCCCGAAGGCTATTTAGCAGAAAATCTACCGACAGGGGTTATATGAACAAGCATTTCAACGTCCGGATGCTGGATAGTAATCTGGTACTGATCGAAGACAGGCTATATGCTATCGGGGAGAAGGGGGGACGTTTTATTGTCTCTGGAATCAAAGATCCACTGACCAAAAATACTTTTACCCAGCGGAAAAACAGGCAACTGCGTATTATTGATCGTACTGGCAAAAAGATAAATAAGGGTACTTATAAGGTTATAGACTCCCTCCTATTCAATTTGGGGGAACAACGGGTTATGATAGGTCTCAGCCGCGACTATGCACCCATTGCAAAGGCCTACGCGGACGAAGAAGGGCAAGTCTTTATTTATCCCGATTTCTCGAAACCCTTACCCCGACGCATACAAGAAAACAAACTTCCTGGTGATCCGGGGGCCGCAATGCTCATCGCAGGACTCTGGTCGCTTGTCCCCATTCCTGAGTCGGATTACTTTCTGGTTATGAGCTATCAAGCTGAAGCATTCCTGTTCCGATTCCTGGACAGCCAGGGGAATTGGTACAAGGTGTTACCGCCCGGTATACGGTTTACAGTTACAGCGCCATCGGGCGATATCCTTTGGCCTGAAAAGAATCAACTTATTCCACTGAACGAAATTCCTGAAGGCTGGAAAATCGAAAGCATCCATCAGCTCGGTGAAGGTTTTAGATACCATGTCAGGCTAAAAATGGACAAATCGGAACAGCAGGGTATCTGGGATTTTGAGAAGAAACAGTGGCAGATTGGACCTGCATATTATCAGGTTTTACCCATGGATAATATCTCGTTATGGCGGTACCAACCGGATTATGGTGGTTTGTGGGGCATCATGGATAGCGGCGGAAATCCATTAATAAAGCCGATGTATTCTTCCGTTGCTCCGGATGGGTGGGTAACGCAAGCGGAAAACGGAACAATTATATCTTTTTACCTGCACCCCACGACACTGGAGGAGTTGAGAGAGGAATAGAAGCATGTCGAGGAAATCGAATTCTCACATGCTGAATCCTTTCGATAAAGAAGACCACATGATAGCATATTGGATTATTTTTTTGGTTTGTTGCACCCTGATGTTTACCATGGTTCGTAAGCGGCAGCGGAATGGTAAGAATGTATCCCTGACCATTAAAGTAGCAGCTGCTATCCTGAGCTGTCATATTAATCTGATCGGGACCGCCCTGCTGTATGAACCTGTGATGGCGTTTTTTGAGATCAGCACCTATGGGTTTATGAATTTTAACGGTTGGGTCACGGCTACGGTAATCTGGATTTTTATCGCCGTTATCGTATTGATTGTTTCCTACTACGCTAAGGTACAACTCGGCACCCTTTACCGCCCGGTACGAGTGGTGCAGAAACTGTCCCTAATCCTGCCGATTATCTTTTTTACTTTATTTCTTTTCCTGGTAAGCCTTAAATAATTTGTAAAGGATACCAACGTATAATTTCAGATATCGAACGACAAGGTTTAACGGTGGTACAGAAAAAAACTGCGCGTATTGTTGAGCCATTTAGAACAGTTTACACCAGCTTTTGCCGGTTTCCTATATTCCTTTATCACCCGGTCCGGTCGATCTTCCACCCTCTTTTTTTTTGAATTGTATTGATTATTTACTGGTTTTTCTGTAGTTAAAAATCGCAAGACCATTTAACAGTAAGGCGAAGCCTGTCAGGTAGAGAAGTTCCAGCTTAATCTGGGTAAGTTCGCTTCCCTTTAATACAATTAACCGCACCACGCGGATAAAATGGGTAACGGGCGTGCATTCCGACATGGCTCTTGCCCATTGGGGCATACTTTCGGTACTGGTAAAGAATCCGCTCATTAGCATAAAAATCATCATACAGAAGAAAGCAATGAACATAGCCTGCAATTGTGTGTCCGCCAGGGTAGATATAAACAGCCCCATGCCTAGTAATGCAATCAGATATACGGCTGCAAAAAGGTATAATGTCAACAAACTGCCTTCAGGAAAAATGCCATATATGAGATACATCACCAATAGGCCGATGGTAAAAACGATCATGCCCACCACCCAGAAGGGAATCAGTTTGCCCAATATAAACTGCCATTTTTTGATAGGAGTTACGTTGATTTGTTCGATAGTACCGATTTCTTTCTCCTTTACAATATTGAGTGCTGTAATAAAGCCACCGATCAGGGTAAGCAATAATACCAGTATCCCAGGAACCATATAGTATTTGTATTCGGCTCGGGGATTATACCAGTTGGTACTGGCAATTTCAATGACTGCATTTTCGCCAGCGATATTTCTTTTGCTGGCTTTGACGGTAACGTCCAGACCATTGTTGAAATCTGCAATGACTGATGTGAGATAGGCAGTTCCTAGTAGCGATTTTGTGCCATTAATTGCGTCAACGGCTATATTTACCTGCTGCGTGCCTTCCCGTACCAGATTTCGCTCGAAGCCTGGTGGAATTTCCAGCACCAGATCCGCAATTCCTTTTTCAATCATTTGGCGTCCTTCCTTGTAAGAGGATAGATTGCCTGCTATTTTAAAATATCCGGAAGCGGCAATCTTGTTACTGAGTTGGGTTGAATAGGAGCTGTGGTCGTGATCTACCAGGACTACATTGATATTCCTGACTTCATAATTCGCTACCAGCGGCAGTATAATCAATTGAATGGTGGGCACGGCAATCATCATGGCAAGGATGATCTTATCTCTGAAGATCTGCCGAAATTCTTTCTGGAGTATAAATAACAGTACTTTCACGACAATCTTATTTTAAATCTTTTCAAAGCAATGGCCAGTAATAGTGCGGTCATACCTGCCAGAACCAATGTTTCTTTCCAGACATATTGCAACCCCAAACCTTTCAGCATAACAGCTTTTATGATGTCATAATAGTATTTGGAAGGCAACAATTTTGAAATGATCCGGAATAGCAGTGGCATATTTTCCAGCGGAAACATGAATCCCGTTAACAACAATGTGGGTAACATCATGCCCATCATGGATAGGAGCATTGCCGTTTGCTGGGAACCGGTCACATTGGAAATCAGCAGACCCAGTGACAGGCAGGTAATGATAAACAGTAGGCTCTCGGCGATAATTAAAGGCAGACTGCCTCTTATTTCTACATCAAGTAGAAAAACCGATAGTAAAAGAATGATGATAAAGTTTACCAGGGATAAAACAAGATAGGGGACGGCTTTGGAGACCAGCACCATAATCGGCCTGAATGGCGATACCAGCAATATTTCCATCGTGCCCAGTTCTTTTTCCCGGACTACAGCAACCGAAGTGAGTGCCGTACTGACGATCATAAAGATTAATGCGATGACGCCGGGTATGAAGTTAAGTGAACCATTTTGTTCCTCGTTGTACAACTGCCTTATTTGAGGCACAATCCTGTAGTTCATGGCTGCATTGGGATTTAGTTCCTGCTGGTAATTTTTAATAATAGCAGTCAGATAGTTGGTGACGATGGTGGCTGTATTCGGATCGGACGCGTCCGCAATAATCTGAATGGCTGCCCCGTCTTTGCGATAGATATCGTCGCCGAAATCAGCGGGAAAAATTACGGCGCATTTGATACTGCCATTCTTAAACCGTTTTTCAATGTCCTTATAATCGATCACCGGGCTGGATATCTTGAAGTAAGAGCTGGTCTTGATACGGCTGATTAACTGGCTGGAATGGACATCCCTTGCCTCATCCTGGATGGCAATGGCGATGTTTTTTACTTCGCTGCTTAGGGCAAACCCAAACAGCAGAATCTGCGCAATCGGGAGTCCAAAGAGAATCAGCAGGGTTCTTCTGTCCCTGAAAATATGATAGAACTCCTTTTGTATAAATGCCATTAACTGTTTCATATTATTCCCCGCTTCTTTTGGCGCCTCTCGCCAGGTGATAGAATACTTGGTCCATGGATGGTGCATTGAACCGATCTTTTAGTACAGCCGGACTGTCCATCGCTTCAATACGACCATCGACCATGATGCTAATACGGTCACAATATTCGGCTTCGTCCATATAGTGCGTGGTAACGAATACGGTAATATTATTGGCGGCAGCCTCATAAATCATTTCCCAGAACTGTCGCCGCGTAATCGGATCGACGCCACCGGTTGGTTCATCCAGAAATACGATCTGTGGATGGTGAAAGATGGCAACGGAAAAAGCCAGTTTCTGCTTCCAGCCCAGCGGCAGCGCCCCGACCAGCTTTTTTGCTTCTTTTTCCAGACCGAGGGATTGTATCAATTCTTTGCTTCGGATTTTTATTTCCGGTCTGGAGACACCATATACGCCACCATAGAATTCGATATTCTCCAATAGGGTGAGGTTATCATATAGGGAGAATTTCTGACTCATATAACCAATATTTTTTTTGATTTGCTCTTGTTGGTTATAGACATTGTAACCGGCAACCCGCGCCTCCCCGGAACTGGGAAAGGACAATCCACAGAGGATCCGCATGGCGGTGGTCTTGCCGGCACCGTTGGCACCGAGAAAGCCGAAAATCTCACCTTGTTCTACTTCAAAGGAAATGTGGTCAACAGCCTTGAAGTTGCCGAACTGCTTGGTTAAGTCCTTGGATATGATTGCTTTATTTTCCATGACTGCCGGTTTCTATATGATCAGTAATGTTCTGTTGCTGCATGAGCCTGATGAAACTATCTTCGATAGTAGGCCTGATTTTTTCTACGAAAAGCGCGTCAGGATGGTAGCAGCTTGCTATGTCCTCAAGGGCTGCGGGCCGATCATCTGTTGAATGGAGCGTTACATGCAGGTATTCGCCGAAAGCAAAGCAGCTGTCTATTGCAGGATCGGAACGCAGGTCCTTGAACAGTTTATAGATGTCGCGGGCCTTGGTCGCAAACAATGCTTTCGGAAAACTTTGAACAATCGCTTCCGGCTGATCAATAGACATGATTTGCCCATTTTGAATTAGTGCAATTCGATCGCAAAGTTTCGCCTCGTCCATATATGGAGTAGAAACCACAATCGTGATGCCCTGCTTTTTCAGTTGGGCCAGCATTTCCCAGAATTCTGTTCTGGATACCACATCCACACCGGTAGTAGGTTCATCCAGGAACAGGATTTCGGGCTTATGGATCAAGGCACAACATAAGGCCAGCTTTTGCTTCATGCCACCCGAAAGTTTTCCGGCGCGCCGATTGGAAAACGGCTTTATCTGTTCGTAGATATCCTGGATTAACATATAGTTCTCCTGAATAGAGGTATTAAAAACAGTGGCAAAAAAGTTCAGATTTTCTTTAACGGTCAGGTCCTGATACAGGGAAAACCGTCCCGGCATATAGCCTACGCGGTTTCTGATTTGCTGATACTCCTTGACCACATCAAATCCAGCTATGGTGGCAGTGCCGCTATCGGCCAGCAGTAAGGTCGTCAGGATGCGGAATAATGAAGTTTTGCCAGCGCCATCCGGACCGATCAGACCGAACAATTCGCCAGGGTTTACCTCAAAGGATACCTCATTTAATGCGTTCAGGGAATTGTAGGTCTTTGTGATTTTATTTACTATTACAGGTTGCATATCGATTTATTTACTCCAGAGAACTTCGCCGTACATACCGATTTTCAGAAAGCCATCGTTTTTCACTTTTACTTTAATGGCATAGACCAGGTTGGCTCTTTCATCTCTGGTTTGTATGTTTTTGGGAGAGAATTCCGATTTATTGGCGATCCAGGTAATCTTCCCATCGTATTCCTTATACGCATCCTTATCCTGATCGATTCGAATTTTTACGGCCTGGTTTAGTTTTATCTGTGGTAACTGGGTTCCGGTTATATAAGCTTTCAGGTACAGGGTATCGGTATTTGCAATTTTATATAAGGGTTTACCTGCTACCTGAAATTCCCCCTGCAGGGCATATTTGGTTAATACGGTACCGGCAATCGGGTTGATTACCTGTCCCTGGTTGATTTGTTCCTGGATCCGGGCTGCTGATTTTTCCAATGGGCTTTTCTCACTCAGAATACTCCGGTTCTGGATATGGGTATTGTAAGTATTTAAGACAAGTTGCTGTTCTGTAACGGTAATCCGCTTCTGTAACTGGTTAATGGCGGCATTGATATCGTCCAGTTGTTTTTGCGTCGCCGCATCGGCCTTCACCAGATTTTCTGTTCTAGTACGTTCCCGGATTTGCTGTGCCAATTGCGCCTGCTCTACGGCCAGCTGTCTGCGTACCAATTCCTGTTGTTTCTGCGGATTCGAAGTTTTCTGCGACAATGCTTCCATGCTTGCCTGTACCTGCTGTTTCTGCAGTTCGGCTGTTCGCACATCTATCTGACCGACTTTGTCCCCAGGCTGTAGCGTCATACCCTCTTCGACGGTAAAGGAGAGTAATGCACCGTTTTGCTGGGAGGATACAATGACTTCATCGGCTTCAAAATTACCTGAAGCATCGTAATCGATATTTTGCTGACATGCATGTAGCAGTAATGCTCCCGAAATAAGTACTATGAGCTTTTTCATTTTCTTGGGTTTATTTTATTAATTTCCTGTGATGAATTTTTGATTATACTGAGCCTGCAGCAGCTGTATCTCATGGAGCGTCTTTTGCTGTCGGGCCAGATGCGCTGCGTTTAATTTTTGAATGTATTCATGGGTGGTGATCACACCGTTTGCCAGTTGTGCTTCCGCGGACTTGGTGACCGAGGTACGTAGATTGATAACTTCCTGATCCTGCTGAATTAATTTGAAGTATTTTTTAACGGCTTCATCTTGTTGGCTGAGATCCAGGCGGACATTGAGCAGAAATGCTTCGCGATCTGCTTCCACAGCCTGTTGACCGAGTTGTAATTTATTTTTTCTGCTGTTCAGGCCGTACAGACTCCCCAGCGACCAATTAAACCGGATACCGGCGAGGTACCAGGCGCCAAATTTATTCTCCAGTATGTTCAGGGTGGGTTTGCCATAAGCACCCTGAAAGAAAAGCTTGACTTCCGGCAGATAGCCGGTCCTCAATTCTTTTTTCCGGATCTCATAGGATTCGTTTTGCAGATCAAATGATTTTAATTCCGGCCGGTTTATGGCTTCGGGTATTGTTTCTGTTTGAGGTATAAGTAGGGTTGTAGAATCGGGTAGTTCTTTGCCGATCAATAGCGAAAGCATTTTTAAATAAGCACTACGATTGGCACTATAGGCCGTACCCGCCATTTCAATACTGACAATTTCAGCTTTCAACTCATCTAAGCTGCTTCGGAATGCGACCCCGTTTTCAAGGGCGGCTTCTGTTTTTTGTATTTGTGTCTGGAGGTTCGCTTTCCTGATTTCATTCTGATCGAGCTGGGCCTCCATCAGCAGCACTGAAAAATAGAGCTCATTGATCCTGCTGTTGACCGCATACAGACGCGCCGTTAATTGCTGTTCCTGTAGGGCGGCATCGGTGTTGGTAAGGGTTTTATCGTTTTTTGCTTTACCACCGTCATAGACCAACTGGGAAACCTCGCCCTGCAGCCTGTATTGGTCTTTACTTAAGATGGGAGGTGTAAAACCGGAAGGTGAATCACCCGCACCCAGTAAGGAACCATAGTCAACGACCGCTGACTGATAGGTCAGCTGACCGGAAAAACTTACCTGGGGTAAATGTCTGTTGTTGATATTTTTAATATCGATGTCCCGGGACGCTTCTATTATGTCCATCTTTTTTAAGGTGGGGTAGTGGGCCTTTGCCAGTTCGTGACAGGCTTCAATAGTCAGCGATTGGGCATTGACCCAGTTAAAAGCGAGGACCCAGCCAACCAGGGTGAATAAAGTTTTCATGTGCTTTAGTTTTTTAATCGATAGTTTTAAACAAATGATTAATTCTGTTCCAAAAAAAATTATCCGGCCAACATCATGTTTTTAACCCAGATTGGAATTTTTCTTTTTCTGTCCTTCATCAATGAGATAAATTCCTCATAATTTATATGACCGATGCCCATAACCAACGGTTTGGCTACAAAAGGAAAAATAACCAGCCCTATCAGGTTCATCAAAAATTGCAGGGGGTTATGTTCTGTGATCCGGCCCTGCTTGACGGCTTCCCGGTATTGTGCATAAAATTTTGAACGATTGATAACCTGGTCGATCGGTAATTTCCTGAGCAGGTCATGGGGATTATTTCTGATTTCTGATATGATAAATGTGGGTATTTCCGGCTCTTTGATAATAAAGTCAATATATTTTTCAGCAACCAGTTGTACTTTCTGGTCCAGGGTGGTGTTGTCATCATTGAGAATAATTGCCATGCGTTCTACAAAGCCGTGCAGGGTTTCTACCATAATGATCTCAAAAAGCTTGGCCTTACTTCTGAAATAGTAGTTCAATAATGCCAGATTAATGTCGGCTTCGTTGGCAATATCCCTGGTTCGGGTCGCCGCAAACCCTTTTTTGTAGAACACCGTTCTTGCAGCTTCCTTGATTTTCTGTTCCGTAGAGCTGTCCTTCTTTTTTGTATTTTTTATGTCATCCATATAAGTCGAATCTACATTTCCTGCACAAAGTAAAAACAATTTCCTGAATTAACCAAATGTTTTAATCAAATGATTAAATATTATACATTCCTCATCTCTTAAAATTCCGAAATTGAGGGATAGCAACCGTTATCGGGGCATCCGGGCTCCCGTTTTACCGTTATACTGGAGCGACTTCTCGCCACCGTCGAATACGACGTGAATATCTGCATAGTATTGAGAAAAATCGGGCCGGATTCTGCGGTCACGTGTGCCCCAACGCCTGCTTTTTCGCAAACCGATATACATAACATCTTTGAGATTGTAGCTGGTAGCAATATCTTTCAGCACTTTTTCGAACACCTCGTATCGGAGAGAGTCAAAATGGAACATTCGCTCTGGTTCCATCCGATAAGTCATATGTCGTCCGTCTACTGAGTTGCCATGAATCGTAACCATACTCACATAACCGGGCTTTTTATAGTTTTCGGCGGTGATATTGGTGAAGTCCTGGTAAAAAAGAACGGATTCTACACGTTGGTTGCCAATCCAGTCTACGGCTTTGTCGAATGCCATTTTAAATAATTCCGGATTGAAATTGCCTTTGCGCTGCAGCATGAGTTTTTGGGGGAAGTATTTTATTTTTAACTGCATCCATTCCAAATTACCTGTAATCATGTAAGGGGAAAGAAAGCCAAAAACAAATAAGGCGGGCGCCAGCAACCAGCCGGTCCAACGCAGTAAGGGATTAGCCGGTCCTTTAAACAGCTCCAGATAGCTGGTTTTGGTTTTAAGGGGATACACTTGCCGGGCAGTGTAATGTTCATAATCGGGCCGTATCACCAGCGGTGCAGTGGGTATTGCGATCGTACCATAGCCCGGCTGTCGCTCATCTTCAAAAAAAGATACCAGCTTGCCGGATTCCATTTGCGCAGCTTGCGCATCCGTGAGAAATTGACGAATCGTTGTCTGATAAGGCGTTCCGACACCAGGGAATACGGTGAGGGTAATGAACATCAGGTCCCTGGATTCCAGTATGCGCATGCCGGAGAAGCTGCACGCATCAATGCGGGCCGGAACTGCGGTTTGACGATGAAGATGGGTTGGGTTGGGGGAGGGCGATTGTTTGCGTCTTATATACCTGAAAAAGATCATTACGAATGTCCATCCCAGTCCGATCGTACCTAAAATAAAAACCGGAATAAACCAGAAAGGGAAGAATCCCTGTGTCATCGCTACAAAACAGCCAAGAACCGCACCCGTAATTAGCAGTAATAGTGTTTTGTAGATAAAGATATAGAACCGTTCCTTCCAATAAGGCAGGGCTTTCGTATTCTTCATCAACTGATCCTGTGTGGGATACTCAGGATCAAAGAAATCTTTCAAAGCCGGCCATAAATTATTTCGGAACAGAAATATCAAAATGGCAATTGCCGGCAGTGCCATGGACGCCAGTTTGAAAATCCTGGCAAAAGGATGGGGTCCCGATGGATTGCTGCGCGATATTATCGAGAATCCGTAGAATTGCCAAAGGGCTACTGTCGTCAGAAAAATCAGTACATAATAAATCCAGGTTTCATGTTTTTTTCTGTGCTCCAGGATTACCAGCGGCAAATAAATCGCCGCAGCTATAATACACAATAAAAGGATGGTTTTTGATAACGCTGTCATAAGTTTTTGCCATGTCTGTGCACCCAACAGGGCCATCGCTGACATGTTTTCATCAGTGGTTTATAGGTTATGACTGATGCTCTTAAAGATAGCTTTTTTTAAGCGGATTTCAAAGGGTTTACCCTGTTTTCCGGCAGTTAATTTCCGACACTTATATAAGAAAGCTATTTGCCATTGGCCAGTTTTACGAGCCCGGCGACATCGTGAATCAAAATCTGCCTTCCCCGGGTTTCCAGTATGCCGGCTTCTTTAAATTCAGAAAGTATTCTGATGGCGTTCTCCGTGGCAGTTCCTACCAGACTGGCCAGATCTTCGCGGCTCATATTGATGACCACAGGGTTGCCTGGTTGAAAATCTACTTTGTATTTCTCTCGCAGAACTACGAGTTGTAAGGCCATCCTTTCGCGAACGGATTTCTGACTGATCAAACTGATACTATTAATCAGCACGCCAAATTCATGACTTAGTATCTTAAGTATTCTGGAATTGAAAATCCTGGATTGCTGCAGCAGATTTAGAAAGCCTTCCCGGGGAATAAAAGCAATCTTACTATCCTGAAGGGCAGTGGCTGAATCAGGATACAGGTCTTCGGCCAGTACGGCATGATAGCCAATCAGTTCTCCTGAATTCGCCACATAGAAGATCTGTTCTCTGCCGCTGTCATTGAGTTTGTATTTTTTCACGACACCGTCGATGATATAGAATATCCCCCTTGCTGTCCAGCCTTCTCTGAAGATCATTTCCCCCTTCTTGTATACCTGTTCTACCCGGTGTTGCATCAGCATATCCAGGTCTTCGGGAGGCAGCCCGGAAAGGATCGATTCCCTTTTGAAATCCCATTTTTCAATGGGGAAAATACCCTCAATACTCATGGTGGCAAAGGTACCCCTTTTCAAAACTGATATTATGCAGTTTTTTCACTGATAAATTGCATCTAATTTCCGGGGTTTAATAGCGAACTTTGCGCCCCGGCAGCGAACACTGCAGTTATTTTTTATATACAGGAAATGGGAAAAGTTTTGTTGGATAGTGAACCGGACAGGCAAATACAGCCGGACAGTGCATCTTTTTTGAAATCAGATATGGTATTTGATCAGCTCTATCCACCGGAGATCGGCGCCTTGTCGAGCTATCATTGGACCCCCTTGCATATAATCAGGCAGGCCGCAGACTTTCTGAATACCGCTTCGGATATCCGGATCCTGGATATCGGCTGCGGCGTAGGCAAGTTTTGTCTGGCAGGTGCCTGTTATGCGCCCCAGGCCCAATTTTTTGGTGTTGAGCAGCGGCGGCATTTGCTTGGACACGCCGAGCTGGCCAGAGAAAAATTACAGATCGGCAACGCAACTTTCATCCATGCCAATTTTACCCAATTGGATTTTACCCGGTTTGACCATTTTTATTTTTTCAATGCATTCTATGAAAACCTGGACAGTCTGGAGCGAATCGATGAGGCCATCGATTACTCAGTAGAGTTATATGATTATTACAACCGTTTCCTGCGGCAGCGACTGCAGGAGAAACAGCCCGGGACCCGTCTGGTAACTTTTCATAGTCTGGAAGATGAGATACCGCCGGAATATCAACTGCAGCATGATTACTCCGACAACCAGCTGAAATGCTGGATAAAGACCAGCTGATACCAGGGAATTATTTACTATCAACTTAAAATATATGAGTACTGTCATTACCCCCGAATTGCAGCGACGCTGTGAAGGCACTTGTGAGTTATGTGCCGGCGCGGCAGCCACACAGGCTTATGCCGTAAGTCCCAGAAATCACGACCATATCGAAAATGAAGTTGCCCTTTGCGATACCTGTCTGGAATCGCTGGAGGATCCCAAAGCCGCGACGCACTGGCAATGTCTGGCGGGCAGCATCTGGAATGAGACGCCCAGTGTGCAAGCTTTGAGCTACCGCTTATTAACCCGCTTTAAAGATCAGGAATGGGCCAGCGATATACTTGGCGCGGTGGAGCCTGAGGAATCCGTGATGCACTGGGCTTTATCTGCCTTTGAAATTAAGGAGCAGCATCTGGACAGCAATGGCGTGGTATTGCATCAAGGCGATACCGTCGTGTTGACCCAGGCCCTCAATGTGAAAGGGACCAGTTTTTCGGCACCCAAGGGAACGATTGTGCGGAAGATCAGACTGGTACCCGACAATACGGAACAGGTAGAAGGCAAGATCAACGGTCAGACCATTGTGATCCTGACCAAATACCTGCGGAAATCTTCCTGATATGTTTAGGCCGAAACTGCTGGAAACCTTGCGCCGCTACGAGTGGCAGCAATGCCGCAGTGATATCATTGCAGGGATCATTGTGGGCATTGTAGCTTTGCCACTGGCGATTGCTTTTGCGATTGCCAGCGGCGTTACGCCGGAAAAAGGACTCATAACTGCCATCATTGCAGGAATCCTGATATCCGCACTCGGTGGCAGTCGGGTACAGATCGGAGGACCTACCGGTGCCTTTATTGTGATCGTCTATGGTATCGTGCAAAGCTTTGGCGTCGGGGGACTTATTATCGCCACTTTTATGGCCGGCATCCTGCTGATTATTATGGGGCTGGCCCGATTGGGTTCGGTGATTAAATTCATTCCCTATCCGCTTATTACAGGATTCACCAGTGGCATCGCACTGATTATCTTTTCGGCACAGCTCAAAGACCTGCTGGGTCTGGAGATAGCAAACCTGGCGGCAGATTTTCCCGGCAAATGGCAGCAGTACATCCGGCACCTGGATACGACCAACTGGTATGCGCTGGGCACCGGGCTGTTCACGATAAGCATCATCGCCCTGTTTCCCCGGATTACCCGAAAAATACCCGGTACTTTTATCGCCCTGATTCTTACGACCCTTTTGGTGAACCTGTCGCAGCTTCCTGTGGAGACGATTGGTACCCGGTTCGGGAGCATACCGGACCGCCTGCCCGCTCCCGGTATTCCGGATCTGAGCTATGAAACCGTTAGAAAACTGATTCAGCCCGCCTTTACCATCGCATTGCTGGGCGGCATTGAATCCCTGTTGTCGGCCGTAGTGGCGGATGGGATGATCGGGGGGCGGCATAAATCCAATATGGAACTGGTGGCACAGGGAATTGCCAATATAGGTTCTGCTGTCTTTGGTGGCATTCCGGCTACCGGTGCCATCGCACGCACGGCAACCAATATTAAAAATGGCGGACGTACACCCGTTGCCGGCATCGTTCATGGCCTTACTTTGCTGCTGATCATGTTATTTGCGGGTCGCTGGGCGGTACTGATACCCCTGCCGGCCCTGGCGGCGATATTGATTGTCGTTGCTTATAATATGAGTGAATGGGAAAGTTTCAGACGGGTGCTTCGGGGACCTGCCAATGATCGGGTGGTACTGCTCGTCACTTTTCTTTTAACGGTTTTTGTGGATCTCACGGTAGCCATCGAGATTGGTATGATACTGGCCGCTTTTCTGTTCATCCGGCATATGATCAAAGTCAGTTCGGTAGGGCCCTGGTTGAATGACTCCGAAGAAAGCCAGGTTGCTGAGGAACTTCCTGAAGGATTACAGGTTTTTGAAATCTCAGGACCGCTGTTTTTTGGCGCTGCTGACAAGTTCCGGGAGGCCATGCGGTTTATGCACCCGTCGCCGGAGGTCCTGATACTTAGAATGGGTGAAGTGCCCGTTATTGATGCCACGGGCATCTATGCCCTCAGGGAAATACACAGGGAATTGGTCCGCAAGGGCAGCAGGCTGATTCTTTCGGATATTACCAGTCCGTCTGTCCTGGGCGATTTACGAAAGGCCAGATTGCTTTTTGCCATTGGCAAGGCCAATGTGACCCCCAATTTGGAGCAGGCCCTGGAGCGGGCCGGCATCCTGTTAAAAGATCGTCAACAGCAACCTGCCCCCTAATAAAAGTCAGTAACCAGTGCCAATAGTAGGGCACCGCAGCCCTCTTCTTGGCTATAATTCTTGAATTCCGTTCCACAAATACAGCTAAGCAGTTAATGCGGCTAACGCGGCTTCGTAATTGGGTTCCGAAGTAATTTCAGCGACCTGCTCGGTATAGAGAATATTATTGTTTTCGTCAGCAACTACCACCGCGCGGCTTAACAAGCCTTTTAAGGGCGAGTCTGCCAACCGTACGCCATAATCATTGCCAAATGTGCCCCGGAAATCAGAAAGGGTTTCGACATTGTTAATGCCCTCGGCGCCGCAGAAGCGTTTCTGGGCAAAGGGCAGGTCTTTGGAAATATTCAGCACCACGGTATTCTCCAGACCGGCAGCGCGTTCATTAAATGACCGTACTGAAGTTGCGCAGGTGCCGGTATCGATACTGGGAAAAATATTCAGCACCAGTTTTTTACCCTTATAGTCAGCGAGGGTTGCTTCTGAAAGGTCATTTTTTACCAGTATAAAGCTTTTCAGTTCAGAACCCACCAGCGGCAGGGTTCCAACCGTATTTACGGCTTCTCCTTTAAATGTAATTTGAGGCATAAAACATTGATTTTATTATTTTTTAACGGTCTTTATATCTTTAACACAGCGAAAGCCGGTATGTTCAAGTCCGGTATCCGGCGTGCTTTTCATTCTGCGGGCTACCCGGTAACCGCTGCAATAAGCGTCGTTACACAGAAAACTGCCCCCGCGAAGGCTTCTTTTTTTTGCACTGGGTTCCTGGGGATCATAAGAACTGGTCGGACCCTGAGGATTAACAGAAAGTTTTCCTTCCTGCTGCTTGTAGTAATCGGCATGGTACCAGTCACTGCACCATTCCCAGACATTGCCGGCCATATCATAAAGTCCGTATCCATTGGGCGCAAAGCTTTGTACCGGCGCTGCGGTAACATAGCCGTCTTTTTTTTCGTTCAGGTAGGGGAACTTCCCTTCCCAGCTATTGGCCTTGGGCTGGCCGGCATTCACATGTTCATTGCCCCAGGGATAAATATTGTCTATCAGGCCCCCACGGGCCGCAAATTCCCATTCCGCTTCCGTAGGCAGTCTTTTACCGGCCCATTGACAATAGGCCTGGGCATCATTCCAGCTGACCTGTACCACCGGATAATGGTCCTTGCCTTCAATACTGCTGCCCGGACCCTGAGGATGCCGCCAGTTTGCTCCCGCAACCCAGCTCCACCATTGACTATAGTCATTGAGATCTACGGGACGATCAGAAGATTTAAAGACCAGGGAAGCTGCCACCAGCATGTCTTCCGACGGTTTGGGGGTGCCGGGGGGAAGTTCTTTTTTCAAAGTTTCCCAATCGGGTTTTTGTTCTGCAGTAGTGATATATCCGGTCGCGTCCACAAATGCGCGGAACTGTGCATTGGTGACTTCGGTGATATCCATATAATAAGGATCCAACTGGACAGCATGTTTGGGGTATTCATCTTTACTGGCCTGTTTGTTGTCACCGCCCATTTCAAATCTACCACCGGGAATATACATCATGCCGGTTACTGAACTGTCACCGCTAAACGCTACGGCGGCGGAATCAGCACCTGATGCAAAGCGGGAAGGCACCTTCATACAGGAATGCACTGAATCTTTGTGTGTATCATCAGCAGCCGTATCCGAAGGGCTTTTACAGGCGATAAAAAACAACAATCCAATGCTTAGTAACTGAAAATAACCGTATCTGTTTGAAATATCCTTGGTACCACGCATAGCCTACAAATTTAATGGGATTATCTTATTTTAAAAACTATTTTGGAAACTGGGAAAACGCTGTCGCTCCTCACAGCGACTGCAGCACCGCTGGCAATGATTCCCTGGTTAGAAGCCGGAATAGGGTAGTTTCCTGCGGTTGCTCTTAATTTCAGATTTTCTTTTTTTGCGTTCGATTCTTTTTTCAACCGATGCCCGGGAAGCCCTGGTGGCAATGCGGGGCTTTTTTATCTCCAGTGCCTTGGTCACCAATCGGTTCATTTTGGCAACGACCTCTTTTTTATTGGCTGCCTGGCTGCGATGTGACTGGGAACGCAGTTGCAGCTGTCCAGTTGCACTGATGCGATGTGCCAGCCGCTGCATCAGTAATAGTTTTTGGTCGGCAGCCAGTAGTTGGGAACGATTCATATCAAAAACTGCAATAACTGCTGTTTCCACCTTATTGACATGCTGCCCTCCCTTACCACTGCTGCGGGTCGTCTGGAACTGCAGTTCCGTACTAATATCCATTTTGCTAAATTAATTTATATTTTTATTGGTAGGTATGTAAAAAAGTTAATCATGCGGGCAGTTATTCAACGTGTTTCAAAATCCAGTGTGCATATCGATGGTCAGTTGCAGGCCTCCATTGATCAGGGTTTGCTTGTCTTGCTGGGCATTGAAACAGCAGACACCGAAGCGGACCTGTGCTGGCTGAGTCAGAAAATCGTACAAGTAAGGATTTTTGGTGACGCGCAGGGACAGATGAACCGATCGGTAAAGGAAATAGAAGGTGGCATTTTACTGGTAAGTCAGTTTACCCTTCATGCGGCCACCAAAAAAGGAAACCGGCCATCTTTTATCAGCGCAGCCCGGCCGGAACAGGCCATACCATTATATGAAGAAATGATCCGGCAACTCAGGAAAGATCTGGGTCGGCCGGTTCAATCCGGGGTCTTCGGCGCAGACATGCAGGTGTCGCTGATCAATGACGGCCCGGTCACCATAATAATTGACACAAAAAATAAAATATAGTATGACGATAGCAGCAGCACAAGAAAGCGTTGATGAGTGGATCCGTTCCATTGGTGGCGGATATTTCAATGAATTAACGAATATGACGATTTTAACGGAGGAAGTAGGTGAACTCGCCCGTCATATGGCCCGTCAGTTCGGACAGCAATCCTATAAAAAAGATAAAGCGCCTGCTGCCGGTACCGAAAAAGACCTGTTGGCTGATGAAATGGCAGATGTTTTGTGGGTATTGTTCTGTCTGGCCAATCAAACGGGTATCGACCTCACCGGCGCTTTAGAAGAGAATTTCAGAAAGAAGACCGGTCGGGACAAGGAACGCCATGCGGATAATAAAAAATTAAAATAATAGTTTTTGAAAAAAGCCTGGAAAATACTGACCCAGTCCATCGATGCCTTTTTTGATATGCGCATCCTGAAACTCAGTGCGGCCCTGGCTTATTACACCATCATTGCCCTGCCCGGTCTGTTAATTGTTATTTTGTGGGTCGCTGATCTGGTATCGGGACATAACAGCTCGGTGGAAAGCAGTATTTTCTCACAGATCCGGGATTTTGTAGGCGCGGGCGCGACCCGGCAAATCAGGGATACCATTGATAATGCATCCCGGTTTCCGGATAAGGGAATTTCCATGATTATCGGTCTGATCACCCTGATTTTTGGTGCGACAGGCATTTTTGCTGAAATTCAGGACTCTATTAACATGATCTGGCGTTTGCGTACCAAACCCAGAAAGGGTCGTGGCTGGATTAAACTGATCCTGGACCGGCTGCTTTCTTTTTCAATGGTGATTTCTCTTGGCTTTCTGTTGCTGGTATCGTTACTGGCCAATAGCCTGATGGATATTTTTCTGGAACAGATAACCCGGATCATCCCCGAAACTCAGGTAGCGATTGCCTATATTTCAAATCTGCTGCTAACATTCCTGGTTACTTCTTTTTTGTTCGGTTTGATTTTTAAAGTGTTGCCCGATGCCCGTATTCGCTGGCGGGCGGTGCGGGCCGGTGCATTTGCAACGGCGCTGTTATTTATGCTCGGTAAATTTCTGATCAGCTATTATCTGAATCACAGCCGCTGGACTTCCGCCTATGGCGCTGCGGGGTCGATCATTGTTTTGCTGCTCTGGGTCTATTATTCTGCCGTGATTCTGTATTTTGGTGCTGCATTTACCCGGGTTTTCGCCATACACCATGGGATGAATATATTCCCGACCCAGTACGCCGTATGGGTGGAAGAAGTGGAAGTAGAAAGTCATGATTCCATACAAAACCTTCATAATGACCATATGGTGGCCCGGCACGAACAGGAACAGCCGGCGGCTCCCATCAAAGCACCACCGACGGATGAAGCGCCCGGAATTTAATCGAAATGGCTAATTCCGGGCTTCAGCAACAGTGCTTTTTGATACTGGCAGCAATTGTGTAATTTTGCCATATGGATATGCAAACAGCAACGATGACTCCGGTTACCATGACGGCGGGAGCTATTGCAGAAATCAAGCGTTTGATGGCCCAGCCAGGATTTGATCAAAGCCAGCAACTCAGGGTAGGTGTAAAGGGGGGGGGCTGCTCCGGTATGAGTTATGTGCTGGGTTTCGACAGTGCTACCGACCAGGATAAGTCTTTCTTGATTGATGGCATACCCTGCCTGATCAACAGCGCTCATGAACTCTATCTGGCCGGCATGGAGATTGACTGGAATGAGGGCCTGGATAACCGGGGCTTTACTTTTTCTAATCCCAATGCCAGCAGTACCTGTGGTTGCGGCACCAGTTTTGCCGTTTAACCGGCGTTTAATAAGGATCATTAACTTATAAGAATGCCTGATATCCATTATCAACAATGTCCTGTTTGTCAGTCGGATATGCTCGATCCCGTGTTTTTCGTGAAGGATTATACGGTCAGCGGTAAGGTTTTTGAAATCCTGCACTGCCGGCGATGCACGGCCCGGTTCACCCAGGACGTTCCTGATCAGCAGGAGATAGGGGCCTATTATAAATCGGAGGACTATATCTCGCATTCCAATACTTCCAAGGATCGGATCAGTAGCCTCTACCAGCGGGTGCGACGTATTACCCTGAAACAAAAGGCGTCCATCGTCAAACAATATACTGGGAAAAAAGCGGGTCAGATTCTGGATATGGGTTGTGGCACGGGCAGTTTTCTGCATACCATGCAGCGACAGGGCTGGCAGGTGACGGGTCTGGAACCTGATGCGGATGCCCGCCAAATGGCGCTTGAACTCTATGGCTTACAAACAGAACCGGCACATCATTTATACCAACTGCCATCCGCAGGTTTTGACGCTATTAGCTTATGGCATGTCCTCGAGCATGTACATGACCTGCATGCAACGGTGTCCCGGCTGAAAGCCTTATTGCGGGATCAGGGCAGACTATTTGTAGCGGTTCCCAATTATACCAGCAAGGATGCTGGTTTTTATAAGGAATACTGGGCCGGCTATGATGTGCCCAGGCACCTCTACCATTTTTCGCCGGCCTCCATGCAGCAGTTAATGGCGCAGCATGGATTAAAGATAATTCAACGGTTGCCGATGTGGTTTGACAGTTTCTATGTGGATATGCTCAGCAGCAAATACAAATACGGAAAAATCAGTTATATCAGTGCGGGCCTGCACGGCCTGGCCTCCAATATTCATGCAATTGGCCAAACGGAAGCCTGTTGTTCCGTCATTTATGTAATTGGCAGAAACTAAGGATCGCCAGCTTCGCCTACTGTCCTAATTGCACTTCGTAGAGTTCAGGCCATTTCTTACCCGTAATATAGATTTTTTTGCTTTGATCGTCATAAGCGATGCCGTTGGGAACATCGGCCAGGGGATCGATTTTGCGGATCCGTTCCCAGATCTGTGTAACATCGATCCGTCCCACAATCTGCCCGGAGTTGGGGTCGATTTTAAAAATATAAGGCTGTTGCCATTGGTTGGCATAGACAAACCCATCGATGTATTCCAATTCGTTCAGGTTGAAGGCAAGATCGCCTCCCTGGGTAACCGCCTGATTGTGCAATAGCCGGAAACTGGAAGGGTCATAAAAATACAGGTTACTGGAACCATCACTGACAATCAGCTCTTTTCCGTTATGGGTAATGCCCCAGCCTTGGGTAGGAATCTGGAATTCTTTTACTTTTTTGAAATCAGGCAGGGTATACACAAACACCGTGTGTTCTTTCCATGTCAGCTGGTAGAGGGTATCATTTAAAATCGTGATTCCTTCTCCAAAGTATTTTGGATCCAGTTTATGGGTTTTAAGCGCTTTACCACTCGGTAGATCTACCTGCATCAGCCGGGAAAATTTCTCAGTGCCCGGATCATAGGCTGCCCCACCGGTGCCTTCGTACAATTGGCCCTTGTAAATTACCAGGCCCTGGGTAAAGGCACTGGTGTCGTGCGGAAAGGAATTGATCACCGACAGGCTGATCGCCGGCGGTGCCGACGGGTTCGGGTCAGAAGTATTTTTTGCAGAACGGTCGGAATCGCCACAGGCAAATCCGTTAAAAACGATTGAAATCAGAACCAGATACCCTAAAATTTTCATCGATATTGATTTGTTTTAAAGGAATGCCCGATGCATCCGATTGGCAGCGGATGGTTGGGGATCGCAGGTTGCAAAAATAGCCGGGATTGGTCAGAAACATATTCCGGGATTCGTGTTTCTCAGAATTTTATGAATTAACGGCAATGATTCTTGGTTGGGTCTTAGAATTATATTAAGATTTAAACAATATATAACGAATATTATTCTTATTATTTGTAATAATGCTGAATTATATTCTATATTTGTGGGATGGATGAGAATGAAATAATATTGGATACTACGGATCTCAGTATCCTGAAACTGATGCAGCAGCAGGCGCGTATTACCAATGTTGCACTGGCCAAAAAACTGAGTATGGCGCCTTCGGCCGTGCTGGAACGGGTGCGCAAACTGGAGGAAAAGGGTGTTATCCGGGGTTATGCCGCCCAATTAAATCCGGTCGCTTTGCAGAAGGGCCTGCTGGCTTTTATTTTTATTAAATCTGGAGACGAGTTCGGTTCCGATGCTTCGGCCAAGGCGCTGGCCGCCATTCCCCAGGTACAGGAAGTTCATCATATTGCCGGAGACGACTGTTATCTGGTGAAAGTCCGGGTATCGGGCACGGAAGAATTGATGGAATTAAAAAGACGGGAGTTCAGTAATATATCCAATATCCTTTCGATGCGAACTACCATCGTTATGGAAACGGTAAAAGAAACACAGACGATTTCAATCAACTGATCATGAATCAAACAAAAAAGCCTTCCTTACTACTCGTGGCACTGGCATTTGCCGCGGTCTATCTGATTTGGGGTTCCACCTATTTTTTTATTGAAATGGCTGTCAAGCACATACCTCCGATGGTACTTGGGGCCGTCCGTTTTATTATTGCAGGTTTGCTGATGATGGCCTGGGCGGTCAGCCGGGGGGAAAGACTATGGAACAGACAGAGCCTGCCTGCTGCCGCCTTTAGCGGCGTCCTGATGCTGTTTCTGGGTAATGGCGCCGTCATTTGGGTGGAACAATACCTGCCCAGCTCCTTTGTGGCCATTTTTCTGGCTTCTGCGCCCCTCTGGTTTCTGGTTTTGGATAAGGTTAACTGGCGTGAAAATTTCAGCAATAAGTTTACCATACTGGGTGTGTCGGTCGGTCTGATGGGTGTGATCGCCCTTTTCTATGAGAAACTGGGCGCCAGCAACTTCAATAACGGCATACTGCCGCTGATCGTTTTATGTATGGCCAATATTGGCTGGGTGCTGGGATCCCTGTATTCCAAGTACAAAGTTTCAGGGATTTCCCCGATGGTCAATTCCGCCTGGCAGATGCTGGCAGCGGGGTTGGTATTTGCGATTTCCACCACGGCTGGTAAAGGGATTACAGATATCAGCTGGGGGGCTATTCCTGCGAAAGCCTGGTGGGCCTTGACCTATCTGATTGTCTTTGGTTCGATCATCGGCTATAGCGCTTATGTGTTTTTGCTGAATGTCAGGAGTGCCGCCCAGGTGAGTACCTATGCTTACGTCAATCCGCTGGTAGCGGTCTTGCTTGGCGTATTGATCAACCATGACCGGCTGACTGCACTACAGCTGACCGGACTGGCGATCATATTGGGCAGTGTGTTTTTTATTAACCTGGCCAAAAAGCAGCGGGAGAAAATCCGCGCCCGTATGGAGCAGGAACAGGCCCGCATGCCCGAGCCCCGCGAAATGGCCTGTTCGGATTAGACCGTTATCAGTATTTAGAAATAAATCAGGTGTCCTTTCAATTTACCTCTGGAATCCAGTTCCAGTGCAGGGGCAGGAAATTTCAGGCAATTGAGCAGGTAGAAAGAAGTCCGTAACCATTTATGCCGGGTTTTGATTCTTGTCAGATCAATATCCGGTGCCAGATAAAACTGACGGATCCGGGGGATCTCATGGCGACTGAAATTTTCCCCGGATTCATTGGCCCATTCATTGCTGTAACCTCCATACATATTATCGGCACCATAGCCCAGAGAGATGTTGAGCCATTCGGGTAACCGACTCTCCGGAAAAAAGGATTTCAGGTTCGCACTAAGCCAATAGGTCTGGGCATTATAATCCTTGAGCATTCTTTCATTCCACGCGGAACCGAAAAGATCATTCGCCCTTTGTTCCAGCAGGGGTTCGGCGTAGTTTTTCCGGTGAAAAGAAAACTTAAACTGAAGTTTCTGCGTTCCCCAGAGGGCTTCCTGACCCAGGAACAGGCCGCTTCCGAATATATTGGCGCCCATATCGCCCCAGCTAAAACCCCAATTGGAACTGAAGGCATCCAGTATTTCTATTACGGTCAGAAAACCCGGACCACTGATTCCCGCATAGAGCATTGCTTTTCGGTCACTGGCCCCGGCCCATTTCCAGGCACCAAAAGCCGAACGGGTCAGTTGATAGGTTGACCAACTATGCCCCACTTTATCGACCTGGTTCCATTCGCCATTATCATTGTAAAAATGAAAACTGCTGCGGGGATATTGGGCATACCAGGCCTGATTCAACCCGATCAGCATGCCGCCGTAAAGGCCGATACTACCATAACCAATAATGCGTTGCCGCCGCCGGTGTTTCAATGCCAGTGAAGTGTCGAGTGCATCAGACCGCCATTTGTCGCTATATTCCATCGTATCCTGCGGGATAGCCAGGGAAGCCGCTTCGCTGCTCCCATCCTCGGAGGAAGCTGCCACAAACGATTCCTGGGCGCCAAGACCAAAGGAAGCTGCCAGCAGAAAGATCGTTAATACCCCCGGTTTCAGGGGCCGAATCCAAAAGAAAATAAAGGATGTGCTTTTGAAGGAATTCATAGAACAGGCTGCAAAAGTAAGCATAGTTGACTAAAGCCATACCGTCCCGCATGCAACACCGGTT
Source organism: Niabella terrae (assembly GCF_054783135.1). NCBI lineage: Bacteria > Pseudomonadati > Bacteroidota > Chitinophagia > Chitinophagales > Chitinophagaceae > Niabella > Niabella terrae. The sequence goes on from NZ_BAAGRD010000008.1 coordinate 748,776, forward strand.
CATCAGAGTGTCCCTGCGGGTTCTCGGACCGGAATGCCATTCGGAAATCATTAGTTTAAGCATTCATCAGGGTTTTGATTTTGGAAATTCAGAAAATTGTATCTTCCAAACCTAAATTTGGAATATTATGGATACAGCGACAGAACAAAGAATACAGCAGTGGTTAAGCGGTGATTATGATCAGGAGACCAAGGAGGCCATTCGTCAATTACAGGCAGAAAATCCAACCGACCTGGAAGATGCTTTTTACAAGAACCTGGAATTTGGTACGGGTGGACTGAGGGGAATTATGGGCGTCGGGACCAACCGGATGAATAAATATACCGTAGGCATGGCGACCCAGGGTTATGCCAATTACCTCAAGGCTTCGTTTCCGGACCAGCAGGTGCGGGTGGCCATTGCCCATGACAGCCGTAATAACAGCCGGTTTTTTGCTGAAACCACCGCCCATGTATTCGCCGCCAATGGTATTCGTGTATTCTTATTCGAAGATTTAAGGCCCACACCAGAATTGTCCTTTGCCATCAGAACCCTGGATTGTCAGGGAGGGGTCGTCTGTACCGCTTCCCATAACCCCAAAGAGTACAACGGCTATAAAGCTTATTGGAATGACGGCGGGCAATTGGTACCTCCTCATGATAAGAATGTCATTGCGGAAGTGGAGAAGATTATTTCCATCGCTGATGTACAATGGAGTGGCCAGGCGTCCAATATTGAGATTATTGGCAGCGAACTCGATGAGAAGTATATCGAGATGGTCAAGGGGCTGAGCGTTTACCCCGAAGTCATTGAGCAGCAGAATAACCTGAAAATCGTCTACACGCCGATTCACGGTACCGGAATTACCCTGGTCCCCCGCGTTTTGGAGCGCTATGGATTCAAAAATGTAACCATTGTAGAAGCTCAGGCGACGCCGGACGGTAATTTCCCCACTGTAGCCTATCCCAATCCGGAAGAAAAGGAAACCATGAGCATCGGTCTGGACCTGGCCAAGAAGCTGGACGCGGATATTCTGCTGGGGACCGATCCGGATGCCGACCGGGTAGGTATCGGTGTGCGCAATAATCATGGTGATTGGGTGCTGATGAACGGCAATCAGACAGCGGTGCTGGCATTTAATTACCTGCTGGAAGCCCGGAAGGAAAAAGGGATTGCTACCCCAGAGGATATGATCATTACGACCATTGTAACCACCGGTATGGTCGACGACCTGGCCCGGGGCAATGATGTAACTTGTTACCGGGTGCTGACCGGATTTAAATGGATCGCCGAAATGATCCGGCTCAAGGAGGGCAGTGAAAATTATATTGTAGGAGGAGAGGAAAGTTTCGGACTGATGATCGGCGACCGGGTACGGGATAAGGATGCCGTAAGCGCGGTGGCCATACTTTGTGAAATGGCAGCCTATGAGAAACAGCAGGGGCGTAGCCTCTTCGACAAACTGGTAGAACTGTACGTACGGTATGGCTTTTATAAAGAACAGCTGATATCGATTACCAAAAAAGGTATGGATGGTCAACAGCAGATCGCTGAAATGATGAAAAAATTTCGCGAACATCCACCCCGCCAAATCAACGGCGTGCCCGTCGTCCGGATCCTCGATTATGAGAGCAGCCAGGCGCTCGACCTGCGTACAGGCGACAGTTCATCGATAGCATTGCCGAAGTCCAATGTCCTTCAGTTTATCACTGAAGACGGCTCGCTTATTTCTGCGCGTCCCAGTGGAACAGAACCAAAAATCAAATTTTATTTCAGTGTAAAAGAAGGTTTAGAGGGCCCTGAAAAATTTGATGAAACCGATAAAAAGCTGGATGAAAAGATTGCTGCTATCATTAAAGACATGGGGCTTGAATGATCTGATGGCAACTGCGTCATTAAATGGTGTAATTGTAAATTACCCCTTTTAACCGCACCTTTTCAAGACAAATAATACATCGCATAATAATCGGTCAGTTCTTTCCTGAATTTGTTTTTTCTTGCAGGGCTTTTGCTTTTCAACCGGGCGACAAAAGACCTGCATTTTGAAATAAATAATACAACTCTGATGTTCTTCATTAGTGAAATCTTTAAGGTTATTAATAGGTAGATCCGAAATGAATCAAATCCGTGGGCTAAGTTAGCTGGTTCATCGGTATCGCAGGGGGGTATTTTTCCCGTATTGACTTTTTTTTAGGAAAATTTAATATCTGTTTTTATGTTCATTATCAGATTATTCTCATACTGCCCGGCTGCATTTTTGATATAATCCTGTTGGCAGGCCACTTGCCGGAAGCCCAGTGATTCATACAGCACCCTTGCCCGCTGATTGGATTCAAAGACATGCAGCCATAACTGTTCCAGTACCGGGTTGCCTCCGGCCCATTGCAGCGCGAGTTCCAGCAGCAGCCGTCCCAGACCCAGGTCCTGCCACGGCGCCTCAATGCCGATCCCCAATACCGCATTATGGCGGATTTTCAGACGTTGTTCACCCTTGAGGTCCAGATTTCCCACGATGCGGTCTTCACAGACAGCTACCAGCAACAGACTGTTGTCCTCTGCTGCCATGGTTTTGATCCACTCGCGCATCTGTTGTTTGGTGGGAAAGAACTCATTCGGGGTGGAAAGCAGGTGGGCGCTCTGTGAAATATAGCGCATCATGGTAAGAATCAGTGCTGAGGCATCACGGCTGGTGGCCTGTCGGACGGTAACCAGCCGGCCGTTTTTAAGACGATCGGTTATCGGTATAAATTTGTTCAAGATGCTGTATTTTTAACCGGTTAAGTTTATCCCGTGTTCCATTCCCCAAAAACTGTAAAATTAATTATTTGGTCGCTGTTGCTGATAGTGACAGCGCTTATTCTGATTGCTTCCGGCAGTCCCATATGGGTGGAGAATCATTATACTTATGGCGTTTATCCCTTTATCAGCCGCATGCAGCGACTGCTTTTTGGCTGGATACCCTTTAGCCTTGGGGACCTGATCTACCTGGGACTGCCCGTCTGGGTAATCTGGCGATTTGTAAAGTTGCTTAAAAAAATCCGGCACCGTAGTATAACACGTGCCGCGATGCTCCGAAGGCTCAGCAAACTGTTATTTATTTTCCTGGTTCTCTTTGTGGTATTCTATGGCCTTTGGGGATTGAACTATTCACGTCTGGGTATTTCGGGTCAATTGCAGCTTCGGGAAACCAATTATCGTCCGGCGGATCTGGATACCCTGGTGGCCCTCCTGCAGTTGCGCCTGAACCATGAGGCAGCCAATGTGGATACGGCCGAACGCCCTGGAATCAGCAACAGGGCGCTTTTCGACGCGGGTGTCCGTGGGTATACAGCCCTGGGCAGAGAATATCCCTTTCTGCGCTACCGAAAACGATCGGTAAAGCCCTCCCTGTTCAGTTATCTGGGTAACTATATGGGATTCCAGGGTTACTATAATCCCTTTACGGGCGAGGCCCAGGTCAATACCACGGTGCCTTTTTCTGAAAAGCCTTTTGTGACCGTCCATGAGATGGCCCACCAGCTGGGCTATGCACGGGAAAATGAAGCCAATTTTGTCGGATTTCTGGCCTGTCGCCAGCATGCCTCGATTCATTTCCGGTACGCCGGATATTTCGATATGTACCGCTATGCCCTGCGGGAACTGACTGCCGTGGATTCCCTGGCCGCGGTTGCCTACCAACGACAGCAACATCCACGCGTGACCGCCGATATTGACGAACTCTACCGGTTTTACAGCCATTACCGTAATCCGGTAGAACCTTTGGTCAGTATGTTCTATGATTATTTTCTGAAAGCGAATCGCCAGCCCCGCGGTACAGCCAGCTACAGTGAAGTCGTCCGTTGGCTGATTGCCTATTACAAGAAATATGGCAAGGAGACCCTCTGAGTAGCCTGCTGTAGATTAAAAATAATTCAGGAAGCCGAAATGTATCTTCGACTGGCGGAGGTTAAAATCGGTATCATTTCTTTTGCCAATTGCCCAGGCCAGCCGGAACTGTCCCGCCTTGGTTTCAAAGGCCAGTCCGAAGCCTCCGCTGATATAGGTATATCCTGTCTGCGTCCCCGAACCTGATTCGCGCCCCCAACCACCATCGCTGAACACATTGAAATAGGAGCGGGGCCCGACCAGGTAACGGTATTCCAGACTGCCAATTCCAAAGGCAGAGAGATACTGGCTTTGTTCGTCAAAACCCCGCAGCAGGTGATTGCCCCCTATCTGGAACAATTCGTTGCGGTAGATCCGGCTGCCGGAAATATAACCCCCGTTCACCGCCAGCCGAAGGGTGCTCCGGCGGGATTTGCCCAGGGGAAAATAGCGGGCTGCCGCGAGTTCGCTTCGCCATTGGTAGGCCCGGCTTTTTACCGTATCATAAAGACGGGCAAAATCAAAGCCGGGATCTGAAGGATCCTGGAGTTCCAGGATCTGGTTATTGGGACGGATTTTTTTCAGGCCGACCATCGTATTGAAAAAAAGTTCAGTACCTGCGACAGGATTATAGATATAGTCGGTATTATTGAATCGGTATTGAAAGCCCAGACTGGTCATACGAAGGTCTGCTTCCCCGGGTAACTGGCGGGTGCGGATAATGGCAGCCGCATCGATTCCACTTAGAATAGTACTGAACCGCTGCAGGTAGACCTTGAGTTCCTGTTGGGCCGTAAGCTGGTATTGAACGCCGATATCGAAATTGAAATTCAGAAAGCTGGAATCTTTTTTGAACATATTAAATCCGAAATCAATTCCGAAGGGAGAGCGAAACAGATAGGGCTGTTTATAATTGATACTTAGTTGCTGGGAACTCACCTGTAAGGCCTGCCAGACCAGGCCCAGGGTCTCGCCGGCGCCCAGGGTATTATTAAGCTGTAACAATGCTTCGCCGGTAAGCCGCAACTTGGGACGCTGCGGATCATCGCCGGGAAGAAAGCCAACCACGACATTGATCTGACTGCTTTTTCTGCCGTCCAGGAATAGTTCCACGACGCCTCCTGTACTACGCCAGTGAAACTGTGGCGGAAAAGTTTCCTCCACATAATTGAGTTTTTTGAGCGCTGTTGAAATGCCCTGCAGCTTCTGTTTATTATAGACCGATCCATTGCGGATGTCCAGGTACTGCTGCAGGTATTCCTTACTGATCCGGGCATTGCCGGTAATTTTCAGGCTATCGATATGGTAGCGCGGTCCGGTTTCGACATGCAGGGTACCGGACACTTCCTCCCCGTTGAGCTGCATGTCCTGCATCGAAACACTGGCGAAAGGGTAGCCATTGTTTTCCATTGCGTCCAGCAGTTGCCGCTGATAGGTCTGCAGCTGGTGCCGGTCAAAGGGACGGTGGTTGAATGTCGTCGGATCCCAGCCTATAGTACGCAACCAGGGAAGGCTGGTACTGTCGGCTTTTATGGCCATCCACCGGTACTGCCGGCCCAGGAAAAGCAGGACACGGGCGCCACTGCTGTCGGCCTCCACCGAATCCAGGGACGCCGTAATATAACCACGGGCCTGCAAATCAGGCAGGAGCTGGTCGAGGTAAATCCTACAATCTTCCCGGCTCAGGAAGTTTTGAGGAATCCCGAGTTCCCGGTGCAGGAAGCTGCTGTCCCGGTCCACAGACCTGACCTGCAGGGGATAGCCACCCTGACCCAGTGCCGGCCAAACCAGCAAAAAGCTGAATGCTGTGAGCAGGTATCGTATCTTTGCAGGTCTCAACAGGCCGTAAAAGTAGCGGATTCGGATAACAACAGGAAGCCGGATTCCCCCTGGCAGAACCGACCTGAAATTGCGATCACCATGAGTGGTATTTATATTCATATTCCTTTTTGCAGGCAGGCCTGCCATTATTGTAATTTTCATTTTGCGACTTCACTCACAAAAAAAGAGGCGATGGTGTCGGCAATCGGCCGGGAGTTGGAAATGCGTGGCAGCAATACGACTTACCAGACGGTATATTTCGGAGGCGGCACACCCAGTTTGTTGTCGGCGGCGGATTTGGCGTATCTCCTGGATCGGGTTCGCCACAGCGGAATTGTCCTGGCGGATGCAGAAATTACACTGGAAGCCAACCCCGACGATCTGCAGGAGGGCCAACTAATCAACTGGAAGGCAGTCGGCATCAACCGACTGAGTATCGGGGTGCAGTCTTTTTTTCAGGCTGATCTGGAATGGATGAACCGGGCCCATAATGAACATCAGGCCCGAGAGGGGCTGGAGCTGGCTCTGAAATATTTTGACAATATCAGCATTGATCTGATTTATGGCAGTCCGGGTCTCAGCGATGCCGCCTGGCAGGAGAATCTGGAGACGGCGATCGCCTATGGTATTCCCCATTTATCCTGTTACGCCCTGACGGTGGAGCCCAGAACCCCTCTGGACAAACTGATCCGGACCCATCGGAAAGCGGATATTGATCCTGAACAGCAATCCCGGCAGTTTCTGTTACTGATGCAGTTGCTGCGGACGGCCGGGTATGAGCATTATGAAATTTCAAATTTTGCACAACCGGGTTGTAGAAGCCGTCATAACAGTGCTTACTGGGAGGGCAGTTCCTATCTGGGTATTGGCCCTTCAGCGCATTCTTATACAGGACGGGAGCGTAGCTGGAATATTGCAAACAATCAGCAGTATATCGATGCCATTGCCCGCGGACAACTTCCCCGGGAAACAGAGATGCTCACACCTGTTCAGCAAATCAATGAAAGCATCATGATCGGCCTGCGACGGATCGAGGGCCTGGATATTAGCGGCTTTACCGAAGCGCAACAAAGAACGGTGTGGTCGCTGGCTAAAAAATACGAAGATCGCGGGCAGCTGCGCCGACAAGGTCAGCGCATCCTGTTATCCGATGAAGGTAAATTGTTTGCGGACGGGATTGCAGCCGATTTGTTTTTCGAAGAAGATGCTGATTAAATACTTTACTCAACACGGCGCTACGGGCATCAAATCAGTACCCGCTCAATCCTGGAAAAACCCTGAGCCGGCGGTAACTGCTCCCAGAGAATATTATAAATTTCGGCGGCAATGGGCATCTCGGCTTCCAGTTTTTTATTGATATCGAAAATGCATTTGGCGGCATTATAGCCTTCAGCCACCATATTAAGCTCCAGCCGGGCTGCCTGTACCGAATATCCTTTACCGATCATATTACCGAAAGTACGGTTACGGCTGTACAGCGAATAACAGGTGACCAGCAGGTCACCCAGGTAAACGGAAGCTGCGTAGTTGGCGGACCTGGTATCAGGCTGATGTTCCCCTACCACGATATGGTCAGCACCGAAGCGACGCAGGAAGCCGGCCATCTCGTCCGCACTATTGGCTATATAAACACTCAGAAAATTATCACCATAGTCCAGACCATGGGCGATACCGGCGCCCAGGGCATAGATATTCTTAAGCACTGCCGCATACTGTACGCCCAGGATGTCATCATTGACGACAGTATTGATAGCGGGGGTGGTAAAATATCCGGCAATTTTGCCGGTAAAATCCCTGTCGATACCGGAGAAAGTCAGATAGGAAAGTTTTTCTGCTGCGACTTCTTCCGCATGACAGGGGCCCAGTACGGCAAAATAATTTTTAAGCGGAACCTTAAAATCACGGGCCAGGTAATCATTCAATAACACATTGTCACCCGGCAACATGCCTTTCACCGCAGAAAGAATTTTTTTCTGGTGCAAGGCTGCAGGATCGAGTTGGCTAAGGGTCTCGACTACATAGGCCGAGGGGATGGCCAATATCAGCACCTGGGCAGCTTCCACCACTTTATTGAGATCCGTTTCGATTTTCAGGAGTCTGGGCTGTAGGGTAGCCGAAGGTATATACTGAGGATTGTGACCCCGTTTTCTGATAAAATCGGCCCGGTATTCATTACGTACCCACCAATGCACTTTATGGCCATTATCCGTGAGAATCTTTACCAGGGCCGTCGCCCAGCTGCCGCTGCCAATAATACCGAATTTTAGTGCCATATCCTGATTGCATTTTCTGCCATTATCCGGCAGTTATCTGGGGCGAAAGTAACAAACAAAAAGTTTCCAATATGCCTTTAGCTGCAGTTGGTTTTTTTAGTTATTTGGGTAAATGCGCAATTAATTCTACTTCCAGTCGGGCCGCCGCCATATATAATCTTTGGACCTGAACCCAGGTAGCTGCAGGAAAATCACCCCGGTAGTATGTTTTCCTTACATAATTCAGTTTTTTCATCGCTTCGATATCTGTCGTATACAGATTTTCCTTTACCACATTTTCAAAACCGGCGCCGAAGCTGGCCAATGAAGCTTTCAGGTCATTATAAACCGAGCGCACACCTTCCGGGCTTAGCTCGCTGGTGACCGCCCCGGAGATATAGAGGATATTATCCACTTTCAATACCTGGGTATAGCCGGCACTGGTGTCCTGGCGCAGGGCATTGTTGTTCCAATGCCATTTTTCTTTTTTAAGGGTGCTGTCCTGCGAATAAGACACCCCAAAAAACAGTAAAGCCGGAAGCAGAAGTATATATTTCATCGCCATTTTTTTAATAAGTTCAGGATTGGTCAGCGGGTGGTTCCGACGGTTTTCTGAAACTATAATAACTGTTGGCCTGCTGGGTGCAGGTGACGACCAGTTCGTTGATACATACATGGTCGGCCAGGGTGGTGACATAGTAAATTGTCTCTGCCACATCGACGGCGACCAATGGTTCCATACCTGTGTATACCGCATCTGCGGCCTGTTGGTTACCTTTGAACCGCACCCTGGAAAATTCCGTGTCGGCCGCTCCGGGATGAATGGCTGTTACTTTGATATTATAAGGTAGCAGGTCGATGCGCATACCTTCGCTTAAAGCCGTCACTGCGTGTTTGGTGGCGCAGTACATATTACCCTGTGCATATACTTCTTTGCCCGATATGGAACTGATATTGATAATATGACCGGATCGACGCTCCCGCATGCCCTGCACGACCATATGGGATATATAGGCCAGTCCTTTTAGATTCGTATCGATCATGGTGTCCCAGTCATCCAGGCTGGCCTGATCGAAATTGTCCCTGCCCAGGGCCAGACCGGCGTTATTGACCAATACATCTATATCCTGCCAATCAGGAGGCAGACCGCTGATAGCCGTCTGGCAGGCTTGACGGTCCCGGATGTCAAAGTTCAGTAAATAGACCGGCGTCTGGTATTGGTCCTCCAGGGAATTGCGGAGTTGTTCCAGCCGGTCTTTTCTCCGGCCCGTGAGGATCAGCCTGCAGCCATTCGCAGCAAATTTCCGGGCCGCCGCCTCGCCAAAGCCGGCTGTTGCGCCGGTGATGAATATATTTTTTTGCTTCATTGTCGTATTGTTGAAGTTTACAATTAAAGTGATCTTGCCGCACTGTTATTGTCGGCCAGGAAATCCTCCAGGATCCGGGTAGAAAGATCGGGCTCTTCCAGCATGCCCATATGACCGGAATCTTTCAGGATTTCCACCCGGCTGGTGGCCGGCAATGCGGCTTGTTCCAGTGTAACTTCCAATGGAATAATGGTATCTGCCGCTCCGAATACAAACAGTACCGGAACCCGGGCATTTTCTAAAACTGCAGTCCGGTCCGGCCTTGCAATCATGGCTTCATAGTATTCAATCAATGCCGTATCGGTAAACGGTTCATAGGATTTTTTAAAATCGTCCACCAGCGGGGCGCGTTCCGAGAGCGTAGCCGGTGCGAAGAGGTTGCCGGGCTGCAGGTCCAGGAACTGCTGCGCGCCGTATTTTCGGATAAAATCAATGCCTTTGCGCCGGTTGCTGATTTTCTCTTCATGATCCGCAATGGCGGAGGAGTGGAAAAGGCCAAAGGCACTGAGCCGGTCGGGGTATTTTTCCGCATAAGCGAGTGTGATATAGCCGCCCATGCTGTGACCGATCAGCGTTATCCCTTCCAGCCCCTCGGCCGCTGCAATTTCTTCCAGACAGTCGGCAATGGCTTCCATACTGACATCATCGGTGAGTTCTGAAAGTCCGCTCCCGGGAATATCCGGTGTAATAACCTGGTACTGCCTGGAGAGTGCGGTAGCCTGCGCCTCCCATACATGATGGTCTTCGCCGAACCCATGCAAAAGGATCAGGGCCTGGCCGCTGCCGCCGCTCTGGTAACTGATGATACGGTTGTTAATACTGATTGATTTTCTTTCCATGGTTTAAGTTTTTTGATGCCTGAGCCTACCGGTGGCTGACGCTGTTCATCAGCGGGCTTGGTTGTTCCGCTCGCGGATTTTTTTATATACGCCCCAGAGCAATAAGAGGGGTGCCAGCAAACAGAAGAGTCTGGAAGTCAGGTCGCCATATTTCGTGAAAAAGGTATCGGTGATATACGCCGCCAGTTTTTGTTTTAGTGCGCCCTGTTGCTCCCAGCCAAGTTGCTGGACAATATTGCCGTAGGGATCAATAAAACAACTGATGCCTGTATTCGCACTACGGGCTACCCATTTGCGGCTTTCGATGGCCCTTAGCCGGGCATAATTCATGTGCTGGCGGTAACCCGGGGTATCACCCCACCAGCCGTCATTGGTAATGACGCAAATCAGATTGGAGCCCCGGCGGTTGAATTCTGACAGGTATTCACCGTAAATGCTTTCATAACAGATTGCCGGGGTGATGGTAAATTGTCCCTGCAGGGTGGTCAGGTTCCTGGCCACACTGTCACGGGCATAGCCGCCTCCTGTACCACCAAATTTTTCAAAAACAGGGGCCATAAATGCCAGAAAGCCCGGCAATACTTCTACACCGGGTACAAGTTTTGATTTATGATAAATCCGGGTACGGCTGGTATCCATTAATCCGGCACTGTTATAACTTTCATAGTAACCGCTGCCGTCGCGGTAAGGGGTGGCATAACGGCTATGTGGCACCCTGAAATTCCGGTAACCTTCAATGCCGGTCAGCAGGCTTAGGTTGGGGTGCCAGGTCAGCCAATACCGGACGGGCTGAATAAAAGGTTCATCCTGCAGCCAGTCTTCATTCAGCCTGGCGGGAATCGCGGTTTCCGGCCAGACAACCAGCGCCGTCTGGCTATCGATCTGGCTTTCCGAAAGCCGGATCAGGGTCTGCAGCTGGCGACCGGCGTCTATTCCCTGGATTTTGGCGTAAGGATCCACATTGGGTTGGACGACCACCACATTGTATTTTTGATGTAGCAGGGTCAAATTACTTTTGACAAAGTAAGAAATCAGGATGGGCAGAAAAAGCAAGGCGATCCAGGACAGCGCTGCCCGGAAATACCGCAGACTGCGACCCTCACGGCCATACGTCTGCAGGGTATAAAAGACCAGAAGATTACTTAAGAGCACCCAGAGGCTGCCACCGGAACTGCCGGTGTATTCGTACCACTGCACCCAGTTCGGGTGCGTAGCAAAAACATTCCCTAATGTCAGCCAGGGCCAACTCAGGTCCCAGTGCTGGTGCAGGTATTCAAAACTCAGCCAGTAAGCTGCCAGACTGAGTAGTGCCAGTGGCTGGCTCAGGTGCTTTTTTGTCCAGTAATACAACATCCAGGGCAGACACATCAGCAGACTATTGGCAAAAAAGGCGCTCGCACCGCCGATGATACTGGCTTTGGCTACCCACCAGGTCGTGAGCAGGTTCCAGAGTACCATATGCAGGTAAGTCAGCCCGAAAAATTTTCCCGCACTCCGACTTTGTTCGGCAATCTGTAACAGGGGCAACCAGGCAATAAAAATAAGCAGGGTCAGGGGTGAGACCGGCCAGGCTGCCCATAACAGCAGGGCGCCGGCTACAGCGAGCAACAAATTACGGTAGCGCGATGAAATCATGCTGTAAATTTACAGGGAAAACGGTTCTCGGCTACAAATAGCCTCTGGGGCGACCCATTCAGGTGCCTGCGGTAGTAGCGGTCAAAGTTTAAACCGGGAGGGCTTCGCTGGTCTTTCTTCTTTCTCCGATCTGTTGCCGCCACATGGCATAATACAAACCTTTCTTTTCCAGCAGGGAATAGTGGGAACCGGTCTCTGCAATTTCTCCGCGCTCCAATACAAAAATACGGTCGGCGTGCATAATGGTGGACAGCCGGTGCGCAATAAGCACCGTGATCTGATCTCCCTTGGAAGACACCTGCCTTATCGTATCGGTTATGGCTTCTTCGGTGAGGGAATCCAATGCGGAAGTCGCCTCATCAAAGATGAGCAGATGGGGATCCCGCAACAGGGCCCTGGCAATGGCGATCCTTTGTTTTTCGCCACCACTGAGTTTCAGACCGCCTTCCCCGATGACCGTCAACAGACCGTTCTCAGCACGTTCCAGGATGGAGCTGGCGCTCGCCTGCTGCAAAACCTGGAGGAGCTGATCGTCGGTAGCCGTCGGGTTGACAAATAAAAGATTCTCCCTGATGGTACCGGCGAATAATTGGGTGTCCTGGGTAACAAAACCGATCTGGGCGCGTAGTTCTTCAAAATCGATGGCTTCCCCACGGATTTCATTATAATATATTTCTCCTTGAATAGGCCGGTACAGTCCCACCAGCAGTTTTACCAGGGTGCTCTTGCCACTGCCGCTGGGACCTACAAAGGCAATGGTCTCTCCTTTGGTAACTTCAAAGGAAATATCTTCAAGGGCGTTGAAACTGGCAGTCTGGTGTTTGAAACTCACTTGGCGAAAAGCCAGTTGCTGTATGGAACCGATACTTTGCGGCGTGAGGGGTCGGGGTTCGGCCTGACGCTGCATCAAGCCGTGAAAATTTTGGAGGGAGGCTTCGGCTTCCCGATAGGAAAGGATGATATTGCCGATTTCCTGCATGGGGCCAAAGAGGAAGAATCCATAGAACATCAGCGAAAGGTATTGCCCCGGCGTTATGGATCCCTTAAATATCAGCCAGAGCAGGGTGAAAGCGATGACCTGCTGCAGCAGGTTCACCAGGGTCCCCTGAATGAAACTCAGGGCACGAACGCTTTTGACTTTTTTGAGTTCGAGTCCCAGAATTTTAAAGGTATTGCTGTTGAGTCTTTTTATTTCCTGGTTGGTTAATCCCAGACTTTTGACGATTTCGATATTGCGCAGACTCTCGGTAGTGGTTCCGGCCAATGCTGTAGTTTCACTTACAATATGCCGTTGGATCCGTTTTATTTTTTTCGAAAGCAGGCTGGTTACCACTGCAATCAGCACAATGCCGAGGGCGTAGACCGGCATGATACTCCAATGCAGTCGGAACGCATAGATCGAGACAAAAACCACACTCACAATGATGACGAAAAATACATTGATAAAGCTGGTGATAAATTTTTCGGTGTCGGTGCGTACTTTGGTCAGGATGGAGAGGGTTTCACCGCTGCGCTGATCTTCGAAATCCTGATAGGGCAGGCGCATGGAATGTTTCAGACCGTCTGTGAATATAGTTGCGCCGAATTTCTGAATAATCACATTGACGAAATAATCCTGAAAGGCTTTGGCAATCCGGCTGACCATGGCGGTTCCGATCAGCAGCATCAGAAAATAAAATAAGCCGTGGTAGCCATCTCCGCCGAAGAGGTATTCGGTTTCCGTCCGTGGTGCCGTCTGTCCTTTGTCAAAATGATGGGGATGGTTGGCAAAGAGATCGAGCAGCTGGCCACTGATCATGGGTGCAAACAGTGAAAAGACCTGATTGACCGACGCTAAAAATAAAGCCAGCAATACCAGCCATTTATAGGGTTTGATGTAATGTAACAATATCCGCATAGTATTTCCTTGAAGCGATGGGGAAGCGGGCATTTAAAAAATGCCATGATGTTATCAACAAATAAAATTATTGAATGTTTGGCACCGAATGTGGATTTTTTAATCTCCCCCCGCCCGATACTGTTCAGGAGCGGCCTGTCCCGGTGTTCCGGTGTCCCCAAAATTATCCATCCTGAAGACCAGATACCGGCTTGCGAATATTTAGTGCGGCCACTGAATGACCCAAAATTCGCAGGCTAAGTCATTTTGTGTAGATTTTTAAATAATAGAATACGATTATGTTCGTATTTCTGACTATTGCCTGATATGTTCCAATTTATAATTATCCGATGCATGAGTGCCCCTACCCATAGATGGTATTTTACGCTCATTTTGTTTTACCGCAATTCCGTCTGATCATCCCCACCTGATATTTTTCGCTTTTTTTTTCATACTGGCCATTAGAAAATTAGCTATAATCATTTGGAACATGATAATCAAAGAACAACCATATTATGCATACGATAATGAAATCGTAAGCAAAAAAAGAGAATATGGTCAAATAAAAAATATACGGAGTAGATTAATCAGATTGAAATTATCCGAGATTGAATTAAATTCGATATTTAAATCGGCTTCAATATTAACTCCTTAAATAAATGTTGTAGAGAAGCAATGAATTTAAATATACGGAAAAAATTATCCACTGCCCCATCATTTAAGGAGCAATTCGATTATTGTCGATTGTATTTTAATTAAAAAGAACCCCTATTTTATGATCTTAAAGAATGGTTCCTTATAACTATCATGTTCCCATTTTAGTTCGCCGTTGAACCATACTTTTGTCACTAAAATCGAAGAAGGTGTACGATAAAACGCACCCTTTAGGGTATCGGTATCTGTATCACTCCATTTGATAAGCGTTATAGGGTATTCTTCAGTTTTTTCAATGTTCAGGCCAATTCCAATTCGATATCTGCCGTCAGGATGTTTATATATGCTAAACATTCTCGGCCGATCTAAGTTTCCTTCAAAAACTTCATAAAAAGTCCCATTTTTTGAATAGTAGGTTTTGATTGCGCTGGTATCGTAGGCGTTTTGGTTTTGGGGATTCAGTAAGTCCATGCCGAATTCATCCTCGACAGCAATTTCTATACTGGATGCCAATGCGTATTTCTGCCGCTTGTTTTTCGAGCAGGAGGAAACAGTCGTGCAAAATATCGACATGCAAATTATAATTATTTTCATAGTCAGAGTAATAGTCAGAGTCAGAGTATAAATTTACGGAGTAGTATTATATATCATTTTAACCTCATCATTGTAAGTGCTAGTGCCTGGATTAAAGTTGTTAAAATTATACCAACTGTTGTAATAATTATCTCCCCATCCTCAGTTCATATGCAAATGCAAAGAAGTCGTGTTCTCTACACATTCTCCATTCACATTTTCAGAATAAATGGTCCAGATTTTATAACCATCACAAACCCACATATCGCCATCTTTATAAGTAGCAAAAATTCACCATCGGCTTTTCGTTCCACCACTTAAAATTACAGGTTTTCCCTGACCTATATCATTTTTAACTGTTAGATAAGTATAGTCGCCTAAAGTTGCGCTGGAGTAGCCAAACGTATTGGTGACTACTTTAGCGCAATTATAATCGTGATCTATCCCTGTGCCGGAACAATTAAATACCTCGCTGTGAGTTACGCGCAGTTCCTGAAACGAGTACTCGATGGTGTCAGCCGAAGCAATTTTCAAATCCCGGGTGGTCTTTTATATGTTCTTTGATCCAGTGTATTGCCTCCAATGCAAGCAGTATAGAATAGTTGAAGCAACAAATCGTTATAACCATCACGGGCAAATACATGACGCTTACCGACATGTTGGTTTACTCATCACTCAAAATCGCTTTTGGTTAAGGACTCATTCAGAAAATTGATTTCCCCAAAAGACTGGATATACGTGTTTCTGCTGAACTTGCATACTGGATAACTTAAGATACTATCCATGTTCACTCATTTAGGTGAAACTGCAAAGGGCTTCAAATCCACAACTGTGGATAATTATAAGCTCTTTGCTTTATTCGTTTGCGAAATCAAGGTGAATGAAATTAATGATTTTTGAGCTATTTTAGCGGGCTATGAGTTATAAAATGATCCAGACTATGCGCTGGTATGGCGACAATGATGTAGTATCCCTGGCCGATATCCGCCAGGCCGGAGCCACCGGTATCGTTACCGCGCTGCATCACATTCCGGTAGGGGAAATATGGACAGTTGATGAAATTAAAAAGAGAAAAGCGACGATTGAAGCCGCCGGACTCCGCTGGGAAGTGGTAGAAAGCCTGCCGGTTCATGAAGATATTAAAAAGCGGAATGGCAATTACCAGCAATGGATTGATAATTATAAGCGAAGCATGGAGCACCTGGCTGAACAGGGCATCCGGGTCATCACCTATAATTTTATGCCTGTGCTGGATTGGGTACGCACCAATCTGGACTATCCCACCGATACCGGCGCCCGCTGTCTACGGTTCGGCTGGAAGGAATTTGTGGCTTTTGACAATTTTATATTGAAGCGGCCTGGTGCCGATCAGGATTATAAGCCGGAGGATCTCGCTCAGGCCCGTGCTTATTTTGAAAGCCTGGATGCTCCGGCCAGGGAGCAGCTCAAAATTTCCTGTCTGATGGGATTGCCGGGTTCCGAGGGGCTGTTTACGCCGGAACAGGTGCTGGAACTTTTCAGCCAGTATGATCATATTACTGCCGATACCCTGCGGCAGCATCTCTTTAGTTTTCTCAATGAAATCAGTCCGGTCGCCGAAGCACAGGGCCTTCAGTTGGCCATCCATCCCGATGACCCGCCCTATCCGATTCTGGGCCTGCCCCGGATCATGAGTACGGCGGCAGATGTGGAAGCGATGATGACAGCGGTACCCTCCCCCAATGCCGGACTTTGTTTCTGCACCGGATCCTTTGGTGCCCGCAGCGATAATGACCTGAAAGCGATGCTGAAAAAATTCGGAAGCCGGGTGTATTTCCTCCACCTGCGCAGTACCCAGCGGGATGAAGGTGGCAATTTTTATGAAGCCAACCACCTGGAAGGGAATGCCGATCTGTTGGGCATCATTCAGTTGGTCAGCGCACTACAGCATCAGGAGGGGCGTTCCATTCCGATGCGTCCGGACCATGGCCATCAGATGCTCGATGACCTGCAGAAGCAGGCCTATCCGGGTTATTCCGCCATTGGCCGCCTGAAAGGGCTGGCAGAAATACGGGGCGCCGAAGCCGCCATTCACCGCCTACTGGAGCTCTAAAATTCCTGGCGATGCGGTCTAGTAAAGTACCCTGAATTTAATGGTATGCTCGATCTTTTTTAATTCCCGGAGCAATTGTTTATCATAATTTTTTTCGATATCTGTGATCACATACCCGATACGGGCATTGGTCATCAGGTACTGGGCACTGATATTGATCCGGTGTTCCGCCAGAATCGTATTAAAACGGGCGATTACACCGGGCTGGTTTTTATGGATATGGATGATCCGGTGGGTTCGGCTGACGGCGGGTAACTGCAGGCCCGGGAAATTGACACTATGACTGATCGCACCCTTGTTGATAAAGTTGATAATCCTTTGTTCCACGGGCGCTTTAGGCGCTTTGCCCCCGGCGGGCTGATCAAATACTACGATACCGGCATCGGTGCAGCGTTCGAGTGGCAGCTGACGATCCGCTTCGCCATAGCAACCAATAGCTTTCAGCCGGCTGGCTTTTTTGAGCGCGGTTGCCTCCAGAACAATGCCGGGTCCTAGTAGCAGTATGCCTGCCTGACGGATATCCGGTGCAGTTGCGGGATCATCGCTGGCTATGGTATAACCTTCTGCTGTCAGCAATCCCAGATGTGCCGGATCGATGGTACCCATTACCAGTACATGGATCCGGTTCTTGGGATAGGAGATGGCACCGGGCAGCTGGTTGACATATAAAAATTCATCGAAACTGGGTGTGATATGATCTGCCTTGGCTGTTACTGATTTGCGGGAGATATTTTCAGTAAAGGCAAAAAACTTTTTGATCACACCGCTTTCCCGCAACTGAAAATCCGAATAGCCGTCGCCGATGCCATAGATATGTCCCTGGAGGTTCAGCTGTTTTAATAAGGTGACTTTACCGCCTTCACTGCTGAGCGGGTTTTTGTCGTCGTACCCGATGATTTTTCCCGCTTTGTCAAAGACAAAGGTATTGGCATAGATATTTTCCTTTTTGATTCCGAATTTTTTGACCACTGGAGTAATAAACTCTTTAAATCCCCCCGAGACAATCAGTACCTCATCAGTATGTTTTTTGAAGAAGGACGCATTTCTCGAAAAAGACTTCGAAACCTGCTTTTTCAGGTGGCTGATCAATTTCTTCAAATGATCCTTATTGGCCTCCAGTAACCGAACCCGGTGGGCGAGACTTTCTGAAAACGAGAGCTTGCCTTCCATGGCCTGGTTGGTATAGTCGGAAATCTTCCGGTAAATTTCTTCTTTTTCGGGATGGGATTTCAGCGAGATGCGTGCCAGCTCATCCAAAGCTTCAACCTGTGTAAAAGTGCTGTCAAAGTCGATAATATAATAGTTCTTCTGTGTCTTCGCGCTCATTTTCTGCATATTGTGATCAGATGGGATTTTTACGACCGCAAAAGTACGGGGTAATCTTAACATTGACCTAACAGGATATTCGGATAATGCTAACAGGTTACTCAGGAACTGGCTTAGTTTATGTTGCAAAGGCGATATAGCAGGAAGTAGTATTCACCCTAAACAATCTTGTATGCAACAGCCCGCAACAATGACCACACTTAGTGAGGTACTGGAGAAATTGAATCGAAAAGGCATAGAAAACGAAATCGTCATGAATGAAGCCAATGAGATGGTTTCTACAAGCCTCGACAAAAAGTACCAGCCCGATGATCTCCTGATTTTTAAAGCCTTCCGGTTCGAGTCGGACAGCGATCCCGCCGATAATTCCGTGCTCTTTATGATGGAAGATCAGGAAGGTTATATTCTGTACCTGATTGATTGTTACGGTCCATATAGCAATTATGGATCGGCCTTCGATGATTTCCTGAAAAGAATACCGGTGGAAGACCGCCTGGAACAACTGTGCTGCCAGTAGGGCCCGGCTTGGGGTGCGACAATATCGGCGGGGATTCGTAACTTTAACTGCTCCGCCTTTTGCCATAATGTCAAAACCCAGTCGATGAAACAATTAATCTGGGCGCTGCTGATCAGTTGCGCAGTTGGCCCGCCTTTACATGCACAGCATCAGGTTCCGCAACAACAGGTTCGGCTGAAGACCGGGTTGTTGGAAGGTACCTATAATTCCGGCATCCGAATATTCCGGGGCGTACCTTTCGCCCGGCCGCCTGTCGGTGACCTGCGCTGGCGGGAACCCCTGCCGGTGCTGCCCTGGACCGGCGTCCGAAAAGCGGATCATTTCGGACCCAGGGCGATGCAACTACCCTTGTTCAGTGATATGCAGTTTCGTTCGGACGGTATGAGTGAGGATTGTCTTTATTTAAATATCTGGACACCCGCGCCAGACAGTTCCGCCCGGTTGCCGGTCCTCGTGTATTTTTATGGGGGTGGGCTGATGGCAGGCGACGGTTCAGAATACCGCTACGACGGCGAGCAGATGGCCCGAAATGGTTTGCTAACCATCACCGTTAATTACCGGTTGACTGTTTTCGGATTTTTCTCCCATCCCGAACTCAGTCGGGAATCACCCCATAAGGCTTCCGGAAATTATGGACTGTTGGATCAGGCCATGGCCCTGCGTTGGGTCCGCGACAATATTACCGCTTTTGGCGGCGATCCCGCACGCATCACCATTGCCGGTGAATCTGCTGGTTCCTTTTCTGTAAGTGCTCAGATGGCAACGCCTCTTTCCAGGGATCTGATAGCGGGTGCCATTGGCGAAAGTGGCGCGTTGCTCGGTGACCGGAAAATACCGGATCTCCGGGAGGCGGAAACCAAGGGAGTCCGCTTTATGGAGCAGCTGAAGGCCCGCAACCTACAGGAATTACGGGCGATGCCTGCGGAAAAAATTCTGGAAGCTACCAAGGACTTTCAAATGAATGATGTGGTACTTGATGGTTATTTTTTTAATGAACCGCCGCTGCAGATCTATCGTGAAGGCCGGCAGTCCCGGGTACCGCTGCTGGTAGGATGGAATGCCATGGAGGGCGATGGTCAGGCACTGCTGGGGTCAACGCATTCCGTGGCGGCTTTCCGGGCCGGCGTACAGAAATGGTACGGAAAACAGGCGGATGCCCTGTTCACCCAATACATGCCAAAAACGGACAGTCAGGCACTTGCAGTAGCCACCCGGCTGGTTTCAGATCGATTTATCGGCTATGGTACCTGGCGCTGGTCTGACATTCATGCCCGGACAGGAGACGCAACGGTATTCCGGTATTTTTATGAACAACCCCGGCCCCGGCTACGCGATGCACCCGAAAACAGTCCTCCCGGGCATGCCGTGCACTCGGCTGAAATTGAATATGCCCTGGGCAACCTGCCCACCAACCGGGTTTATGACTGGCAACCCCAGGATTACCGGGTTTCTAAAATACTGCAGTCTTACTTCGTCAATTTTGTAAAAACGGGAAATCCCAATGGACTAGGCCTTCCCCAATGGCCACAGGTACGCGGCGGAGGGCCGGCAACGGTGATGCATATCGGGGCGGACAACCGGGCAGCGCCCGAACAATACAGGGAAAGTTATTTGTTATTGCAGGAATTGGGGTCGGGAAAATAGTCGGGCCGATTTACTTGCCCAGCTTGGCCAGGAAATGATCCAGTGCGGTAATCATACTGGGCTTTTTAGGCTGGGGAGCCACAATCTGAGGCTTCAGACCCAGCTGCTGCGCAGCGGCTTTGGTATTTTCTCCAAAAGTTCCAATGACAATGCCGTCCTGCTCGAAATCCGGAAAGTTCTGAAACCAGCTCTTGATGCCGGAAGGGGTGAAGAAACAAACGACATCGTAGGCTTTACTGTCAATATGTTCCTTAATGTCATTGCTCTGAGAGCGGTACATAAACGCCAGATCAAAATCGCAATTATTATCTTTCAACCAGTTGACGATATCACTGTCCTGCTGGTTTTCGGAGCAGACATAGAGGAAACTGAGGTTCTCCTTGTGTTTATTCATGACATCGAAAAGACTTTTATTGGTGCCGTCGGCGCCGTAAAAAACTTTTCTTTTCCGGTACAGTATGAATTTCTGAAGGTATAATGCGACCGCTTCTGTGATACAAAAATATTTCGTGTCCTGGGATACATTTACCTTGGTCTCATCGCAGGTTCGGAAAAAATGATCAATCGCATTGCGGCTGGTAAAAATGACGCCCGTAAATTTTGCAATATTGATTTTCTGTTGTCTGAAATCCTTTCCGGATATTGGCACGATGCTGATCATGGGTTCAAAAGCCAGTTTCACCCCGAATTTTCTTTCCAGTTCGTAAAAAGGGGATTTTTCGCTTTTTGGTTTAGGTTGCGTAATTAAAATGTCTTTCACGTTACCCGCAATAGTTTCGGGTGTTGTTTTTTTTTCTTCGTTATGCATCATTAACTATACTCCTAAATTAGTGTGCAAAGGTACATTTTCTAATTTAAATAGGTTAATATTCCTTTGCTTATCATCAGAACCGGCAACAGTTCAAATGCGCCCATATAAAAAATAAAGTAAAGTAAATGAACGGATTTGGAACGCCGGGCCAGGGCCAGAGCCGCCAATATCCTGTAGATCAAAAGAACGATGAGCAGGATCCAGCTCAGGGTGAAACCGACCGTTTGCAGCTCGGAATCCGGCAAGGCAATCAGCACCAGTAGCGGGAGCAGAATGATTGCAGCAATTTTGTTTACCAGAAAAACCAGAAAAGTATAATCGGCAGCAATGGTCCTGATGTTGAAGATCCAACCCAGAAAGCGAATCAGAAAATACTTGCCGGCATAGACCAGGGAGAACAAAATCAGTCCATAGAGAAACAAATGCCAGAGGGGTAATTCCGGGTGATAAACTGCCTGCACCAGCAGGGCGGTATATACGGCGGCTACCAGTATGAAAAGTACATTGAACATCAGGGAAGCCAATGCATTCTGGGCCAGCTGCTGTTTGAGCTGTCCCTGTTTGAGCCCCCTTCGGAAAAACAGGTTGATCAAATCGTTAAAATACTTATCAAATCCCCACTTGAAGCCGGCAAACAGCAGCAGAATACCCAATAGGGCATAAAACTGGGTTTCCTTTCCCGGCTGCCGGGTTTTAGGATGGTACAGCGGGTTAGCCGCAGCTTCATGGAAATTAAAATACGGATGACCAGAAAGTATTTCCCGGCTAAGGGCAATGCTGTCGTAAGCGCGCAAACCGGGGGATGATGGTGCCTGTAGGGGACGGGCGGTTAAACTGGTGGACAGGATCAGGAGTCCTCCGATAAATAAAAGGATACTGATTGTCTGATTTTTCCAACTGCCCATGGGCACAAAAATACTATGGCGGACCAGAATACCAAAAGAGGAATTCGTGTGCTTTCTAATCTGCTGATACTGAATGCTTCTGCTTTGAAAAGGGCATAGATGGCTTCCCACCGGCTTTCAGGGGTGATGCCTTCAAGACCGCCGCAGGGTAAAAAGGGGGCATTTTTGGGCCTTTTTCGTCATAAATAGTTTACCTTTGCAGCCCGGAATTAAAACCCTCCGGTTATATTATGAATTTTTATTTTAAACAATTAAACGCTGATGCACAGGAGAACGCAGGCGCTACCGAACCGGTAGAGGAAGCTTCTGCAGCGACAACAAATGCACCTGTTGAAACCGAAGCACCGGTTGCTACGACTGAAACACCCGCAGCACCTCAGCCGGAAGCACAGGCGGATGAAACCGCTCATGACGATTTCGACTGGAGCATTGACAAACGTAATGTTAGTGCTTATTCCAAAGATGAAAAGGAGAAGTACGACAAAGTTTACGACGAAACTTTTATTCAGCTGAATGATGGTGAACTCGTAAACGGAACGGTAGTAGGGCTGACCAATACCGACGTAGTACTGAACATCGGTTTTAAAAGTGATGGTCTGATTTCCCTGAACGAGTTCCGGGACCTGCCGACACTTAAGATCGGTGATGAAGTGGAAGTGATGATTGTGGAGAAGGAAGACAGGGACGGTCATTTGAACCTGAGCCGCAAACAAGCCCGCACCACTCGTGCCTGGGAGAAAATTGTGGAAGTAAACAAAACGGGTGAAGTGGTCACTGGTGTGATTACCTCCAAGACCAAGGGTGGTCTTATTGTGGATGTATTTGGTATGGAAACCTTCCTGCCTGGTTCTCAGATCGATGTGAAACCGGTCACCGACTACGATCAGTTCGTGGGCAAGACCATGGAATTCAAAGTGGTGAAAATCAATGAAACCATCAAGAATGCTGTCGTTTCTCATAAAGCGCTGATTGAAAGTGATATGGAAGCACAACGTGCGGAAATCATCGGCAAACTGGAGAAAGGTCAGGTACTGGAAGGAACCGTGAAAAATATCACCGATTTCGGTGCCTTCATGGATCTGGGTGGATTGGACGGTCTGCTGTATATCACAGATATTTCATGGGGCCGGATCTCTCATCCGAATGAGGTATTGAAAATGGACCAGAAGCTGAATGTAGTGGTGCTGGATTTTGACGATGAGAAGAAAAGAATCAGTCTGGGTCTGAAACAACTGACACCGCATCCATGGGATGTATTGCCTGAAGATATACAGGAAGGTAATACTGTAAAAGGTAAGGTTGTTAATATTGAAGATTACGGTGCATTCCTGGAAATCTATCCGGGTGTGGAAGGATTGGTACACGTAAGTGAAATTACCTGGGCCAATACCCCCATCAATGCGAAGGATTTCTTTAAACTGGGCGACGAGCATGAAGCCAAGATCGTTACACTGGACAAGGATACCCGCAAGATGAGCCTGTCGATCAAACAGCTGACTGAAGATCCCTGGAATGATATCGAAAGCCGGTTTGCGGAAGGTACCCGTCACGAAGGTGAAGTCAAAAATATCACCAATTACGGTGTATTTGTCGAACTGGCACAGGGTATCGGCGGTATGATTCATATCAGCGACCTGAGCTGGTTAAAACGCTTCAACCATCCCGGTGAGTATACCAAAGTAGGTAATAAAATCGATGTGATCATCCTGGGAATTGACAAGGAGAACCGCAAACTTCAGCTGGGACATAAACAACTGGAAGAAGATCCCTGGAATACGCTGCAGGATACATTTGCTATCGGCAGCATCCATGATGGTACCGTAACCCGTAAAGATGATAAAGGTGCTACCATTCAGCTGCCTTATGGTCTGGAAGGGTTTGGTCCCAACCGTCATCTGGCGACCAAGGACGGAAAATCTTTGGGCATGGATGATACAGCACAGTTCATGGTCATCGAATTTGATCGAAACGAGAAGCGCATTGTCGTATCTCATACCCGCGTATGGGAACACGAACAATATGCAGAACGTGAAGGTGTAAGGAAGACCGAACGTGTGGAAGCTGAGAAAACCAAGAAAGCCGTTAAGAGCATTCAAAACAAAGTGGAGAAAGCTACTTTAGGTGATCTGGGTGTGCTGGCTGATCTCAAAAAGAAAATGGATCAGGAAGCCAAGCCTGCCGCAGCGCCCGCAAAACAAGAGGCCCCCAAGGCTGATGATGCGGACCAATCTGCAGACGAATCCGCACCCAAGGCTTAGTTTTGGGTCAGTATAAAAATTGAAAACCCCGGTCAGCTGACCGGGGTTTTTTAATAGTAGTATTTTTGAGTGAACCAAATGATGCCAGCTGCCTAAAAATCGTGACCCAGTTTTTCTCTTTTGGTTTTCAGGTATTTTTCGTTGTGCTGGTTGGGTTCAATAATGATGGGAACGTTTTCCACGATCTCCAGTCCATAACCGACCAATCCCACCCGCTTGCGGGGATTATTACTCATCAGTCGCAGCTTGGTCACGTTCAGGTGCCGCAGGATCTGGGCCCCCACGCCGTAATCTCTTTCGTCCATCTTAAAACCCAGGTGGAGGTTGGCTTCTACGGTATCCATGCCTTCTTCCTGTAATTTATAAGCTTTGAGTTTATTCATCAGGCCGATGCCCCGGCCTTCCTGGTTCATATACAGGATAATGCCCTTACCCTGCTGTTGGACCATTTGCATGGCGGTATGGAGCTGGTCGCCGCAATCACAACGCAGGCTGCCCAGAATATCACCGGTAAAACAGGATGAATGCACCCGGGTCAGCACCGGTTCATCTTTATCCCATTCCCCTTTCACCAGTGCCAGATGTTCATTATTGCTGTTTTTGTCTTTAAAGGCAACCAGGGTGAAATCGCCGTATTTGGTGGGCATATTGACCCGGACAATTTCTTCGATCAGGGAATCGCGTTTTAGTCGGTATTCAATCAGGTCCTTGATAGAGATGATCTGTAAATCAAATTTTTCTGCGACTTTGAGCAGGTCCGGTAGCCGGGCCATGGTGCCGTCTTCATTCATAATTTCTACCAGTACACTGCCATAGGGATAAGCAAATCCCGCCAGTCGCGCCAGATCCGTGGCTGCTTCGGTATGTCCTACCCGCCGCAGCACGCCACCTTTTTTGGAGCGCAGTGGAAAAACATGGCCCGGTCGACCCAGGTCCGCAGGGTTGGTAAAAGGATTGTTCAGCGCCTCAATGGTCCGGGCCCGGTCCTGCGCTGAAATCCCGGTCGTACAGCCATGCCCCAGCAGGTCTACGGAAATGGTAAAGGCTGTTTCATGGAGTGCCGTGTTATTGGTAACCATCAGTTCCAGTCCCAATTCGTCACAACGTTCTTCGGGCAGGGGTACACAGATCAGTCCCCGGCCATAAGTAGCCATAAAATTGATCATCTGGGGATTCACTGCACCCGCAGCCGCAATAAAATCTCCTTCATTCTCACGGTCTTCGTCGTCAACTACGATCACAAGTTTTCCATTACGCACCGCTTCGATCGCAGCTTCTATAGTATTGAGCATAAATTTTCTGTGGATATTTATGCGAAGATAACAAAACAAAAGACGATATAGTTGCAGGGCAATGAGGATGGCCGCCATCGGCCTTCAAATGGATTGATCTGTATCAATATCTTTGAATGTTAAAGAAGTGGTTACAATTTGTTAATATGAATGGCCTAGTTGTTAAAATTTATTATGTTTCTTTGCCGCATCAACAAAATATTTCCTATGGTCAAGAAAATTTTAGGCCTTTTTATGGCTGTATTTGCTTTTGCTTATGTAGCTGACGCTCAGGTTAGTATAACTGGTAAAGTGGTCGATGCTACTGGAAATCCCATTGAAAATGCGACGATTCAGGTACAGGGAACCAACATAGCAACGATATCAGCGACGGACGGAAGTTTTTCGATTCAGGCACCCGGCAACACGGGTAAATTACTGATCAGCTATGTCAATGCCAAAACCAGAACAGTCAGTTTCAACGGAACTACGGATCTGGGCAATATAGAACTCGATGAAAATCAGGACGCCCTGGATGAAGTTGTTGTAGTGGGCCGTGGCGTAATTGACCTGGCTAAGGACAGAAATACACCGATAGCCGTGTCGACCATTAAAGGTCAGGCCATCCAGGATCAGGTGGGATTGGGTGATGTGAGCCAGGCGCTGGTCAATACACCGTCGGTATATGTTGCCGGTCAGTCCGGTGGGTATGGAGATTCCAGAATTAACCTTCGGGGTTTTGGACAGGATAATACAGCTTACCTGCTGAATGGTCAGCCCATCAATGGTATGGAAGACGGTCTGATGTACTGGTCCAATTGGTCGGGCATGTCGGATATCGCCAATGCCATCCAGGTTCAAAGGGGACTGGGTTCTTCTAAACTGGCCATCTCTTCTGTGGGCGGTACCGTCAACTTTGTGACCAAGGCCACCGAACTTAAAGAAGGCGGATTTGTCTCTTTTGGTACCGGTAGCAACAAATATTATAAAGGTACAGTAGCTTATAACAGCGGTCTGAGCGCCAGCGGTTGGGGTGTGAGTGTCATGCTGACCCACTGGCAGGGTGACGGCTATATGGATGGTACCAAAGGTCAGGGACAGAATTATTTTCTGTCTGTGGGCTATAAACCCAACGAAAAGCATCAGTTCAATTTCCTGGTTACCGGTGCGCCGCAATGGCACGATCAGGCCTTCCGGGATAATATCTCTGATTATCTGACTTATGGCCGGAAATACAATTCGAACTGGGGTTATCTGAACGGAGACTATTATAGCGAAAGAAGAAATTTCTATCACAAACCAGTCGCCAACTTTAACTGGGATTTTGATATCAATTCCAGCACCAGCCTGTCTACCGTAGTCTATGCTTCCTGGGGACGTGGTGGCGGTACCGGTAGTTATGGACGCTTGCCCGAATCAGTCAGTAAGTACACAGACGGTCAGATTGATTTTGATAATATCTATGCCAATAACCAGGCGGCAGCGGACGGTGTGGGATCCTATGGTAATTACAATTATCTGACCCGTTCCTCAATGAACAACCATGCCTGGTACGGGGTGGTTTCCAACCTGGGTAAAAAATTGTCGGAACACCTGAACCTGAATGTAGGTATGGACCTGCGGACCTATAAAGGCACGCATTATCGTCAGGTCGCAGATTTCCTCGGCCTCGATGCCTGGGATGAAACCTGGAATCTGAAAGGAGCGGATCATCAGGGAGGAGCCGGATCCATGGATAAGCATATCACAGAATCTCTGGCTGCAGATCCCTGGAAATCCTTCTTTAAGACCCTGCCCCAGGACCAGCGGATAGATTACGACTATACGGAGAATATTTCTTACGGTGGTGTCTTCGGGCAACTCGAGTACAGTACCAGCAATTTCTCGGCCTTTTTCCAGGGTGCGGCGTCCACCCAGTCGCATATCAGAAGAGATTTTGAATATGTAGACGCCTATCAGAAATCCGACAAGGTCAATAACCTGGGATATAACCTGAAAGGTGGTGTCAGCTATAAATTTGATCCGAAAAACGTGGTCTATTTCAATACCGGTTATTATTCCCGTCAACCCTACCATGATAATATTTATCTGAATTTCACCAACGAAGTGAACCCCCTGACCGAGAACGAGAAAATTTTTGGTCTGGAATTGGGTTATAGCTATACTTCAAATATTTTCTCGGCTTCATTGAACCTGTACAGAACTTCCTGGAAGGATCGTGTGGAAACCACTTCCAGACTGGCGGATGCAGATGAAGTGATCGGCGGTATATCTGTACCGGAAGGCTCCGTGCTTTACTCCTCCAATCAGGGCGTAGAGCAATTACACTCCGGCATCGAGTTTGATTTTGTACTGCGTCCGACTTATGCCCTGGACATCAACGGCTTTGTTTCGCTGGGTAACTGGGAATATAAAGGTGATGCGATAGTGACTACCAGAAATGAAGACCTGGAGACCCTGGCTGTAGAAGAAACCGATCTGGATGGTGGTAAAGTGGGTGATGCGGCGCAGACGACTTTAGGTCTGGGAGCTCGGTATAAAATTGTAAAAGGGCTGTCTCTGGATGCCAACTGGCGTTACTATGACAACCTGTATTCAAATGTTGTCACCAAGGATAATATCAAGCTGCCGACCTATGATGTAATGGATGCCGGACTGGCTTACCTGCTGAATTTAAATGGCAGGAAAAGTTTGCGGTTCCGTGTCGGGGTAAATAACCTGTTCGACGAAATTTACCTGTCTGAAATGAGCACCGCGAATGCAGCTGATGCAGATGCATCCAAAAATTATAAAGGTGTCAATATTAGCAACCAGGTGTATTTCGGCTGGGGCCGTACCTGGAATGCCAGCATTCGTTTTAATTTCTAATAGCGTGATCGAAGTATTTAAAAGCCGGCCTTGTGCCGGCTTTTTTGTGGACCTTCTACAAATGTGAGGCGGGGTCCTAAGAATATTTTAACCGGCAGTAATCAGGGCGGATGACGGAAATCAGAGACATTTCCAACTGCAGGCAATCCACCCGCGGCTTGCAGCAGGCGCGAAAAAAACCATTGACGGTTGCTAAAGAAGAGGAATCAGTGGGATTTGCCATATGGCAACTAGTAGGCGCTACGGGGAAATCCGGGGGAACAGAAAGTAGGCAGGATTTACTGATCCATTTCCTCCCGGATCTGATCACTGATATTTACCAGTACCTTATCGATTCTATGCCCGTCCATATCGATGATTTCAAATGCAAATCCGTTCCATTCCAGTTTATCAGAAGGTCCGGGTATACGTTTGAGTTTGTGCAGGATGAACCCTGCGATGGTATCAAATTCCTGTTCGCCCTCATTCATCCATTCGGCCTTATCGAAATAGGAAAGAAAATCATAGAAGGGTAGTTGACCATCTACCAGGAAACTGCCATCTTCCCGGCGGATCACTTCATACTCGTCATCGTCATCCTCTGGCATATCACCAATAATCGCTTCCAGAATGTCCTTCAGGGTGATCATGCCCAGAATACTGCCATACTCATCCACAATAAAGCAGGAATGCAGCTGGGATTCCTTAAATTTTTCCATCACCTTAAAGGCTGTATTATTGTCTGGTACGAATAGCGCCGGTCGCATCAGTTCCCTGAAGGGGACATTGTCCTTATTGGTATACAGGTCTTTGAGGGATATAACCCCCTTGAGGTCATCCAGTTCTCCATCACAGATAGGATAAATGGAATGGGTATCCTTGAGTATTTTTTCTCGGATGGCTTCCTCGGTATCATTGATACTGAACCAGATGATATCGCTTCGATGGGTCATCAGTGAAGTGATGGTCCGGTCGCTGAGGTGAAAAACCCTTTCTATGATTTCCTGCTCGGTTTCTTCCAGGGTGCCCTGTTCGGTACCTTCATTGATAATGGCCTTGATTTCCTCTTCCGTTACTTGAGAATTATCGGTCCGGATATTGAAGAGTTTGGTAATCAGCCCACTGGATTTGGTTAATAACCATATAAAAGGGAAAGTAATCCAGCTGACGACCCGCATCGGAGCCGCCACAAACTTGGCGATTTTCTCAGGCGCCGCCAAACCGATACGTTTGGGTACCAGTTCGCCGAATACCAGGGAAAAATAGGTAATAATGATCAGTACAACAGCTGTTGCAATGGGACCGCTATAGGGCGCCAGTGCAGGAATCTTCTGAATATATATTTCTATACTGCCGGTTATCTTGTCCCCGGAATACAAACCAGTGAGGATACCGATAAGGGTAATGCCAATCTGTACAGTCGAAAGGAAGTGATCCGGGTGGTTAGCTAATTTTAATGCTTCTGCCGCTTTTTTGTCACCTTTATTTGCCTGTGCTTCAAGTCTTGCTTTACGGGCGGATACCAATGCGATTTCCGCCATAGAAAATAAGCCATTGAGTAGTATCAAGAGGGCTATTATTAATAACTCCATTTATTGTGAATCTATTGATTGCTTCCCGAAGATAAGAAATCCAAATCGCTTATTAAAGAGCTTCCCGCCCAGGGTCCCGATGAGTAGTCCCAACAAGGTGCCGGCAAGCACATCGAAAGGATAGTGTACCCCAACATAAATCTGTGCCAGGCTGATGACAGCTGCCCAGACAAAAAGCCACCCCGCCTGTTTGAAAAAGGGCCTGAATGTAATAAATACAAAGGCGGCAATGCCGAAATGGTTGATGGCATGGTTGGAAACAAAACTGAACCCTCCGCTGCAGCGCCCCAGTACCATCCGTATATGGCCGATCATTTCAGGATCATTACAGGGACGCAGCCGTTCAAAGCTTTCCTTAAAAATCCGGGCGCCTACAATGTCCGTACAGGCCACGGTTGCCAGGACCAGGGCCAGCCACCACCAGCCGTTCTTTTTAAAATTCCGGATCACAAATGCCACAATAAAAAGGTAAAGGGGGCCCCAGAAGAATGCATTTCTCAGGGCAGGCAGCAGCGTGTCCAGCAGGGGCAGGGCCGATTTTACATTGATCAGTTCAAAGAGCCAGCGGTCCGCTTTTACCAGCCAGTCCGGCAGGGCGATATATAAAGATGCAGGCATAAGGCTGCAAAAATAGCATTCCCAGCCGACTAATCTGGCGGGGAATTCCTGGCCCGGTATTTCCATAAATTCAACGACAAGTCTATGGCGCAGAACTGTTTATGTTTAGCATATGGAAATTACCTAAGTTTGCCTGTGCTGAAACGCTTTCAAATACCCAAGACCATTTTATGGGTCATGAATATCATGATCGTTCAGTTCCTGCTCTTTACCCTGTTCCGGCTGGCCACTTTTTTCGCTTTCCGTCCCAGCACCCTCAGTTTCCCGGACTGTCTGTCTGCCTTTCTGCTGGGCATCCAGTTTGACCTGCGGTGGATTTCCTTTCTGCTGCTGCCGATTGTTCTGGCCAGCATCAAACCCGCCTGGTCGCCCTTTTATTCTTCCCGGATGAAAAAAATCTGGACCTGGTACCTGGCCCTGATCGTATTTATTGTTTTTTTCTTTTTTATCGCAGATTTTGTCAGTTTTTCCTATAATGAAACCCGGCTGGATGCCGGTGCCATGAATTTTGTGGAAGACCCGGGCATTTCATTGCATATGATCTGGCAGACTTACCCCCTCATCTGGATCACGATCGGGCTGGTATGTGCCATCATTTCCGTAAGATGGGCCCTGGATAAAAGCCATTGGCGGGTAATTATCAATACGGAAGGAAAAGCGATTCAACACCGTCAGGCACCTTTTCTGGTGGCTGCGTTGTTGCTCGGTATTTTTGCCTGGGGGCGGATTTCCGTTCATCCCCTGATGTGGCGGGATTCCTTTGCGCTGAAAGATAGTTTCAAGACCTATCTGGCCCTGAATCCGCTGCAGAACTTTTTTGCCACCATGCGCCTGCGGCAACCCGTGTATAACGAAAACCAGGCCCGGAAATCCTTTACTACCATGGCCAACCTGCTGCAGTTGTCCAACAAGGAGGTTTTTAATTTTAAAAGATCGGTAGCGCCCCGAAGCGGTGCGCTGGAAAGCGAACCGAATATCGTATTGGTGCTCTGTGAGTCTTTCAGTATGTACAAGAGCAGTATGAGTGGGAACCCGCTGAATACCACGCCTTTTTTTGACTCGCTCTGCCGAAAGGGGATATTTTTTCAACGTTGCTTCTCGCCGCATTTTTCAACGGCCAGGGGACTTTTTGCCACGATTACGGGAACCCCGGATGTCCAGATGTTTAAGTTTTCAACCCGGAACCCTTCGGCCATCAACCAGCAGACCATTATCAATCAACTGGAAGGTTATAGCCGGCATTATTTCCTCGGAGGCGATCCGCAGTTCAATAATTTTGAAGGTTTGTTACGCAATATCAGGGACCTGCAGATCCACACCGAAAAAAATATTCGTGCGCCGAATATCAATGTCTGGGGGATCAGTGACAAGGATCTTTTTTATGCGGCCAATGAGACATTCAAAAAAGAGCAGCAGCCCTTTTTCGCCATCGTACAGACTTCCAATAATCACCGGCCTTATACCATACCCCCCACAGATACGGACTTTGATAGGCAATTACTGGAAAAGGATACCCTGAAGAAATATGGATTCGAATCAGAACAGGAATTTAATTCCTTTCGATATGCTGACTATTGTTTCCGTAAATTCATGGAAGCGGCTACCAGGGAAAAATACTTTCACAATACCATTTTTGTATTCGTGGGGGACCATGGGGTAGCCGGTGACGCCCTGCAGTTTTATCCCAGGTCATGGACGGAGCAGCGTCTTACCGATGAACATGTACCACTGCTTTTCTATGCGCCTTATATTCTGGAACCGGCGCTCCATACGGAAACGGTGTCACAAATAGATGTCCTGCCGACCATTGCCGGCCTGCTGGCCAAACCTTATGAAAATTACACCCTGGGGCGGGATGTCCTGGACCCGGACAAGAAAAATGACCTGGCCTTTATTACCAATACCTCCGGGAAGATCGGTATGGTAACCAATGATTTTTATTTTATTAAAAGTCTGGATTTTGCCGAAAAGGAACTGGTACCCGCCAGTTTTCATCCGCCGCAGTATACCCAAACCCAGCTAGACAGTGTCGCGACCCATCTGGAACAATTGACCGATGCTTTTTACCAGACCGCCCAGTATTTGCTGGTTAACAATAAACAGCGCTGAGTTGCAGTCGAAAACACTTTTTACATAGCCGGAGCTACAAACAGTAATCTGCCAATTGTTGCCTTCGCAAACCTTTCGAAAAACTATATTTAGTATATTTGCGGCGTGAAAACGGAAAGCATTGACATCAATACAAAGCATACCGTTATTTCCCCCAGTCTGACCGTGTGATCCACCCCGAAAGATCGTGCGCTGTCGGTATTTTTTTTCCCTTGAAAATAAAAATTAAACTATCAAATGGCATTAATTAAAAGTATTTCCGGAATACGTGGAACCATTGGCGGAAAACCGGCGACAACCCTTTCTCCTGTGGATGTGGTCAAATTCACGGCAGCCTATGCAACGATTTTAAAGAAAGATAAAAAAGGCCCCTTCAAAGTGGTCATAGGCCGGGACGGCCGGATCAGCGGTGCGCTGGTAAGCCAGTTGGTACAGGCCACCCTGAACGCAATGGGTATCCAGGTAGTTGATCTGGGACTAAGTACCACGCCGACAGTTGAGATCGCCGTACCGCTGGAGCAGGCCGACGGCGGTATCATCCTGACAGCCAGCCACAATCCCAGAGAATGGAATGCGCTCAAGCTGCTCAATGAAAAAGGGGAGTTTATTTCTGCCGAAGCCGGCGAAGCCCTGTTGAAGATCGCTGAAGCAGAAGACTTTGAGTTTGCGCCGGTAGATAAATTAGGCAAAACCATCGCCGATGACAGTTATCTTCAGAAGCATATCGATGCCATATTGGCCTATGCCCTGGTAGATCGGGAGGCGATAGCAGCGCGAAAATTTAAGGTCGTTGTAGACGCCATTAATTCGACAGGCGCTATTTTCGTGCCTGCACTCCTGAAGGCCCTGGGCGTAACCGATGTACTGGTTCTCAATGGCGAGATCTCCGGCAATTTTGCCCATAATCCCGAACCCTTACCTCATCACCTTACAGAACTGAGTAATGTGGTCCTGAAAGAGAAAGCGGACCTGGGTATCGCCGTGGACCCGGATGTGGACCGGCTTTGTTTTGTTTGTGAAGACGGTACAATGTTCGGCGAGGAATATACCCTGGTGGCGGTGGCCGATTATATACTCAGCCGTCTGATAGAAGGGGGCGCAGAACCTGGCAATACGGTAAGCAATATGAGCAGTACCAAAGCCCTGAAGGAAGTGACCCTGCGTCACGGTGGCCAGTATCATCCCTCGCCGGTAGGGGAAGTCAATGTGGTTCGGAAAATGAAGGAAACCAATGCGGTCATCGGGGGGGAAGGCAACGGGGGTATCATCGTGCCTGATTTCCATTATGGCCGGGATGCGCTGATCGGCATCGCACTGTTCCTGTCGCAACTGGCGCGTAAGGGTGGTACGATAAAGTCCTTAAGAAAAACCTATCCGGACTACTTTATCAGCAAAAACAAAATCGAACTGGACGCAGGTACCGATGTTTCCTCCATTTTTGCCGGTATCCGGAAAAAATATGCCAAACATCCCATCAATGAGGAGGACGGCCTGAAAATCGAATTCGACAACGACTGGGTACATCTGCGAACCTCCAATACCGAGCCGATCATCCGGATTTATTCCGAAAGTGATTTCGAGTCAAAGGCCAATCATATTGCCGTGAAATTGATGGAGGACATCAAGGAGGGAATGCAGGCCTGAAAAGGGAACTGAATCCGGCCCGACAACTGTCTACGGCAAGGGAGGTTTGGATCCTGGCCTGGTCCAGGCGCCTTTCACCCTATGAGCGCAATAGGATTGTAGCCCGTAAATTTGCATTTTGAAAAAGGGATTGACTATGGAGCGAATTTATCTGGACAATGCGGCAACTACGGACCTCGACCCCGAGGTGCTGGAGGCCATGCTGCCTTATATGACCACCCATTTTGGGAACCCCTCTTCGATCTATTCCTATGGCCGGGAAACCCGGCTGGCCATAGAAAGGGCCCGTAAATCGGTGGCAGGCCTGTTGCATGCCCGACCAGGAGAGATTTTTTTCACCAGTGGCGGAACCGAAAGCAATAATACTGCGATCCTGGCTGCCATCCGTGATCTGGGTTGTACCCATATTATTACTTCACCCATAGAACATCATGCGGTGCTGCATACCGTATCGCATTATGCCTCAGGAAATATCAGTTCCGCCATGGTTCGGTTACTTCCGGATGGCCATATTGACCTGAAAGATCTGGAAGCGCAACTGGCGAATTCGAAAAGCGGCACCCTGGTCAGCCTGATGCATGCCAATAACGAAATCGGTAACTTGTTAAGCATCAATGCCGTCAGTGCGCTCTGCCGTAAATACGGCGCTTATTTCCATTCCGACTGCGTCCAGACGGTTGGTCATTATCCCATTAACCTGGAACATATCGACGTGGATTTTATTTCAGCCGCCGGCCATAAGTTTCATGGTCCAAAAGGCGTCGGTATTTTGTATGTACGCAGTGGTCTGTCGGTCCAGCCTTTCATCTTCGGCGGTGGTCAGGAACGCAATATGCGGGCAGGCACAGAGAATATATACGGCATCGTCGGCTTTGCCAGAGCCCTCGAACTGGCCATGGACCGCTATGAGGAAGATCGTGCCTATATTCAGTCTTTGAAGGAATATATGATTTCCGGCTTGCGTGCTGCGATTCCGGGCGTGGATTTCAACGGAGATTACCAGGGCAGTAGCCTGTATACAATCCTGAATGCCTGTTTTCCAGCCAATGAACGATCAGAAATGCTCCTGTTCAATCTGGATATCCATAATATTTGCGTATCCGGGGGAAGTGCCTGCAGCAGCGGCGCCAGCCAGGGATCGCATGTCATCCAGGCCATCTGTCCGGACCCTGGAAAAACGGCCATCCGCTTTTCATTTTGCCGGCATAATACCAAGGCTGAAATAGATACAACCATCGCCATGCTCCGGGAATTGCTCCAGGTTCCTGCCGGCCCGGTTGTCTGAGCGTAGTACTGTCCCGATTGGCTTCAGAAGGATAAGCCGGCAACCAGCTGCAATCACCCTGCTTTTTTTCCTGTTTTCATTTTTTCGGACGCTGAAACCTTATTTTTGCACGTCGATATAATTTTTATCAAAAATCAAAAATAATAATGGTAGATGTAATTCTGGGGCTGCAATGGGGTGACGAGGGGAAAGGGAAAATTGTAGACTATTTTGCAAATGATTATGATGTGATTGCCCGCTTTCAGGGCGGCCCGAATGCGGGACACACTTTGTATAAGGACGGTAAAAAACTGGTATTGCATCAGATTCCCTCAGGAATATTTCATGAGGGCAAAATTAATATCATCGGTAATGGCGTTGTACTGGATCCCATTACCCTGAAAAGGGAATGTGATAATGTGGCGGCCTTTGGCATTGATGTTAAGAAAAACCTGTTTATTTCCGAACGTACCCACCTGATCCTGCCTACCCACCGGGCACTGGATAAAGCGTCCGAACAATCCAAAGGCAAGGGAAAAATCGGCTCTACCCTGAAAGGTATCGGACCCGCTTATATGGACAAGACCGGCAGGAATGCGTTGCGGGTTGGCGATATTCTGCGGGAAGACTTCAGGGATCTCTACAGCCACCTTTACCAGAAGCATATGGTCCTGCTGAATACCTATCATTTTACCGAAGATATCAGCGCCGATGAAAAAGCATTTTTTGAGGCCATTGAATTTCTGAAAGAACTCAATATTGTCAATGGAGAATACTTCATTAATAAGTTGATTCAGGAGGGTAAAACCATACTTGCAGAAGGCGCCCAGGGTAGTATGCTGGACGTAGACTTCGGAACCTTTCCGTTCGTAACCTCCTCCAATACGATCAGTTCCGGCGTTTGCAGCGGACTGGGCATCGCCCCCCAGCATATAAAAGAAGTAATCGGTATTACCAAAGCTTATTGTACACGGGTAGGTAGCGGCCCTTTCCCCACCGAATTGGAAAATGCCGAAGGGCAGAAATTACGGGACGAAGGCAATGAATACGGTGCGACGACGGGCCGTCCCCGCCGATGTGGCTGGATCGACCTGGTAGCTTTAAAGTATGCTTGCATGCTCAATGGCGTTACTAAAATCGTCATGACCAAGGCGGATGTACTGGATAAGTTTGAGCAGCTTGAAGTCTGTGTCGCATACAGCAAAGCGGGCGAAGAAATAACTGAAATCCCCCTTCGGTTGGATCTGGACCATTATGTACCCGTTTACAGCAGTCAGCCGGGCTGGAATACCGCCATTAACAAGGTTAAAGATTATGCCGGCCTGCCTGAGAAAACGCAACAGTACATTTCCTATATTAATACGTATTTGGGCATCCCCATAAAGTACCTGTCCAATGGGCCTGAAAGGGAACAACTGATCCTGTTGTAATGCCAAAAAAATCCTTTTAAAAAATTTGGTGATTTAAAAAGTTCGCACAAATTTTACACTATAATTTTTTAGCTATGGCAAAGGCAAATAAATCAAAGGCGGACGGAAAGGATCTTTCCCGCGAAGACGGAAAACCGGTTAAGAAACCTGCTTCCGGAACGACGAAAAATGGAGCAGAAGATGAAGCGCTTTTTGATGAGGATGAACTGCCTGCGAAAAAGAAAAAGGCAGGTGCCAGATCTCAAGAGGATGATGAGGACCTGGAAGAAGTAGAGGATGATTGGGAGAAGGCGGAGGAAGAAGAAGATTGGGATAAGGATTTCGAGGAGTTTGATATACCCCGGTCAAAGTCAAAATCGGGCGGGGGTAAAAAAAACTTCCAGGATGAAGACGATGATTTTAAAATCGACGAAGAATTCAATGATTTATTCGGTGACGAAAAGGATGACTTTGATGATGAAGACGATGATTTTTAAAGTTTAAACAACATGAATTGACCAGTAGCTTTCTCATAAGCGAATCCAGTCATTTTAAAATAAAAGTGTTGAACTGGCTCCGACGGTTCGACACTTTTTCTTTTCTGGACAGTGCCGGATATACGGTCGGGTCCGGAGAATTGCTGGCAGGTGCCGGGGTAAAGCGTTGTTTTCGCTCCGGTGCGACAGATGCCCTGGAAGGGTTACAGTCGTTTATCGATCAACAGCCGAGCTGGCTGTTTGGCCACCTGTCTTATGACCTTCATACTACTGACAAACCTTTTGGTCCGATGCATCGGGACCAGACAGGCTTTGAACATTTGCTGTTTTTTGAACCGGAGGTATTGCTGGAACTTGCAGAAGACCGGCTCCGTATCAGTGCGGCAGATCCCCAAAATGTCTATGAACAGATACTGGCAAGCAACTGTAGCAGTCAGCCGCCGGTATGGAAAACCGAGATAAAGCCCAGGATTTCCAGAGCAGCCTACCTTGATATTATCGCTCGACTTCAGGACCATATCCGGCGAGGCGATTGTTATGAAATAAATTTTTGTCAGGAATTTTTTGCGGAGGCGGACCGGGTCGATCCGATCTATTTATATCAGGAGCTCACCCGGATCTCACCCAATCCTTTTTCCGGACTTTACCGCAACGGGGACAGCTGGCTGGTTTGTGCCAGTCCAGAACGGTTCCTTAAAAAGACGGGCGACCGTATTATCAGCCAGCCCATTAAAGGCACCCTGTCGCGTCTGGACCCGCAGGCAGATCCTGCGCAGGAGCAGCAACTATTATTGCAATCGGCCAAGGACCGCGCTGAAAATGTGATGGTGGTAGACCTGGTACGTAATGATTTATCCCGGGTCTGCGTCGAGGGGTCGGTGGCGGTGGAGGAATTGTACGGGATATACAGTTTTCCGCAGGTCCATCAGATGATTTCCACCGTGGCCGGCCGCTTAAAGCCCGGAACCCGCCTGGCCGATACCCTCCAGGCCTGTTTTCCTATGGGTTCGATGACCGGTGCACCTAAGGTCAGCGTAATGCGGCTGATCCGGGAATATGAACGCAGTAACCGGGGATTGTTTTCGGGCACCATCGGATACATCAGACCGGATGGAGATTATGATTTTAATGTGGTGATCCGAAGCATTTTTTATGAAGCAGCAAACAGGTACCTGTCCTTTCAGACCGGAGGCGGTATTACGATCTACAGTGATCCGGCTGCCGAATGGGAGGAGTGCCGGCTTAAAGCCCGGGCCATCCGGGAAGTACTAGGCTGCTGAGCATTCCGGAAGCCTAAGTGTTATTTTCATTTGCGGGCAATAAAGAAAAGATCCAGGCATTGGTCATTGGCCGCTGCCAGATAATAATCTGACATCTTTATACCGGCAACCAACTGCTGGTCGCGGGAAAGCATTTTTTTCCTGTTCCAGCGATTCAGCAGGTCATAGGGAATCTGAAGACACCAGCGTGGCAGGCGGTACTGCAGGTTCAGGATATCAAAACGGGTAATTCTGGCCACTGCTTTGCGGTTTTGCTCGTAATAATCCATCACCCTTTCATTGCCGAATACCCCCAGACTGCTGACTTCGGTAAAACGGGTAAGCAGCAGTCGCTGTAGTGCCGCGATGGTATACTCCCGGATATGCCAGGGGTTGCGGGTCAGCGACATTTTCTTATTGGGCGTGGTCAGGATCAGTTGCCCGCCTGGTTTGAGGACCCGGTGTATTTCCT
The DNA here is from genome assembly GCF_054783135.1 of Niabella terrae. NCBI lineage: Bacteria > Pseudomonadati > Bacteroidota > Chitinophagia > Chitinophagales > Chitinophagaceae > Niabella > Niabella terrae. The sequence continues at coordinate 788,171 of NZ_BAAGRD010000008.1, forward strand.
GGACAAAAGCGCTGTCAGCTGGGATATGCTCGATAACCTGAAAGCTGATCACAAAATCAAAATAATTATCCGGTATGCCCGTAAAGGGCGGTATATTCATTTTTAAGAAACGGATATGAGGGAACCGGGCGGTCAGTTCCGCTATCCGTGCGTTTTCAAATTTATCAACCGTTACAAACTCCTCGGTTCGGGCGGCCATCAGTTCTACCCCGTAACCACTGCCCGTCCCGATTTCCAGGACCCTGCCGGAGACCCGTTTTGCTGCCTCATCGTAAGCCAGCAGGGAACGCTGGTACACATAATTATCGGATGCATCTGTCTGAGAAACCCTTTCTGCTGTTTGTATAAGCCCCATATACTTGAATATTGCTGCAAAAATAGCCGTTTCGCTCCTTTCGGTCATGAGGATTTCAGCAAAGAAAACGGGCCTAAAAAACCCCGGCAGGAGCCGGGGTCAGGTTCAAATGCTATGCTTCGCAACTGGTGCAGGTCACCAGACTGGTTACCAGCTCCTTGCTGACGCTCTGGCTGCGTTGGTAGTACAGGGTCTTGACACCCTGCTGCCAGGCTTCGATCATGAGTTTGTTGACATCCTTAATGGGCAGGTTACTGGGAATATTCAGGTTCAGGCTCTGCGACTGATCCACAAACTGCTGGCGGATGGCTGCCTGCTGGATGATCTCCAGTTGACTGATTTCCTTGAAAGTCTTGAACACCGCTTTTTCTTCCTGGGTCAATCCTTCCAGTTGTTGAACGCTGCCGTGGTTCAGCATGATGCTGCGCCAGGTATCTTCATTGTCCATTCCCTTGTGTTCCAGGAGTTGTTTTAAGTATTTGTTCTGCCGCATGAAATTGCCCTTGGCCAGCCCTGCTTTATAATAGTTGCTGCTGAAAGGTTCTATCCCCGGCGAAGTCTGTCCCAGGATAGCAGAAGAAGAAGTCGTGGGCGCTATCGCCATTAATGTTGTATTGCGCCGGCCATAGCCTTTGAGTACTTCCGGTTCGCCATAAATACGGGCCAGATCGACGGTCGCCTTATCCGCTTTTTCCTGGATATCCGCAAAAATCGAATTGGTGAGTTGTTTGGCTTTCAGACCTTCGAAGGGAATCATATTCCTTTGGAGGTAAGAATGCCATCCCAATACCCCGAGGCCCAGGGCCCGGTGGTTTTTAGCAAAACGGTTGGCACTGGCCAGGTAATGGTTGCCCTCGGTCTTATTGATAAATTCCTGCAGTACAGCATCCAGGAAGAAAATGGCCAGTCTTACGGCATCGGTATCCTTCCACTCGTCATATAATTCCAGGTTCATGGAAGACAGACAGCAAATAAAGGATTCGTCCGCAGAGGAAGGCAACATAATTTCAGAACAAAGATTGCTGGCGTTGATCTTATAATTAAGGTCCTTATATACCTGAGGTTTGTTGCGATTGACATTGTCCGAGAAGAAAATATAAGGCAACCCTTTTTGCTGACGGCTTTCGAGCAGTTTCGCCCAGATCTCTCTTTTTTGTTTGTCACCATCAACCATATCCTGCATCCAGTAATCCGGTACACAGACGCCGAAAAACAGGTTCTGGATCGGATGGCCGATATTTTTGATCTGTAAAAACTCTTCAATATCCGGATGGTCGATATCGAGGTAGGCGGCAAAAGCGCCCCGCCGGACACCTCCCTGGGAAATAGTGTCCATCGCCGTGTCAAACAACCGCATAAAGCTCACCGCACCACTGCTTTTTCCATTATCGGTTACCGAACTACCTCTGCCCCTGAGGTCTCCGAAATATGCTGAAGTACCACCACCAATCTTTGTCTGCATGATAACTTCTCCCAGTTTATGGGTAATGCCTTCTATATGATCCGGAACATGGACATTGAAGCAGGAAATCGGCAAACCTCTTTCGGTGCCCATATTCGCCCAGATTGGTGAACTCAGACTCATCCAGCCCCTTTCTACCATCTCCATAAAGGCTTCCTTCAGTTCCGGTTTATACAAACGCTGTGCGGCCGCAGCGCAGACACGTTCTATCGCTCCTTCCACGGTTTCCCCTTTCAGTAAATAACCACGGTTTAAAATTTGTTCGCTTTCTTCATTCTTCCACCACATTTTTTCAGTGATGGGCGTCTGCTGTATCATTGGGTCCATTACTTCCATTTTAATAAAGGTTTTAACAGGTTTGTATGTAAATTGTTTGGCAAGTTCGTTTTTTCATGACAGGCCAAAGGAGCCTGTCCGGGCCGTGAATCCCACGCTGGATGCAGTTTCCGGGGACTAAAACAAGTCGTCCGCCGTGATACTTTTATCATGCTTGGTATAATCCACCGGGCGTTTGGCAAAGAAATCATCCAGGCTGTTGGCGAAGACCTCTTCCTCAAACCAGCGCATCGGCCGGTATTGTTCTGCACTAATAAAATACTGCGAGGGCAGGCCGATTTTATTCAGGCTCTCATCCACACGGAATTTGATAAAATTCGCGAGGTCTTTTTTACTCAGTATATCTACGTCCCCTTCTTCAAATATCCAGTCCAGTATCTGTTCTTCGATTTCGATTGAATCTTTGACCATATCGGTGATACGGGAAAGCGCCGCTTCGTTCAGTACTTCGGGATATTCTTCCCGGATCTTGTTGATCAGGTAGATGCCTGCATTGGCATGGATCTGTTCGTCTACCGAAGTCCAGGCAATGATATTACTGACATTTTTCATCCAGCCTTTGAAACGGGTGAAGGAAAGGATGATCGCGAACTGGCTGAACAGGGATACGTTTTCAATCAGGATCGTAAAAAGAATCAGGGCCATACTGTACTCCTGCTTGTCATTGGATTTGGTATTCTTCAACGCCTGCGACAGGTATTCTATCCGTTGTTTAATCACCGGTACTTCAATCAGTTTCTGAAATTCGTCATTGTAACCCAATACCTCCACCAGCCGGGAATAGGCTTCGCTGTGGCGGAATTCGCATTCTGCAAAAGTGCTGCCCAGACCATTCAGTTCGGGCTTGGGCAGGTGATTGTATAAATTTCCCCAGAAGGATTTAACAGCGACTTCGATCTGGGCAATGGCCAGCAGTGCCCTTTTTACCGCATTGCGCTCGGAGGCGGTCAGGTGGCTGTGAAAATCCTGGGTATCTGCGGTGAAATCTACTTCGGAATGTACCCAGAAAGATTTGTTGATCGCACTGGTAAATTTTAATACTTCCGGATATTCAAAAGGTTTATAATTAATTCTCTTGTCAAAAAGTCCCATGGCTAAAATATTTACGAAATAAGTTTTATCAAAATAAAGAAGCGACAAAAAGCCCACCGTACTATCTGTTAAATAGTTGGCTATCAGCTATTTCTGACTTCTTTTAAAAAAGTTTAATGTTTAAGAATCTGTGTCCGGTCTTCTCATTGGCCGTTTGGTCAATACCCCCTTATTCACATGTTCTGATGAAGCAATTGTTACTTCCACATTTACAATTGCCATACAAATTAATTTAATAAAGGAGAAAAAATCCAAAGTTCTTATGCACAGGATGTGAGAAACTTTGGTTGGCAATATTGAGCGACTGATAAACTGGAACTTATAGATTATCGGTGAAAAATTATGTTTTTCAGGGCCGGTCAGCACCCCTGTTTTTCAGGGGGATGGCGATGCCTGCACAAAGCCCGTTATTACCGGATCTGTGGGGATTCCCGACGGCCGCTGTTAGGATTATTTGCGTATATTAGTCAAAACATTGATATGAACAGGGATATTTTTGGTTGGTACAGCCCGGCACTGAATAAGGAAATGCCCGTCGTGTCCTATGGCTATTATGGTTTTGCCCTGTTGCTGCTACCAACTGCTGCCGCCGATTATCTTGAATATGAACGCTTTCAACTGATTGATTCATTGGCACCATTTATCGATGATGGGAAAATCAAGGTTTTTTCGGTGAACAGTGTCAATAATGAGAGCTGGATGTCTAAGTCGATATCCGCCTGGGATCGGTCGCAGCGTCATCAGCAATGGAATACTTATATTTATGAGGAGGTCGTTCCTTATATCCGCAATACGACCAGTCCTGAAACGCCCATCATCCTGGCGGGTGCTTCCTTTGGCGCGCTGCATGGTATGAACCTGTTTTTAAAACGCCCGGACCTGATCAATGGTGTTATCGCCATGAGTGGGGTGTATGATCTGACCTATTATAGCGAGGGTTATATGGACGATAACGTATACTTCAACAGCCCGGTGCATTATATGCCGAATCTGACAGATCACGAATTGCTGGAATCCATCCGGCGCAGCAGCCATATACATATCCTAACCGGAAGCGGGGCTTATGAGGATCCTCAGGCCGGAGGGGAATTTGCCAAAATACTTTATAACAAGGGCATCCCCTATACTTTTGAAAACTGGGGACCGGGATACCCCCATGACTGGCCTACCTGGCGGGACATGCTGCCCCAGGTACTCAATACCCGGTTCTAACCGGCTCCGGCACCCATTTTTTCAGTAGTTGGTCAAATTCCCCGCCATCCACCATGACGGCACCCAGGCTTTCCAGGTACTGGGAATATACCTGACAATCGATCAGTTCAACCCCTTCTGTTCTCAGCAACGCCACGTACTTGGTAAAAGCATACTTGGAAGCATTAGACCGGAGACTGAACATACTTTCACCAAAAAATACCCGTCCCAGCCGCAGGCCATAGAGCCCGCCCACCAGCTGATCTTCCTGCCAGACTTCAGCACTATGTGCCCAGCCCAACTGGTGGAGCTTCAGATAGGCGGCGATCAGTTCTTCACTGATCCAGGTACCGGGCGCCCCAGGCCGTTCCACCGTCTGACAATGCCGGATTACAGACGCGAAAGCCGTATTGGTCGTAAAACGGAAAGCTTGTCGGTTGAGCAGGGGACGCAGACTTTTGCTGATTTTTAAATCCCTGGGAAACAGGACAAAACGAGGATTAGGGCACCACCAGAGAATCGGCGGTTCGCTGTACCAGGGGAAAATGCCGCTGCGGTAAGCACTGAGTAATCTTTCAGAAGATAGGTCACCACCGATGGCCAGCAGGCCGTCAGGTTCTGCCTGGTCTACAGGAGGAAATTGGGTAGTAGCGTCATCCAGGGCAAAGATTGCCATTGCAAATGGGATAAGATTTAGGAAACGGTCGCCTCAATGGTGGCGTTGATGCCTCTTTCAAGGATGGCTTCACACATCGGTTTGAGTTCATCGAATTCGCCTTCTTTTACTGCGTATTTGCCTTTGAAATGAATGATATAGGCGCATTGTTCTGCCTGTTCAAAACTGTGCCCGCAAACTTCCATCAGGGTTTCAATAACCCAGTCGAAAGTATTCACTTCATCATTCCAGACAATGAGCTGGCATAACTCCGCATATTCGGTGAGCAGTTCCGCAGCTTCCCCTGTCCGGGTATCTGTGTTTTCAAGCATTTTGCAAATGTGAACTGCCCGCCCATCGCAAAACTGATGGTTGGGCTTCGTGCTTCACAGCAATTTGCTTTCTGCTCCGAGGAGTTAGAAGTCTTACTATCGCTCCACACGTGTACTCGCAAGTCCCTTACGAGGTTTTTAAGTCTTATTAACGATACAAAAGTACGAAGCTTAATTCTATTCGCAAAACGGTCGTTTACATACCTTACAGGTGTCGATGCGTGGGTTTTACGCTTCGAGTTTTAAAACAATATTCAGGCAGAGAAAAAGCCTGCCGCATTCGGGTTTGGCATACTACTTGTTAAATCAAAGAGTAATCCGGATAATCCGCCGGAATTTTGAAATAGCCAGACACTTGCTGCTAATCCGTCAGCAGGTTGAATGGCAACTACTGACATTTAATATTCAATCAATTAAATTTAAATCACAAAAAGTACGAAGATGAAACAAATGTCCGTTCTTATGACCGGGGCCGTTGCTATGATTATGTTATTCACCTCCTGTAAAAAGACCGCTGAAGGACTGGGAATTGATGCCATCAATAATGTGGCAAAATCCCATAAATGGGAAGTCGTTCACCAGATATTTCTGGCCAATGCCAGTGAGCCTATCACTTCCGATAGCCTGACACGGGAAACCGCTTACGCTAAATTCCAGAGTGATGATAAAGTACACTACTATAATAGCCAGGGTACAGATAATCCGACCATCGCCACTCCATACGGATTCAGTTCTACCAAGTCGGTAGTCTACGACGGTGTCCAGTTCAGTATTCAGGAAAACCTGGTGGGATCCTTTTCCCGGATGACCTGGCAACGTAAGACGGATGCAGGTCGGGAAGTCTATATCTTTACGAAAAAATAAGATACTGCCTGCCCTAAAGAAAAAACCCGCTTTTACGGCGGGTTTTTTCTTTAAAAAAGATTTAAGAAAAAATAATTTTTTCTGATATTTTTTTCAATACCTTTATTTCCTGCTTGTTAATGATCAGCCAGTCTGAACGATTACTCGAAAATAATTAAAAAGGAAAATTGAAATATGGCAGATAATACTTACGACGCTATTGTGATTGGTAGCGGTATCTCCGGTGGCTGGGCCGCCAAAGAGCTAACTGAAAAAGGGCTTAAGACAATCATGCTGGAGCGGGGCCGTGACATTAAACACGTTACGGATTATGTGAATGCCAATAAGAATCCCTGGGAGTTCCCACACCGGGGCGGACGTACCCAACAGATGATTGAAGATTATCCGGTATTAAAAAGAGATTATCCTTTAAACGAAACCAACCTGGATTACTGGGTGAAGGATAAGGACTGTCCCTATGTGGAAACCAAAAGATTCGACTGGTTTCGCGGCTACCATGTAGGAGGACGTTCTCTGATGTGGGGGCGCCAGAGTTACCGGCACAGTGATATAGATTTTGAGGCCAACCTGAAAGAAGGTATTGCGGTTGACTGGCCAATCCGCTATGCAGATATCGCACCCTGGTACAGTTATGCAGAGAAATTTGCCGGTATCAATGGTACCAAAGAAAATTATGCAGCCTTGCCGGATGGCGAGTTTATGCCGGAAATCCCGTTGAACTGTGTCGAAAAGGATGTTGCCGACCGCATTCGCAAACACTATAATGGTTTACGGATTCTGACGACCGGCCGCTCCGCGAATATCACCCAACCGCTGGAAGGACGAACCGCCTGTCAGTACCGCAATAAATGTTGGTTGGGATGCCCGTTTGGCGCCTATTTCAGTACGCAATCTTCCACCTTGCCTGCCGCCATGAAGACCGGCAATCTGACCCTGCGGCCTTTTTCCATTGTGACCAAAATTATTTACGATAAGGACACTAAGAAAGCAAAAGGGGTGGAGGTGTTAGACGCGGAGACCAACAAGACTTACGAATATTTTGCGAAAGTGATCTTCCTGAACGCTTCCGCACTGAACTCCACCTGGGTGCTGTTTAATTCGGCGACTGATATCTGGCCCGGTGGACTGGGCAGTAGCAGTGGCGAACTCGGCCATAACCTGATCGACCACCATTTCCGTTGTGGGGCTTCAGGACGTGCAGAAGGTTATGATGACAAGTATTATTTCGGCCGCAAACCCAATGGTATTTATGTGCCACGTTTCCGCAATGTCGGCAGTGATAAACGGGATTATGTCCGGGGCTTCGGTTACCAGGGAGGTGCCAGCCGTCAGGGATGGCATCGTACGATAGCCGAATACAGTATTGGTGCGGAATTCAAAGATGCACTTTGTGAGCCGGGCAGTTGGTCCATGGGACTGGGCGCTTTTGGTGAAACCCTGCCCTATCATGAAAATAAAGTCACCCTGGACCACAGCGTGAAAGACAAATGGGGATTACCGGTCCTGAATATGGATGCCGAAATTAAAGAGAATGAGAAAAAGATGCGGGTTGATATGATGAATGATGCCGCAGAAATGCTGGAAGCCGCCGGCATCAAAGACGTACACACATATGACGGTGACTATGGCTTCGGTATGGGAATTCATGAAATGGGTACCGCAAGAATGGGACGTGATCCAAAGACTTCCGTGCTCAATGGCAATAACCAGGTTTGGGATTGTAAAAATGTGTTTGTTACGGATGGCGCCTGTATGACCAGCGCTGCCTGTGTCAATCCTTCACTGACTTATATGGCGCTGACAGCAAGGGCTGCCGATTTTGCCGTCAGTGAATTGAAGAAGAATAATTTATGATAGCTGTGCTCCGGCAGTCTGTTGCAGGCTGCCGCCGACGGCAGATACGAAAAGCTTTAAAGAAATCAATATGATGAACAGAAGACAAGCGGTACAAAGGGTTGCCTTGCTCGTGGGCGGTTTTGTACTCGGTGCAGAATTATTTATCACCGGTTGTAAATCTTCAACCGAAAAAGGCGCTGTAGAAGCTACTGCGGAAGCGCTGCCAGACTATTTTACCAAAGACGAGATTGCATTTCTGGACGAAATAGCCGAAACGATTCTACCCCGCACCGCTACACCCGGCGCCAAGGATGCCAAGGTCGGCGAATTTATGAATGTGATGGTTCGGGATTGTTACACACCCCGCGATCAGAAAATATTTAAAGACGGACTCGGCAGTATCGACAAATTGAGCAAAGAAAAATACAATGACGGCTTTATGCAGCTGCAAGCGCAGCAACGCACAGAGTTGTTGACTGCACTGGACCAGGAAGCCAGGGATTATAACAAATCAGAGGAATACAAATCCAAACGGGAAGAACTGAATCAGGAAGAAAACCGGAAGGATTCTCTGGCGCAGTCCAAGGGTAATTTTGGGTATTCGAGGATTCAGATGCCCAAGCATTATTTTGCAATGATGAAAGAACTCACCCTGCTGGGCTTCTTCACTTCGGAACCAGGTGCTACCAAGGCCCTTCGTTATTCGGCGGTTCCCGGTAAATATGAACCCTGTATCCCTTATCAGAAAGGTGACAAAGCCTGGGCTACATAGTCTGAACGAGCTGAAATTTTTTGAAAGTATACACTGTAAGAGTCCGGCATTCCGGGCTCTTACTGTTTACAGCAGCTATGCGACTGCCCCGGAACAGTATCCAGGCTGAATCAGGGAGTTTCGGTTCATGCTGTTAAAAAGGGTCGGGTCTTAATGACACAATCGTCTTTCAGGAATCTCATCGCATGGATTGACTGGCGGCAGCAGCCGGAAGTTCTTTCCGGTTTCCCGCTTTCAATGTTTGGTCAATCACTTCCAGTAATCCATGTTCTGGCTTATCCAGGGTCAGCTCCCAGAACATAATCCCGCCCAGCTTTTTACGCAGGACATAAGCTGTTTTTTTTCTTACGGACATCGTATCATCAAAAGTGGCGAAGACTTTTGTGACCGGGTTATAGGCATACGGGGCCTGGGCAATGCTATCCCGGTAGAACCGGAATCCCCGCTGCGTACTGATATGCTGATCGAAGTTCCGGTAGGCGATAAAATCTTTGAACCTGCCTGACTGGAAAAGACCCCGGTTCCGGTCCCCGACCTGCTCCCAGGTCCTGGCATAGAATGCCGCTCCGATCACCAGTTGCCGGGAGGGAACGCCCTTGCTAATCAGGTAATCCACAGCGGCTGCCGTGGCATCTGTTTGTCCGGGAGCTGCAAAAAGTGGGGTATGATGACCCGTGTGCGGTGTATTGCCATTTACCAGATCATAACTCATGATATTTACAAAGTCCACCAGTGGCATGACGCGCAGCCAGTCTATGGAAGCTTCCAGGTATTTCCGGAAGCCACCGGCAGCAAAACTAATAGTAGCTTCCGGTCCTAGCGTGCTGCGCAATACCTTCACCAGTTCCGTAAAATTCGCCCGGTCATTCTGGTTATAGGAATGACCCGGATAACCTTCAATAGCCGGGTATTCCCAGTCCAGGTCAATACCGTCCGTTTGAAAATATTCGCTCAGATGTCGGACGGACCGGGCAAATTCCATCCTTCCTTCGGGGGAGGCAAACAGTTCCGAACAACTGCGGCAACCACCCCAGCCCCCCAGGGAGAGTAAAACTTTCAATCTGGAATTACGGGTTTTCAGGGATACCAGTTTTTGAATGGTCAGCGTATCTTGCCACCGGTCAACGGTTAGCCGCTGACCCTGCAGGTGGCAGAAGCTGAAAATGATATGAGTGAGTTTTTCTACCGGATAGGCATCGATCTGCGTTGGTCCTCCGGAATAATAAGCGATGACCCGTACCGGCCCCGGTGTCGCGGCAGACTGGCCCGCTGCCCCTGGCAGCAGAATCAGGAGGATGCATATGGATAATATCGTAGTGCGCATCTTTGGGACTGGTGGTTGACCGGCCAATACCGGCCGATGTCTGAAATTACGGAAAATGCCCTGGAGGCCCCGTACGGTCTGAAAATATTTTTTACAGCGCCGGGAACTTTGTATTTTGAGAGGCATCCGTCTGGACAGGGAACTGAAACGAACACTATGAATGACAACCGGTCCATGAATGAATAACTGTGAATATTACCAGGATATACCCCTTAGTCAGCACTGACCCGGGCCGCCGGCGATCTTTTTGGCGGTCCTGGCTCCCTGTATATGGGAACCTGCGTGCAAAGCCCGCGCCCTGGTGGCGTTGTCTGCGGATATTGCTGGCTGCCTGGATCTTTTTTCTCGGACTGGATATGCTTGTTCCGGTGCCGGCCAATATTCAATATGCGCCAGTGGTAAAAGCAAGGGACGGAGCCGCAATTTATTCTTTTCTGACCCGGGACCAGCAATGGCGGATGTTTACCCGCCTGGAAGAAATTACACCACAGCTGTCGAAAGCGATCCTGTATAAGGAGGACCGCTGGTTTTACTGGCATTTCGGGATCAACCCGCTGGCAATCCTGCGGGCCGCAACCCATAACCTGTTGCAGGGGCGGCGTACATCCGGCGCCTCTACGATTACAATGCAGGTGGCCCGGCTTCTGGAACCTAAAAGCAGGTCCTATGGCAATAAACTCTGGGAGATGTTTCGGGCACTGCAGCTGGAATGGCACTATTCCAAAAAAGAAATCCTCCAGATCTATTTGAACCTGGTACCCTATGGCTCCAATATACAGGGTGTGAAAGCGGCTTCGATGTTGTATTTTAATAAATCTCCGGACCAGCTTTCTCTGGCCGAGCTGACAGCGCTGAGTATCATCCCGAACCGGCCGAACTCCCTGGTGCCCGGCAAAGACAATGACCGAATCACCCAGGCCAGAAATCACTGGTTGCAGCGTTTTGGTCAGGCCGGTCTTTTTGATGCCGAAACCATTCAGGACGCGCTGGCAGAACCCCTGCAGGCCAGTCGCCTTTCGCCGCCACGCCGGGCACCCCAGCTGGCCTGGCGGATGCGGCGTATGTTTCCGCAACTACTGGAAATCCCTACAACCATCGATGCCCGTATTCAACAGCGTGCCGAAGAATTGACAGCGCAGTACAGCCGCAGCCTGAAATTGAGGCAGATTCATAATGCTGCGGTTATTGTCCTGGACAATCCCACCCGCCAGGTGTTGGCCTATGTAGGCTCACCGGATTTTTTCGATCAGGTTCATCAGGGCCAGGTGGATGGTGTTAAAGCCGTACGTTCACCTGGAAGTACCTTAAAACCTTTTCTATATGGACTGGCATTTGACCGGGGATTGGTGACACCTAAATCCATCATCAATGATGTGCCGGTAAATTACAGGGATTATGCGCCGGAGAATTATGATCTGGATTACCGGGGCGCTGTAAGTATAGAGGAGGCATTGAAGCAATCCCTCAACGTGCCAGCTGTGCGTATATTGAACGAATTGGGCGTGCCGGTAATGGTCAACCAGATGCACGCAGCTGGCTTTAACAGTGTATGGAACCACCGCCGGAAAATGGGGCTTTCATTGATTCTGGGTGGTTGTGGTGTCCGTCTGGAAGAACTGGCAGCCTTGTATGCCAGCTTTGCCGATGCGGGCCGTTACCGGCCCCTGCGCTGGATTCGGTCCGATGCAGGTCAAGCGCCCTCATCCGATAGCAGCCTGCAACTGCTGTCCCCCGAAGCCGCCTATATGCTGGGTACGATGCTGCGGAATCTCGAACGTCCGGATCTTCCCGCCGGCAATCTGTCTGCGGTAAATATTCCCCGCATCGCCTGGAAAACCGGAACTTCCTATGGACGTCGGGATGCCTGGAGTATCGGATACAACCAGCGGTATACCATCGGCGTCTGGATCGGCAATTTCTCCGGTGTCGGTGCGCCGGAACTCAATGGTGCCGGTACCGCAACACCTTTATTATTCCAGCTGTTTAACAGCATTGATCCCCGGCCGGATCCGGAAACAACGCCGCCGCCTGCCGGACTTCAGTCCCGTATGGTCTGCGCAATGAGCGGGTTGCCGGCGGAGCAGTTCTGCAGGCAACTGGTCCCCGATTTTTATATCCCGGGTGTTTCGGATGCGACCCGCTGCCATCATTTAAAAGAAGTTGCTGTTTCAGCAGACCACCGGTATTCCTATTGTACCAGTTGTCAGCCTGCTGCGGGTTTTATCCTGGAGCGTTATCCGGATATTGCGCCAGAGCTGGCGCAGTATTATGAACAGCGCCATATACCTTTCGTTCAAATGCCCGTTCATAATCCTGATTGTAGCCGAACCTTTCAGGGTCAGGTGCCGCATGTCAATTCGCTGAAGGATGGGGCTACCTATCTGATTACTGACAAGGGAAAGCAATCCTTGCAACTCAGTTGTACCGCAGCCGGGGATGCCACCAGGATTTACTGGTATATCAATGATAAATTTCTGGGCCAATGTGCCAAGACTGATAAAATTGTTTTTATTCCTGTGGACCGGAAAATAAAAATTTCCTGTACCGATGATAAGGGCCGGAATGCCAATATCCATATTACAGTGAAATTTATCTGATGGTAAGTATTTCGGTGGAACTTATAGTTTAAATTTTTAATTGTTCAAACAAATTTTTGTTATGTCATCTATTGAAAAAGCTACACTGCGTTATCTGATGCCGCTTTTATATTTACTGGGCGGGTTCCTGTTACTCATTTCCTGCAGTACCCGGAATCAGGTCAGACTGATGGATAAGAATTTTGATCAGGAAATCGAGGAACAACAGAATCTGGTCTTTCAGTTCAACCGGGATATTTATCCGGACAGCCTCCTGAATCAGTGGGACAGCACTGCCTATATCCAATTCGAACCCCGGGTTGCAGGTGCTTTCCGCTGGAACCAGTCCAACGAACTGGTTTTTTCCCCGGCAGAAGGATTTGCGCCAGGTGTCAGTTATGAAGCCACGCTGACATCCAAATTGCTCTCCAAGGCCAGGAAAAAGGACTACCGGTTGGGCAAGGACCGCAAGCTGTCTTTTCACACGGCACCGATTAAAGTTGTGCAGGTTCGGGGTTTCTGGACACGGGGACGCCAGGTAGCCAATGTGATGGTGCAACTGGATATTGATTTTAATTACCAAACCGATATAACCCAGGCCGCTTCCAAATTATCCCTTAGTTCGGCAGGGAGCAGCCTGAATTTTAATGCCATCAACGGAGGTATTGGAAAAAGACTGTCGGTGCAGTTTAATCCGATCAGTAATAAAGATAAACCGGTAGTGCTGGACGTGGGACTGGCCAAAGGTATCGCTATCGCCGGCAGTACTATTTCCTCCAGAAATGATACTGTCTTCCAGACCAGTATTCTGTCCCGCTATGTACTGGAAGTGACGGGCACCAATGCCCAGCACGATGGTACGACGGGTATGGTGCAGGTCTCCCTATCCCAGCCGGTTCCGGAACAGGGGCTGAAAGCAGCCCTGCAGATTGAACCTTCGGTGAACTTTGAACTGGCAGTCAACGACGGCGGCTTTAATCTTACCAGCAATGATTTTGATCCCAAACAGACCTATAATATTACCCTGGGTACGGCCATACAAGGCAGTTACGGCGGTCGGTTGAAATCCCCCAAAACCGTTCAGGCCAGTTTCGGCGAGCTGGAACCTTCCCTGCATTTTATCAATACCAAAGGAATCTATCTTTCCAGCAGGGGCTACAAAAATCTGGCGATGAATATTGTTCAGGTACCTGAGGTAAAAGTCAGCGTGATCAAGGTGTATGAAAATAATATGATGGCCTTGTTCCGTCGCGGGCAGCGCTGGGGTTATACCTATGGTGATGAGGATGAAGACGGAGACGGATCCTACCACGACTATCGGTATTACGATACCGAAGACCTGGGGGATACGGTATATACCCGGACCTATGATGTGGAAAAACTCCCCCGGAACAATGCAGCGCATTTACTGCACCTGGATTTTGCCGATAAATTGCGCGACTATGACGGGGTATACGTGATTACCGTCGCTTCCACCAGACAACGCTGGGTTCAGGCCAGTAAGATTCTTTCGCTCTCGGATATTGGTCTGATGGTCAAACAGGAAAAAGACCGCTTGCTGGTCTTTGCCAATTCCATTCGAAGTGCCACGCCGATCAACAATGCGACCATTAGTTTTATCTCGACGACGAATCAACTGATGCAGCGCCTTAAAACTAATAAAGAGGGCGTCGCCATTCTGGATCAGGAATCCCTGCCGGCTTCGGGTATGCAGGTAGGCATGGTCTCGGCCAAATCAGACGGCGAATACAGTTTTATCAGTTTCGACCGGAGCCGGATCGAGACCTCCCGCTATGATGTGGGTGGTCGGGTGGTCAATGCCACAGGTCTGAATGCCTGGATTTATGCGGAAAGAAATCTGTACCGTCCGGGAGAAACGGTTCATGCCAGCGCGGTGCTTCGGGATGAATCCTGGATGCCGCCCGGGGAAATGCCGGTTAAATTGAGACTGGTCATGCCCAATGGGAAAGAGTTTGCCAACCGACGTAAAATGCTCAACGAACAAGGCAGTGTCACCGCCGATTTTGATATCCCCGCGACAGCATTAACCGGTACCTATATCCTGCAGGCGTATAGTGGCAATGATGTCCTGCTGAATTCCTATAATATCAGTATTGAGGACTTTATGCCGGACCGGATTAAATCCGAACTGAAACTACCCAGGAATCAGTACCAGATTGGAGAAACGGTCACTACGCTGCTTCAGGCGGATAATCTGTTTGGCACGCCTGCGGCGAACAGAAATTATGAATGGGAACTGAATATAGCCAAGGCAGCTTTTCAACCCAAGGGCTTTGAGGACTATGATTTTTCGGTTGTAAAAAATGCATATTTTAAAACCGTATTCCGTTCGGGTGTCACCGGCGCGGATGGTTCGGCCAGGGAATCGGCGGTGCTGGACGACAGTTTCGCAGAAACCGGTCTGCTGAAAGGTAATATCCGGGCGACGGTCTTTGATGAGACGGGGCGGCCCGTCCATCGCTATGCACATTTTGATCTTTATTCACAGCCGGTCTTTATCGGAATTCGAAATTTCAATTATTATGTGGGCACCCGGATGCCCATGCAACTGAACCTGATTGCCCTGAATAAGGACGGTAAACCGCAACAGCAACAGGTGGTCGTAAAAATGATCCGTAAGGAATGGCAAAATGTAATTGAGCAATCGGGAGATCGCTATCGTTATGTTTCCAAATGGGTGGAAAAAGACCTGGGCGCTAAGACGATCCGCATCAGTGGCAACAATACGGTATTCGGTTTCACGCCTGACCAGAGCGGCGAATACGAAGTTCAGGTGTACCGGCAGGGCAGTAATAGTTATGTATCCAAAACCTTTTACGCCTATGGCATGGGTAGCACCGGCTATAGTTCCTTTGAAGTCAATAATGAAGGTAATGTAACCATCAAAGCCGATAAGGAAAGCTATCAGCCCGGTGAGGATATCAATCTGTTGTTCACGACGCCTTTTGAAGGAAGGATGTTGGTCAGTGTGGAAAGGGATAAGGTACTGGAATATCATTTTCTGAATACTTCCAATAAATCGGCATCACTGAAGATTAAAGCCAATGACGCCTTTTTGCCAAATATTTATATTGCAACGACATTGTTTCGTGCGATGGACGGCAGCGATATGCCTTTGACAGTGGCCCATGGCTATCAACCGATCAAAGTGGAAGCCAGACAACACCAATTGCCGGTGGCGGTGAAAGTCAGCGAGAAAAGTCGCTCCCGAACCAAACAGGTAATAGAGATCAAGACGGCACCTCATGCATTTGTGACGGTGGCTGCCGTGGATGAAGGCATCCTGCAGGTCAAAAATTATGATTCGCCCAATCCTTATGATTATTTCTATCAGAAAGTGGCTCTGGGGGTGCGAAGTTTTGATATTTATCCGCTGCTCCTGCCGGAGTATAAAATGACCAGTTCCTTTACCGGGGGAGACGGGGGAGATGAAGCTTCGCTGGACGGCCGGGTAAATCCGTTATTTGTCAACCGGGTAAAGAATGTTTCTTTCTGGAGCGGACTGCTGAAAGCGGACGGCAGCGGAAGGATCCGGTATGAGATCGACCTGCCACAATTTTCCGGAGATATCCGGGTGATGGCGGTTGCTTATAAAGACAAAGCCTTCGGTAGTTTTGACTCTCATATGAAAGTGGCGGACCCGATTGTGCTGAGTACCGCACTGCCCCGATTCCTTAGCCCAGGTGACAGCACCCTGGTCCCGGTTACGATGAGCAATACGACCACCCAACCGGCTCAGGTGCAGGTAAGTATTGCGGTACAGGGACCCCTGGGTATCGGCCCGGTACAGCAACAGCAATTATCTATTGCACCCAATAGCGAAGCCCGGGCCCTCTTCCAGCTGGGAGCTGCTCAACAGACGGGAGCCGCTAAGTTGGTTGTGACCGCCAAAGCCCTGAATGAAACCTTTGTTCATGAGACGGAAATTGCGGTTCGACCTCCAGCCTCCCTACAGAAATCCTATGCAACCGGGATGGTGGCCGCCGGCAGTAACCAGGCGCTGTCGCTCCGTAGCAATTTTATTCCGTCTACGTTTAAAGGGCATCTGGTAATGGGAAATACACCACTGGTGCAGTTTTCCAAAAATATTTCCTACCTGGTCCGTTATCCCTATGGCTGTGTCGAACAGACGACGTCTGCGGCTTTTCCTCAATTGTATTATGGGGATCTGGCCCGGGTACTGGGCAACCAAAAGGGTGAAGAAGTCAATGCCAATTATAATGTGCAACAGGCGGTGCTGAAGCTGCAATCGATGCAGTTGCCCAACGGATCTTTAAGTTACTGGCCCGGGGGCAATTATGAAAGCTGGTGGGGGAGTGTTTTTGCGGCACATTTTCTTACCGAAGCCGCGCGGGCAGGTTTTGACGTTAATGATCAGGTGTTGGCCCGGCTCATGGAATACCTCAAGTTCCGGTTGCGGAAAAAGGAAGTTATCGCTTATTATTATAATGGTGATAAAAGGAAGACCATTGCGGCAAAGGAAATTCCTTACTCGCTCTATGTGCTGGCACTGGCGCGGCAACCCCAACAAAGTATGATGAATTATTATAAAGGCAATCCGGAATCCCTGAGCCTGGATGGCCGGTACCTGTTAGCGGCGGCTTACCAGATCAGCGGCCAGCCCGATAAGGCCCGACAGGTACTACCTGCCTCCTTCAGTGGTGAAAAATCGGAATCCCAGTTCGGCGGAAGTTTTTATTCCTATCTGCGGGACCGCGCGATTGCCCTGAATGCGCTGCTGGATATCAATCCCAAAGATCCTCAGGTAGCCGTCCTGGCCCGACAGCTATCGGAAGAAATGCGTACCAACCCCTATCTCAATACCCAGGAGTCGGTGTTTAGCGTACTGGCGATGGGTAGGATGGCCCGGTCCGCGGCGGGTACCCAGGGCCTGCTGCAACTGCTGGCTGATGGTAAAAATGCCGGCAGCAGTACCGGAGCGCCATTGCGCATTGACTTAAAGTCCTTCCAGGGGCTGCCGCTGCAACTAAAGGCTTCCGGAAAGGGAAATTTCTATTATTATCTGGAAACCGAAGGAGTAACTGCTGACGGGAAAATCAGGGAAGAAGACAGTTTTCTGAAAGTGCGGCGAAATTTTTATACCAGGAACGGTCAGTTGATTACCGGCAATACCTTCAAACAGAACGACCTGGTGGTAGTAAAAATTACCATCGAAGGTCATTACCGGTCCGTTATAGAAAATGTGGTGATTACCGATATGCTTCCTGCAGGGTTTGAGATTGAGAATACCCGGCTCAACGGCATGCCCGATCTGAAATGGGTAACGGAGATCCGGGATAAAGATGAACCCGATTATATGGATATCAGGGATGACCGCCTCAACCTGTTTACCAGCGTTGACAGCCGACCCAAAACCTTTTACTATATGGTACGTGCCGTGTCTCCGGGTACTTATAAGTTGGGACCGGTTCAAGCTGACGCGATGTACAACGGGATGTATCATTCCTATCATGGTTCCGGTACAATACGGGTTAATATGTAATTGGGCTTGCCTCATAAATTCCGGCAAACCCTAAGGTTGACAGCAGCAGGATAATAGCAGAAAGGCAGCACAACGGCTGCCTTTCTGCTAGGTAAATGGGGGACAAGTGGGTAACCCCGAATGCTATAAGGGGGCGTTAACTAAATAATCTGTTAACTGCAACCCAGGCTGTTGCCACAGTTCAGGCATTTATAACAAGTACCGCTGCGGATCGTGATATGGCCGCAAACATTACAGGCAGGCGCATCGCCCTGCATGCTTTTGGCGGCCGCATTCACGGCGTCAAGACCCGTATGCAGGGGTTTGATCGTATCCCGGGTTTTGGGCAGTGGTTGCTGACTGACCACCCGTACCTCACTGAGTTCGGGTTGCTGCTGGCCGATGGTCGGACTGTTTTCATTCCATTCTTCATCATCCTCGGTCATTATTTCCGTATCCGGCCGGTCGAGTACATGTACCAGATCCGCACGTCCCAGATATTCGTAGGCCAGGGCCCGGAACATAAAGTCGATGATCGACGTAGCGGATTTGATGTTCGGATGGCTGACCATTCCGGAAGGTTCGAAACGGGTAAATACAAATTTTTCGACAAACTCTTCCAGCGGGACACCATATTGAAGACCTATGGAAACAGCAATGGCAAAGCAGTTCAGCAGGGAGCGCATCGTGGCTCCTTCCTTTGCCATATCTATAAAAATTTCACCCAACGTCCCATCACTGTATTCTCCGGTGCGCAGGAAAAGCGTTTGTCCGTTGATTTTTGCTTTCTGGGTATAACCCCTGCGTTTGGCGGGTAGCGATCGTCTTTCAACAATCATGGCCAACTGGCGCTTTAGTCGTGTGTCAGCGCTGTTTTGTACCCGGTTATTGACTTCTTCCAGCAGTTCATCAATGGTCAGATTGCCCAGGTCCACCATACTGACGCCTGCCGTGTTTTCCGGTGCTTCCTCTGACCGGGTAGTGGCAGCGGTGCTTTCTTTTTTGGAATCGTTTTTATTGCTTAGGGGCTGGCTCAGTTTGGAACCGTCGCGGTACAAGGCACAGGCTTTCAAACCCAGTTCCCAGCTGAGTTTGTAAGCGTCGGCGATTTCTTCCACGGTGGCTTCATTCGGCAGGTTAATGGTTTTACTGATCGCCCCGCTGAGAAATGGCTGTGCGGCGGCCATCATCCGGATATGCCCATGGGAGTGAATATAACGCTCACCTGTCGAACCACATTTATTAGCGCAGTCAAATATCGGCAGGTGTTCAGTTTTGAGATGCGGCGCCCCTTCCACCGTCATGGTGCCACAGACATAGGTATTGGCCTGGCTGATCTGCTCTTTGGTAAAGCCAAGAGCTTCCAGCAGGCTCCAGTTGAAATCATTATAGCATTCCGGTGTAAAGCCCAGTCTTTGCAGACAGGCTTCACCCAGGGTATAGACGTTGAAGGCAAAACTGATCTCAAAAGCGGTGGCCATGGCCGCATCGAGTTTTTTCAAGTCTTCCGGCAGGAATCCTTTCTCCGTTAAAGATGTTTCGTTGATATGGGGCGCCCCCTTGATGCTGGCATGTCCCCGGGCATAATTCACAATATCCAGAATTTCCGCCTCGGAATATTTCAGGGTACGCAGGGCCTGTGGTACCGTTTGGTTGATGATTTTAAAATATCCGCCTCCACTGAGTTTTTTAAATTTCACCAGCGCAAAATCCGGTTCTACGCCTGTGGTATCGCAATCCATCACCAGTCCGATCGTACCAGTCGGCGCAATGACCGTCGTCTGGGCATTCCGGTAGCCAAATTGCTCACCTTTTTGAACCGCCTGGTCCCAGGCCTGGGTAGCGGCCTTGAGCAGGTAATCCGGACAGAAGCGGGCATTAATGCCCTGGGGTTTTATTTCCAGTCCTTCATAGGCATCTGCCGCATCGTAAGCGGCTGCCCGGTGATTGCGCATCACCCGCAGCATCGCTTCCCTGTTCTGTTCGTAGCGGGGAAAGGTGCCGAGATGGGCGGCCATTTCCGCAGAACTGCTGTAAGCAACGCCGGTCATAATGGCGGTGATGGCACCAGCAATGCCCCTTGCTGCATCACTGTCATACGGGATACCTGAAACCATGAGCATACTGCCCAGGTTGGCATAACCCAAGCCCAGGGTCCGGTAATCATAGCTCAACCGGGCCACTTCCCGGGAAGGAAACTGGGCCATTAGTACCGATATTTCCAGTACAACAGTCCAGAGCCGGCAGTTGTACTCGAATCCTTCCACATCAAAAAGATTGGTTTGCTCATCAAAGAATTTCCGCAGATTGATGCTGGCCAGGTTGCAGGCCGTATTGTCCAGGAACATGTATTCACTGCAGGGATTACTGGCACGGATGCGGCCCCCTTCGGGGCAGGTATGCCATTCATTGATCGTTGTATCATACTGGGTGCCCGGATCAGCACAGCGCCAGGCTGCATAATTGATCTGGTCCCAAAGTTCACTGGCTTTAACATGGCCTGTTGTTGTTCCTGTAGTCCGGGAAATCAGGGGCCAGTCACCGTCTTCGGACAATGCTTTAAAAAAAGTATTGGGAATCCGGATGGAATTATTGCTGTTCTGACCACTTACAGTCTTATAGGCTTCACCTTCATAGTCGCTGGGATAGCCTGCAGCGATCAGTGCCGCTACTTTTTTTTCTTCTTCGACTTTCCAGTTGACAAAGGAGACGATTTCGGGATGATCCAGGTCCAGGCAAACCATTTTGGCAGCCCTGCGTGTGGTGCCACCGCTTTTAATGGCGCCTGCTGCCCGGTCGCCTATTTTCAGAAAACTCATCAGGCCACTGGAAGTGCCGCCTCCGGCAAGACGCTCGCCTTCGGCGCGTATATTGCTGTAGTTGGTGCCGACACCACTGCCATATTTAAAGATGCGGGCCTCTCTTACCCAAAGGTCCATGATCCCTCCTTCATTGACCAGGTCGTCGTCGACACTGAGAATAAAACAGGCATGGGGTTGCGGCCTTTCATAGGCCGAGGTAGATTTTTTAATCTGATCATCCTGGGGGTCAACATAATAATGACCCTGAGGTTTTCCGGTAATGCCATAGACTTCATGTAGGCCCGTATTGAACCATTGGGGGCTGTTGGGCGCGCAGGACTGATTCAAAATCGCAAAAAGCAGTTCCTCATAAAAAATCTGCGCATCTTTGGTGGAAGCGAAATAACCGTTTCGTTCACCCCAGACCCGCCAGCAATGTGCGAGCCGGTGTGCCACCTGCTTAATGCTGGTTTCCCGGCCTGTACTGCCATCAGGTTGTGGTACACCGGCTTTTCGGAAATATTTTTGCGCCAGAATATCGGTCGCAATCTGACTCCACTGCCTGGGTACTTCTACCTGATCGATCTGAAATACGATTTCGCCACTGGGGTTCTTAATGACAGAACTCCGGTAGTCATACTCAAACATGTCAAAGGGATGTTGATTGTCGGTGGTAAATTTTCTGGCAAATTTTAGTCCGGATCCTGAAGTAGTTGGTACTGGCATTACTGGCATCGATTTAATGGGTGAACAATAAGGTAGTATTACGAATATACCTTAAGAATCGGCTCCCTCCTAAGGGTAGATATCAACAAGCTGTGCATAAGAGGAGCTGAGGCAGGGGGGTAGGGCCTTTGGCGGATTTTCCATACGCGGCCGGGAGGGTGGGAAGTAGGAATGGATCCGGCTGGTACAGGATATCAGGCGATATCTTCGGTGTCATACCGCTCTACGGATTCTATACCCGGGATGTCCTTGAGACGCAAGGCCAGCTCATCCAGTTCTTCCTTGTCATGGACGAAGACTTTAATATTGCCTTCAAATACACCTTCTGAAGCTTCAATGGTCAGTGCGGCAATATTGATCTTGAGTTCACCGGAGATCAGGCTGGTAATCTTGCTGACGATTCCCACATCATCAATGCCAATGAGCCGGATACCCGTGAGAAAGGAAATCTCCTTGTTTTTGGCCCATTTGGTTTTAACGACGCGATGGCCGTAATTGGCCATGAGTTTGGCAGCATTCGGACAATTGGTACGGTGAATGGTGAGGCCTTTACCGGTAGTTATAAATCCGAAGACATCATCACCGGGAATCGGTTTGCAGCAGTTGGCCAGGGTATACATGATCTTGTCACTGCTTTCCCCGAATATGATGAGTTCGGCATCCTTAGGCGGATGCGGATGATGCGGCACTGCCGCGTGGGTGGGTTCAGCTTTCGATTCGGGTTTGACTGGCAGCGGTGCTTCCAGCCTGTCGCCGAAAATCCGGAAATTTTTCAGCTCCCTGAGATCGATATTTTTTATGGCGATCTGGTAAAACAGTTCCAGGTTCGAATTCAGTTTATAGAATTGGGCAATGGTTTCGATATTGCCCTGATACATGGTCACCCCCATGCCTTCCAGTTTGCGCTGAAGGGTATATTTGCCTTCGTCAGCAACTTTTTTCTTTTCTTCCTTCAGGGCGTCCTTGACTTTGTTTTTGGCCTTGGGTGTAATTACAAATTTCAGCCAGTCTTCAGAAGGTTTCTGTTTATTGCTGGTGATGATCTCTATCTGATCCCCACTGCTGAGTTTATGACTGATGGGAACCAGCTTGTGGTTGACCTTGGCCCCGATGGTTTTGGCGCCGATAGCGGTATGGATGGCGAAGGCAAAATCCAGGGCGCTGCTGCCTGCCGGCAACATTTTGATGTCTCCCTTGGGGGTATAGACATAGATCTCCTCTGTAAGCAGGCTGGTCTTGAAATCCTGCAAAAAACTCACGCTGTCAGGATCATCATTACTCAGGGCTTCGCGGATCTGCTGGAACCATTTGTCAAAGATATTTTCGCTCTGGGCGCCTTCTTTGTATTTCCAATGAGCAGCAAGGCCTTTTTCTGCAATCTCATTCATCCGCTTGGTCCGGATCTGTACTTCCACCCACTTGCCCCGAGGACCCATTACGGTCGTATGTAAGGCCTCATACCCGTTCGCCTTCGGATTGCTGACCCAGTCACGCAGGCGTTCGATGGATGGCGTATATTCATCGGTGATCATTGAATAAACTTTCCAGCAGTCTTCTTTTTCTTTTTCTGGTGGCGAGTCAAGTATGATCCGGATGGCAAACAGATCATACACTTCCTCAAAGGAAACATGTTTCATTTTCATCTTGTTCCAGATGGAATGAATATTCTTGGGTCGGCCGTAAATTTCAAAATTGAATTGATTGCGTTCCAGTTTCTCCTTGATGGGTTTAATGAATTCATTGATATAGCGGGTCCGCTCCCTTTTGGATTCCGCGAGCCGTTTGGCAATATCCCGGTAAATATCAGGTTCCAGGTATTTCATCGCCAGATCCTCAAACTCTGTTTTAATGGTATACAGGCCCATGCGGTGGGCCAGGGGAACAAAAATGTATACAGTCTCGGAAGATATTTTCAATTGTTTTTCCCGACGCATGCTGTCCAAGGTCCGCATATTGTTCAGCCGGTCAGCCATTTTGATCAGGATCACCCGGGGGTCATCGGTCAGCGTCAGCAGGATCTTTTTGAAGTTTTCGGCCTGCTGGGAGGCAGTAGTATCAATGACATTGGATATTTTGGTCAGCCCATCCACAATCCGGGAAATTTCAGGTCCGAATTCCTTTTCTATATCCTGAAGGGTGATATCGGTATCTTCTACGGTATCATGTAAGAGCGCGCAGATGGTGGAACGCACCCCCAGACCAATTTCCTCCACACAGATTTTAGCGACGGCGATGGGATGCAGGATATAGGGCTCGCCACTTTTGCGTCGCATGTTGCTGTGCGCATCGGCTGCCATTTCGAAAGCCGAACGGATCAGGTTTTTATCGCCGGGTTTTAATTTGTCTTTTAGGGCCCGCAGCAGGGATCGGTATTCCCTGAGGATCAGTTTTTTTTCCTGTTCCTCATCCAGATTATATACCGGTTTTTGTTCTATTGTTTTCATTCTCAGTACGCTAAACTTGATCCGGCTCCGGGGCCTGTTTTATAGTTAATTACTAAATATACAATTTATTTCGTGTATTATCAACACGGTCGGGCGGTCAAAAAGTCACCCCGCCAGCACCTCAAACCGATGAACCGGCCGCGAAAATATTACTTTATTCAATTATTAATCTTCAATAAAACCATTACCTTTGCCCCCCTTCCGAAAGCTTTCGGAAGTCAGTGCACATCCGGATGTGGTGGAATTGGTAGACACGTCAGACTTAGGATCTGATGCCGCAAGGTGTGGGGGTTCGAGTCCCTTCATCCGGACATTTACCCCCGACCCCTAAAGGGGTAATGAAAATAGTAGCTGCCTAGACGGGTACTATTTTTTTATTGGATAATCATACGCCCGCCGGGGAACGGGAGAATAAACAAAGACATGGCTACAATCACCAAAGAACCAATTGGTCAGTTACACGAAAAAATCAGCGTCAAACTTGAAAAAGCTGATTACCTGCCCGCATTCGAAAAATCGCTCAAAGAATATAGCAAGAAAGCCAGCATCCAGGGTTTCCGTCCTGGTAAAGTTCCGGCCGGACTCATTAAGAAAATGTACGGCGCTTCCCTATTTGCAGACGAGGTGCTGAAATCCGTAGATAAGCAGTTGATTGATTACCTGCAGGAACAAAAAACAGAGATTTTTGCCCAGCCTTTACCGCTGGAAGCTGAAATTGAAAAACTGGATGTAAACAATCCTGCAGACTATCAGTTTCAGTTTGAAATCGGTCTGAAACCCGAATTCAACCTTGCAGATCTGGCCAAGGCAGATATCACTGCCTATAATATCGATATTACCGACGCCATGATCGATGAAGAGCTGGAACGACTGCTGGAACGTTATGGTAATATGGAGGACGTGGAAACTGTGGAAAGCGACGAGACGGTGATTACACTGGATTTTGCCGAGCTGGATGCTGAAGGCAAGGAAGCAGAATCAGGGATCAAAAAAGAAATCCCCCTGCAGTTAAATGGTTTCTCAGCTGAAGTGCAAAAAGAATTAAAAGGCAAAAAAACAGGCGACAGCATTACGGTAAAAATCGGGTCAGCCTTTCCCGAAGATCAATGGAAACTCACTGCCCCCAATCTCGGCCTGGAGGCTGATGTAACAGCAGATCAGGATAAATCTTTTAAACTCACCATCAACAAAACAGCCAGGCTCAAAAAGCGGGAACTGGATGAAGAACTTTTCAAACAACTGTTCCCGGATGGGGATGTAAATACCGAAGCCGAATTCCGTACTAAAATCAAGGATCAGATATTCAGCCACTGGGCAACCCAGAGCCGTAATCAGATCCAGGATCAGATTTTTCACCAACTGGTAGATCGTACTGAGATTCAGTTTCCTGAAGATTTCCTGCGCAAGTGGCTGGTCACACAGAACCAACAGCAGGGCGCAGAAGCTGCGGGTGCTAAAACCGAGGATCAAATCAATGAGGAAATGCCCGGATTTCTGAATCAGCTGAAATGGACCCTGATTTCCGACAAGATTGTCAACGATCAGAAGATATCCGTAGACCCTGAAGAATTGCGTGCATTTGCCAAGGCCCAGCTGCTAAGTTATATGGGTGGAGCCATGGCCATTGATGAACAGCCCTGGGTAAATGATTATATCGACCGGATGATGAAGGACCGCAAGTATATAGAAGATACCTATAACCGGATCCAGGCAGAAAAAGTCTTTGAATGGGCAGAAACCCAGATCAAACCGACTTCAAAGAGTATCAGCGTAGAAGACTTTACGAAGATGGTTAATGAGCATCAGCATCATCATCATTAATCCCTTCTGCCTGATTATATTTTTTTTAAAAAGAACGCTGCCATGTACAGCGTTCTTTTTACTTTTGCAAAGTTGTCAAACATTAACAACGGTGTTTAAGCAATCTGTAGCCTTCATATTAACCCTTTTTTTTGCCGCTCAAAGTTTCAGCAAAGTATTGATCGTCGTGGATTATTATCTTAACCGGGCGGCTTTTGAAGCCCGATGTGAGAACAAGGACCGCCCCCTGCTTTCCTGTGGTGGTAAATGTCAGATGGTCAAACGTCTGAAGCAGGAACAGCAGAAAGATCAGCAGTCTCCCGATCGCAATGGTTCTCAGAAAAACGAAATTGTCCTCTCTTCCAAATCATTTTTTGCCGAGAGCCCTGAACTGGTTGCGAC
Source organism: Niabella terrae (assembly GCF_054783135.1). Lineage (NCBI taxonomy): Bacteria > Pseudomonadati > Bacteroidota > Chitinophagia > Chitinophagales > Chitinophagaceae > Niabella > Niabella terrae. Next base: position 814,642 of record NZ_BAAGRD010000008.1, read on the forward strand.
CGATGCTGTCAGTTATGGTCTTTTCCTGACCCGGCCACTTAAGGACCGCCCCCGTAGCATATTTCACCCACCTGCCTGCTAGTAGCCCATAATTTATTTTCTGATGGCTGCCTTTCTTATAAGCAGCCAGTATTTCCGTGCCTCCGGTTCCTGACACTGATAGCCATGTACACTAATTTGACGTTTGGCTCCATCAGCTACCGCGTGTGGCCGGCCGGTCATTAGTCATGCATTCTTAATGAAGGATGTCGTGTCCGGGTAATTAATTTCACTTTTTTAAACCAGTAATTCATGCGTAATATGATGATAGCAGGTCTTTTTACAGGACTGCTTTTTTCCTGCACAAAAGACAAGGATATTGATTTTGATAATACACAGAAAGGTACATTAACCGTAGAGTTTGACAATATCGTGGGTGATGCGGACCTACAGCTAAATACCGCCCGCTATATCAATAGTAGTAGTGAGGAATTTTCGGTGACAAAACTTAAATACTATGTCAGCAATTTTGAATTTACCCGTAACGACGGTTCGGTCTATATCGTACCGCCCGACAGCAGTTATTTCTTAATTGATGAATCGGTGGCCAGCTCGCATCGGCCGCAGTTCCGGTTACCTGAAGGCAAGTACAGTAGCCTTAGCTTTATCGTCGGCGTAGACAGTCTGCGCAGCACGAGCGATATCAGTGAGCGGACCGGTGTTCTGGATCCAGCGGGCGAGGGCGGTGATATGTACTGGGGCTGGAACAGTGGTTATATTTTTCTGAAATTGGAAGGGGGCTATGGCGCCGGTCTGCAACAGCAGTATATGTACCATATCGGTGGTTTCGGTGGCTACAATGCACCGACCATTAATAATATTAAAACCATCCGGCTCAATCTGACGGCCCGCGGGATGCCACAGGTTACCGAGGGCAACCGCGCCAATATTCATCTGATGGTCGACCTGAAGGAATTATTCCAGGGGCCGGCCGCGCTGAAGATTGCCGAACATCCCAATGTTATGTTCAGCGATTACAGTACGGTTATCGCCGATAATTATGCGGCTATGTTTCATCATGACCATACCGAGAACTGATGCGTTATCCTAAACAGGTCCTGATCTTAGGATGGGTCATCCTGGCAGGACTGGCCTGCAGCCACGTGGATATCAAACTGCCCTTCCGGGGCTTTCAGCCACCTTCTGATTTTCCGGCGCCGGTATACGATTTTACCCGAAACCCGGTGACACCGGATGGTTTTGCGTTGGGCCGGAAATTATTTTATGAAAGGGCGCTGTCCCGCGACAGCACCATCAGTTGTGGCAGCTGTCATATTTCCACCGCAGCTTTTACCCACCATGGTCACAATTTCAGCCACGGTATCGGGGACCGGCTGGGCACCCGAAACGCGCCTTCGCTGTCCAATCTGGCCTGGCGCCGCAGCTTTATGTGGGACGGCGGGGTGCCGGATCTGGATCTGCAGCCCATTGCACCGATTACTGATTCCGTTGAAATGGACAACAACCTGGGAACCGTGGTCCAACGGCTGTCGGAGAGTGCCGTTTACCGAAATCTGTTTCGAAAAGCTTTTGGTCAGGAAGAGGTTAGCGCTGCCCTTTTGCTGAAAGCCCTGTCTCAGTTTATGGTTTGCTGCATTAGTGATCAGTCAAAATACGACAGTGTGCGGCGGGGTCAGGCAGCTTTTAACACCGCGGAAAATGCAGGATACCTTCTGTTTCAAAGCCGATGCAGCAATTGTCATACCGAACCCCTGTTTACGGATAATCGTTTCCGCAGCAATGGCCTGCCGCCGGCTGGAAGGCAGGACCCGGGTCGGTATGCAATAAGTCTGAACCCCGAGGACCGCTATCAGTTCCAGGTACCTTCCTTAAGGAACCTGGCCTACAGTGCACCCTATATGCATGATGGCAGGTTTTACAGTCTGGAAGCCGTATTGCGACATTATAACAGCGGTGTGAGCCCCGATGGTCGCCCGGATCCCTTGTTGGTGCACAACGGGCAGTACGGTATTCCGCTGACCGATCAGGAGCAGGCGCTGATCATTAGTTTTCTCCATACCCTTAATGACCGGGCTTTTGTCACCGACAGGGCCCTGGCCGAATACTAAAAAAGAATACGATGAAATATAAAATTTTGATGTTTCTGTTACTAATGATTCCCGGCCTGAGCAGGGCCTGTGATATTTGCGGATGTGGGGCGGGTAACGGCTATATCGGCATTCTTCCGGAATTTCACCGGCATATTATGGGCCTTCGTTACCGATACAATGCAATACTGTCCCACCTGGGAACCCAGGGGCAGACCACCTATCTGACCAGCCGGGAGCAGTACCGCATAGCCGAAGTCTGGGGCGGCTGGAATATAACCGATAAGTTTCGGGTCATGGCTTCATTGCCCTACAGTTTTAATGACCGGACCCGACAGGAAGTCCGTAACAGCAAATCCGGCCTGGGCGATATCAGCCTGTCCGGCTTTTACGAACTGCTGGGCAGCCGGGAAACGGTTTCCGGAAAAAAAGACCAGAGCCGGCTGCTGGTCCAGAGTCTCTGGCTGGGCGGAGGAGTGAAACTGGCGACCGGTACCTATAACCCGGTAGATAAATCCGACGCCGGCGAGAATGCCAATCTTTTTCAACTCGGTACCGGGAGCTATGATTTTAACCTGACGGCGATGTATGATATCCGTCTCCAGGATGCGGGCGTGAATATCAATGGCAATTACCGGATCAATACGACCAATAAATATGCCTATCATTACGGTAATAAGTTCAGTTTGAACGCCCAGGCCTATTATAAGTTCCGGACAAAAAATGAGGTGATGATCGCACCCAATGCCGGCCTGCAGCTGGAGCAGGCCCGTAGCGACGAAGACCGGGGGCTGGAAGTGACCGCATCCGGCGGCCGGTTGCTGATGGGCACCATCGGGCTGGAGACCGGCTGGGGAAAATGGGCCCTGGGGGCCAATTATCAGACGCCACTGACCCAGCAACTCGCCGGGGGAATCATCCAGGCCCAGGATCGGTTTATGATACACCTCGCCCGGGCGCTCTGATCCCGGGTTGTGGATTGATTTTAAGTACGGGCTGACCAATTGACTTCATATTTTATGGGTAACTGCGCCAACCTGTCACTCTTTTGGAATGATTTCAGGAATGGATAGAAATTTGATCTGTTTAGCCCGTAGGAATTTTTAAAGGCCCCGGGGCTATTAAAGATTTTTATGTAGGTTTACCATCTATCAATTTAATCATATGAGTTTTAATTCTGAATTTGAAAAATATGCGGTCCAGCACAGGGGGATTTCCAGCAATACCCTGCACAGTTATGGCAACCATCTGGTGACGGCGCTGACTCCTAATATTATTGAAGAGCGTCCCATGAACGTCGCCGTCATGGATGTATACAGTCGCCTGATGATGGACCGGATTATCTTCCTGGGTTACCCGGTCAATGATGAAGTAGCCAATATCATCACCGCTCAACTGCTGTTTCTGGACAGTACCGATCGTCAGCGGGATATTAATATGTATATCAACAGCCCCGGTGGCAGTGTCTATGCCGGTCTGGGTGTCTATGATACCATGCAATATGTCAGCCCCGATGTGGCCACCATTTGTATCGGTATGGCGGCTTCCATGGCCTGCGTACTGCTGGGCGCCGGTACAGAAGGAAAAAGAGCAGCCCTCAAGCATGCCCGTATCATGATGCACCAGCCCAGCGGCGCTATCGGTGGCCAGGCCAGTGATATTGAAATTACCGTCAATGAAATCCGCAAGCTCAAAACCGAGTTGTATGATATCGTCAGGGACCATACAGGTAAACCCATCGATCAGATTGAAAAGGATTTCGACCGCGATAAATGGATGACCGCAGCCGAAGCCAAGGAATACGGTCTGGTGGACGAGGTTTTACTGGTCAATAGCAGAAAAGTAAAATCCTGATCAGCAGAAGGAAATGGAATAAGGCGCACTTAAAAAATAAAATCCAACACAATGAAATTTTCTGAAATCTATAATAACCAATACAAGGCCCGGGTTGTCGCTGATGATGGCGAAGAAGAAGAACCCAAAGAAGCTGCAGATAAACGGGATGACCTGATGATGCTTAATAAGCGGCTTGAAAAAATGTTCTTTGAAAAAAGAACGGTTTATCTATGGGGCGTTGTTGACGATAAAAGTGCACGTGAAGTGACCACAAAATTGCTGTTGCTGGAAGCGGACAAACCCGGCGAGGAAATTAAATTCTACATCAATAGCCCCGGGGGCGTTGTGACCAGCGGTATGGTTATTTACGATACCATGCAATTGATTTCCAGCCCGGTGAGTACCATTTGTATGGGTCTGGCTGCCAGCATGGGTAGCATCCTGCTCAGTGGTGGAACAAAAGGTTCCCGGTATATCTATCCCCATGGAGAAGTCATGATCCACCAGCCTTCTCTCGGAGGTTATATCCGCGGAGTCAGTACCGATCTGGAAATCCAGGCCAAACAAACCCAGCGGGTGAAAGAGATCGGTGCTAAAATCCTGGCGGACAATTGCGGTAAAAGCCTGGAACAGATACTGAAGGACTTTGACCGGGACTACTGGATGGACGCCCCGGAAGCGATTGAATACGGCATTGCCGATAAAATCGTGGATAAGTTGTAATAGGCTGATTTTCAGTATATAATACCAATTCCCGTCAATATTATAATAAAAGCCACTCAAAACGGGTGGTTTTTTTAACTTTGTAAGATATTATGAGTGAGAAATTATCAGGCAGCACACTGCATTGTTCTTTCTGTGGTCGGAGTCGCGATGAAGTGGAAATTCTTATCGCCGGACAAGATGGCCATATTTGTGAGAACTGTGTGGAACATGCCAGGGAAATCATCGACCAGGAACTGCACTTGCAGGATCCAGCCAATGGCAGGGGGTTTTCGCTGAATGTGAAAAAGCCCATGGAAATCAAGACTTTTCTGGACGATTATGTAATAGGTCAGAACGATGCGAAGAAAGTACTGGCCGTGGCGGTGTATAATCATTACAAACGTTTAAAGCAGCAGAACCGGGAACTGGATCCTGGTGGCGAGATCGAGATAGAGAAAAGCAATATCGTGATGGTGGGGGAAACCGGTACCGGTAAAACCCTGCTGGCCAGGAGCATCGCCAAAGTGCTGAACGTTCCATTTGCGATTGTGGATGCGACGGTATTTACGGAAGCAGGCTATGTGGGGGAAGATGTGGAAAGCATCCTGACCCGCCTGTTACAGGTATGTAATTATGATGTGGAAGCCGCCGAAAGAGGCATCGTCTATATCGATGAAATTGATAAAGTAGCCCGCAAAAGTGACAACCCCAGTATTACGCGGGATGTTAGTGGGGAAGGGGTACAGCAGGGGTTGCTGAAGCTCCTGGAAGGTACCGATGTGCTGGTGCCTCCACAGGGAGGCCGGAAACATCCGGATCAGAAACTGATCAAGGTCAATACCAGCAATATCCTGTTTATATGTGGGGGTGCGTTTGACGGCGTCGATAAAATTATCGGACGTCGGGTGCAGACCAATACCATCGGATTCAATGTGGATAAGGAATTACAGGAGGACATGAAGAACAACCTGTTGCGTTTTGTAAATGCCCAGGACCTGAAAACTTTTGGCCTGATCCCGGAACTGCTGGGCCGGCTGCCCGTGGTAACCCATCTGGATCCGCTGGATGCCATTACCCTGCGTGCCATCCTGACCGAGCCGAAGAATGCCCTGATGAAACAGTATAAAAAACTGTTTGAGTTGGAAGGTATCGAGTTGAAGGTCAGTGATGATGTCTATGATTTTATGGTGCAGAAAGCCGTGGAATACAAGTTGGGCGCCCGCGGATTGCGTTCGATTTGCGAAAGCATCCTTACCGATGCCATGTATGAATTGCCTTCTTCGGGTGAAAAGCAGTTTCAGCTGACCCGGGAGTATGCCGAACGCAAATTCAGTAAAAGCAAAATGGGCCTGATCAAAGCGGCCTGATCCTGTTTTTTTTAAATTTATAATCCCCCATATGAACGAATTACTGGAAAAATTAAAAGCGGAAGCCGGACTGTCCGATGAACAGGCCGCCAAAGCCCTGGAAACCATCAAAAGTTATGTAGTGGAGAAATTCCCTATGCTGGAATCCGCCGTGGGTAATCTTTTTGGCAGCAATTAAACAGCGAAACCCCTAATAAATAAAAACGCTGCAGGCTGCCCGCTCCAGGGTGGGACTGACGGCGTTTGACTATTCTATCCGTGTCGTTCTGAGCTCCAGCAGGTTCAGGGCATTCGAAGAAAATCCATGGACATTTTTCTGTACCAGATGAATGACTTTGTCGTACCAGAGCGGCACGACGGGGGCATCATCGATCGCGATCTGATCCGCCTGCTGGTAGAGCAGATAACGCAGTGAATCATTGGTTTCGCGGATGGCCGCTTCGAAAACGCGGTCGAACTCGGGATTACTATAACGGGTGTAATTCGGGGGTGCCGGATTTTTAGAATAAAAAACCGACAGATAATTTTCCGCGTCCGGGTAATCAGCAATCCATCCTCCCCGGAAAAACGCCGCTTTTGAACCCGCCGTCATTTCAAAAAGCAGGGATTTCTGCACGACCTCTACCTGGACCGGGATACCTAGTTCGCCCAGCTGCTTGGCTATAAAATTGGCAAAATCACCATAAATAGCAATGGTCAGTAATTTGATGACCGGCAGGCCTTTCCCATTGGGGAAACCAGCGTCCCGAAGTAATGCGGCCGATTTCTGCGGTTGATAGGTATAACCTGTAACCGCCGTTTCACTGAAAGAAGGTAAGCCCTTGGGAACAAAGCCCTGCTCAGCAGGGGTGCCCAGGGAATTGCGCAGGTAGAGAATCATTTTGCGCCGGTCAAATCCATAGTTTATGGCCTGGCGGATTTTTTTAAAACGCAGGGGTGAATTTCGAACCAGTGGGTTGGTACTGTCCATCAGGAACCCCAGGTATTCTATATTCAGGTAGGGCTCGGTTTGTAAGATGATCTTGTCCTCCCAGAACCGGCGCAGCCGGCCCTGTTTGGTGAGCACTTCGTCCTTAAAGCTGGGATCCAGCTCATTGATAAAATCCAACTGTCTCTGGCGGAAAAGCAGAAATTCGGTGGCCCGGCTGTCCTTGAAGCTGATCTTGATGCCGTCGAGATAGGGCAGTTGCCGTCCCTGACTGTCTTTTTCGAAATAACGGGCGTTTCTGCTAAATATCAAAGCCTGGCCTTCTTCCCAGGCAACAAAACGGAAGGGGCCGGAACCTACCGGATGGGCCCGGAAGCCTTTACCGTATTTTTCAACCGCTTCCGGGGCGACCACAGAACAGTATTGCATCGATAAAATGCCCAGAATCGGTTGGTAGGGACGAAGCAGTTGTAACCTGAAGACAGTATCATTGAGGGCGGTAAAGGGCTGCAGAGAGTCGGCCTTGCCATTGAAGATCCAGGCACCAGGGCTGGCTGTCGCCGGATCGATGATGCGATTGAAGCTATAGGCCACATCGGCTGCCACCAGTCTGCGGCCCCTGCCCCCGGGGAAACAGGCGTCATCATGAAAAAAAACGTCATTGCGCAGGTAGAAAGTATAGACTTTTTTATCGGCGGAAATCTCCCACCGGATAGCCAGGGAAGGTCGGATATTCAGGCTGTCATCGATCTCCACCAGCGTGTTAAACAACTGGTGGGCGGGCCACATGGTTGATTGATTCTTTGCAAATGCCGGATCCAGGGAGGCAATACCCGCATATTCGTTGTAACGGAATATCATTTTATGCTGATCGACGCCGGAATGGCAGGCCAGTACTTGCAACAATACCAGCATCTTCAGGATCCACCACTGGTCAAATATTGTTTTGTGTTTGCGCATGAACGGCTAAATTTACAATTCAAAAAGGAGTGATGAAGCTTTTAAAGCAAATTATTTTTGGGCTGTTACTGACAGTTATGTGGATGCCGGATACCGCAACCGCTCAGCTACTCAGTGGCCAACCAAAGGTATTTACCCGTCAGGACAGCCTGCGGGGGACCAATGGATCGGGACGTTACTGGTGGGATGTCCGCCATTATGGGATTTCGCTGCATTTTGATATAGAAAAACAACGGATCTGGGGTTGCAATGAGATGACCCTGAAAATAACGGATCAGCCAGTCGGCGACCTGCAACTGGACCTGCAGACGCCGATGATACTTGAAAAAGTCGTGGATACCAAAACCGGCCTTGCGCTGGCATTAAAAAGGGAGGGCAATGTTTACTGGGTGTCTGCGAAAAAATGGGGGACGCCGGGCAGCATGCTCAAGCTCAGGTGCTATTTTTCCGGCAATCCACGTATTGCAGTAACACCGCCCTGGGATGGCGGCTGGATTTTTGCCAAAGACAGTCTGGGAAGACCCTTTATCAGTACAGCGGTACAGGGTTTGGGTGCGAGCGCCTGGTATCCCTGTAAAGATTATCAGGGTGATGAGCCCGAAAAGGGGATGTCCCTGACCATTCATACTCCCCCGGAACTGACGGCAGTCAGCAATGGGCGGCTGGTATCCAGGAAATCGGACCGGAACGGGCAGGTTGCCTGGACCTGGAAAGTGACCCAGCCGATTAATAATTATAATATCACGCCTTATATCGGCCATTATGTAAACTTCACCGATACCCTGATGGGGGCCAGGGGCCGCCTCGATCTTTCCTATTGGGTGTTGGATTACAACCTGAAGAAGGCCCGTAAGCATTTTGAGCTGGTAAAGCCCATGTTACATTGTTTTGAATACTGGATGGGCCCTTATCCCTTTTATGAAGACGGCTATAAGCTGGTGGATGCGCCTCATCTGGGTATGGAGCATCAAAGTGCCGTGGCTTATGGAAACAAGTACCTGAATGGTTACCTGGGCCGCGATCGTTCCGGAAGCGGCTGGGGCGAGGACTGGGACTTTATCATCGTCCACGAAAGCGGTCATGAATGGTTTGGTAATAATATTACTTCCAAGGACCTGGCCGATATGTGGGTTCACGAATCCTTTACCAATTATTCGGAAACCATGTTTGTGGAATGCCGGCATGGTAAAACTGCCGGAAGCGCCTATGTGATCGGTCAGCGTCGGATCATCCAGAACAAGGAACCCATCGTTGGCCATTATGGCGTGAATAACGAAGGTAGTGGGGACATGTACGACAAGGGGGGAAGTATGTTGCATACCATTCGTCAGGTCATCAATGATGATCACTTGTTCCGGGATATCCTGCGGGGGCTGAATCGCGATTTTTATCACCAGACGGTAACCGGCGCCCAGGTGGAACAATATTTCAGTGAGAAATCAGGGAAAGACCTGCAGAAGATTTTTGATCAATACCTGCGGACCACTCAGGTTCCCGTATTGCAATACCATCAGTCGGGTTCCCGGCTTTCTTATAAATGGAATCAAGTTGTAGCGGGTTTTGACATGCCGGTAAAACTGATGAACGGACGCTGGATTCATCCGACTACCCAATGGCAGACCATCAGTACCACGGAGGCAGGGGGAGATTCGCTGACTGTAGCTGCGGATTTTTATATCACCGTTAAAAAAGATTAGTTTAAGTTTGACTGGTGTCTGATCCGCCGGGTCCCTGCCCTGATCAGGGTAATTGCCTACGGATCTCCAAACCTTTACAAGGATGAGTGTAAAAATCAGGCGGCAAAGCATATTATCTTCGCTGGTAACCTACCTGGGTTTCGCTGTAGGCCTGTTGAACACCTATTTTTTCGTCAAGGAAGGCCTGTTCACTACCGAAGAATACGGGTTGACTAAGATATTTATAGATGTGGCGGCTATGATTGCGTCGCTGTCGGCCATCGCCATGCCTGCATTTGTTTACAAGTTCTATCCCTATTATAATGACAACCTGAAGCCCGAAAGAAATGATATGCTGGCCTGGGCCCTGTTGGTCGGCCTGGCGGGCTTCCTGTTGGTAATGATTCTGGGCATTCTTTTCAAGGACCTGGTTTACCGGAAATTCGGCGCAAATTCCCCGCTATTTGTTACCTATTATTACTGGGTATTTCCCTTCGGGCTGGGTCTGACGATTTATAATGTGCTGGAAGCCTATGCCTGGAGCCTGCACAAGTCGGTTTTCACGACTTTTTTAAAGGAAGTCGAATGGCGGCTGCTGACCACCGTGTTGATTGTATTATTCCTTTTTAATATTATTCCTGATTTCAGTCATTTTATTAAACTCTATGCCCTGAGTTATGCCGGCATCGCAATTACACTCCTGATTTTCCTTATCGCTACCCGTAAAGTCTATTTTGTATTCCGTGTCAGCAAAGTCACCCGGCGTTTTTTGAAAAAAATAGCCCGGTTCAGTCTGTTTATTTACGGGGGCGGGCTGGTTTTTACTTTGTCCCAGGTATTCGATTCCTTTGTGATCGGCGCCACCCTGGATGACGGTATGACCAAAGTAGGTATATTCAGCCTGGCCTATATCCTTACGGGCTTGATTCAGGCACCGCAGCGAGGCATTATTGCCGCCTCCATTCCCCATTTGGCCCAGGCCTGGAAAGATAAAAATCTTCGTTCCATCAGAACAATCTATCAGCGGTCATCGATTAACCTTTTGATTTTTGCAGTACTGATGTTTGTACTGATCTGTCTGAATTATCAACAGGCGGTGTTGGTATTCCGGCTGAAGCCGGAGTATCTGGCCGGTTTTCAGGTATTTGTTTTACTGGGTCTGATGCGGATTGTGGATATGGGCAGTGGCGTCAATGCCCAGATCATAGGTACTTCTACTTATTGGCGTTTTGAGCTGGTTAGCGGGATTGTTTTGCTGGTGCTGATGTTGCCCTTAAACTATCTGCTGACCAAAAGACTGGATATTCTTGGGCCAGCACTGGCCAACCTGATTTCCTTTTCGGTATACAACCTGATCCGTATCGTTTTTTTATGGAAAAGGTACCGGCTTTTTCCTTTTACCCCTAAATCGGTAGGTGTACTGAACCTGGGGCTGGTCAGTTTTATGGTAGCCTGGCTGGCTTTTCATCAAATGACCGGGCTGGAAGGTCTTTTTGCACGCAGCCTTCTGGCCATCGCCATTTTCGGGCTGGGCTTGTTCCTGCTCAAACCTTCCCCGGATATACAACCGGTACTGATTTCACTGATCAACCGCGGTCGTCGAAAAGCGGACGACCGGTAAAGCCCTCCTTTAAGGAAGCCAACGCGCAAATTGCCCTAATGCTTCTTATGGCATAATGCCCTGGTGTCGCTTTGGTTTTCGTTGATTTTGCCAGCCTTTATGTTTTTCTGCCTGTATTTTCCGGGCCATGCAGTTCATTTTAACGCGAGACGGTTTACCGGATACGCGCCGCACCTGCCCCTGACTGATTTTGAAATCCCATGTCCGGAGCTTCGGATGGCCCCCTGGCGGCTAAAGCCAAAAAAACCGGCAGGCGCCGGTCGTAAATATTTTGAATTCAGAAGTGGGTTAATCGTTTCTGTTGGCCGCGGCCAGATAGCCCTGCTGGTCCTTCTGATGGTCGCGATCCTTGATCCGGCCGCCACCCAGAAAGCGGCTGATATAATAAGCATCATATAAATCGCTGACAATTACGCCACGACTGGAAGACGCATGTACGAATTTGTTGTTTCTCAGGTACATACCTACATGGGACACGCCTCCGGTTGTATTAAAAAAGACCAGATCTCCTTCTTTCAATTCGGTAGTGGAAATCCTTCTGACTGCCCGGTACTGTTCCCGGGCGGTACGGGGCAAATAGATGTCAAATGCATCCTGACATACAGCACGAACAAAGGCGCTGCAGTCGACACCTTTTTTGGTCGTGCCTCCATAGCGATACCGGGTTCCATACCATTCGTCAATGGATTCCAGTAAACGGGTATTAAGGAGTTTTCCTGGTAAAACTTCAAGAAGAGAACTGTATTTTAGTTGTAGTTCAGTGGGTTGAAAGTTTGTCGAGAGGTTCAGTGCTGCGTCTTCCAGCTCCAGTTCCAGGTCCTTGGGCGCCAGGGTCTCTGTCACTTTTTGTTGCCGGGTATAAGATTTTGAATTGCGGGCAGTGACACTAACATCCTGAATGGCGGGAAGCTCAGGATTATAATTGGGGCCGGAAGATTTTGCCGTTACAGGCTTGTAAGGGCTGTACTGATTGGTAAGCTTCATCGAACCGGAGCAGCTACTTAAGCCAACAGCTGCTATAAATCCGAATAAAAAAATCCTCATCATAAATACGTCAAATCCCAGTTTAATAATAAAATCCAGTCTATAGAACGGATTATTGTCTGACAGAATTATTAAAACGCCGGAAACTTGCAAATATTGTGAAAATCCTAATATTTTTTTAACAGGCTGCAGTCTTTCGAGCCTTTTGATTGATTTTTAGCAAAATACCGCCCAATAGCTGTAGAACCGTTGGAAATAAATACCGGCATTGTCATTTTTAATGACTTGATTATTAGTTGTTTAATTATTAAAATCCCTGTTTTTTACACGATGCGACCCATTAGGGGGTCAGTGATTCCGGCAATCCCTGTTTCCACATGTCCTGCGAAAGTCTGGGAAAAGTCCGGATGACCTTTTACCGTAACGGTGATATCATACCAGCCGGAGGATTTTTTCAAATGGAGCAATAGGGGTTTTTGACTGCCAGCGGCAATCTGCTGCTGCAGGGGTGCATTGCCATATCCATTATCAGTAATTTCAATATCCAAAGCGGTAGCCCCCTGATTGTCAAACTGTAGTAACAGATTTCCCTGTTCTTCCTGCACACGGTAGCCACAGGCCAGCCGGAATGCCGGATCTTTGTCACTGCCGGTGAATTCCCGGTAAAATCCATTGGGCCCATACACCCTCAGGAAATACTGTCCGTCTTTAAAATCCGCGGTTTTCCAGCTATCTTCCAGTTGATGACCGGCTGCCACAGTAAAGTTCCAACTGCGGTTGGTCTCGAAAGATTTTCCATCGATGCTGCGGTGACTGCCCATGGCATAGACCCGGAAAGGGGCGCCCGCTGCCCGCTTTCCAAATTGCTTCTGAGCGGCCTGCAGCCCAATGGTAAACTGTTTGGTAGCCCTGTTATAATGGCCGTTGGCATAGAGTTCATAGGGCAGGGGACAGGCAGGGCGGGTACCTTTTTCCTGCCGGGGTAGCCAGGGACCGTAATTTCCTTTTGCCAGGTCAGCCGGATCCGCCCGGGTAAATCCCGGTTCCCTTGTGAATTTGGCATTGTAAATGGTTTCGATAAACTGATCGCGATCGAGAAATGCCAGATCACGGTCCTCCGCCTTCTCGAATTTGGTAAAGGCCGAGGTCAAATCGCCACTGATGGCCCTGCGCCAGGGATTGATATTGTCGAAGCGGATTTCTTTTTTAAGTTTCTTACTATAGAAGGTTTCCAGGAATTGTAATGTGGACGTATGTTCAAAAAGCTGAGAGCAAACCTTGCCGCCCCGGCTCCAGGGAGAAGCAATGATCATCGGTACCCGAAACCCCAGTCCCACCGGGGCTTCCCGGGCCTGGCTTTTCGGGATCCCCTGGGCCAATTCATTCGCCAGCCGGACATGCTCGATCTCGGTATCCATATGGGGTGCACATTTACCGGTTCCCGGCAGTATGTTGTCCGAAATAGAAAAGGGTGGAATATGATCATAGTAACCGTCATTTTCATCATAAGTGATGATGAATATGGTTTTTTGCCAGATTTCGGGTTTTTGGGTGAGTATGTCCAGGATTTCTGAAAGGTACCAGGCGCCATACCAGGGAGCGCTGGGGTGATCGGAAAAATTCTGGGGACCTGCCAGCCAGGAGACGGAAGGCAATTTGCCCTCTTTTACATCCTTGCGGAACTGATAAAATATATCACCGGCAGGGACGGCCAGCTCCCGGACCTGACCATTTTCCTCATATTTGAGTTGGTCAAGTTTACGGTAGTCCGGATTGTCCTTATTGGTGACAAAGGCATTAAAAAATAGCTGTTTTTCTTCTGCCGGTAATTTTTCAAAGTTGTCCAGGTTCCAGCGCTGTAGTTCTGCCCGGGCCCGGTCCAGTGCTTTTTGTTTATTGCGAATCGCGGCCTTGGTTTTTTTAGCGTCTGTTTCTCCGGGGCTGGCTTCTATCAGGGCGCCGATCTCTCCGGGGAGGGTATCTACCTGTTGTTGCAGACTCTGGATATATCTTGGTGCAAATTTGACATTATAGGCGGCAAAAAATTCCAGCAGGTTGCAGCCAAAATTGGCCAGCCAGGAACGTTCCTGTCCCTGAAACCCACCACCACAGCTGATTTCGTTCTGGTAAAATTTCCAGTCTACGCCATTTTCGCTGAGCAGTTCCGGAAAGGTTTTCCAGACATGCTTGGCATGTCCAAAATCTGTATTCCGGATATTGGCTTTGGCCCGGCCTTCTTCTTCGTTCATAATATTGGCGGTCCAGAAAAACGAGCGGTTGGGCGTGGTACTGGTCATTACAGAACAAAAGTTCTGATCACAAACTGTAAAAGCATCCGCCATGGCATAATAAAAAGGTAGGTCTTCCCGGGTATAATGACCCATAGTCAGCGGCATATCGGAAAACTTCTTATTGCCTGATTTCTTGGCCAGCAGCCATTTGTCGTATTTTCCCTTATTATGGGCATCCACCTGACTGTTTCGCGAATGCGGCAAACTGCCCATCCAGGTGATCTTGGTATTCTTGATGTCCAGCCGGAAAGGCGCATAAGCATCCCCTTTTTCGTTTTTCTGGAACCAGACGGGAAGTTTGTCAGGTAATTGAATTGCCCGCGGGTCATTAAAACCCCGGACGCCCTGCAGGGCGCCGAAGGAATGATCAAAGGAACGGTTTTCCTGCATCAGAATCACAATATGTTCTGCATCTAAGTAACTGCTGCCGGGACGCGGGTCGATCGCCATGGCAGCTTTGATGGAGTCAGGTACAAAAGCGGTCATACCGGCCGCTCCGGAAAGCAGCATGGCCTTCTTTAAAAAATCTCTTCTTTTATCCATTTTGGCAATGTTTTCGATCCTTTAAAGTTACGTGTTTGACTGTGGGCCTGGATGGCTGAGACAAGATAAAAGACTGAGTCAGAATCCATCAGGAGCACCAAAATGGCCTGCAGTACCTGTATTGATGCGATTTCCAAGATTTGTTAAATTTGTCTTAAAGTAAAGATTATTAAAGAAAATTAAAGATCAACTCTCAAGATGTTTTTCTGTTTTAATAGAAGGGCATCCCGGAGATGTGCATAAAGAATTTAACGCGAAAGCAAAATTTTTGGCACATTGCAGCATATTAAATCGGAGCAGGTTTCATGAAATTTTCGCATTTACACGTCCATACCCAGTACTCTTTATTAGATGGTGCAGCACCGATCGGCAGCCTTTATAAAAAGGCGATTGCCGATGGTATGCCCGCACTGGCGATCAGTGACCATGGCAATATGTTCGGGGTGTTCCAGTTTGTGGCCGAGGCCTATAAACACCTGGATGAACAGGGTAAGCCCAAAGTAAAACCTGTAGTGGGTTGTGAGTTTTATTTGGTGGCGAGCCGGCACGAAAAAACCTTTACCAAAGAAAAAAAGGATAAACGCTATCACCAGATCCTGCTGGCCAAGAATGAAACCGGTTACCGGAACCTGACTAAACTCACTTCACTGGGTTTTATCGAGGGCCTGTACGGCAAGTATCCGCGGATCGACAAAGAACTGATTGTACAATATCATGAAGGGCTTATAGCCACGACCTGTTGTCTGGGGGCTTCCGTCCCTCAGGCTATCCTGAGAAACGGGGAGGCAGAAGCAGAAAAGGAGTTTAAATGGTGGCTGGATCTGTTCGGCGAAGACTTTTATGTGGAACTGCAACGCCATGACATTCCGGATCAGGATAAGGTCAATGAAGTATTATTGCGATTTGCCGCCAAATACCAGGTGCCGATCATTGCCAGTAATGACTCCCATTATGTGGAACAGGAAGATTTTAACGCCCATGATATCCTGCTCTGTATCAATACGGGTGAAAAACAGGCAACACCTGCATTCCGGGGTGATTTTTCCGATGAGGATGTCAATACCCGGGGCATGCGTTTTGCTTTTGCCAATGATCAGTTTTATTTTAAGACCACCGATGAAATGTCGCGGCTCTTTGCTGATATTCCACAGGCGATTGACAATACCAATGCCATCGTCGATAAAATCGAATTACTGGACCTCAAGCGCAGCATCCTTTTACCCAATTTTCCCATTCCTGATAATTTCAGGATCCATAAGACGGATGAGAAAACAGAAAAAGGTACGGTCACTGCAGATTCCCTTAATCAATGGGAATACCTCAAACACCTGACCTATGAAGGAGCGAGGGAGCGCTACGCGGATGCCTTCGAAGGCGAAGTGAAGGAACGGATCGATTTCGAGTTGTTTACCATTAAAACCATGGGTTTTGCCGGATACTTTCTGATCGTCAGCGATTTTATCAAAGCCGGTCGGGATACGGGTGTATTTATCGGACCCGGACGGGGATCTGCCGCCGGATCGGTGGTGGCTTATTGTATCGGTATTACCAATATTGACCCCATCAAATATAACCTCCTGTTTGAGCGTTTTCTGAACCCGGACCGGAAAAGCATGCCAGATATCGATACTGATTTTGATGATGAAGGAAGGCAGAAAGTGATTGATTATGTGGTGCGCAAATACGGTAAGAATCAGGTCGCCCAGATCATTACCTATGGCACCATGGCGGCCAAAATGAGCATCAAGGATGTGGCCCGGGTTATGGACCTTCCACTCGCCGACTCCAATGCCCTGGCTAAAATGGTACCGGAGAAACCGGGCATTTCCCTCAAAAGAGTTTTGCATGCACCCCTGCAGCAGGGTAAGGACGGCGCAAAATCCCTGGTTGAAAAGGAAGGCCTGAGTTCCGATGATCTGGAACAGGTAAAGAAAATCCGGGAAATTTATAAAGGCGAAGATCTTCAGAGCAAAGTGCTCCATGAAGCGGAAATCCTCGAGGGTTCAGTGCGCAATACAGGGATTCATGCGGCAGGTATTATCATCGCTCCTCGTGATCTGACCGACCTGCTGCCTGTCAGTACTGCCAAGGATTCCGATCTATGGGTTACCCAGATTGAAGGCAGCGTAATTGAAGAAGCCGGCGTTATCAAAATGGACTTCCTGGGGCTAAAGACCCTGACCATCATCAAGAATGCACTACAACTGATCAAACTTAATTACGGCATCGATATAGAAATTGACAATATTCCACTGGATGATGAAGCTACTTACCGGCTCTACCAGCGGGGGGAGACCAATGCTACCTTCCAGTTCGAAAGTGCGGGAATGCAGAAATACCTGCGGGAACTAAAGCCGGACCGCTTTGATGACTTGATTGCGATGAATGCCCTGTACCGGCCGGGCCCGATCGCTTATATCCCCAACTATGTGGACCGTAAACACGGCCGGGAGGAAGTCGTATTTGACCTGCCTGAAATGGAAGAATTCCTGCAGGATACTTATGGGATTACGGTATACCAGGAGCAGGTGATGCTGCTCAGTCAGAAACTCGCCGGGTTCAGCAAGGGAGATGCCGATGTGCTGCGTAAAGCCATGGGTAAAAAGCAGAAAGCGGTGCTGGACAAAATGAAGAAACAGTTTATTGACGGTGCTGTACACAAAGGGCATCCCGCCGATAAACTGGAAAAGATATGGACCGACTGGGAAGCTTTTGCCCAGTATGCGTTCAACAAATCACATTCTACCTGCTATGCATTTGTGGCCTATCAGACCGCCTATCTGAAAGCCCATTATCCCAGTGAGTACATGGCCGCCGTGCTGAACAATGCGGGTTCTCTGGAGAAAATTACTTTTTTCATGGAGGAATGTAAACGGATGGGCCTCGAAGTGCTTGGTCCGGATGTGAATGAATCACTGAAAGGGTTTGCGGTTAACAAGAAAGGCGAGATCCGTTTTGGTCTCGGCGGCCTCAAAGGCGTTGGGGAAGCGGCGGTAGAGAGTATTATTGAGGAAAGAAATAAGGACGGCGTTTTCGATTCCATATTCGACCTGGTCAAAAGGGTGAACCAAAGAACAGTGAACAAACGGACGATGGAAAGCCTGGCCTATGCCGGTGCCTTTGATTGTTTCACAGAACTGCACCGTGCGCAGTATTTTCATACACCAGCCGGGGAACAAATTAACGGGTTGGAGAAAATTATTAAGTTCGGCCAGGTCTGTCAGGCGGAGTCCCAGCAAAATACCCATACCTTATTCGGAGACCTGAGTGAAGCCATGGAAGTAGAACAGCCAAAAATTCCGGACTGTGCGCCCTGGCCCCTCGTGGTACAACTGGACAACGAAAAAGAAGTAACCGGAATATTTATCAGTGGCCACCCGCTGGATGATTACAAATTTGAAATGGAACATTACAGCATCGCCCGGATCGCTTATGTCAATGAATATAAACTCCAGGAACCGGAAAAAGTCAGTTCCAACGCCACATTCCGCATCATGGGCCTGGTCAGTGATGCGCAACACCGGATTTCCAAAACGGGCAATAAGTTCGGGAGTTTCGTTATTGAAGATTATAGCGGTAAACTGGAACTGATGTTGTTTTCTGAGGAATACCTGAGGCATTCAGCTATCCTTCAATTGGGTGCCACGGTTTTCATCAATGGCTATTTTAAAAAACGGTTTAACGGAGAATTTGATTTTAAAATCAGCAGCATCTGCCTGGCGGAAAGCGTCAAGAAAAACCTGACCCGTAAACTCCAGGTATTTCTCCCCGCTGCTGAGGTTAACGAAGATATGATTCAATTTGTGCGGCAGAACCTCAAAACCCATAAAGGCAATAGTACGATTCATTTCAATATATCGGATGCAGAGGCGAATATTAGCGCGGAACTGATGACCAATGGCAAGGGAGTAGAACTGAATACCGAATTAATCGACTACCTGCAGGAACGCCCCAACTGGCATCTGAAAGTGGAATGCAATTAGTGTGGCAGATCGGTGTAACCGATGCGCCATTCAGCTGGGTATTGACCAATCATTTGCTGACAGAAGCCGGCCTTTAATGAATATCCCGGATTTAGCAGGTATTTCATCCTGATTCTTTGTGAACTTCAGCATTAGCGCCATTCGAACTTTCGTTGGTTTAAATTGTTCTGACTGTACTTGAATTCGCCGAAGTAACGGCCTTATGTACATTCACAATGATAATATAGGAACCATGCAAAAGAATCTGGACTGGCAGTCTTACCTCGACTATACAAAGGAAATCATCAGCAGCACCAATCCTGCAGCTCCCTACGATAATCCCGACTACCTGCATTATACCCTGATGAACGAGAAACGGATGCAACGCTGGCTGAAAGCCAACCCCATCACCGATGAAACGGCCGCTATTATCCGGTCCATTTCAACAGCCCAGCACTGGCTCGTGATTACCGAACCCTGGTGCGGCGATGCGGCCCATATTGTGCCGATACTTTATCTCATGAGTACGCTGAATGAAAAAATAGACTTTCGGCTGCAATTACGCGACCAGGATTCTGAAATTGAGCAATACCTCACAAATGGCACGCGTTCGATACCCATGTTGATTGTCAGAAATGCCACAGGCCAGGATATATTCCATTGGGGCCCCCGGCCTAAAGAAGGACAGGAAATGTATCTGGCACTTGCAGCCCGTAAGGCAGATTTTGAAGAGGTAAAAACCGCCATCCAACATTACTATAATAAGGATAAATCCCTGAGTACCCAGCGGGAAGTGGCGGCCTTACTGCAATCATATCCTGGGATATAGTAAAGAACAAATATTTTCGCTGTAGCTTTAGCTCAAAATTGTATCAAAGGCCCGTTGGTCCGTTGCAGATTGAGGCGGAGACCGACTGTGAAAGCAAAACAATAGCGGAATGAAAAATTGGCTGAAAAAACTGGCGAAAGGACTGCTTTACCTGCTGGCGGCGCTGGCCCTTTATGTGGGCGCGGCTTTGCTGTTACCCCTGATACCCGTCAACCGGGACAAGGATTACCGTTCTGCCAATACCCTGACCATCTATATCACTACCAATGGCGTACATACCGATATTGTTGTTCCGGTGAAATCCCTCTGGATGGATTGGACGGAATACCTGCGTTATCAGGATACCGACCGGAAAGATACGAGCTATTCCTACGTAGGAATCGGCTGGGGCGATAAAGGATTTTACCTGCAAACGCTTACCTGGGCGGATCTCAAATTCTCCACCGCCTTTAAAGCCATGACGGGACTCAGCAGTTCGGCTATTCATGCCACTTTTTACAAGACAATGCAGGAGAACGATCATACCGTGGCGCTGCAGGTTAGTGCGGCAGATTATAAGGACCTGGTGAAATATATTCAGGGCAGCTTCGATTTAGATGACAACGGGCATTCGATTCATATTCCCAGTGTGGACGATGGGTATGGTGACATGGATGCCTTCTATGAGGCCCGGGGTTCTTATCATCTTTTTAGAACCTGTAATACCTGGGCCAACAGCGGACTTAAAGCCGGGCACCAGAAAGCCGCCTTTTGGACTTTGCTGAAAGGGGGTATTTTCAGGCATTATCGGTAGGGGGCTTTTATTAGCAGGCTCTTCACAATGAACATTTCTATAATTAACAGGCAATGAATATTAAGAATGTTGAGTTCAAGGCAAAAATTGATGAGATCGGGAAATACGAAAGAAAGCTACTTACGCTTCATCCCCTGTTTCAAGGGACGGACCATCAGATAGATACTTATTTTAATGCCCCAAACGGTAGATTAAAATTACGGGAAGGCAATATTGAGAACGCTTTAATTAACTATGACCGGGAGGATATGGCCGGATCAAAGGAATCTCAGGTGATACTATATAAGCATGAGCCGGATGCCGGGCTGAAAAATATTTTGATAAAACAGCTGGGTGTAAAAACAGTTGTAGACAAAACACGAAAAATATATTTTATTGACAATGTTAAATTTCACTTTGATCTGGTAGCTGGTTTGGGAACTTTTATGGAAGTTGAAGCTATAGACGAGGCGGGAACATTTACAATAGAAGCATTGGGGCTTCTGTGTGATCACTACTTTACTTTTTTTGAACTGAGACCAGAGAATTTAATTGACAAATCCTATAGCGATTTAATACTGGAACAGTTTGCCAGAAAGCAGTTTTAGCATCCTGACTGGCATTGCTGTTTGCTGCTTTGTTGATGGACCAAAGCGTGGTGCCGGATATACGGAAGACGCCGGGTAGGCTGCCGCTGTGAAAATTCATTTTAGAAAGCAGGTAAAACCTGGTCGTCAACAACGAGATAATAGCTGCAATTTTCCCGGATCCGATAACTGGTATACAGTCCCGTAAAACCGCTGAAAGCCGGCAGAATGATTCGCTGTTCGGATACAATAAAGCAGGGAAGCCGTAATTGCTGACGGGCGCGCCCTTCCAGCCGATACCCCGGATGTAAATGGCCACTCAGTTCAAATCCTGCTGGTTGTTCGGAGGGTTCATGCACGATGTTAAAAGGCAGTTCTTCGTAAACCGTATCGGTTACCCGAATGCCTAATTGCTGATAATCGATGTCAAGTAATTTATCATGGTTGCCAGGAACCAGGAGCCAGGGGATATCGCTGTAGGGCTGTCGCCATTTATTAAAAATAGCGATGTCACTGTTGTAATCATGGTGAAACATATCACCGGCCACGATGATTGTTTCCGGCTGAAATTCATTGATCAGCGCTGAGAGGCGTTGCAGGTCCTGTTGCATCACCGAGGAAGGAATCGGAATACCGCTGGCCCGGAAATAACCTGTTTTCCCGAGGTGCAGGTCCGCGAGTAGCAGGAGTCGGCGTCGGGGCCAGTAAAGTGCTCTGGAAGGTGAAAGAATTAATGTTTCCTGATTACAGATTATTTCCATTTGTCCGTTTGATAAATTTGTCGGCTGACAAAAATACAAATCCATTCTATCAATCTTACCATGGTAAAGCCGGCATCAAATATTGGACGCAGGTCTGCTTTTAACGTACGGGTATGGTTACCTACTTCATACATAAATATTTTTCTGTTCTTCAACAATTTATCAAGGGACGGGTTCGGGTATCCATAAATTACTGACCCAGTTTCCTCAGGGTTTCCTGCTGCATTTTACGGACCTGGGTATCAAGGGCTTCGCTGCTCAGGTCTTGACGGAGGCTGTCTACTTTGATCGGAAAACTGAGCGGTGTCAGGGCATCGGCATGCACCAGAATGATTTTACTTTCCTGGATCCGCTGGAGTGCAGCTGCCAGCCGGGGTTCCTCCAGCTGCTGATAAAATACTTCTTCATAAGCCTGTCGCAATAATAGATTCTGGGGATCATGCTGCTCCAGAATTCTAAAAATCAAGCCCGAAGAACTTTGCAGGTTTTTGTCGGTCTTGAATTTGCCGGAGACATTTTTCATCACCAGCCCTGCGATGACAGCAATATCCCGGAATTTGCGGCCAGCCATTTCTGCAGCATTGATGCTGCGGGTAATATCTGCAGTAAGATCCTTCGTTGAAAAAAGGCTTTTAAAATTTATTTTTTCCATGGGCAGGGCCTGGTCAGTGAGCAACTCAAAGCCATAATCATTCATCGCAATGGAAAAGCTGATGGGCTGCAGCCTGCTGATCCGGTAGGCGATCAGTGCGCTCATGACTTCATGAACCAGGCGCCCTTCAAAAGGATACATAAACAAATGATGCCCGTCGTCTGTTTCGATATGTTCAATCAGGAATTCATCACTGCGCGGGATATGTGAGTTTTGTTGTTGCTGGATAAACAGCGGACGTAGTTTTTCGAGCTCGGGATCCTGGTTGTCCGGTGACAGCGCTTCGTTGTATTTATGCCGTAAAAAGGCACTCAGGTTAGAACTAAGCGGTAGCCGTCCTCCCAACCAGCTGGGCGTGACGGCTCTTTTGGCATTGGATTTTTTGACCAGTACGGTCATGTCCCTGATCATTATAAATTCAAGGACTTTTCCCGCCAATCCGAATTTATCACCCGGATTCAGTTTAGATACGAAATATTCTTCGACCATCCCGATATAGCCTCCGCCTAAGAATTTTACTTTCAGCATCGGGTCACTGACGATGACGCCCAGATTCATCCGGTGCATCATAGCGATCCGCCTGTTGCGCACATGGTAGATGCCGTCTTCTGGAATGACTTTCTGAAAGGCCTCATAGGCCGTTAGAATTTCGCCGCCCTGGGTGATGAACTTTAGCGCCCATTGCCATTCTGATTCCAGCAGGTATTGAAAGGCATGTGTCTGACGGACTTGCCTGTAGACGGCGTCGGGCTCAAAGCCTTCACCTACCGCCAGAGTAACCAGGTATTGTACCAAAACGTCAAAAGTCTGAACCAGGGGCGTTCGAGGTTCGATGACGCCTTTCGCAGCTGCATCTTTAAGCGCAGCTGCTTCTATCAGCTCCAGGGAATTGGTGGGAAGGAAATAGATCCGGGATGTTTCGAAAGGGGAATGGCCACTGCGTCCCGCCCGTTGCAGAAAGCGGGCCACGCCTTTCGGCGAACCAATCTGGATGACGGTATCCACGGGTTTAAAATCCACGCCTAGATCCAAGGATGAAGTACAGATTACGGCTTTCAACTGGGCAGCATGCAGCTGGTCTTCGATCCAGTTTCGCAATTCAGAATCGATCGACCCATGATGGATCGCGAGTTGCCCCGCCAGTTCAGGAGCCACCGTCAGTAATACCTGGTACCAGAGTTCGCTTTGACCTCGGGTATTAGTGAAAATCAGGGTCGTACGGCTGTTTTCGATTATGGGAATCAGCGCTGTGGCCATTTTAGTGCCCAGATGACCTGCCCAGGGAAGTATTTCCACCGAATCCGGTAAAAGGGTTATGATTTCCGTCTTTTTTTGCTCGGCACTGTAGACCGTTGTTTTCCGCAGGCCTTTATAGGGGATAAGTACGTTCAGTGCTTCCTCAACATTGCCAATGGTGGCGCTGATGCCCCAGATCCGAAGCGATTTATTGAGTGCCAGAAGCCGGGAAACGGCCAATTCCGTGAGTATGCCCCGTTTGGTCCCCATCAATTCATGCCATTCGTCGACAGCAACTGCTTTAAGGTCCTGGAAATAGGCCGCATTATGACGCTGCGCAAAAAGCAAGTGCAGACTTTCTGGTGTGATAATCAGCACTTCAGGCATTTTTTTAGTCTGCTGACGTCTTGCTGCTACCGGGGTATCTCCATTACGAACCCCAACCTGCCAGTCCAGTCCTATTTCTTCGATGGCTTCAGTCATGGCCCTGCCCAGGTCTTTGGCCAGGGACCGCAGGGGCGTAATCCAGAGTAGTTTTAGGCCATTGCCATAGTCTTCTGGATGGTTCAGGAAATCCATAATAACCGCCAGAAACACCGAAAATGTCTTTCCAAACCCAGTTGGGGCGATGACCATACCGGAATACCCTTTATCAAAATAATGCCAGCAGGATTCCTGAAAGGCAAAAGCCTGCCGGCCCTTCGCCCGGAACCATTCATTGAGAATAGCATAACCGGCAGAATTCCGGATCTGCGTAAAATCTTTGCTTGTAGCTACTTTTTTGATAGGACAATTTTTCCCTGCTAAGTTAGCCAGAACACGAAGACGGACAAAAACAGGTATGGCGCGACTGCAAGGGAAACGCAGATCTAAGGGAGGCGATAAGTGGATTATTGGGAAATAATGGAATAGGAATTAAATCGTCAATGTTGCTACAGCGCAATTGGTTGTACCGGGTAGGGTATAGCGATACCTGCCTGACATTGTTGGACAGACATGGGGTAGCGATAAGGCAGGTGCACTCTCATCAGGCTTCGGCAATCCTTTTATTGGTAATAATGCAAAAAACCTGGCCGTTTATGATTTCTTCGTGCCATTCCCACTCTTCCAGGTTAATGGGTTGAGGTGTATCAGATACATATCCGATGGCGTCACTGGTAAATCTAACCGAGTAGTCTGAAGGGCTGTCGTTCAGGAGCTGCTGTAAAATGCTGTTAACAGGTTCTTTCATTTTTTAAAGTTTTAATTCAGATCCGTCAAAATAAAGAGCCATTTTCTCAGCAGCCATCTTGTGGTGTCAGGTATATGTATAACGCCGAACTGCCGGCTTTGTTGTGATTTCAGCCGAAATGTGGAATAGTTTCCATTTACTTCTGAAATTTTTCTCACGACGGATACTTAAAAGCGGATTTTTTTGTTCGAATAAGGTAAATATTTGTTAAGGGATTTCTCCAGTACCTGAGATTTATTGCGGCAAATCGCAACCGTAAAGGGGACCTGTCTGCCGTCGGGAACAGATAGGGCCGCGCTCATGCGTCCAGCTGGCCGTGAACAGTTACCCATACGATTCTGTAAAAAAAGGCTGTAAACACCAGATCTGGCAATCATGGTCTGTTTTTTGGACGAATTGGTATAAAAAGTAACCCGAGTGCTAAAAATAAGTGGCTTAAGGGCTTAGGATCGGAAACTTTGTTTTAAATTAAGTCCCGGGTTTGATACTTTTGCCGTAGAAAGTCCGTTGTTTTTGCAAAGGCCCTTTATATCCGGACCCGGGTAACCCGGAGTCAGGAGTGGCCGATAGATGACGAGGAGCAGTACCATTGGACCAGTAAAAATTTATTTTTTTGAGCAGGCTATTAAGAAGGCTATTAAAAACATTATTATGGGTTATAGCAGGCATCGTTATGTTAGTGATCCTGCTGGCGGTATCCCTGAATATACCTGCCGTCCAGAACCTGGTGAAAAACAAGGTAGTCAGCTACCTGAAAGTAAAGACCGGTACTGAAATCAGACTTGAAAAGGTACGGATACATTTTCCTACAGGGCTTCGACTCGATAAGTTTTATATCGCCGATCAAAAACAGGATACTTTATTATATGCGGGTACCCTGGCAGTACAACTGAACATGTGGGGACTGCTTAAAAACCGAATCGCTGTCAGTGAAATCCGTTTGCAGCAGGTTTACGGGAATGTACACCGACTGCACCCTGATACCATTTTTAATTATCAGTTCCTGGTGGATTCATTTGTATCAGAAGAACAGGAACCCGAACCCGTTTCTCCCGATAGTACCGCCACCCTCAAATTGGAGCTGGACAAAATTCTCCTGGACGATATTCGGCTGCAGTTCAAAGATGATGTAGTTGGAAATGATGCCGGCGTTTTTTTCAAGACCCTGCATGCACGGGTTGAGAAAGTGGATCTGGACAGAATGCACTATGTGTTGGACCAGCTGGAACTAGGCGATAGTCGCCTGCATTACTACCAGACCAAACCGCTTACGGTTCTGCAGCAGACGGCGGACGCTGCTATTGATGCCACGGAAGCAGCATCAGGTGGCAACCTCCCATTGATTGAAGTAAAAAACCTGAACTTTCATGACGTTGATATTCGCTATGATGATCGCCTGAGTGATACCAGGGCTTTGGCTTATTTAAAGAAATTTCTGTTTCGGGATCTGGTAATAGACCTGACCCAAGGCAGCTACCGGACAGCAGAAGGGGAACTGAGTAATTCCGTCATTGACTTTGCTTACCGGCCGACCCCTGCTAATGAGGCGGCCTTGGAAAGCGCCGCGGACAGTGTGGCCGACAGCCCCTTCAGCCTTTATTTAGACAAAATCTTATTGGCGAATAATCAAATCCGTTATAATGACCTGTCTGCACCCAAAAGCCAGGGGTTGGATTTCAGCCACCTCAATATTAGCGGTTTGGGAATCAGCGGAACAGATATCGCGATCGATAGTGCAGGAATCCGCGCAGCAGTAGCCGGCGGTAAGTTGCGCGATACCAGTGGGTTTGTATTAAATGAACTTCGTGGGAAATTTGTATACGATGACCGCCAGTTGCAGGTGGAGGATCTTCTGCTCAAAACCCCCAATACCCAGATTGACAATAACAGCCTGCTGACGTATAGATCGCCGGAAGATTTTTCGAAACATCCCGAAAATGTAACGATAGATGTACGCTTCCGCAATTCCGTTTTGGGGCTGGCCGATGCCTGGTATTTTATGCCTGCTCTTCCCGCGGCTTATCGCCACCAACGCCTGCGCCTTGAAGCATTCCTGCGTGGCAGGATGAGTGACCTGAATATTGATAAATTAAGGCTTCAGGGGCTGCAGCAGACCGATATTGATATATCAGGCAATATTCGTGGATTGCCGGAAATAGACCATACGTTCTTTGATCTCAAAATTGCCCGACTGAATACTTCCAAATCTGATATCCTCGCGCTGGTACCGGCGGGCAGTCTGCCCGGGAGTATAGAATTGCCGGGCTATCTGGCGGCAAACGGTCAGTTCAGAGGAACGATGCACAAGTTTAATACCCGGCTGAATCTTCGCAGTGATATGGGGTCTGCCCGTATTAATGCGGCCATGGCAGGTTCAGAACGAATGCCCAGTTATACGGCGGACCTGGATCTGGATCAGTTCGATCTGGGTAGACTTTTGAAAAGGGATGATCTGGGTAAAATGAGTCTGCGACTGGACCTCAACGGCAGGGGCACTTCGGCTGAAACCGCCCAGGTAGCCCTGAAAGGTCAGATAAAACAGGCGGACTATAATCAATATCGTTATAACAATATTCTGCTGGACGGCCGTTATGGCGGGCAGCAACTGGAACTGAACGTCAATAGTGCGGACAGCAATGCGCATTTTACCCTAGCCAGTACCGTGAATATGAAAGGAAAGTATCCTTCGGCCCAGGGACAGATGGACCTGAAGAATATCGATCTTCAGAAATTACATTTCTCGGATTCCGAACTGAAGCTGGCCGGCCGGGTCGACCTGGATTTCCCAACCCTGGATCCGGATTATCTGAACGGACGTGCCATGGTGACCAGCATTCAGGTGGTGACTGATGGGCGAACCATTAACCTGGACACCATCTCGGTGGATGCCTTAGCTACTGCGGAACATAATTCCCTCCAGTTGCGATCCGAAATTTTGGATGCTGATCTCAGCGGGAAATACCAGTTGACACAGATCGGGCAGGCCTTTATTAATCAGGTGGCACGCTACTACGCGTTTGCACCCATTAAGAAGACGGATCCCCAGAGGGTGCAGTTCAGCATGAACATCCCCGATTCCAAACTGCTGCATGAACTGGTACCTTCATTAAGTGGGTTCGCTAGTTCCAGCCTGAGTGGTATCATCAATACCGAAACTGACAGCCTGGTGTTGGCTGCCAGTTTCCCTTATATTGCTTATGACAGTTTTAATGTACGCAATACCACATTGAATGTGGAGAATTTGAGCGACACTTCAAAATTGGCGTACGGATTGCTGATTAAGAGCATCGAAAGTCCTTCCATTAATTTATACAATGCAGCCATTAGCGGTACTGCGGCTGACAGTCTTCTGGATGTAAATATTTATCTCAGAGACAGCAAAGATCAGGATAAATATAGGATCGGCGGCGTTTTCAAAGCGGCTAATCAGACCTATCAGTTCCGCTTGGATCCGAATAAATTGCTATTGAATTATGATCCCTGGCAGGTAGCTGCCGATAACCTGATACAATATGGTGAAGCGGGTGTATATGTACGAAATTTCGAAATCAGCAATCAGGGCCAGTCACTGTCCATAAACAGTACCCGGCAGGAGACCAACGCACCCCTGAAAGTCGAGTTTAAGGATTTCCTGCTGGAGACCCTGACGCGGTATGCAGAACAGGACACGTCGATCGTGGGGGGCCGGCTGAATGGAACCGTGGATGTTAGCGATATTGCCACCACCCCGAAAATTGAAGCAGATCTGATAGTGGATCGGCTGCGTTATCAGAAAGACCAGTTGGGCGATGTGCATATTCTGGCGGACAACCTGACTCCGGATGCTTATAAGATAGATCTCAGCCTGACAGGCGTACACGACGTACATGCGCAGGGTTTCTATTATACCAAAGATGCCGGCGTTCTGGATATGCAGCTGGACATTAACCGCTTTGATCTGAAATATATTGAGAGTCTGAGCGCCGGACAGATTCGCGACGGCTCAGGATTACTTACTGGCCAGCTGAGCGCGAAAGGTCCATTAACAGCGCCCAAAGTACTGGGTAATTTAAGATTTAAAGAAGCAGCGCTGAATGTCGCTCAACTAAATTCCAAATTCAGATTCAAAGACGAGAACATTTCTTTTCTGGACAACGGAATCCGGTTTAATAATTTTACGATACTGGACTCGGCCGGCCAGAGTTTTACGATGAACGGTATGGTTAAAACCACCGACTATCAGAATTTCGGATTCGACCTGAAATTGCGCGCCAATAACTTTATGGCGCTAAATTCTACCCAGGAGGACAACGAACTTTTTTATGGTAAGGTATTTCTTACTGTCAATGCCAATATCGGAGGAGACATGAACAAGCCGGATGTTACCGGTTCTGTAAGAGTTAATAAAGATACCCGCTTCTTTTTTGCAATACCAGACAGCGATCCTGGTATCGTAAATCAGGAAGGTATCGTGGAATTTGTAGATATGGATGCCCCACCGGAAAATGGAAGGGAGCCGCTGGACGTCGACAGCCTGACACGTTCTCCCTTGAAAGGAATTAATGCGTCGATGGATCTGTTGACGGAAAAGGAAGCGGAAATAACGATCGTCGTCGATCCGACCAATGGGGATGCCTTATTGGTTAAAGGTGAAGCAGAGCTTAATGTCACCATGGATCCCAGTGGCAAACTATCTATGACCGGCCGCTACCTGATTTCCGATGGTAATTATAACCTTTCGATTGGCGGACTGGCCAAACGTAAGTTTATATTACAACAGGGAAGTGTTATTACCTGGACGGGAGCACCCACAGAGGCCAATATTGATATTACGGCGGTATATACGGTCAACACTTCGCCTATAGATCTGGTCGCCAATGAAATTCAGAGTGAGGACGCCAGCACCCGAAATACCTATAAGCAGAAGCTGCCCTTTACCGTTTATTTGAAAATGACCAACCAATTGCTCAAACCCAATATTGCTTTCGAAATTTCGATGCCGGAGAACGAGAAAAATGCCTTTAATGGTATTGTATATGCACGTCTGCAGCAGGTAAACAGTAATCCCAGCGAGCTCAACAAGCAGGTTTTTGCCTTATTGGCACTGAATCGTTTTATTTCAGAGAATCCTTTTGAGAGTCTTTCGGGAGGAGTTTCCCCTGAGATGCTCGCTCGTCAAAGCGTCAGCCGGCTGCTGACCCAGCAATTAAATAATCTGGCTGCTGATCTGATTAAAGGCGTAGATATTTCTTTTGACCTGGAATCCCAGGATGACTATAGCAGCGGAAGTGCCCAGACCCGTACGGATCTGAATGTAGCTTTATCAAAACGGTTTCTCAATGACCGGTTGACAGTTACAGTAGGGAATAATTTTGCACTGGAAGGTGCTGGGAAAAAGACCAATTCCAATGGCGTCAATCTGGCGGGGAATGTAAATATCGAATATGCACTTTCCCGAGATGGAAGATACAGGTTGCGGGCTTATCGCCGTAACCAGTCAGATTTGATCATTGAAGGGCAGATTATTGAAACCGGCCTGGGTTTTGCGATGGTAGTTGATTATAATGAATTTCGTGAGATTTTCAGAAGCCTTAAAAGTCGCGAGAAATTAAGGAAAGAATGGGAGGAACGAAGAAAAGCCCGTGAGGCAGCCGATAGTACAAACGCCGGAAGCAGACCTTAAAACTGCGGTGTACAGGTAATGCCTTTCGCGGCAGACGGGTTGAAGGACAAAAAATAAAATGCGTTATAACAGGAACATATACTTTATTCTAATAGGAGCGCTTTTCTTCGCTTCCTGCACCGGTACCAAACACCTGAAAGAAGGACAGGTGCTGTATAATGGCGCCGAAGTGCATATCAATCCCGATAGTGCCAGGAAAGTGCCTGATGAAAAATCGCTGACATCCACACTGGAAGACCTGACCAGACCGGAACCCAATAAGAAGATATTGGGAATACGCTATAAATTGTTTTTTTATAATCTGGCAGGGGAACCCAAAAAGAAAAAAGGACTGCGGTATTGGATGCGCAATAAACTTGGTGAACCTCCCGTATTGATGAGCGATGTCCGGCTACAGAATAATATTAATGTACTGCAGAGCTACCTGATCGGACAAGGCTATTTACAGGCCGGTGTAACCGGCGAACCGGAGCTCAAGGATAAGACGGGTAAAGTTATTTATAAGGCCATTACCAGTGATCGTTATACTTTGAATGATATTCAGTTTCCTGCGGAACCTACGGCACTGGACAATCTCATCCGAAGATCAGCTGACAAAAGCCTGCTGAAAAAAGGTGATTATTACGATATCGACCGGTTTACCGCCGAACGGGAACGGATTGATAATGAATTGAAGGAAAAGGGATATTTTTTCTTTAATCCTGATTTTATATTGATGCAGGTGGACAGTACGATAGGAAATAATCAGGTGAACGTTTATGTCAAGATCAAGGAGCTGACGCCTACTGAAGGACTGAAACCCTATCGAATCAATAACATCAATATTTTTCCGAATTATAATATCCGTCGGGATTCCTCTATCCGCAAATCGAAACCCTATCAGTACAAGGGCTTCAATATTTATGACCCGCGCCAGACCTATAAGCCCCGGCTTTTTGAACGGTTGATATTTTTTCAACCCGACGAATTATACAATCGCAAGGATCACAGTCTCAGTCTGAACCGTCTGGTCAATATCGGAACTTTCCGGTTTGTTAAAGCGGAGTTCCGACCCCTGGATACCCTGGCCAGCGATCTGCTGGATGCTAATTTCTATCTTACGCCCCAGAAGAAGAAGTCCCTGACTTTTCAGGTCACCGGTACCAGCAAGTCTAATAATTTTGTGGGATCAGAAGTGAAATTGACGCATACCAACCGGAACCTGTTCCGGGGAGCGGAGCAATTGATAACCAGCCTGGCGGGTGGTTTTGAAACACAAGTCAGTGGCGCCAGGACGAATTCCTATTCTTTAACGGCCAGTGGCCGGCTGGTATTTCCAAGGATCGTGGCTCCCTTTACTATTAAAAGTGCCAGCAATTATGTACCCAAGACCCATATCGCTTTAAGTGGTCAGTTTCTGAACCGGGCCCTATATTTCAGTATGCTGTCAGGCAATCTGGAATATGGTTACAGTTGGAAGGGAAATCCTTATGCGGATCATAATTTTAATCCTTTTTCCGTTACTTACGTGCGGACACTAAAAACTACAGATAGTCTGGAAAACCTCCTGGAAAGGGTCCCCAGTCTCCGCGGTAATTATGAGAATCAGTTTATTTTCAGCACCAATTATAATTTTACCTATACCAATCAATTTGAAACAGAACGCCGCAATAATATATTTTTCTATGGTTCCGCTGAAACCGCAGGTAATCTGGTCAATGCTTTTTTGAAAAAGGGGCCTGATGGCAATAAAACATTACTGAATACCACAGTAAACCAGTTTATTCGTCTGGAAGCAGATTTCAGGGATTTTTATAAACTAACCCCTTCTTCGGTACTGGCAGGGCGGGCTAATATCGGCTTTGGTATGCCCTATGGTAATAGTTCGGTGTTACCCTATGTACGCCAGTTTTTTGCCGGAGGAAGTAATGATATACGCGCCTTTCGGGCAAGATCGCTCGGGCCGGGGAACTATCATTATCCGGATTCCAGCGGTTATTTTGCCGATCAGGGCGGAGACATCAAAATGATGTTGAACGCAGAACTGCGGACCAGGCTCTTCAGCGTGATTCATGGCGCATTGTTTATAGATGCCGGGAATGTGTGGACATCTAAAGCAGACAGTTCTCGTCCGGGCAGTAAGTTCCGTCTGGGCAGCGCATTGGACCAGTTTGCAGTAGGTGGGGGGATCGGACTCCGGGTGGACGCCAGTATTTTTGTTATTCGATTTGACCTGGCAACACCCTTCAGAAAGCCCTGGTTGCCAAAGGGAGAAAAATGGGTGCTGAATCAGTTTGATTTTGGCAATCCCGACTGGCGTAAACAGAACCTGATCCTCAATATTGGTATTGGATATCCTTTTTAAATTTCGGGTGCTACCGCCTGTATAAAATAATTTGTCTTATGAACCGTGTTTATGACAGACTACCGAAGTGGCTCCGTAATTTTTTTGATCTCATCCTTACAGCAGGAAAGGGCTTTTCTGAAG
Source organism: Niabella terrae (assembly GCF_054783135.1). NCBI lineage: Bacteria > Pseudomonadati > Bacteroidota > Chitinophagia > Chitinophagales > Chitinophagaceae > Niabella > Niabella terrae. Next base: position 847,799 of record NZ_BAAGRD010000008.1, read on the forward strand.
ACAAAGTGCCCAAATTAAGCTCATCGCTGGCTTACTATACTATTTTTTCTATGGCTCCAATTCTGACCATTGTGATCTCTGCTGCCAGCCTGATATATCGTAAGGAATTGGTTCAGGATGAGCTCTATGAAAAGTTGTCCCAGTTTATGAGCCCACAGATTGTTACCCAGATCAAGCAGGTCGTCACAGAGGCCAGTTTAAGTGGTAAGACGACGTTTGCATTGGTGGTGGGTCTGGTCTCCCTGGTTGTGGGTGCTACGGTCGTCTTTCTTGATATCCAGGACAGCCTGAACACCATCTGGAAAGTGAAAGCCAAGCCACGTAAAGGCATTATGGGGATCCTGGGTAAAAGACTGAAATCATTTTCCCTGATCATTTCGCTGGGTTTCTTGCTGATGGTGACCCTGGTACTGAACAGTATTCTGGGCAGCATTCAGACTCGATTTCAGGATCTGGTCCCCATTCAGTCGGGCTGGCTGTTTTTTGTACTGAACAATTTGCTTACCCTCGCCATTATCACTTTTTTATTTGCAGTGATTTTTAAGGTGCTGCCAGACGTGATTATTAAATGGAAGCCCGCATTTGTCGGGGCAGCTTTTACCACCTTATTATTTGCGATTGGCAAGGTGCTGATTGATCTGTATATCACAAAATCTAATCCCGGTGCCATTTTTGGTGCAGCAGGTACACTGATTCTCATATTGTTATGGATCTATTATACCGCTTTTATCCTGTATTTCGGCGCGGAATTTACCCAGGTCTATGCCGAGCGGTACAGCGAACGAATCCGACCCAATAAATACGCTGTTTATTTGCGGGTCGTTGCTGAGGAAAAAGATGTGGCTGAACTGCCGCCCCAACACGTCAGTGACGCCCCGGGTCATTGAGACCCCGGAATTTTGAAAAGAGAAGTGGTTATCGCTGATTTTTTTTACTATCTTTAAAAAGAATTAATCCATATCTATGCGTTTGGTCTCTACCCTAAGAATATTAAAGGCCTGGTTGCTGGTGGGCACGCTGGATATAATAGCCGCCATGGCTCATTTTTTCATTAGTACAGGAAAAAGTCCGGGAATCATTTTTCAATATATTGCCAGTGCCGTCCTGGGCCCCTCAGCTTTCGAAGGAGGCAAAAATGCCATTTTATTAGGGCTCTGTCTCCATTTCCTGGTGGCATTGGTTTTTACCTGTATTTTCTTTGCGCTGGTAAAGATTTTTCCGGTAGTGTTACAGCATAAGTTCCTAACCGCACTTTTCTATGGCATCGGTATGTGGGCCGTTATGCGATTTATGGTTTTACCGCTGACACAAATCAGTCTGAAAACCATTCAGGCAGGCGATGCTGCGATCAGTATCGGCATTCTGTTTTTTTGTATTGGTCTGCCTTTGTCTTATATAGCGGGGCCACCCCAATCCAGCTCAAACTTATCATAAGATGGAAGGCACTCAAAAAGAAAAGATGCTTACCGGTCTGCCTTACCTGGCTTCCGATCCGCAGTTGGTCGCGGAACGGTTTGAGGCAAGGAAACTTTTGCATCGGCTCCACCAGTTGTCTCCTGAGGATGCGGAAGCAAAAAAAGCCTTATTTAAATCCTTACTGGGAAAAGTGGGTACGGATTTTCATATTGAAACGCCCTTTCAGTGTGATTATGGATACAATATCCGGCTGGGGGATCATTTCTATGCAAATTTCAACTGTACCATTCTGGACTGCGCACCGGTAGACATTGGCTCAAATGTAATGCTTGCCCCTAATGTGAGCATTTTCACGGCAGGTCACCCGATACACCATGAACCCCGGAATCAGCAATGGGAATATGCGATCTCTGTCCGTATTGGTGATAATGTCTGGGTCGGAGGCGGTGTCATTATCAATCCCGGTGTACGTATTGGTGCCAATACCGTGATTGGTTCAGGATCCGTTGTTACCCGTGATATTCCTTCTGATGTAATAGCCGCGGGCAATCCCTGCCGGGTATTGAAACCGATTCGGCCCGAGGATCGGTTATACTATTACAAAGACCTGAAATTTCCCTAGTTTTTTAATTCCCGGCATTTATGATTTGATGCTGCTGCCACTGATTTTTCTATCAGTTACGAGGGTCTATGGCCGCTCATTGTAGGGCGCATTTCCGAATGCTTTTGAAGCATATACAGACCGTTCACTGACTATTTCTTGAATGATTTGTTCAATTCGTTGGGTACTAGGTTCAAGTGCTAAGATGCCTGGGAGACAACCAGCCTTAGGCCTACCTGTAACGGATTTATTCCGATTTTGAAAATAATATTATCTTGTACCCAAACAAAATATGAATGATTGTTGAACAGCCGCACCCGCCGCAGCCGAAAAAAAAGCGTTTTTATCAGGTACTTTATATCCAGGTGTTGATCGCGATTCTTATCGGGATCGCTTTGGGTTATTTTTATCCGGAACTGGGCGAGAAAATGAAACCCCTGGGAGATGGATTTATCGCCTTAGTCAAAATGATTATTGCTCCCGTAATATTTATTACCATTACAGTGGGGATTGCATCCATGAGCGATATGAAGAAAGTCGGTCGGGTAGCAGGGAAGGCCTTTGTCTATTTTTTGACTTTTTCCACGCTGGCATTAATCCTGGGATTGATTGTCAGCAATCTCGTTCAACCCGGGAAAGGTCTGAATATTGACCCGGCAACCCTGAATAGTTCAGCGATTTCCCAGTATGTCTCAGAAGCCCATGACAGCTCCCTGGTTAATTTTATTTTCCGCATCATTCCCCAGACCCTGGTAAGCCCGCTTAGCGGTGATAATATTCTACAGGTTTTGCTAACGGCAATTTTATTCGGGATCGGTATCTCCCTCACGCTGCCCAATAGTAAACCTGTGTTGGATTTTATGGAGGCGCTTTCCTATCCGATATTCAAAATTGTGGCCATTCTGATGAAACTGGCTCCGCTGGGCGCTTTTGGCGCGATCGCTTTTACGATTGGCAAATATGGTATTGATGCGGTTTCTAATCTCGCCTTGCTGGTAGGGCTTTTTTACCTAACTTCCTTTTTATTTGTGGTGCTGGTCCTGGGTGCCGTGGCCCGGTATAATGGTTTTTCCATATTCAAATTTCTCCGTTATATCCGGGAAGAGCTCCTGCTAGTACTGGGAACCAGCTCTTCAGAAGCCGCATTGCCATTACTTATGCAGAAACTGGAAAAAGCGGGCTGTGCCCGATCAGTAGTCGGTCTGGTCGTACCCACAGGTTATTCCTTTAACCTGGACGGCACCAATATTTATATGACCCTGGCGGCCCTCTTTATTGCACAGGCCTGTAATATTCATCTTACCCTCGAGCACCAGTTGGTATTGTTGCTGGTTGCCATGCTGAGTTCCAAGGGCGCAGCCGGCGTCAGCGGTGCCGGATTTATTACGCTGGCGGCGACGTTGGCGGTTGTGCCGGAAGTGCCTATTGCCGGTATGACCCTGATTCTGGGTGTAGACCGGTTTATGAGTGAATGCAGGGCATTAACGAATGTTATCGGCAATGCGGTCGCTACGGTCGTGGTTGCCAGATGGGAAGGGCAACTGGATCAACAGCAACTGGGGAAAGTCCTGGCCGGGGAAACCCGGTTGTCGGAAACCAGCTCCTAATGAAAGCGGCGTTGGAATAATAATTCATGCCTTACTCGCATCGGGCTTGCCTGGGCAGTTGGACCGGTTCCTTTATAGCACCGCAACGGAATTTTAGGGATATCTTTTGAATACGGTGAACTTCAGTAAAATTTCCAGTAATAACCAGCCCAGAGCGGCCAGCACCAATGGCAGAAACATTTCACGTATATCCTTGTACTTAATCACTTCCACTTTGGTTTTTTCCAGCTGATCGATCTGCGAATAAATCGCCTGGAGAGAAGCTTTATCGGTAGCCCTGTAGTATTTGCCCCCCGTCTCGTTGGCGATTTTGGTCAGTAGCGCTTCATCAATATAATTTCTTACGATATTCCCTGCCTGATCCTTTACGTACTGCTTTTCCGTAGAGGTTGCCGAACCCAGACCGATACAGTACACTTTTACCTGGTGGGCCTTAGCGATCTCCATCGCCGTTTCGGGCACAATGATACGCGTCGGCGGCGCATCCTCCTTGCCGTCGGTCAGCAGAATGACCACCCGGCTTTTCGCATTGCCCTTACTGATACGGTTTACGGAAGTAGCCAGGCCTTCACCGATTAATGTGCCGATCTCCAGATAGCCACCGTCATTTACTTTTAATTGCCGGAGCTGATTGAGAATGGCATTCCGGTTCGGAGTTAAAGGGCTTTTGGTAAAACTCTCTCCACCAAAGATGACCAGCCCGATTCTATCTACCTTACGGTTTTTGACAAACTCAATGGCGACCTCCTTGGCCACATCAAAACGGGAAGGCTCAACGTCCCGGGTACCCATACTGCCGCTGACATCCATGCAGAGCACGATATCAATGCCATCCCCTTCATATCGGGTTTTGGCGGTCTGATGCTGGGGCCGGGCCAGCGCCATGACCAGGCAGGTAATGGCCAGCAGCCGGCAAATGAAAGGCAGGTGCCGCAGGCGGGTCTTGAATGTCACCGGCGTATTGGAATGGATCACTGAGCTGAGCAATGCCCCTTTATTTTTGTGCTCCCCCTTAATATAATAGCCGATAAGCAAAGGAATCAGTGCCAGGAAGATGAAATTCTCGGGCCAGACAAAACTGATATTTTTTAACCAATCATAAATCATTTCAGTGGTTTCGGGTCAGGTTTATTTTTTGCCGGCTTTGTCAGCTGCTGTTCCAGATCGCCGATACTTTTTTCTATAATGTCGATCGCAGCTCCGGATTCCGAAGCTGTAGGTTTATATTTGGCAAATTTTACAAAATCTGCGAGATACAGAACCTGCGTTAATTCACTGTAAGCTGCTTTGTCAGGAAATAATGGTGTTAATTTATCTGCCAGATCATTTGATGTCTGATGTTTTGAACTGACACCTGTACGCTCCAGAATATAGGTTTTGAATATATCGATTAGCTGGGTATAAAATGCCTTGGGGGCTGCACCGGACTCGCGTAGGGTTTTCAGTTCCCGGAGCGCTTTTTTATAGGCGCCCGGAGCGGTAGCCAGTCGTACCGGCGCTTTCTTTTTCCGGGGCCGGGTCAGCAAATGAATGAGCAGGGTCAGCAGGATCAATAAAAGTGCCAACGGGTACCACCATTTTTCTATAGCAGGAGAAAGACGGAAGGGGGCATCGCGGATGGGCTGCAGGTCATTATAGGGTTTGGCGGGATCAAAATCCTGCGTAAAGATTACATCGACCAGAATACTGTTGGTTTTTACGAAGGGACGCAGTTGAAAAGGAGGAATCACCCAGCGACCCGAATCAAAACTGGTGAGCTGGTAATACTGCTGATAGACCAGGGTATCTCCTTTCTGTATCTGTTGGCTGCTGTCGCTGACCAGCATTTCAAAATGTGCGATACTGTCAACCTTAAATCGATCTGGCTCGGTGCCATTGAGCGTTTTGATCTCCAGTGTCAGCCAGAGTGGCTCACCCAGCAGCACTTTATTTTTATCGGTATAGGCCCGTACCGCTACCGTTTGTGCCGACAATAGTGCCGGCAGGATCAACCAGCCGGTTATCAGAAGGAAAACCAGCCAACTGCCGCTTTTAATATTGTATGGATTAATTTTCGTCAAACGCTTTCAGTTGTCTTATTTCACCTACACCGGTCATTTTGCCCGGCTCTTAAAGAAACGTTGCAATACATATACATAGTCCTCGCCGGTCTGCAAATGCAACAGATCGCTGTGCGCCTTTTTAAAAACAGATGCACAATACTCTGTCAGGGCGAAGAAATTCTCCTCATATTTTTTTCTGACATAAGCATTGCCGGTATCCACCCATTGCATCTGTCCTTTTTCCGCATCCAGCATTTGTATCAATCCGGCATTCGGCAGGGTTCGATCCATTTTGTCATATATTTTTATGCCAATGATATCATGTTTTTTCCCCGCCACCCGCAACGCGTCTTCATAATTGGAATCGATAAAATCACTCAGGATAAATGCAATACTGGTCTGCTTGATTGCATTGGTAAAATGTTTTAATGCCACGCTGATACTGGTGCCCGTGCCGCGAGGCTCCATACTCAGCATTTCCCTTACGATAAACAAAGCGTGCTGACGTCCTTTTTTCGGAGGGATATACCTTTCCAATATATCACTGTAGAAAATGACACCTACCTTATCTCCATTGCTCACGGCAGAGAATGCCAGTACCGCAGCAATTTCTGTAGCCATATCTCTTTTCCGACCGTGATGGGTCCCAAAAAGCGCACTCCTGCTAATGTCTACCAGGAGCATGACGGTGAGTTCCCGCTCTTCTTCAAAAATCTTGCTGAATGTATGTCCGAAACGCGCCGATACATTCCAGTCGATAAAGCGAACATCATCACCAGGTGCATATTCACGCACTTCCTTAAAAGACATACCCTTGCCCTTGAAGGCGCTATGGTACTCGCCTGAGAACAGATCCCTGGCCAGTTTTTTGCTCTTGATTTCCAGCTCACGGACTTTTTTTAATATATCGGCAGTACTGCGCATGGGTGGTCTAATAAAAAACGCTATTCAGATGCTACGGAAACAGTGCCGCAAGGACATCTGATCAACAATGCGGAATTAAGGTACATTTACTTTTTGAAGAATCTGGTCAATGATATTTTCCACATTGATATTTTCGGCTTCCGCCTCATATGTAAGTCCGATCCGGTGGCGCAGTACATCATGTGCGATACTGCGAATGTCTTCGGGCATGACAAAGCCGCGTTTGTTCAGAAAAGCCTGTGCCTTGCCCGCCAATGCCAGGTTGATGCTCCCCCGGGGGGAAGCCCCATAGGAAATAAGTGGACCGAGTTTTTCCATCTGGTAACGGCCCGGATAGCGCGTGGCGAAAACGATGTCCAGAATATATTGTTCTACTTTTTCATCCAGATAAATCTCTCTTACCAGATTTTTAGCCGCCAGTACTTCTTCAATATTCACGACAGGGTGAATTTCAGGGAGCGACACCGACTGCACATTGGACCGGAGGATGAGTTGTTCTTCCTGCATTTCCGGGTAGTGGACGATGACTTTCATGATAAAACGGTCTACCTGGGCTTCGGGAAGGGGATAGGTGCCTTCCTGCTCCAAGGGGTTTTGGGTAGCCAGTACCAGAAAAGGCTCCTCTAATTTATAGGTGCTGTCACCGATGGTCACCTGTCTTTCCTGCATGGCTTCCAGGAGTGCGGATTGCACTTTGGCAGGTGCCCGGTTGATTTCATCTGCCAGAATGAAATTGGCGAAAATAGGTCCCTTCCTAACGACAAAGTCATTGAGCTGCTGGTTATAAATCAGGGTACCGATAACGTCCGCCGGCAGTAAATCCGGCGTAAACTGTATCCGGTTGAATTGTGCCTGGATGGCGGTAGAAAGGGATTTGATGGTAAGTGTCTTGGCCAGACCCGGAACCCCTTCCAGCAAGACGTGGCCATTGCTGAGCAGCCCGATCAGCAGCCGGTCCAGCATATGGGACTGACCAATTATAATATGACTGACTTCCTTTCTGAGCTTATCGACAAAACTGCTGCTGGAGGCAATTTTCTCATTTAATAGTTTAATGTCTTCTGCTGTTTTGTTCATAATTTCCAATTATTAGCAAGGCTGTTTTCCGGTAGAAGCCGGACTGGCCTGGCAGATGCTGATGTTCTCAGTTCAAATACTTTGCCACAATGGGGATTCTCCGGCCGACACCGAAGGCTTTAAAGCTCACCCGAATAATTGGACAAAACTGATTTCTTTTGTATTCATTGCGGTTGACCATTCCCAGGATGCGGTTCACCAGCTCTTTTTCAAATCCCTGTTCGATCAGTTCCCGGGGGCCCTGGCGCTGTTCAATATATTTATAAAGTATCGTGTCCAGTTGATCATATTCGGGCAGGCTGTCACTATCTTTCTGTTCGGGGCGCAATTCTGCCGAAGGCGCTTTGGTTAAAATGTGTTCGGGAATACAGGGCTGACGGCGATTGATAAAATTTGCCAGTGCATAGACTTGGGTCTTATAAACATCGCCGAGCACTCCCAGGCCCCCGGCCATATCTCCATAGAGGGTACCGTAACCGGTAGCCAGTTCGCTTTTATTGGAGGTATTGAGCAGGATGTACCCGAATTTATTGGCAATGGACATCAGCAGGTTGCCCCGGCTGCGGCTTTGAATATTTTCTTCAGCCACGCTGAAAGGCAGGTCTCCGAAAACAGGCTGGAGCTCCTTCAGAAAGATTTCGTAAATATTTTTGATGGGAATGAGGTCATAGGGGTTCCCCAGATTTTCGCTGAGCTGTATTGCGTCTGAGACAGAATGGGAACTGGAAAAATCCGAAGGCATCAGTACGGCCCGTACATTGTCGGGGCCCAGGGCTTCCACTGCCAGCGCAATCGTTACAGCGCTGTCGATTCCTCCGCTGGAACCAATTATCGCTTTGGTAAAACCCATTTTTGCAAAATAGTCCCGGATACCCAATACGAGGGCCGCGTGGATTTCACTGATATTTTTATCCTCGGTTAAATATTCCAGCACCGGGCGGCTGGCGCCTACTTCATGCGCATTATAATAGATCTTTATATCGGACTCATTAGCGGTAGTCAATGGCTGATGACTGAGCTGATCGAGATCAAAGACACCGAAATCTTCTTCAAAATACTTTAAAGCGGCTACTTTATTACCCGCATTATCATAAACCAGGCTGCCGCCATCGAAAACGATCTCGGTTTGAGAGCCCGCCGTATTGCAATACAACATTGGAAGATGATATTTCAGGGTATGCGCTCTCAGAATATTTTCCCGGACTGTATCCTGGGCATAATTATAAGGGGAAGCTGACAGGTTGATCATTACATCCGGATTCTGACCGATCAGTTCGTCCATCGGCGTGGTCCGGTACAATGGATTACTGCCCATGTTCCAGATATCTTCGCAGATGGTTACTGCCAGTTTTTTCCCCTGAAATTTCAATACCTGCCAGTCGTAAGCGGGTTCAAAATAACGACCTTCATCAAAAACATCATAAGTGGGTAACAGCGTTTTATGGACTTCCCCCTGGATTTGCTTTTGGTAGAGCAGAAATACGGCATTAAAAAGATCTTTACCCTTGGGGTTCTGGTTTCTGGAGGGCGCACCAATCAGTACACCGATATCCGATGTATGTTGAAGGATGATATCGATAGCTGCATAGGATTGCTGGATAAAATCTTCAAATTCCAGAAAATCGCGGGGCGGATAGCCGGTCACACAGAGTTCTGAGAATACGACCAGATCGGCACCCTGGGATCTGGCCTGGTCAATACCGGCAATGATTTTGGCAGTATTGGCCTCAAAATTTCCAATATGATAATTTTGCTGTGCTAATGCAATTTTCATTTTTGTCTTAATATTTTACAAATCAGGGACCTGTGTCTTTGAAACCGGAAATTTACCATAAAAACTTAAATTTAGAGGAGAAGCCTGGCCTAACGCGGTAACCCCCAACCGGGACGACCGAAGGACTGATCTTCTTATAAGGGCTGCACATGTAGTAATTCGTTGACAATCATTGCTATGTATGCAGTAAGATGGGCTGTCTCCGGGGATAAAAATATTTGTTATATTATTGAAATTACTTGCTCCTCTCAACCTTTGGCCTAATTTTGCGTCTTCAAAAAAGTTGGCCTGGAGTTTGACTTTGTAATACCTGACTATTAAAGAGTTGTCCACCTGAGGTCGGCGGGAAGCCAGTCATCATCAGACAAGTCTTCGGCGTTGGTTGCTGAATATTGGATGGCGTTTTAACAGATCGAAATGAACATCTTGAAACAAAAATTTATCGAGGAATGAAGAAACTATTCATATTAGGATTATCACTATGTTGCTCCGTGGCAGTATTTGCGCAGGAAGATATAGCTGCGATGCGCGAGAATGCCAGAAAGTTCATGCAGTCCAATGACGTTAATAATGCCATTCTGGTGCTGAACAAGGCCCGGGAAGCAGACAGCGGGAATGTCGACGTCCAGAAGGACCTGGCGCTGGCCTATTATTACAACCGGGATTTCGATAAAGGGGTGTCCATTATCCGCCCGCTGATGGAAAGTCCGGATGCGGATCCTTCCGTCTATCAGATTGCCGGCAATCTCTATCAGGCCAAGGAAATGTATAAGGAAGCGGAAACCATTTATAAGGACGCCATCAAAACTTTTCCAACTTCCGGACCGCTATATAATGACTATGGTGAATTATTGCTGGGACTGAAAAACCCCAAAGCAGCCATAGAAACCTGGGAGAAAGGGATGCAACTGGCCCCTTCCTTCGGTGGTAATTATTACAATGCATCCATTTATTATTTCAAACAGCCGAATGATAAAATCTGGGCGATTATTTATGGGGAAATTTATGCCAATATGGAAAGCCTGAATCCCCGGTCCAATAATATCAAGAAGATGGTCCTGGATGCCTATAAACAGAAATTATTTCTAAGTGGAGACCTGAATCAGGCTGCCGAAAAAGAAAAGAATCCTTTCGTCAAGGCCGTTCTGGAAACCTTTGCCAAACAATCAGGTATATCCGGACAGGGCATCACTCCGGAGAGCCTGGCGATGATCCGTACCCGGTTTGTACTGGACTGGTTTGCCGGTAACGCTGCCAAGTTTCCTTTCAAATTATTCGATTACCAGCAGCAACTGATGAAAGATGGCCTTTTTGATGCTTATAACCAGTGGATGTTCGGTCCCGTGGATAATCAATCGGTTTTTGAAACCTGGGTTAACAATAACAAAGAAAAGTACGACCAGTTTACTGCCTTTCATACCTCCCGCATTTTCAAAATGCCAAAGGATCAGGTTTATTCAGTGCAATAATTTTCGTTTCAAACATAGTCAACCACCTGGCAACAGGTGGTTTTTTTTGGGATATATTGGTTATCTTCATCTATAAGTTTATCGGAGTCACTGCAGGGAGAGATGCTACCTGATAAAGCAGTGTATAAGGAGGAGTACGGTGGCTGATGAAACGATGGTTTCCTGCAGGTTTACAGGGCATTTTTCTTTCCGCGTCAACCAGATGCTGTCTTAAAAAATAACGATATGGATTATCCGGATTACCGATTGTTTGATGCCATTGCTTACCAGCTGGAACATTTTCCCAAACCCAATATGCTGAATGCAAAACGGGAAGGCAGCTGGAAGGCCCATTCTACCGGAGAAGTGGAAGAACTGGTCAACCGATTTTCTGCGGGGTTACTGGCCAAAGGGGTAGAAGCCGGTGATTTTAGTCCGGAAAGCAGTGACAAAATTGCCATTATCAGTCATAACCGGCCTGAATGGGTATTTACGGATCTGGCCGTACAACAGATTGGCGCCATACTGGTACCCATTTATCCTACGACGGGGCAGCAGGAGTTGGAATATATCCTAAAGGAATCGGAAGCCAAGTACCTATTCATCAGCGATGCAGACCTCTACCAAAAAGTTCAGGAGGTAGACACGCCTTTATTGGCCGGCATCTTTACATTTGACCAGGTTGAGGGAGCGGCGCACTATTCTGAAATTCTGGCTTTATCCGATGAAGAACATCTGGCAGCGGTGGCATCCCTCAAAAAAAGCATTCCGACTTCTCATATCGCGACCATTATCTATACCAGCGGTACCACCGGAAAGCCGAAGGGTGTCATGCTCAGCCACAGCAATATCGTTAGTAATATCTTTAATTCCAAAGTCAGTTTTCCCTTTCCGGATCAACCCGAGACCAAAACCCTGAGTTTCCTGCCCCTGAACCATATTTTTGAGAAGATGGTCACTTATATATATTTATTTAGTGGCATCAGCATCTATTACGCCGAAAGTCTGGAATCCATTGCCGATAACTTAAGGGAAATAAAACCTGACGGGTTTACCACGGTACCACGGCTACTGGAGAAGGTTTTCGAAAAAATTATGGCCAAGGGTAACCAGCTTACCGGCATCAAAAGAGCACTGTTTTTCTGGAGTGTGGCTTTAGGTATGAAATATGATAACCGGAATCCGCCAGGCGGACTGTACAGTTTAAAACTACGCATCGCCCAAAAACTGGTCTTCAGCAAATGGCGGGAAGCGCTGGGTGGCAATATTCGCTTTATCATAACCGGGGGAGCCGCAGCTTCCGAAAAATTACTGCGGATCTTCAACGCTGCCGGCATCCCGGTATATGAAGGTTATGGGCCCACCGAGAACAGTCCGGTCATCTGCGTCAACCGGGAACAAAAGGAGGGGACCTATTTCGGAACCGTCGGCCCCGCCCTTGAAGGACAGGAAGTGAAAATTGCGGAAGACGGGGAGATTCTGGTTAAGGGACCTTCAGTAATGAAAGGATATTATAAACATCCGGAACTGACGGCCGAAGTCATCAAAGACGGCTGGCTGCATACCGGCGACATCGGTACCCTGGTCGAAAACCGGTTTTATAAAATTACCGATCGCAAAAAAGAATTGTTTAAGACCAGCGGTGGTAAGTATGTGGCACCCCAGCCCATTGAGAATAAGATGAAGGAGAGCAAGTTTATCGAACAGATCATTGTACTGGGCAGTGAGCGGAAATTTGTGAGTGCGCTGATTGTGCCTTCCTTTGTGGCCGTACGGGACTGGATGAAAGAAAAGCAATTACAGGAAATGGATAATGAGACGATCGTGAAAGATGCAGAAGTACTGCGCCTTTTCCGCTCGGTTATCGATCATCACAATACGAATTTTAATCATGTGGAGCAGATCAAAAAATTTGCATTGCTGCCTCATGAATGGAGTGTGGAGGGCGGTGAAATGACACCAAAACTGAGTTTAAAACGGAAAGTGATTATGGAGAAATTCCAGGCGATAATCGAAGATATATATGATTGACCGATCCCGGGCCTTTAGCCAGATACCGTATACCCCGAACCGGTATTGCTATGTTGTCTTCCATTCCGACCGCAACAGGGAATACAGTGCCAGATCCTGAAATTGACCATGGACGAGTTCCGCCTGTCTTAGAATTCCTTCGAACTGAAAACCGAGATGTTCGGGAATGGCCCTGCTTCTGGTATTCGCCAGCATGGCTTTAATTTCCAGTCGGTTTAATTTTAATATATCATAGGCAAAAGGCATTAGTGCTTTTACCGACTTGCTGATAATACCTTTGCCGACTGCATCGCGAACCAGCCAGTAGCCGATATTCGCAATTTTATTAACCGGATCGATCCGACTCAGGCCAATCCGACCCACTACTTTGTTGTGTTCGAAAATATTATAGCTGTATTCCAGCCCCTGTTGCTGCAGTCTCTGGCAGTTCCTGAGATACTTTTTGCAATCGCGGATTGTTAGCATCTGGGGGACCCAGGGTAAAAAGACAGCAAGGTGTTCCCGGTTGGCTTCCACCGCCTGCAGGAGCGCCGCGGCATGTTGTTTATTGCTGTCGACGAGTTCGACACCTTCATTAATAGTAATGCTCATTAAAAACCTGATTTCTGAGGTGCTTTTGAAATTTATGGAAAGTTTGTCCTAAAGTTTAGATGACCTCCTTTTGGCAATCAATTGTTACAAATGTATTTAATGTGTGACACAAAAACTGCGCCATCTGTTATTTTCTATAATCTGCCCAAATCCGGAATCTGGCTGAAGCTTACCCGCATTGCGCCCTTGGGGTGATCCAGAAACGGTCGGCGTTCGGAACGTACAGACGCCTGCCGGCGTTTCAGGACTGCTCCGGCATCCGTGCGAATGTACCGGTTCGGATACACTGACTGACCGTGGGTGGTTTTATGCTTAATTTTGCCTACGCTATGACGCAGGAACGTTTTTCTGAAATCGCCGCAACCATACCCCATCAGCCTGGTATTTATAAGTATTTTGATGGGGAAGGCAAGATCATATACGTAGGCAAAGCCAAAAACCTGCGCAAGCGCGTGGGTTCCTATTTCAATAAGACCGTAACCAATTATAAGACACATGAGCTGGTACGACGTATAGAAAAAATTGAATTTACCATCGTCAATAGCGAGCAGGATGCCTTTTTACTGGAGAACGCGCTGATCAAGCAATTTCAGCCACGGTACAATATCAACCTGAAGGACGATAAGACCTACCCCTATATTGTGATTAAAAATGAACCATTTCCCCGGATTTATCTGACCCGCCAGCCGGTGGAAGATGGCTCGCTTTATCTAGGGCCTTATACCTCCGTCTTCCGTGTCAGGGAACTGCTGGAATTCATCCGGCGCAGCGTGCCTTTACGTACCTGCAGTCTGAACCTGACAGCTGCCAATATCCAGAAGCAGAAATTTAAGGTTTGTCTGGAGTATCATCTCGGAAATTGTTCCGGTCCCTGCGAGGGCCTACAATCGCGCCCGGATTACGATGAGAATATCCGGCAGGTAAAAGAATTGTTGAAAGGTAATTTAACGCCAGTCGTCAGGCATTTTAAAGCTGAAATGAAAAAACAGGCCGCAGCGCTGGAATTTGAAAAAGCAGCACGCATCAAAAGCAAGATTGATTACCTCGAAGAATATTATCAGTCGAAAACCATTATTACCGGACTCAAGGGCGGCGACAAAGATGTTTTCAGTCTGATAAAAGACAAGCAGGTAGCTTATGTCAATTTTCTGATGATCCGGGGTGGTACGATCGTGCAAACACAGACCAATAAACTGGAGACGCATCTTGATGAGTCCGAATCTGAAATCCTGCAATATGCCGTGGAAAGGCTGCGTACCACCTTCAACAGTGATGCACCTGAGATTGTCGTGCCTTTTTCTATTGAATATCCCGATCCCGATATACAGTTGGTGGTACCCAAAGCCGGTGACCGGAAGAAATTGCTGGAACTTTCCGAGAAAAACGCCGGATATTTTATTGAGCAGCTGCGCAATAAAGAGCGATTGAAAATCAGCCGGAATGTTGACCAGGTCAAACTGCTGGAGCAATTGCAGGCCGATCTGCAACTGGCCGAGTTGCCTGTACATATCGAGTGCTTTGATAATTCCAATTTTCAGGGCAGTTATCCCGTCAGTGCCATGGTGTGTTTTAAAAACGGGGTGCCGAGTAAAAAAGATTATCGACATTTTAATATTAAAACCGTACAGGGAATCAATGACTTTGCTTCCATGAAAGAAGCGGTATACCGGCGCTACAAGCGGTTGACTGAAGAAAAGCAGACTTTACCCCAGCTCGTGATCATTGACGGAGGTAAAGGTCAGCTAAGTGCGGCCATGGAAGCGATTGAGGACCTGCAACTACATGGCCAGATTACCCTTGTCGGTCTGGCGAAGAATGTGGAAGAATTGTTTTTCGCCGGTGACCAGGAGTCACTGAAGCTGCCTTACAACGGCAGCAGCCTGAAGTTTATCCGTTTTATCCGTGATCAGGTACACCGCTTTGGGGTGACTTTTCACCGCCAGAAAAGAAGCCTTGGGACATTTAAAAATGAATTGGAGCAAATTCCTGGAATCGGTAAAGCTACAGCGGACGCACTGCTGAAATTTTTTCGGTCCGTGAAGAATATCAGGGAGAAAAGCCGCGAAGAATTGGCGCCTGTTATTGGTCGCGCCAAGGCGGAAACTGTATGGGCCTATTTTCATCCGGCCGATAATGCAACAGCCACAGATTGATTACCGGGAATCATGAATTTGAAGCAGTAATGCATCTACGTCCTGTACAGGCTGTTGACAGTCGTATTGCCTGCAAAGAAAAGCCCGAAATCCCTCCGGGGCGGATTTGTCGCGTAATAAAGGAAATGCCGGATCGGCTGTGGAAGCGGACATGACGACACTGAAGGGCAGGGGTTGGGCCAGCAGTCGGGTTAATGCCGGGTTGAAATTGCCGATCAATACAATTTCCAGACTGCCCTTGGTCACCGCATAAAAATTGTCCAGCCAGCAGCCAAAAGAAACGGGATATTTGGTGGCCATTGTAGCCATACCTACAGTCATTTTATAGGCCCGATCCAGCCATTGCGGGTTGTCAAACAAGATACCCAGGGTTCTCAGGTTCTGTGCCATCAGGGCATTACCACTCGGCGTAGCTCCGTCATACACTTCTATTTTTCTGACGATGACATCCTGCTGGTTTTCCGGGGTAAAATAGAAATAATCGTCCGTTGCAGAAAAAGATAATATTGTTTGTTCGCAGTAGTCATGGGCCTGGTTCAGATACGTGATGTCTGCGCTAATACGATGGAGTGCCAGCAGGGATTGTATGAGACAGGCATAATCATCCAGGAAGGCGGGATATTTGGCGGTATTGTCTTTCCATACATGTTGCAATCCTTTGGAAGGATTCTGAAATTTATCCAGCAGAAATGCCATGTTGGCTACGGCCAGCTCTTTGTAACTGGTAGCGCCTGTTGCCTCAAAAGCTTTGGAAAGTGCCGTATTCATCATAGCATTCCAGCTTAGCAGGATCTTGTCATCCAAAGCCGGCCGGACCCTGTCTTCCCGAGCCTTCATCAGTATTTGTCGGCAGGCCGCCAATTTGTTTTCCAGTTCGGAGCGGCTGCATTGATACTGTGCTGCCAGAACAACCGGATCCATAGCGACATGTAAAATATTGACAGGCGTTCCACCCACCGTGCCCTCGGGCCAGTTGCCGGTTTCTGTAACCCCGTAGTAAGCAATAAACATTTCAGCATCAACTCCAAGGAGACTTCTGATCTCTTCTATCTGCCAGACATAGAACCGGCCCTCTATACCTTCACTATCGGCATCCAGTGCTGCATAAAAACCCTGATCGGGATGCAGGAGCTCCCGGCGTACAAAATCAATCGTTTCCTCCAGTGCCCTGCGGTAATGGGCTTCCTGTGTAATTTGATAAGCCTGCGCCAGAACATTTACCAGCAGGGCATTATCGTATAACATTTTTTCAAAATGGGGTGCCAGCCATTCTTTGTCAGTGGAGTACCGGGCAAAACCACCCCCCAGCTGATCATAAATTCCTCCCTGAATCATTTTATCCAGACTCAGTCGGGCCTGTTTCAGTGCCCGTTCGGCATTTTCGGGGCTTTTGGTTTTTTCGAGCCAATAGTAATTCAGCAGAAACTGAATGGAGAAGGTCTGGGGGAATTTGGGCGCGGCGCCAAAACCACCCCATTGCAGGTCTGCCTGTTGTAAAAGCTGTTCGCAGGCCTGATCAATTTGATCGGCGTTAACGAGATCCGCACTTTTCGGATTGATGCCAAATTGATTGGAGCTGAAAAGATGTTCGGTAAGTCCCCGGGCTTGCTGTTCTACGTCCTCTCTTTTATTGCTGAATGCATCCGCTACTGCGGTAAGCACATCTTTCCAGGAAGGCCGGTTCATTACCGGCCGGGGCGGAAAATAAGTGCCGCCGTAGAAAGGTTTTTTGCCCGGTGTGAGAAATACGTTTAAAGGCCATCCGCCGCCGCCCGTCATGGTCTGGACCGCATCCATATAAATGTGATCGATGTCGGGCCTTTCTTCACGATCAATTTTGATATTAATGAAATGCGCATTCATGATTTCGGCGGTAGCCTCGTCTTCAAAGCTCTCTCGCTCCATTACATGGCACCAATGGCAGGCAGCATAGCCGATACTGACTAAAATGGGTTTGTCCTGTTCAATTGCCAACTGTAATGCTTCGGGTCCCCACGGATACCAGTTTACGGGATTATGGGCATGTTGCAATAAATAAGGACTGCTTTCGTGTATCAGGGCATTGGACATTTTTTGTCATTTAATTGAAACATCAAAGTTCGTTATTTTAGGTGAACCGGGATGGACGTCTACTCCGGTTGAGAAGAAGACACTGATGTAAATGGCCTGCCGTTGACGGTCAGGTAAGGGGTCAATCATCGACCTTGGGCAGGAACTCCTGCCACCATTTTTCCCAGGATTGGTAGTTGTCGAGTGAGACTATTTCACCAATACGGGGTGTGGTTACGGGCAGGCCCGCATCAGTTGCCAGTGCAGTGATTCGCTGCAGGGGCTCATACCAGGGATGCAATGCCAGCCTGAATTTGGAATGGTGTACTGGTATAAAGTTGCGGGCTCTCAACTCCTGTACTTCCCGGATAACCTCTTCTGGCAAAGAGTGTATATAGGGCCAGGTATCATTGTACTGACCGGTTTCCATAATTGCCCAGTCAAAAGGGCCCCATCGTTTTCCAATTTCTTGAAAATGCGGGCCGTAGCCACTATCGCCACCCAGAAAAATATTCTTCGTCGGGGTTGTCAGGACAAAAGAGGTCCATAAACTGCCGTTTCTTTTCAGTCCCCTTCCGGAGAAGTGACGGGCCGGGGTCAGTCGTAATTCAATACCCGGTCGGGGGCTAAAACAATCATACCAGTTTTTTTCCACCACGATGGCCGGATCATAGCCCCAGTGACGGAAATGACTGCCTACACCCCAGCCACAGAGCACCTGCCGGACCAGGGGCCGCAACTGTCTGATCGTTCGGTAGTCCAGGTGATCCCAATGGTCATGACTGATCAGTAACAGATCGATATCCGGTAAGTCGGACACCTGATAATTATTGGTGCCCGGAAATGCTTTTACCGATCCCTGAACAGGAGAAGCCTGACCACTGAAAACCGGATCCATCAGGATGCGCAAGCCGTCCACCTGTAAATAGTAGGAACTGTGACCGAACCAAACCAGCAGGTTGTCCTGAAGCGGCAGGCTTGTCAGATCGGTAACTACTGAGGGCAGGGGACGGGATGGGCGTCCGTGGGGATGCTGACGCAAAAAATTCAAAAGTACGCCGGTCATGGTGGCACCTTCGGCCAGCGCCGGTGTGGGTACCTGGTTTTGAAACTGCCCCTTCTGGTAATTGAACAGCGTATCAAAGAATTTTTTTTGTTGCTTGTCTGGTCTCGTTCCGTATTTTCTTGGTAAGTGCATACAGGGATGACGGTTACAGGCGTATTTTTACTTTCTCTTCTTCCAGATCGATATAATGCAGAAACTTCCTGACGATTTCTTCGTCCAGTCTTTTTTCTTCATGATTTTTCTGAATCAGCCATTGTCTTTGCTGTTCCAGAACTTTTTTATAAATAGCCAGGTCGGAGGCTGCTACCGTCGCCATTCCCAAATGTAACTGTTGATGTTGCCAGCGACTGATCAATTGCTGCATCGTATCGTTCATTCGGGGGTCATCCTTATGATGTTGATGCAGGTAGTCCAGGGCGACGCCAGATAGCTCCTCGCGCAACATGCGATGGGATTCATCTTCTGGCATATGATCATCGAATTCCGGAAGACCGACTTTCTTAATCAGTCCCGGCAATGTCAGGCCCTGCAATACCAGGGTGACCAGAATTACAATAAATGTGATGTAAAGGATCAGGTCCCTCAACGGGTAGGGGCTGCCGTCATCCAGGGTAACCGGAATGGCCAGCGCGGCAGCAAGGGACACCACACCCCGCATGCCGGTCCATCCCA
Source organism: Niabella terrae (assembly GCF_054783135.1). NCBI lineage: Bacteria > Pseudomonadati > Bacteroidota > Chitinophagia > Chitinophagales > Chitinophagaceae > Niabella > Niabella terrae. Next base: position 867,250 of record NZ_BAAGRD010000008.1, read on the forward strand.
GTAATAATGGCGCTTTCCAGCCTGGGCGGCTGTCAGCTACCGTGATAAACCGGCTGGCTATCATGGTAACTATCACTGCGCCGTAAGCGGCCAGCAATCTTCCGACAATCAGGACCAGGCTGATCAACAGCCCGTAACCGGTAGCCTGATAAAAACTGATGCCTTCATCCCTTAATCCGGCCATGATTTCCGGCAGGTCCAGTCCGATCAACAGAAATACCAGCCCATTTAACAGAAAGACAAAGCTTTGCCATACCATCTCACCCCGCAGTCTCGAAGAGCTGGTCAGGAAATGATTCCGGTAATAAGAAAGTAGCAGACCGCCGCTAACCACTGCCAGCACCCCGGAGGCATGTACTTCTTCAGCCAGTATATACATGGCATAAGGGGTTACTAAAGTCAGGATGATGTCCATATTAGCGTCAGTGGGCAGAAGTTTATGAACTTTCATAAAAATGAAACCCACCAGCAGGCCGATGGCCACACCTCCAATGACCATCCATACAAAGCTCAGTGCCGCCTGGTGCCAGACAAACTGCCCGGTGGCCACGGCGATCATGGCAAAACGCACAATGATCAGAGATGAGGCGTCGTTTAAAAGACTCTCTCCCTCCAGAATGGAAGCCATGCGTTTAGGGGTTTTTACAAATTTCAGGATGGCGCCCGCGCTGACGGCATCAGGAGGAGAAACGATACCTCCCAGCAAAAAGCCCAGGGCGAGCGAACATCCTGGTATAAAATAGTTGGCTACCAATGCTACGGATACAGCAGTAAGAAAGACGACAACGAATGCAAAACTGCCTATAATACGCCGCCAGTGCCAAAGTTCTTTCCAGGAGTTTGTCCAGGCGGCCTCGTACAATAAGGGCGGCAGAAAAATGATGAAGACCAATTCGGGCTCAATCGTTAAGGGAGGCGTACCCGGAATGAAGCAAATCGCCAGTCCTGCCAGTACGAGCAAGACCGGATAAGCTACTTTGATTTTTTTGGCCAGCATGATCAACAGTATGATGACGATGATCATAAACAGGTAAAATGGAAAATGTTCCAGCATAAGATTGTGTTTCTCAAACAAAGTACAGAAATATTCTCAAACTGTTATGACAGGTGAAGGCAAAGTTGAAACGGTTAGATAGTCCAATGCCTGCATTCATTTTCCCCAGGCCCATTCCAGAAATGCAGGCATGGCCTGGCCCCAGCTGGCTATATCATGGCGCCCTTCTTCCAGCTCCAGATAAAAGAGATCTTCCCTCCGGTAGCCTTTTGCTACCAGATCCTGCATCAGGTCCAACGTGTCATCAATGGCGTCAATGATGCCATTGTTGTTGCGATCACCGCTTTCATCCAGCTTGCCGCACTGAAAAAAGAATTGCAATCCCGGTCGGAATTTTCCTTTACGGATTTGTTGTTGCATGATGCGGTGTTTGTTATCGTCATAGCGGGGATCGGACTGGTCCAGGCTCCGCCACCAGAGGGAGCCGGAAAAGACGCCGGCGCGGGAGAAAATCCGCGGATGCTGCCAGACGATGTCCAGTGCGCTCAATCCGCCCAGTGAGAAGCCCGCGAAGGCAGTTTCCCGGAAAACCGGTACCCGGTAGGTCTTACTGATAAAGCCCAGGAGCTCTTTGGTAATGAATTGACTGTACTGTCTGGCCCGGCTACCGCGGCCGAGATAGTCTTTTTTACCTGAAATGCCGTATTCCTGTAACCGGTCAGGACCTGCAGCAATGGCGACGCAGAGTACCGGATGAATAGCGCCAGCCGCATAGCGTTGGTTCAGGATATTGCCGAACTGCATGATTCCCATATCCTGGCCGTCGTTTATCAATAACAAAGACATGTTTGACAGGTCCGTCACATTCTTGGGTAAAAAGCATTGTAGTTCCACCTCCCTTTTCAGGTAACGGGAAGGCAGGATGACCGTATCTACAACCAGGTAACTATCTATGCTGGTAACCATGACACCAAAAATAATGAAATGTTGTTTTGTGACCCTGCAGATAATCGGCGGGAAACAATTTTGTTGGTATCATATTAAAAAATATATTTGGAGAGGCTTTGGTTTTTGGGGCTGGAGCTGGAAAAATGAATATTCCGCAGCTGGCAACCAGCGGCTTATTGTGCACCATAAATTCAACTACCAATGAAAAAAATTGGAATTTTATTTGGCAAGGAACGGACCTTCCCGTTTGCTTTTATCGAAAGAGTGAACAGTAAGAAGGTGGATGGTATTGTAGCTGAGCCGGTTCGGATTGATAAGGCGATACAGGGTGAACCCAGCGGCTACGCAGTCATCATTGACAGAATTTCCCAGGATGTACCCTTTTACCGGACCTGGCTGAAGAACGCTGCGCTTACCGGGACGGCGGTTATCAATAACCCTTTCTGGTGGAGTGCGGATGATAAGTATTTCAACAATTGTCTGATGACCCGGATAGGCGTGCCGGTGCCGAAAACTGCCATTCTGCCTTCCAATGAAATGCCTGATGAAACCAGTGCCGAATCCTTCAGCAACCTGGCTTATCCCCTGGACTGGGAAGCCATTTTCAAGGAAGTTGGTTTTCCAGCTTATATGAAGCCTTTTGCAGGCGGGGGATGGAAGCATGTTTATAAGCTGAATAACCGGGAGGAGTTTTTTGAAAAGTATAAGGAAACCGGGCAGCTGGTAATGCTGCTACAGGAAGAGATTGTATTCGAAGAGTATTACCGCTGTTATTGCATCGGCGGCAAATATGTGCGAATCATGCCTTACGAACCACGCAATCCACATCATTTGCGTTATAGGGCGGGATTTACGCCTACAGAAGAAAAACTTCGGGAAATGACGGACTTGGTGATAAAAATCAATCAACACCTGGGTTATGATTTTAATACCGTCGAGCTGGCGCTTCGGGATGGCGTTCCTTATGCGATTGACTTCTGTAACCCGGCTCCTGATGCCGACCTGCCCAGTGTCGGTGAAGAAAATTTTGAATGGGTGGTCGAGACAGCGGCGCAGTATGCCATAGAAAAAGTGCAGACCCTGAGCGGATCCGATAACCTGACCTGGGGTGCTTATGTGGCCCAGTCGGTTAGTTGACACGAATCGGCCAATCAGTAGTTGCGTATCTGGCGCATCCGGAAAGGCGGGCTGTAAACCGTATCGCATCCCCTTTGATTAGAGAATAAAGACCATGGCTTTAAATTATAAAACATTTACATTGGGTGTCGAGGAAGAGTACATGGTACTTGATCCGGAAACCTTTGAGCTAAAAAGTCATGAACAAAAGATTGTCCAGGAAGGGCAGAAGACCATCAAGGATAAAGTGAAGGCGGAAATGCATCAGGCAGTGGTGGAAGTAGGTACCGATATTTGCCAGGATGTAGATGAGGCCTTCAAGGATGTTTCCCTGCTGCGCAAAACAATATCGGATATTGCAGCTACACTGGACCTGACCCTCGGTGCATCCGGCACCCATCCTTTCAGCCATTGGGAGAAGCAGTTGATTACAGACCATCAGCGGTACAATGAAATCATTGCGGAATTGCAGGAAGCAGCCCGCAGCAATCTGATCTTCGGACTGCATGTGCATGTTGGCATGGAAAGCCGCGAACTGGCCAATCATATCGCAAACTCCACACGATATTTTCTACCGCATATTTTTGCGCTGAGTACCAATTCCCCGTTTTGGGAAGGTCGTACTACCGGGTATAAATCTTTCAGGACTAAGGTATTTGACAAGTTCCCCCGAACCGGGATACCAGATGCTTTTAACAGTATAGAAGATTATGATAATTATGTGAAGATGCTCATCAAGACCAACTGTATTGATAATGCAAAGAAAATCTGGTGGGACCTGCGGGTACATCCCTTTTATAATACAGTAGAATTTCGCATCTGCGATATTCCCATGACGGTCGATGAAACGATAACGATTGCCGCGCTGTTTCAGGCAATTTGTGCGCGCATTTATATGCTGCGTAGCAAGAATCTTAATTTCATTCAGTACTCCAGGGCACTGATCAATGAGAACAAATGGCGGGCCAGCCGCTATGGCATTGATGGCTATCTGATAGATTTTGGAAAGGAGGAAGAAGTCAACACCAGGGCCCTGATATACGAGTTACTGGATTTTATCGATCCGGTTATTGACCACCTGGGTAGCAGGCATCGCATTGAAAACGTCCATAAGATCCTGGAGGAAGGAACAGGTGCTGACCGCCAATTGGCCATATATGAACAGACTTCCAGCCTAAGGGAAGTGGCCCAATATATCAGCACGCATTTTCTCGAGGGTATCGATAGTTAAGCCCGGCGGACGTTCCGTCAATTTGACGAGGGCTGCCCTATGAAAACGATCGGCTTTCCTGATTTCTGCCCTATCCGAATTTCTTTAAAAATTATATAGAAAAATCGGTAAGATATTAGATATTTTACAATTTTTACGCCTTCGCTTGGAAGGTTTATTAATTTATGGATTTTTTTAATTAATTTACACGGCTCTCGATCGCCTTCCCATATTGAAAAGCTAAAAAATATTTAAAATTTTTTGTAAGAAAGTATGACAAAAAACAAAGGTCTTTATGACCCAACTTTTGAACGTGATGCGTGTGGAATCGGATTTGTTGCGAATATTAAGGGAAACAAGAATCATCAAACCATTTCTGATGCGCTCACCATTCTTGAAAACATGGAGCATCGTGGAGCCTGCGGATGTGAGCCTACTACCGGCGACGGAGCGGGAATCATGATACAGATTCCACATGAATATTTTTATGATGAGTGTCTGCATTTGGGCATCACCCTGCCGCCGATGGAATCCTATGCGGTCGGAATGGTCTTCTTTCCAAAGGAACCCAGAATATTGGAAGAGTGCCGGGATATCTTTAACAGGGCAGCTGAAAAAATGGGTATGCGGGTCATTCACTGGCGTAAGGTACCGGTCACAAATGCCGGAATCGGCCCCAGTGCACTAACAGTAGAACCTGCGATTGAACAGGTATTTCTGGAACGTCCTGCCGGTGTTAAAACTGCCATTGAGTTTGAAAGAAAGCTTTTTGTACTTCGTAAATATGCCACGCATATTACGAGTAATGCCGTGAAAAAAGATCCGGTTGGCTTTTATATTTCGTCACTTTCCTGCCGTACGCTGATTTATAAAGGACAATTGACCAGTCATCAGGTACGGGAATACTATAATGATCTTTCTGACAAACGTGCCGTTAGTGCTTTCGGGCTGGTTCACTCCCGGTTTGCTACCAATACATTTCCTTCCTGGAGACTGGCACAACCCTTCCGCTTTATCGCCCATAACGGTGAAATCAATACCCTGCAGGGTAATCTGAACTGGCTGCGTTCAGCGGAGTCAAGTTTCGAATCTCCTTTGTTTACCGATGAAGAAATGGACATGCTCGTGCCCATCGTCAGTAACGATCAAAGTGATTCCGCCTGTCTGGATAATATGATTGAACTGCTATATCTTACCGGACGTTCGCTGCCGCATGTGATGATGATGCTCATCCCGGAAGCCTGGGATGGTAATGAGGACATGGACGCTGCAAAAAAAGCTTTCTATGAGTTTCATGCCTGTCTGATGGAACCCTGGGATGGTCCCGCTTCTATTTCTTTTACAGATGGTAAAATGATCGGAGCTACCCTGGATCGTAACGGCCTGCGGCCTTCGAGGTATTGTGTGACTTCTGACGGCAGGGTTATTATGGGTTCGGAAACCGGCGCACTTCCCGTTGACCAGTCTCTGGTACTGGAGAAAGGCCGGCTGCAGCCGGGTAAAATGTTTCTGGTAGATATGGAGGAAGGGCGGATCATCAGTGACGATGAACTGAAACAGACGATCTGCACCAAGAAGCCTTATGGCGACTGGTTGAACCAGTACAAGATCCGGCTAAACGAGCTGCCCCAACCACGGGTAATGTTCAGCGACCTCGGTTCCGAGCAGATTGTGAAATATCAGAAAGCATTTGGTTATACGCTTGAAGACGTAGAAAATATTATTGGTCCCATGTCCACCGAAGGCAAAGAACCCATCGGTTCCATGGGCGTGGATACACCACTGGCGGTCCTCAGCGACCAGCCCCAACACCTGAGTTCGTACTTCAAACAATTATTTGCCCAGGTTACCAATCCGCCAATCGATCCCATACGGGAACGGATGGTCATGTCCCTGGCCACTTTTGTTGGTAATAATGGCAGTCTGTTGATTGAAGACGAAATGGATTGTCACGTAGTAGCACTCAAACAACCGGTACTGACCAACTATGAACTGGAATCCCTGCGCAGCATTGATACCGGAAGTTTTCAGGCCAAAACCCTTCAATGCTATTTCGTTGCAGACGGCAAACCGGGATCGCTGCGTCGTGCGCTGGATCGGCTTTGCCGCTATGCAGAAGACGCCGTGAATGACGGGTTTGAGGTTCTGGTATTGCAGGACCGCGCAATAGATGGCAATCATGCCGCTATTCCTTCATTGCTGACGGTGTCTGCTGTACACCACCACCTGACCAGAAAAGGGCTCAGGGGAAAAGTTGGACTGGTTGTGGAAGCGGGTGACGTCTGGGAGGTACATCATTTTGCCTGCCTGCTGGGTTTTGGCGCTACTGCGATCAACCCCTATCTGGCCTTTTCTTCAATTCGCCTGATGAAAGAAACCGGTAAGTTAAAGACCGACCTTTCTGTGGATTCACTACATAAAAATTACATCAAAGCCATCAGTAACGGACTGCTGAAGGTCTTTTCAAAAATGGGTATCTCTACGCTTCAGTCCTACCAGGGTGCACAAATTTTTGAAATTATCGGTCTGAATAAGGAAGTGGTGGATTATTATTTTACGCATGCAACTTCCCGAATTGAAGGTATGGGGCTGGATGAGATTGCCCGCGAAGCGCTGGCCAAACATCAATTTGCTTTTACCCGTAAACACTTACCTGTCGACCTGTTACCAACAGGCGGTTTCTATCAGTGGAAAAGAAAGGGTGAGGCGCATATGTTCAATCCGACATCGATACACCTCCTGCAGTATGCAACGCGGATGGGCGATTACAATACCTTTAAAAAGTATACCAAGCATATCAATGATCAATCGCGTAAGGCGATTACGATCCGCAGCCTGCTGGATTTTAAACGAACCCGGACTTCAATTCCGATTGAAGAAGTAGAACCCGCTGAGAATATTTTTAAAAGGTTTGCAACCGGAGCCATGAGTTTCGGTTCCATCAGTTGGGAAGCCCATACCACCCTGGCCATCGCTATGAACCGCCTGGGAGGTAAAAGTAATACCGGTGAAGGTGGCGAGGATGAAATTCGCTACCAACCACTTGAAAACGGGGATAGCATGCGAAGCGCTATCAAACAGGTAGCCAGCGGCCGCTTTGGTGTCACCAGTTTGTACCTGACAGAAGCAGATGAGTTACAGATTAAAATGGCGCAGGGTGCAAAACCCGGTGAAGGAGGTCAGTTGCCCGGTTATAAAGTAGATGACTGGATAGGCAGGACAAGGCATTCCACACCTGGTGTGGGACTGATTTCCCCGCCCCCTCACCACGATATTTATTCTATCGAGGATCTGGCACAGTTGATATTTGATTTAAAGAATGCCAATCGCCATGCCCGTATCAATGTGAAACTGGTGAGTAAAGCCGGTGTCGGCACCATTGCCGCAGGCGTTACCAAAGCCAAGGCTGATGTAGTACTGATTGCCGGCCATGATGGCGGTACCGGTGCCTCTCCGATCAGCTCAATTCGTCATGCCGGACTTCCCTGGGAACTGGGCCTGGCTGAAGCCCAGCAAACGCTGGTGAAAAATAAATTGCGCAGCCGTGTGGTACTGCAGACGGATGGACAGATGCGTACCGGAAGGGATATCGTCATTGCAACATTGTTGGGAGCCGAGGAATGGGGCATTGCAACAGCTGCACTGGTTGTTGAAGGTTGTATCATGATGCGTAAATGTCATATGAACACCTGCCCCGTGGGTATCGCTACCCAGAATGAGGATTTGAGAAAGCGGTTCACTGGAAATGCGGATCATGTGGTGAACTTCTTCAGATTTATTGTTCAGGATATGCGGGAACTGATGGCCGAACTGGGCTTCAGAACTGTCGAAGAAATGGTAGGGCAGGCAGATGAATTGAGAGTTAGGGAAGATATCCATCATTGGAAATACAAAGGTCTGGATCTGTCACCGATTCTCTACAAGGAACCGGAGGAGCCCGGCGTAGGTATCTATAATTACGAAACGCAGGATCATGGTCTGGACAGCATTCTGGACTGGAAATTTATTGAAGCTGCCCAACCGGCACTCCGGGACGGCACACCGGTGAAAGCCAGTTTCGATATTGTCAATACCGATCGCGCTGCGGGAACCGTCCTTTCTCATGAACTGACCAAAATCTATCGGGATGCCGGACTGCCGGATGATACCATACACCTGCAGTTGAAAGGAACAGCAGGACAAAGTTTTGGTGCTTTCTGCAATAGGGGAATCACGCTGGAACTGGAAGGAGATGCCAATGATTATTTCGGAAAGGGACTCAGTGGCGCAAGATTGGTAATTTATCCTGATGAGAAAGCAGCTTTTGTTCCCGAGGAAAACAGTCTGATCGGTAATGTGGCTTTCTATGGTGCTACCAATGGAACAGCTTATATCCGGGGTAAGGCAGGTGAAAGGTTCGCTGTAAGAAATTCTGGTGCTACCGTTGTGGTGGAAGGCGTCGGAGACCATGGTTGTGAATACATGACCGGAGGCCGTGCGGTTATTCTGGGTAACACCGGAAGAAACTTTGCCGCCGGAATGAGTGGTGGTATTGCCTATATCTATGATACGGACCAGCGCTTCGCTGAGAACTGTAATATGGAAATGGTGGAACTGGATCCGCTGGATACCGAAGATATTGCTTTCTTGCAGGATCAGATACAGAAACATTACGAGTATACAAAGAGTACAGTTGCCCGTTTTGTATTGGATGATCTGGAAAACCAGCTTAAGAATTTTGTAAAAGTTTATCCCAGCGATTACAAAAAAATTATGCAGGCCAAAGTCGGTCAAAAGCAAATCGCCTGATTCTTATCGTCTATATTTTAGGAAAAGGCGACAGGTAAACTTAGAAGAATAAAAAATCTTTATTAACTAAAAATATCTCTGCCCGGTGATTTATTAATAGGCAGAGGATGCATTCAATAAGATGGGTAAACCAACAGGATTTTTAGAGTTCACAAGAGAACTCCCGGTCAGAAAGCCGGTTGCTGAAAGATTACGGGATTACAAGGAGTTTGTCCCGCTTTTAGCTGAAGAAAAGCTCAATAATCAGGCCGCCAGATGTATGGACTGCGGTATTCCTTTCTGTCACAGCGGCTGTCCGCTGGGAAACGTGATACCGGAGTTCAATGATGCCGTTTACAGGAAAGACTATCGGGAAGCTTATGAAATACTGACTTCTACCAATAATTTCCCGGAGTTCACCGGCAGGATATGTCCCGCACCTTGTGAATCTGCCTGTGTATTGGGTATCAACCAACCTCCCGTGGCCATCGAAGAAATAGAAAAGCATATCATTGAAATCGCTTTTGAGAAAGGATTTGTGAGCGGTAAGGCACCCAATGTAAGAACGGGGAAAAAAGTGGCAGTGATCGGCAGTGGTCCTTCAGGACTGGCGGCAGCAGCCCAGCTCAATTATGCAGGGCACAGCGTAACGGTATTTGAACGCGATGAAGAGCCCGGAGGTCTGCTGCGCTATGGCATCCCTGATTTTAAACTTGAAAAATGGGTAATCGACCGGCGTATTAACGTGATGAAGGAAGAAGGCGTAACCTTTAAATGCCATGCCAATGTGGGTAAGAATGTCAAGGTCAGCAAGTTATTAGGTGATTTTGATGCCATCGTTCTGGCAGGTGGTTCCACTGTTCCGCGTGATCTGCCGGTCCCGGGTCGGGAACTTAACGGGGTTCATTTTGCGATGGACTTTCTCAAGCAAAACAATAAACGCGTAAGCGGTAAGGATTTTCTGGCCCACGGCGAAATTGAAAGTAATATACTGAAGGAACAAGTGCTGGCGACGGGTAAAAATGTTGTAGTGATCGGAGGGGGGGATACCGGCAGTGACTGCGTTGGGACCAGCAACCGTCACGGTGCCAGCTCCGTAACGCAGTTTGAACTACTGCCCATGCCGCCTAAAGAAAGAACCGACCTGATGCCCTGGCCCACTTATCCCATGCTTTTGAAAACCACCAGTAGTCATGAGGAAGGGGCGGACCGGAAATGGAGTATCGCCACCAAGGCATTTATGGGCGATGACCAGGGCCGTTTGAAGGCGCTCCGAATCGTGGATCTTCAATGGACCACACCTGCTCCTGGTCAGCCGGCCCGGTTCACGGAAGTTGAGGGTTCAGAAAGAGATATACCTTGTGAGCTGGCGTTACTGGCCATGGGCTTTTTGCACCCCTTACAGCAGGGTTTACTGGAGGAATTGGGCGTCGAATTTGATAACCGCGGTAACGTGAAAGCAGAAGAAGGCAAATATGCTACCAGTATTGCAAAAGTATTTGCTGCCGGTGATATGCGTCGGGGCCAGAGTCTGGTCGTCTGGGCTATCAGCGAAGGCCGGGAATGTGCGCGTAAGGTGGATGAATTCCTGATGGGTAACTCGGTGCTTGAAAGTAAGGAACAATCGATTCTGATGGCCTTTTAATGTAGGAAGAATAACCGAATAATGAAAAAGCCGCTTTAAAAAAAGCGGCTTTTATATATATAAAAAAACAATCAGCAACTTAATTACTCACCACCTCGTATACCGTATGGTCATCGGCGATCACTTCCTTATAATGGACGCCATTGAGTGAAACATATTCCTTTTTACCACCTACTGTTACCTGACGGGCATCCCTCGGAAGCCGGTCAAAACGGTCCCCTATCTGAGGGCGAATGCTGCCCTGCCCGCTATTGGCATCCGCAGGCGCTGTAATTTCTGATGTGTCCGTTAAGTCCTCGTCCTGCGATTCGATATCGGTTGCTTCGGGAGATTCATTTGGACTATTATCAAAGGAATCGGAATAGCTTTCTGTGTCCAGTTGTCCATCCTTGCCACTTATGATGTAGATGGTATGGCCATCTTCTGTGGTCGTTTTGGCATAATAAGTACCGTCTTTTTCATAATAGTACTGACCGTCGATTTTAACCAGCTGCGCGCCCATGGGCAACCTGTCAATATCGGCACCCAGGGGGGCGTCCACGACTTCATAACCACCGTCTGTACGTTCCCTGAAATACATATTGTTGAAGTAGTAATAGGTAATGCCGTTAAAATCCCGCGCTACGGCCTCCTCCGGTAAATTACGAACACGGGCACCTGGCGGTGGTACCATCATCCCTACACGTATCCCAACCCGGGGCGCTCCGACATATACCCGCCCCGCTGCGGGGCCATAAATACCTCCGAACACCCCGCCGATACCAACGGAAACCATGGGACGATGCCGGTAAACACGGTAAGATCGGTGATAACGGCCCCATTGCGCCTGGGCCTCTATGCCTGTTAAAAACAGGACGGTTGCCAGAAAAACAGGAATTGCCAATCGCTTCATGATGATACTACTTTCCCTTAGGACGATCAATGGCAATTAAAAGATGCTTCTGGAAGCGTTTTTTTTAAAATTTTCCCGGTTGAAGCGGGTAGGGCTCCAGGCAACTGTCTGCCTGGCTTAAATTCTATTTAACGACTTGTAAATCAACGTGATAATAGATGGGATACCTTATCCAAAAGCAGGATAGCTGCATCGATCTCTTCTTTTTTGTTGGAAATACTTTCAATGTTAAAACCAATGGGGATCTGTTTGGTCCGGGCAAAATCGATCAGCTCTTCGGCAATATTGACACACATATCTATGGAAGTGCCCAGGATATCCCTGGCATGTTTCAGGTCATTGTAAAGCCATTTAGGGACTTCGATACCCAGCCATTTCATGAATTCGAGCGTCTTCAGGGAACCACAGGGACTCAGTGTCAGAATAAAAGGTTTTAATTCGGTCTGATTGATGACCGCTTCGTAGTAATAATCAGATAGCAGGTTCTTGGTGTCGTTGATATTATATACGCATTGGGTTACAAAGAAACTGCAGCCCTGATGCTCTTTTTCCAGGATCCTTTTGTGTTCGGAGCTATTCAGTGCATGACGCTCAGGTATGGTGACCCCACCCAATAGCAAATCACCGTATTGTTCCCGGCGTAACTGATAGGCATCTGTGAGTGAGAAGCCCGTCCGCAGTACCTGCTGTCGGGATGAGGCGCCGACAAACACAACGGTTTCTATATCGTTGTTTTCCCGAAGCCAGTCAGTAAACATTTCCCGGGTATGGTTGGCAATGCTTTTATAGATAATGGTTGGTTTGCTGATGGCAGACAAATAGGTGCGACGGTAAAATTCCGGTGCAATGGTATGAATATAGGGAAAGGTTCTTTTTTCGCTGGTTCTTTCACTCTCGTCCTGGATATCATATAGTATCAGGCCATCCACGTCCAACTGATTAATCCGACCAATCTGTTTTTCGGCGATCACGTAGAGTCGCTCCACTTCAGTGGTTATTTTTGGAGGTACGAAGCTGTAAAACAGCAACCCATTCTGTTTGTTAAGTATCTTTTCTTTTAGTGCGCTCATGGATATTCAACCGGCTTTACCATTTTAATATTATCGATGCCGTTTCGGCTACATCAGGTTCAGGTTGGTTTTCGGGCTGAGTTTCAACAGGGTTTCATACATCAGCCGGATGGTATTTTCGATATCTGCTTTGTGGATCATTTCTACCGTTGTATGCATATACCTCAAAGGAATAGATATCAAAACAGAAGGACAGCCATCGTTGGCATAAGCAAAGGAGTCGGTATCCGTCCCGGTACTGCGGCTCAGGGCCCGCCATTGTACAGGAATTTTTTTCTCTTTCGCCACTTCTTCCACAAAAGCCAGCAATTTATTCTGAATGGCCGGTCCATAAGCAAGGGAGGGTCCTTTGCTGCAGGCGATGTCACCTTCAATTTTTTTATTGATCATAAAATGTCCCGTGTCATGCGTGACGTCGGTAATAATCGCTACATCCGGCTTGATGCGGCGGGCAATCATTTCTGCTCCCCGAAGTCCGATTTCCTCCTGTACGGCATTGACTACATATAAACTATAGGGCAGTTTTTTGCGATTTTCCTTAAGCAGGCGTGCAACTTCAGCAATCATAAACCCGCCGACACGGTTGTCAAATGCCCGTCCCACATAAAAATCGTTGGCCAGTTCATCGAAACCCTCCTGATAGGTTACGACGGCACCAATATGAACGCCCAATGCCTCTACTTCTTTTTTATTTCTGACCCCGCAGTCAATACATAGGTTTTCAACTTTAGGTTGGGTATCATGCTCCTTGCCACCGCGGGTATGAATTGCCGGCCAACCGAAGACGCCCTTCACAACACCTTTTTTACCATGTACGTTGACACGTTGACCCGGTGCGATCTGGTGATCGACTCCGCCGTTTCGTTTAAGGAATAATAACCCATTGTCTGTTATGTAGTTTACAAACCAACTGATTTCATCTGCATGGGCTTCAATGACTACCTTAAAGGGCTGGCCTGGATTGATAATCCCGACAGCTGTGCCATAGGCGTCTACGAAATGTTCCGCTACATAGGGTTCCAGATATTTGAGCCATAATTTCTGCCCCCAGGTTTCGAATCCGACCGGGGAAGCATTATCGATATAATTTTTTAAAAAATCAAGTGAAGCAGGGGTGAGCAGGTCGCTTTTCCGGCCACTGCTGATTTTTTGAGTTTTAGATTTAGCCATAGTCCAAAAATTGGTTCCAAACCTACAAAAATTCAGCGTATAAATGCGGAAAAACTAAAATGCCTGCTTTTCGATATCGGATCAGCAGATTCCCGGGGTTTAACAAAAATTTACCGGGGCAGGCATTTAAATGAACTTTCGGTTGCCGTAGAAATTATAGTCTTCACGGAATTGCTTGGGTGTGCAGCCCTTACGTTTTTTGAACAGCCTGTTGAAATTGGATATATTATTGAAACCACAGTTGTAGGCGATTTCCGATATAGACTGTGTTGTATCCATCAACAGCCGGGAGGCATTGCCAATCCGACATTCCAGGACATTATCCATAAAGGTAATTCCGGTTCTTGCCTTAAAAAACCTGCTGAACGACATTTCCGTCATGTTTACGGTTTTGGCGGCCTCGCCCAATGAGATGTTCCGGTGGAAATTGCTATTGATATATTCCGTTACCTTTTCAATGCGACGGCTGTTGAAATTGGAAGAGTGATCGATTGTAACCGCAGAATCTGAGAGCGTTTGCATATTCCGGGAAGTGGACAGGTCATGGAGAATCGACAGGAGCTCCAGTACAGAGTCAAAACCGTGTTTTTGGCCCAGGCTGTGTAGCCTCGGCATGATACTTCTAATGGTGGGTCTGGAGAACAATATCCCGCGACTGGAAAGTTCCATCATTTTTTGCATAAAGCTCATCTGGTTGCGACGCAGAAATTTTTCGTCCATAAAATCTTTGGGGAACTGGATGGTGATCTCAGTGATTTCTTTGCTTTTGCAGGTATGGTTTTCCCAGACATGCAGCAGATTGGAACCTACCAGGACCAGTTCCAGGTCATCGATCTCGCCGATATGGTCCCCGATGATTCTTCTGGCACCTTTGGCATTGCTGATAAAGTTCAATTCAATTTCTTCATGGCTGTGCAGGGGAAAATCAAAGTCGGATTTTACCCTGGTGAAGATAGTAAAGCAGTCTCCCTGTGTCAGCGGGATGATTTCGCGCAATGTATTCTTTGACATAGCCGTAAAATTAAATAAGATCGATGTCGTAAAAGTATCAATTGCCTGAAACACTTATACTGGTTGAAATCCCTTTACTGAATTTAATTTTTTAGGTAAAAAAAACTAACACAGAAATTTCGACGATTTCTACCAGCTTTGAAGTCCCGGACCAGGCTGGCCGGGGCATGGCAGGAAAGCCGATGCGGGAGGCAGACTGAAACTTCAAACAGCCACCTTATTTTTTGACCAGGGCGATTTGAAGAACTTCTTCCATTTTACTGACATAATGGAATTTCAACCCTTTAATAAAATCAGGTTCTACTTCGTCTACATCTTTTTCATTCTGGGAACAAAGAATGATTTCCTTTAAGCCTGCTCTTTTGGCTGCCAGGATCTTTTCCTTAATGCCACCTACCGGCAATACCTGACCACGCAGGGTTATCTCTCCGGTCATGGCCAGAAATGGCTTTACTTTCTTGCCTGTCAGCGCGGAGGCAATGGAGGTCATCATTGTAATACCCGCACTGGGGCCATCCTTGGGTGTTGCCCCCTCGGGCACATGGATATGAATATTTTTCTTTTGGAAAACTGTATGGTCAATGCCGTATTTGCCGGAATTGGATTTTAAGTAAGTCAGGGCCGTGGTAGCACTTTCCTTCATGACATTGCCGAGGTTGCCGGTAAGATCCAGCGTGCCCTTGCCTTCACTAAGACTGGACTCGATAAACAGGATATCGCCGCCTACGACCGTCCAGGCCAGACCCACCGCTACTCCTGGCATATTCACGGTTTTATACAAGTCGTTATTGAAACGGGGTTTTCCCAGAATCTGTTGCAGTTCTTCCAGACCAAGAGAGGAGCTCAGGGATTCCGCCAATGCAATTTTTTTCGCTCGGTTGCGCATCAGTCCTGCCAGGAGCCGATCCAGTTCCCGGACGCCACTTTCCCTGGTATAATCGGCTATTAATCGCTCCAGCACTTTATCGCCAATTTTAAAGCTGCTTTTGGGGATGCCATGTAATTCCTTTTGTTTGGGTACCAGGTGTCTTTTGGCGATCTCTATTTTCTCTTCAATCGCGTAGCCGCTCAGGTTGATAATTTCCAAACGGTCCCTCAGTGCTGGTTGGATGGTCTGAAGGCTGTTGGCGGTAGCAATAAACAAAACTTTGCTCAGGTCATATTCCAGCTCCAGGTAATTGTCGTAAAAGGTATTATTCTGTTCAGGGTCCAGCACTTCCAGCAGGGCACTGGCCGGATCTCCCCGGAAATCATTGCCCACTTTATCTATTTCGTCCAGTACGATAACGGGATTGCTGCTTCTGGCTTTTTTCAATGACTGCAGGATCCGGCCAGGCATCGCACCGATATAAGTTTTACGGTGACCGCGAATCTCACTCTCATCATGCAGGCCGCCGAGACTTAACCGGATGTATTTGCGTCCCAGGGCACTGGCGATGCTTTTACCCAGCGATGTCTTTCCGATGCCGGGAGGTCCAAGAAAACAGAGGATCGGGCTTTTCATATCCCCTTTTAATTGAAGCACTGCCAGGTATTCCAGGATGCGTTCCTTGATTTTAGCCATTCCATAATGGTCATGATCCAGGGTTTTTTTGGCTGTTCCCAGGTCGTATTTATCATCCGTATATTCATCCCAGGGAAGCTCCAGCATGAGGTCAACATGGTTGTAAACAACGGAATAATCAGGCGTGCTGGGATGCATACGTTCCAGTTTCTCGATTCCCTTCTGGAATGCTTCCCTTGCATTCTGCGGCCATTTTTTCGTTTCCGCTTTTTTGAGCATTTCCTTGATTTCCTGGGAATTGGAATCGCCGCCCAATTCCTCCCGGATACTTTTTAATTGCTGCTGCAGGAAATACTCCCGCTGCTGTTTGTCCAGCTCCGTCCGGGTCTTATTGGTTACCTTATTTTTCAGTTCTACAAACTGTAATTCCTTTTGCAGTAACTGCGTCAGATTTTCCGCGCGTTCACGGATATCGTTGATTTCCAACAACTTTTGTTTCTCCTCAATCGAGGTGTTCAAATTGCTACTGACAAAATGAATTAGAAATACGGGGTTTTCAATATTCTTCAGGATCAGGGTCGCTTCGGAAGGGATATTGGGAGATTGTTGGATAATATTATTCGCCAGATCCTTAATATTGGATATATAGGCATCGAAATCGGCATCCGCCGGCGCTTCCGATTCCTCTATCTTATGCGCTTTAGCTTTAAAATAAGGTTCTGAAGCGGTAATCGCATCAATGGCAAATTTCGTTCTGCCCTGAATAATAACCGTCGTACCGCCGTCCGGCATTTGAATCATCTTGATTACTTTGGCAACCGTACCTACCGTTTCCAGATCAGCCGCCTCGGGTTCTTCGATAACCGCGTTTTTCTGGGCTACCACGCCAATCATTTTGTTGCCCTTGTAAGCTTCATTGACTGACTGAATACTTTTTTCCCGGCCCACGGTTATCGGCAAAACGACACCCGGAAACAAAACGGTATTTCTTAGGGGCAATAGCGCCAGTTCTTCGGGAACTACATCATCAGCCTCATCTCCAATATTCTCATTCAAAGCAATGATTGGCATGAAATTCACATCATCTTCAGGTTTCAAAAACACGTTATTAAGATCCATAATATAAAAGTAAAGACATTCTGTCACCATACAGCCTGTCCGGAATTTAAAATTTAATCGGGCAATGAAAGGACAAGGATAATGCCAGCAGGGTTTTGAGCCCTGAAATTTGAAATCTTGGCAGACGGGAAGAAGGGATTATAAAGCAATTGCTTTATAATCAATAAATTAACATATGGCGGAAGGAAGGTCTTTTTCCGCTAAAATGCCAGACCGACCGTCAGTTGTAGTGCCTGAGACTTCCAGGAATCTTCATCGACGGCATCATTGAGTTCACTCAGGCCGATTACATAACGGGCCCCTACCCTAAAAGAACTGATATTCACGGTCGCGCCGCCGGCCAGAGAAAAGTCGCCGGTTTTAAAAGCTTCCTCGCCATTTTCAAGTAAGGAAGTATTTTTATTCAGCTTAATGCCAAATTGGGGACCCGCCTGAATATGGAGCGGCCCCACCAGTCGCAGATCGAGTAAAATAGGTATGGACAGATAGGTCAGTTTCGCCTTCATCTGATCGGAATTGAAATCCGGCAGGGTATTCTTGAACGAAGTATCCCGGGTAGCCGTGGTCTGGGAAAACAGTACTTCCGGATTGATGCTCAATTTTTCGCTTATTCCAATTTCCGCAAAGCCGCCCACCAGGTAGCTGTAATTAAATTCCTGTTTAAAACTTTTACCGTCAATTTTACCGGCATTCACCCCGGCCTTAATTCCGACATGGAACTGCGCATCTGCGTTCCAGGCAAAAAAACTGAGCAGTATCAGGGTAAGGAATTTCTTGAGGTTTGACATATAAAAAATTTAGAGGTGATGAATGTTATTTTGTGGTAACTTTTAATATAAATCCTTGGATGCTATAAAATTACATCTTTTTACATTTTCGTCAGATAAATTCAATTACCGTTATTTCCGGTAGTATACCAACCCGGCCGGGATAACCGATAAAACCATAACCCCGGTTCACGTAAAGTTTCTGTGCCCCGGATTCATAAAGACCCGCCCATTGTTTATAAACGTATTGCACCGGGCTCCAGCGTAGTCCCGGTATTTCAACACCAAATTGCATACCATGTGTGTGACCGCTCAGCATCAGATCCATTTCAGGATACCGCGTATTCACTTCTTTGTCCCAATGGGAAGGATCATGACTTAGCAGGATTCGGAACGGAAAAGGTGCACTTCCGGCCACGGCTTTGGCGAGATCGCCATAGGAATGAAAACTGGATTTGCCACTGATATTCTGGACGCCGGTTAGTCCGATATGGTCATCACCACGTTGGAGTGCCACGGTTTCATCGAGGAGCAGCCGCCAGCCCATATCCGAATGAATTTTTTTGAGAACTTCCAGATTGGCCTGTTTGGCCGCGGGACTATTCCAGTGTTCGTAATCACCGTAATCATGATTGCCCAGGATCGAATAGACGCCCATGGGCGCTTTCAGTTTTTCAAAAACCTGTTGGTAGCTGCCCACTTCTTCACTTCGGTTATTGACCAGATCGCCTGTAAAGAAAATAATATCAGCCTTTTCGGCCAATATCATTTCTACGCCCTTGGCTACAGCTTTTAGATTGGTCAGGCTGCCGGTATGGATGTCTGAAATATGTATGGCTTTCATGCCTTTAAATCCCGCTGGCAGGTTGGGATAACTGAGTTGTACTCGTTTAACGGTATAGTTGTATTTATTGGACAGGCCGTATATAAAACTTGTGAATAAGCTACCGCCGGCAATAATGCCCAGCCAGGAGAAGAAAGAAGATCGGGAAATTGCCTCTGTGCTGGTGCCGGCGATTTCACTGATCTCATTTTTAGCGGAGAACAGTTTGCCTGCAAACCACTGGAACAGCCGCCTGATATCATCCACCAAAAAAAAGAGGGCTGCGATAAGTTTTCCAAAGAAAAGGGCAAAAACCAGTGCAAATATGGTGCTCCTGGCCAACTTGTTATGCGCACTGAACTGAAAATAAGGCAATAGTAACAGTGAAAGCATTGCCAGGGCAGAAATACTCCAGTAGATAACGGTGAAAACAGATTTCGTTTTGGAACTACTGGTCTGAAACAGGGAACGTAAAGCAAAATAGACATAACAGTCTATCAATAACATTATAGCAATAAGGATCCACCAAAAAGGACTGTTGCGCATGATAAGCGGTGATTGTTCTAAAATTGGTCAAACCTACTGGAATTTTTTCATTCCCGATACGACCGGACTGCCTGCATGCGGACCGGGTGGTTTACCGGGTAGACGTTTGATCCTTTAGATTACTTTAACAGGCTACTGGTACAAAGGATGATAATTTGCGATCCCGACCGCTTCGGTTCCGGTGTGTTATTCGTGGAAAATCCTCCCTTGAAACAGCCTCAAAAACTTTACATTTGCGTTTTAGGGTATTTAAAATCATAATTGAATCTGAAAACCCCTGCGCCTTCCGGTTAGGCACTGGCATTTATTTCAATTTTATATGGCAAAAATTATAGGAGTTGCGAATCAAAAAGGTGGGGTAGGTAAAACTACTACAGCCATTAATCTGGCGGCAAGTTTTGCGGTGCTGGAGTATAAAACCCTGCTGGTTGATGCCGATCCTCAGGCCAATAGTACGACGGGTGTGGGTTTTGATCTTCAGAACATTACCCAGAGTCTTTACGATTGTATGGCAAATCAGACGCCGGCAGGTCAGGTTGTATTGAAAAGTGAAATACCCAATCTGGACCTGATTCCCTCTCATATCGACTTGGTAGGTGCAGAAATTGAAATGATCAATTATCCCAACCGGGAAATGGTCATGAAGGAAATGCTGGCAGATATAAGGGATCAGTACGATTTTATTGTGATTGACTGTTCCCCTTCTCTGGGTCTGATTACCGTAAACGCCCTTACAGCGGCTGATTCGGTGGTCGTCCCGGTACAATGTGAGTTTTTCGCACTGGAAGGTCTGGGAAAGCTTTTAAATACCATAAAAATTGTCCAGAGCCGCCTGAATACCGATCTGAAAATTGAAGGTATTCTGATGACGATGTATGACGCCCGCCTGAGACTTTGTAATCAGGTGGTGAATGAAGTCAGACGGCATTTTGATGAACTAGTGTTTCAGACCATTGTTCACCGGAACTCGAAATTGAGTGAGGCGCCGAGTTTTGGTAAACCCGTGGTCTTATATGACGCCAACAGTAAGGGGGCGATGAACTACTTGAATCTGGCCAAGGAAATACTGCAGAAAAATGACATGACCCGGATGTCAAATGAAGAGAAAATTCTGAATTAATTTAAAAGGCGGATATTCCGGTACGGATTCAAGAACTTCCAATAAAAATATAATGGCTACGCAGAAATCAAATAAAGACGCATTAGGAAAAGGTATTCGCTCGCTGTTGGGCAGTATTGACGCTGAATTGAAAAGTGGTTCTGGTGATTTGAAGAAAACGGTGGTGGAATCGGCTACTGGTATTACCAAGATAGCGGTGACAGATATTGAAGCCAATCCCAAACAGCCCCGGACGGATTTTGATAACCAGGCCCTGCAGGAACTGGCACAATCGATCAAAATCCATGATATCATCCAGCCACTTACTGTGTCCAGGATGGCCAACGGAAAGTACCGGCTGATTGCTGGAGAACGCCGCCTGCGGGCATCCAAAATTGCCGGTCTGAAAGAGGTACCGGCTTATATCCGGCAGGCCAATGATGTGGAACTCCTGGAATTGGCGCTGTTGGAGAACCTGCAAAGAGAAGACCTGAATGCGGTAGAAGTGGCCCTGAGTTACAAACGGATGATGGATGAACTGGATTACACCCAGGATCAGGTGGCAGAACGAATGGGCAAGGACCGAAGCACTGTTGCTAATTTTATACGCTTACTCAAATTGCCGCCGGATATTCAGCTGGCCGTTCGTAGTAACGATATTTCTATGGGCCACGCCAGGGCGCTGATTAATGTGGATACTGTAGACAAACAATTATATATTTTCAGGGAAATAAAGGAAAAAGGCCTATCGGTCCGGCAAACTGAATCCCTGGTTAGAAATCTGTACAAGGACGGTGTGGCCAAAAAACCCGCCAGGACGGCTGCGGCTTCTCCATTTCAGCGAATCGAAGATAAGTTGGCTTCCCAATTTGATACCCGGGTAAAGCTCAAGCATAGTTCCAAGGGGCACGGGCAGATTACCTTTGATTATTATTCCGTCGAAGAGCTTAATAAGTTGCTTCAAAACTTTAACGTATCAATTGACTAACATGCGTTTAATTTGCAGCATGTACCCGGTAAAGGCTGCTGTTTCTTGTTGCATGCTGCTGGTAGCGATGGGTTGGGCAGTTGTCAGCGGCGCCCAGACCGATACGACCCGCATTCCTGTGCCATCTCCTGTGCCTGATTCGAGTTCCCGGCCTGCTGTAACTACTGTTCCGGACACGACCCAGCTACAGAACATTCAACTTGCGGCGGACACCACCCCTCAATATAATAATCCCGTTTTTGAGAAAGATTCTGTTTTCCGGGATCCTAATGCACGAAGTCCCAGAAAGGCGGCGATTCGGTCGGCGATCCTGCCGGGTTGGGGCCAGGTTTACAATAAGAAAATATGGAAAGTGCCTATTGTCTATGCCGCATTGGGTGCAACCGCCTTTTTTTTTATTGACAATCTGGTCTGGTACAAACGGTTTCGCTATGGCTATAATGTAGCCTACAATATTCAACAGGGCACCGACAGCCTGGGCAGTAGTGCCTACCAGCAGGTCTACCCGCAAATCCGGGAAGTTTTTTTTGAAGGTAACTACGGAATCCGTGCAGACGATATAAGGGTATACAGGGATAATTATCGAAGGGATGTTGATTATGCCGTATTGTATTTTGTCATTGCCTGGGCCCTGAACGTGATTGATGCTACCGTAGATGCACATTTGAGTACTTTTGATGTATCACCGGACCTGAGTTTATATGTAAAGCCAGGGTATAGTGAACTGGCCCGAACCAATGGCTTGAGCCTGGTGCTCAGAATCAAGTAGCGATTCGGCCGATTGTAAACTTAAAAGATCAGATAGATGAATATAGCTTTGGTGGGTTATGGGAAAATGGGGAAAACCATTGAACAGATTGCACTGGAAAGGGGCCATCAGGTTTCCCTTATTATCGATGAGAACAATCAGTCAGATCTGAACCCTGAACGACTGGCTTCGGTTGATGTAGCGATCGAGTTCACGGGTCCGCATGCGGCCTATCACAATATTACGCGGCTGATGGAGCTGGGAACCGCTGTCATCAGCGGGTCGACGGGATGGCTGGACCAAATGGAAACCGTCAGGACATTATGCCGGCAAAACGATGGTGCCTTTATATATGCCAGTAATTTCAGTGTAGGTGTCAATCTGTTTTTTGAACTCAATCGTAAACTGGCCGCCCTGATGCATCCCTATCCTCAATATGTGGTTTCGATGGAGGAAATACATCATACCGCGAAAAAGGACGCGCCCAGTGGTACCGCCATTACCCTTGCCGAGGACCTGCTCGACATTTATAAGGAAAAGAAAGGCTGGGTAAACGATCAGACTGCTGCCCCGGATGAGTTGCTCATCGAAAGCAAACGGATCGATCCGGCGCCGGGCACCCATATTGTCAACTACCATTCTGATATCGACGATATTACGATTACCCATACCGCGCATAATCGGAGGGGGTTCGCGCTCGGTGCGGTACTGGCTGCAGAGTTCCTCAACGGCAAAAAAGGCATCTATACCATGAAAGATGTATTAGGTCTGTAAACTTTCAATAACCAAATCTTTCGCCTGATGTCATCAGCAGTTTCCGTGTTACGGCATCTGTCAGACCCGAATAGGCAACCTGATCCTGAAATGTAATTCTGCATACTCGGCGGGAGTTTATTTGAAAAAATCTAAGTTATTTGCGATTGCTTAGAATATATTATGCTTTAATAAGATCGTGGTAAAAAATTATTATCGTTACCACAAAAAATACTATCTTGGATGCCGTTGCCTGCTATTGAAAATGAATTAAATCGAATAAATACTATTTGAACAATGGATATTGCCGAAAGCAGGAGTTTGCATCATTTCAGAACAGAGGTTGGAACCAGGTTCCAGTTATACAACAGTCTTTTTACCTCTCTGCCATTTCATAAAATGGAGAAGACAGGGATTTTACTTTCACTGTTTTCCAATAACTGCGAAGAAGGATTTGACCGTCATAACAGTCCGGTTGCCATTATCAATGAATTCTTTAATCGTCATACTTCACTGAAGAATGAGAAAGAACGACTGGATCTGCTTTTCCGATTTACCCAGTACGTGGAAAGACAGGTGGTATTATTTGATGCCCTGGAAGATGCCTCCTATACCCATACTTATGACCTGAACGGCGCCGGTACCCTAAAACAGGTACTTTCTGATGTTGTGCAGTTCAGCAAGGCAGATGAACTAAAAAATATACTAAAAACTTTCTGCGTCCGTTTGGTGCTGACCGCTCACCCCACACAGTTTTACCCGGGATCGGTACTGGGGATTATCCATGACCTAAGCCGGGCATTGTTAAAGAACGACTCTGTTGAGATCAATACATTTTTACAGCAGCTGGGGAAAACGCCTTTTTTAAATAAGAAAAAGCCGACACCCTACGATGAGGCGATCAGTCTCATCTGGTTCCTGGAAAATGTATTTTATCAGGCGGCCGGCAGAATTATGAATGCGCTTAAGAACCAGTTTCCGGCAGCCGTAAATGAAGAAAATCCTGTATTACAGATGGGATTCTGGCCGGGCGGTGACCGGGATGGCAACCCTTATGTCAAATGCGATACCACGGTCAAAGTTGCAGACGCGCTGCGTAGCTCCATCATCAAATGCTATTACCTAGACGTCAGGAAATTAAAACGCAGACTTACGTTTCACGGCGTAGAGGAACCCATTGCTTTACTGGAACAGAAGCTCTATGATAATGTCTTTATTCCAGGGCATAAGATCAATATTACGACCCGGGAGATCAAGGATACCCTGGTGTCCATTAAGGAAATCCTGATGGAGCAGCACAACGGATTGTTTATAAATCTGGTTCAGGGACTGATCAACAAGATTGAAATTTTCGGGCTTTATTTTGCTTCCCTTGACCTGCGTCAGGAAAGCACGATTCATCAACGGATGTTTGATATTGTCGCCCGAAAAGGCAAGGGCATCATTCCCCAGGATTATCCTTCCCTGAATGAAAAAGACAAAATCAAAGCCCTGCTGCAAATTAAGGGTACCGTCGACGCAAATATTTTCGAAGACGATGTAGACCGTGATACGGCAGAAATTCCCCTGGCTTTGCGACAGATTCAGCATGCCAATGGAGAAGCGGCCTGTAACAGATATATTATAAGTCAATGCAATAGCACACTGAATATAATCGAAGTCCTTGCCTTGTTCAAAATGCAGGGTTTTGCAGATGAAGAGATTGATGTGGATATCATCCCGCTTTTTGAAACCATTGATGATTTAAGTAATGCGGCGGGTATTATGCAGGATTTGTACAGTATTCCCGCTTACAAAGCCCATCTGGAAAGAAGAAAGAAGACCCAGACCATTATGCTGGGTTTTAGCGATGGTACCAAAGATGGTGGCTATCTGATGGCCAACTGGAGTATTTACCGGGCCAAGGAAGAATTAACCCGGGTGACCCGTCACTACGGCTATGAAGTGATTTTCTTTGATGGCAGGGGCGGACCCCCGGCAAGAGGGGGCGGGAAAACGCATAAGTTTTACGCTTCAATGGGTCGAAACATCTCCAACCGGGAAATACAGCTGACAATTCAGGGCCAGACGATCAGTTCCAATTTCGGGATCATTGATTCGGCGCAGTATAATATGGAACAGTTACTGAATGCGGGCCTCAGTAATAGTCTCTATGCCGACCGGCATGAACCCCTGACCAGTAAGGAGGAAGAATTGTTGCAGGAATTATCGTCCTTTGGATTTGAGGCCTATAAGAAACTGAAAGATCATCCCATGCTGGCCAGGTACCTGTATACCGTGAGTCCGCTGCGGTTCTACAGTGAAACCAATATTGGTAGTCGCCCGACAAAAAGAGGGAAATCACAGCATACGATTTCACTGGGCGATCTCAGGGCTATTCCTTTTGCCAGCGCCTGGAGTCAGCTCAAGCAGAATGTCCCCGGCTATTTTGGTGTGGGGGCAGCACTGCAAAAAATGGAGTATATTGGCAGGTTTGAGGAAATTCAGCAACTATATAACAGTTCACTGTATTTCAAAACCTTGATCGACAACTGTGAGATGGCCATGTCCAAGTCTTATTTTCCGTTGACTTCCTATCTGAAAGACGACGAGCAGTTTGGGGAGATATGGAAAATGATTTATGACGAGTTTGTACTGACCTATACCTATGTGCTGAAGCTATCCGGGAATGCTGAATTGATGGATAACTATCCGGTGGACAAGTTGTCTATCCTGATGCGGGAGCGAATTGTGCTTCCCCTGGTTACCATACAGCAATATGCAATGAGCAAAATTCGCGAAGCGGATCAGGAAGATGGAGATGCTGAAGGTTTAAAAGATACCTACGGCAAACTTGTAATGCGTTGTTCTTTCGGTATTATTAATGCCGGCAGAAATTCTGCCTGACGGCATACCCGATCCGGCATTTTACGGATCCGTCAGGACATCAGCCTCCGTAGGTTGAACGTAAATAATACTGTGAACTACCCATTGGCTAAAGACCAATGTGCTTCGTGCTTCACAGCGATTTGCTTACTGCTCCGAGGAGTTAGAAGTCTTATTATCACTCCACACGTGTACTCGCAAGTCCCTTACGAGGTTTTTACATCTTATACTGATGTTACAAATATACTACTATATTATACAAAAAAACAATTTTGTGCCTTAGATCCCAAAAGCTAAAGACTTTTGGGATCTAAGGCACGGGTTATAAAAGGCTCTTCTTGGAGCCTTTTATAGTATTGAAAATTGTATTTTCTGAAGTCGGATTATTTTTTCTCCGCCATGTCAGGAATCGCCGCTGCTTGGTAGGCGCCGGTATCCAGTTTCTCCTTTGTGGCTGAAAATGCATCCAGGGTGGTTTTGATGTCCTCGTCAGTATGGACCGAAGTGGGGATCAGGCGATAAATAATATGACCCTTGGGTATTACCGGATAAACCACAATAGAACAGAAAATGCGGTAATTCTCCCGCAGATCCATCACCATCGCCGTAGCTTCTTCCACGCCCCCTTTCATATAAACCGGCGTCACAACGGAATTGGTATGACCGATATCAAAACCTCTTTCTTTCAGGCCATTCTGCAATTTTAGTGCGTTTTCCCAGAGCTTTTCTTTAAGCTGGGGTTGTTTTTTGAGCAATTCCAGGCGTTTCAGGTTACCAATAACCAGTGGCATGGGCAGGCTCTTGGCAAAAATCTGACTGCGGATATTATAACGAATATAGTCGATGATTTTACTGTCTCCCGCAATAAAGGCACCAATGGAAGCCATGGATTTGGCAAAAGTGGAAAAATAAAGATCGATCTGATCCTGTATTCCCTGCTCTTCACCTGCGCCGGCGCCAGTTTTCCCCAAGGTACCGAAACCATGGGCATCATCTACCAGCAGACGGAATTCATAGTCACCTTTCAAAGCGGCAATCTCCTTTAATTTGCCCTGATCGCCGGCCATGCCGAAAACACCTTCACTTATCACAAGAATACCGCCTCCCTTTTGCTTTTCTATCAGGGCTGATGCTCTTTGCAACTGTTTCTCCAGGTCTTCGATATCGTTGTGTTTGAATACATAGCGGTGTCCGGCATGCATTCTTAATCCGTCGATGATACAGGCATGGCTCTCGGCATCATACACAATTACGTCGTGTCTGCTGCATATCACATCAATCAAACTGGCCATACCCTGGTAACCGAAATTGAGCAGAATGGCGTCTTCTTTGTCAACGAAGGCGGCCAGCTCAACTTCCAGCTGTTCGTGCAAATTTGTGTTGCCGCTCATCATCCGGGAGCCCATAGGATAAGCCAGACCATATTCGGCAGTGGCATCGGCATCGGCCTTAATCACATCCGGGTGGTTTGCCAGCCCCAGGTAGTTGTTCAGACTCCAGACTATCATATCTTTTCCGCGGAAATTCATACGACTGGAAATTGGACCTTCCAGCTTCGGGAATGCGAAATAGCCATGTGCCCTTTCACGGTGCTGTCCTATGGGGCCGTAGTTTTGAAGTAGTCTGTCAAAAATGTCTGCCATATATCTAATATATTAAGTGTTAAACGATAAAAATCGTGCAAATATAATAATAAGTTAGGCTTCAGGTCATTCCACTCGTGTTTAGGGCATTGAATTAATCAGGATTTGTCCTGGATCTTCATAGGCTGCCTGTCCGCCTTTGGGTATCGGCATAACCAAATACCCTTTGCAACAGGGGCGTCGTCCTTGCCGAGACATTCGCCCGGATATCTTCTTCTTTCTTAGCAACATATAGGAACATGGCATCCACTGCCCTGGCCGCAATAAAATCATTTAGGTTGGTTTCCAGCTTTTTATCCAGGAATGGAATCGCATTATAGGTTTTTGCGATCGTAGCAAAATCATTTCCTGCCCCGGAGGTCCTGACCGTACTGTCAACGATTGGCCGGAACGCCGTCATCAGTTCAGGACTCATGGCGGATTTAAAATACTGGGTGGCGGCATTCTTATTACCGCTGAAAAGAATACCGGCAGCATCCGCAATACTCATTTTTTTCACCGAGTTTAAAAATATGGGTTTGGCCGCCACAACTGCCTGGGACATGGCATTGGTGAATTTTGAGGTAACCTGATTCACCAGACTGGTCAGCCCCAGTGTTTTTAAGGTGTTTTCGATTTTCGCGGCGTCGCCGGGAAAGGCAAAACGGACCAGCGCATTACCCTGACTGGGGTTGGCAAAAGCGTCAAAGCCGCTGAAAAGCCCCTGTGTCAGTGCCTCTTTGAGTCCCTGAGCGATTTCGAAGTTGGACAGGGCACCAGCCATATTTTTGACAGTATCACAACCAGAAAAAAGCAGGGAACTGCTTAGTATACAGGCCAAAACTAGTTTTCTCATGTCTGTTCTATATTTATAGTTAATTCATTCTGGGATCCAGCGGCGCATTGAGAATCAGGTTATAATCACCTCCCAATGCCTTTAAAACTTCCCGCCAAAGCTGTTTTTCGTCAGCAGCGAATAGATATCCGGGTAAGGCTTTCGCTACAATCCAGGCTTTCTCCTCCATTTCTTCCCCAAGCTGATCGGGGCCCCAGCCACTGTATCCCTGGAAGAACCGGATTTTTCCTACATCAGCCATACCGGTCACTATCAGGTGGATTAAGTCTTCAAAGGCACCTCCCCAAAAAACACCTTCCAGAACCTCGCGCCCGCCTGGTATCTTTTCAGGGTACTGATGCAGGAAATGCAGGGTATTCTGTTCTACCGGACCACCTTCATAAACCGGTAGATTAAAATCTTCCAACTCAGTGACAAGTTGCCCTACGGAATAATCCAGTTTACGGTTCAGTACAAAACCAAAACTGCCTTCTTCACTATGTTCACATAAAAAGATGACCGATCGCAGAAAATGCGGATCACTGAGATGTGGATTGGCTACTAATAAACTGCCACTCACCGGATCAATCATGGCCCAAGATACTTATTTTTTTGTTTATCTGGACTTCGACCGGCCCGGGAATTTGATTTTTTTGAATAGCGGATCGTCAGGCTGCCGGTCGCTGATTTGCGTGCCCATTCGGTCATCGGGGTGCCTCTCGCAATCCGCCTTTCTTATCTGATCCTGATTTCTAAAAGGTTAAATATTAAAAACCCGGAACATCAGATATTTTTAGCTGAGCGGCTATGATTATATTTGTTGCCGTGAAAAAATTATTTTCTTCTATTGGGATATTAATCACCCTGTCGCTGATTGGTATTATTGTGATGCAGATTTCCTGGCTGAAAAACCTGATTGCCTTAAGAGAAGATCAGATCAAACAGAAAATTGACAATGCGGGTCTGGCCGTACAGCTGGATCTGACCAACCTGAAGGCCCAGTATACACCTCCGATTATCGAGGATGATATTAACAATATATTTCCCCGGCGTAATTACTACGATGTGCTGAATCCCGTTACCATCGGTTCGAAAATCACTGCGACTTACTTATATGAAAAAATCCGAAAATCCTTCGATGAAGCCGGTCTGAAAAAACTGCGATTTGAGTTTACCCTGAACTATGACCCGGCAGGCAGTGACGTATCTTACCCCATACGACAGTCATCTAATTTCTATAAGGCTTTTTCGGATTCCGCTTACAGCTACAACAAATTTTATCCGATTTTGTCGCCCAGCGGATCGGCGTCTGAAAGTCTGACCAGCCAGGAAATGTTGGTAATTACCGCTTTAAACTGGCGAAATTACGTGAAGCGGGATCTCGGTTTTGAACTGGCACTGGCTGTACTGTTTACTTTGGTAATTGTAGCCGCATTTTATCTGACGGTCTATACCATGTTGCGGCAGAAAAAACTCAGTGATATCAAAAATGATTTCATTAACAATATGACCCATGAGTTTAAGACCCCGATTGCTACTATATCGCTGGCTGTGGATGCGCTGAAGAATGATAAAGTAATGGCTGACCGGGATAAAATGAAATACTTCAGCGGGATCATAAAGGAAGAGAACCAGCGGATGAACAAACAGGTGGAAACCATTCTGAAAGCCTCCCAGTTTGAAAAGAAGGAAGCTGAAATTGATCGCCGGCCTGTATCGGTCCATGAAATATTGGAAAATGTCATAGATAATTTTCAACTTCAGTTACATGACAAAAAAGGCGATTCCGAACTGGTATTAAAAGCAACTAAGGATATTATTAATGCCGATGAAGTGCATTTTACGAACCTGGTCAATAATTTGATTGACAATGCGGTGAAATATTCCAAGGAGAATGTGCCGATCAAATTGAAGATTTCTACTTCCAACAGCGGCAATAAAATTGTGATGCGTTTTGAAGACAATGGCATTGGCATGAGTAAGGAGACGCAGCGTCGTGTCTTTGAGAAATTCTACAGGGCGCATACCGGAAATCTCCATAATGTGAAGGGATTTGGTCTGGGCCTCAGCTATGTCAAATCTGTAGCGGATTCGCACGGAGGCTCTATAAAGGTTGACAGTACACTGGGTAAAGGTTCCATATTTATCCTGGAATTCCCCCTGGCTGGCGCCTTGCGCGAAAGCTTACCGTCCTCCTGACCGTTAAGAGCTGTCAAGGGAGGAAAGGCGCGTCTTTAACCAGTTTAGCATTCTGTATAAGGAGGATTATGGCGGCAAAGTGGACAAGTGCCGCCCCTGGGGGTTAAAATCGGTGCTCAAAACCCGGCTATTAACATATTTTTAAGTAACTTGCTGTGAAATACGGGAAAATTCCCGTTGTTTTAAAAGTCAATGAGGCACATCTTTGTGTTCTAAACAATTGGCCCTTCAAAATTAAACCAATATGAAACTGATAAATACAGCGTTGATTGCCATTCAGTGTATCATTTTATTAGTGGTTTGCGTAATGTATCTTTTGATGCAGCGCAATAATGCACTGACCGAAATTAGTTGGAGTACATCCGGCTTTACTATTGATAGTGTATTGCAAAACAATACCGCCGGAGAAGCTGCATTTAATAAATAGTTGCTTTTCTGAAGAACCTGCTACGCTTACATCAGATTGCCCCGTCTGATACCGGGTTTCTGCATGAGGCCGTTGCCTTCACTTATGCAAAATACCATTCCTGATAACCTTCCGCGCAGCAGCAGTCTCCGATTTCGGTGCAAAAGGGGCCAGTGATCAGAATTTATTTTTCCACATCATGCTTTCCACCGGTCGATCCGGCTGGCTGCTGTATTTGGCGTTCTTTTTCTGGTTGTACTTAATTTCAATTTCTCCGTCAACCGGGAAATAGATCAATTGACCCACCGGCATACCCTTGTAAATCTTTACGGGCTGTTTTACAGATATTTCCAGGGTCCAGTGTCCCTTAAATCCCACATCCCCTTTGCCGGCAGTAGCGTGAATATCTATACCCAGGCGTCCGGTAGAGGATTTGCCTTCCAGAAAAGGCACATGTTCATGGGTTTCGGTGTATTCCTCAGTAGCACCCAGATAGAAGATATGGGGATACAACACATACCCTTCTTCAGGAATTTCAAAGTAAGTAATCTCATTATGGCTCTTTGCATCCAGTATATGGTTATTATAGGTGGCCAGCCATTTACCCAAATGGACATCATAGCTATTGCTCCCCAGATGCTCCCGAAGGAAGGGCCGGATGAGAATGGAACCTTTTTCCATGGCTTCAAGAATACTTAGGTCGGAAAGTATCATGTTGTCGGTTTTTCGATATGGCAGGCGTTCGTGGGTAAAACTCCATGGGCCATTCGTTTAATTCATTTAATTTGTGCAAAATACAGCTATATAAAGGATCATGCCCATTTTTTTTCAACAAGATATCAATCAGCAGACCCGACTGGGTATATGGCAGATCACAGAACCGGAATCGTTTTTTATTCCAAACGTACCGCTGCACAGGGAAGTGAGTCATCCCCACAAGCGGTTACAGCATCTCGCCGGACGGTTTTTGCTGAAATACCTGTTTCCGGACTTTCCCTCTCAACTGATCCGGATAGCCGATACCCGCAAGCCGTACTTGCCGGACGCGGATTATCAGTTTTCGATTTCACATTGTGGACAATGGGCTGCTGCCATTGTCAGCCGTCATCAACGGGTAGGTATTGATATTGAGATTCCGGTAGAAAAGATCGTTGGCATCCGGCAGAAATTCGTTAGTAAGGAAGAAATGACTCATTTGGATCCAAAAACGGTGGAGGAGTATACGCAAATCTGGAGCGCCAAGGAAGCCGTTTTTAAATGGTACGGTGCAGGTCAGGTCGATTTTCGCCGGCATATACAATTGAGATCCAGAGATCAGCAACGCGGACTTTTCCATTGCCTGTTTACAAAAAATGATAACCAGCTGGAAATTCCAATCCGGCAATTCCCCGGGTTATGTCTCAGTTCTGTCTGTACCGAAAATTAAATAGTCCCGGGTGACTATTCCGCGGTATCGTCATTTAGTTCCAGCAGATTGAGATCGACATTTTCCAAACCGCTGATGCCGTCAATAGATCCCCGGATATGGGTGGCGTTCAATAATACTTTTTCCAGTTGTTTTTCCCTGGCTTTCCATAGTCTTTCCATGGCATCCCGCTCTTTCTGGATGCTCATTTTCATGCCCAGAAATCCTTCCCGGATCGCCTTCCATTGCTCGGCAAATTCCACACTGGTGAGGTAACTATAGAGCATATTCATTTTATCACCCTTGTTTTCCTGGCTTTTGGAGGCGGCATAAACACGGAAAATACCATCTCTCAAAACAGCGGCCAGGGCTTTAGCCTCCCCAAAGCTGCAGATCCAGACGCCATCCTTTTCGCCGAAACTATTCATGTCTTTGGGATATATTTTTGTTACCAGTATCGCCAGATCCGCACCCAGTGCGCGCATGTCCACCTTGAGTTTTTCTATCCACTCGCCGCCAAAGTTTTCTGCCCTTTTACTCTCCCAGATAATCCGACCGCAAATTGCACCCAGACTGTTGCGCACCAATTGTATGCAATCCGCGCCGCGCACGCCTTTGCCGACTTCTTCAATTTTGTCAAAGGGAAAAGCGGCAGCGAGCATTTCTTCGAGCGCCAGTTCCTGGCTTTCTCCCTGTAATTGCATGGATCCCTGCTCGGCCTTACGTTTCATTTCACTGGCCAGTTTCTTCTGGTCTTCCAGTTGCTTTTCGAGTTCCCTTAATTTCAACTGGTATTCGGTTTCTTTTTGTGCTGTCCTGTCCGCTTCGATACGGCGCAGTTGCTCGCTGAGGACCTCTCTTTCCTGTGCCAGTTTTTTCTGCAGCGTCAGCTCCAGTTCCTCCTCTTTGTTTTTCAAGTCCTGTTGCTGCTTTAAAAATTCCGCTTCCAACTGTCGTGAGCGTTTAAGCTTTTCTTCATTCTCTTCATTGGCCTTTTGCAACAGCGCCAGCCGATTTTCAAAGTCACCTGTTACGGTTTTCCGGATTTGCTCTTCGAGTTGTTTTTGGAGCGATAATTTTTCGGATTGTAACTTGAGCTGCCATTCCTGCTCTTTTTTCTCCAGTTCCTCCTCTTTTGACTTCTTGTAGTCTTTCATTTGATGGCGCAGTAATTCCTTTTCCCGCTCGATACTTTCTTTGAGTTCATCACTCAGTCCGTCTTCCAGCGCAAACACGTGCTGACAACTGGGACATTTTACATTCGTAGCCATTGCATTTTCATTGAAAATTAAAGATATTGAAAATGCCCTAAAGACCGGGAGGGAGTTTAATAGTGGTGCCCGCCGGACGGGGACAGTTCGGTTCGGATCGAAAAAAAATAGCCATCTCGTATGAGATGGCTATCCTGTTGGTGTTTTAGGAATTAATTATGCTTCATCATTTTCGTCTTTCAGCGCTGATGATTTTATGGCGCTTACCTCCCTGTTACCGGCATATATATCAGTATACTGATATACCTTGCTTTGTTTGTCCTGTACCGACTGCTGCAGGCTCAGTTCAGGAGCCTTAGTTGTATCGGGAACGGGTTCGGGTTCAGGTTCGGGAACCGGAGCAGGTGTGCTGTCGGGTGCCGGAACTTCCGGAGTGTCGGGAACAGGTGTTTGAGTGGTGTCTGTTTGAGCCATTGCGGCTGTTGCAAAAAAAGCTGAAACTGCTACCATGGTGAATTTTGCTGCGATTTTTTTCATCTTGTGTGTTTTTAAGTTTAGAAATCAATTGATGCGTTTGCCGCATTCAAGTAGGCTACAGAAATACAAAGCGTACTGGTCTGTATAAACGAATTATCGTGCCAGTAACTATAAAAATTTCGTTAATCAAATCCTAGAAAATTTAAAAAATCGCAGGTTAATGATTTATATTTTTGATAATATTTAATGATGAATGCGGTTGAGTTATTGGTTTTCAAATTTTTATAATTGATTATTTTTTCAATAGGCTGATTTCTAAGCAAGGAGGGTGTCAAAAAAAATGTTTTGTAATTTTTTGTATACGGTCCGTGGAAAGAAAAAGCCCCGCTCAATGGCGGGGCTTTAAGAGGTTTTAGCTTAGGTTATTTTAAGCCAATGGTTCCAGATACTGGGAATAAGCATAACCTTCTTCACCGTCTTTGGTACGCACACTCCACCACTGATCATTGGCTTTGCTTACCAGGGTAATAACCTCATCCTTAGCGGCTTTGCCTACAATCGGCTGATCCGTTCCCGGCCCCTTCCTGATATTCAGGTTGGTGGATTCTGTAATAACACGAACCTGGGTGCCGGCTTCCGCTTTGGCGTTTACATTTAATACCAGATCACCGCCCGTAAAGTTGGGATCGATCTGATTGTAAATATCCCATAACTGATCCTTCACTGCACCACTGGGTGCGTCGCCATCCACATACAATACCCCGTCCTGCTCACGCACCTGCAGGTTGGAAACCCCGGCACTATTGGCCGCATCTAACAATGCTTTATATTTTTCTTGTAATGCCATGATATAAGTTTTTAGGTAAACTAATTATTTAACGGTCAGTTGATTCTCAACCTTTTTAGGTTTCAGGGCCTGTACTTTTTGCATCAATTTGGGTAAATCCGATTTATTGATTTCACCGGTTAAAGTGACAACACCAGCTGAGACAGATGCCGAAACGGTCGGATTGTCTTTTATTGCGTCTTTCACCAGGCCACTCAGGCTATCATCTGTATTTACTTCAACAGGGGCGGGGGGTGGTGCTATTGTTGTATTGTTTTGAACACTCTTGACACCTTTTACGGCCTTGGCTGCAGTTTCCGCTGCCGCCACTGTCGCTGCATCTTTGAGTTCACCACTGATGGTGGCTACGCCGTCAACGACGTTAACTGTAGTTCCGCTCAGGTCCGGGTTTGCCTGTAAAGCAGCTTCAACTGCTGTTTTAAGTTCTGCATCGCTTTTGCCTTTACATGCAGGCAATGCAAAAGTAAACGCAGCGATCGCAATAATCGCAAGGATCTTTTTCATTTTAATTTAGTTTTTAGTGAAGTAAAATAATATTAGGATAGCGAATATAGCGGAATTAAAAGAACGAAAAATCAAATGGAATGTTTTTTGTTTGATAAATTTTCCTTATATGTAGAAACGGTGTCTTGGCTGTTAAAACAGCTGTTGAGACTTATTGCTGGTCTTCCAGTTCCATTAATACCTGGAACTGGGCTTCATATTTTTTTTCCAGGAGTTGATGCTCGTCGGTTGCTTTTTTAAAAGCCTGTTCGGCTTTCAGAAAGCTGTCCTTATCGGCATATATGACCGGATCTGCCAATTGCTGTTCCAGATGGGTCAACAGGGTTTTCAGTTGGTTGAGTTGCTCTTCCAGCTGCTGAAATTGTTTTTGTTGCTTTTGTAATTCTTTTTTTTGCTCCTTGTTAATCGGCTGATTCTTAGCTGGCTTTGCAGGTTCTGCAGCTTTGGGTGCGGGCTGTGCCGGCTGTATTGCCTCGGTAGTTTTTTTAGTTGTTTTTTTCGCCGGCTCATTCTTGGCAGCCATCCGTTCATTCCAATCCACCCATTCGTCATAACTGCCTTTGAATTCTTTAATTTCATGGTCAGCGATTTCCCAGATTTTGTTAGCGGTACGGGAGATGAAATACCGGTCGTGACTTACCAGTACCAGACTGCCTTCATATTTTTTCAATGCTTCGATCAGTAAATCGCAACTATGCATATCCAAGTGATTGGTCGGCTCATCCAGCATGAGGAAATTGGCTTTGCTGATAATAGTTTTTGCCAAAGCTACCCTTGCCTTCTCTCCGCCGCTGAGCACCCTGATTTTTTTGTCGGCGTCATCACCGCTGAACAAAAAACAACCCAGAAGACTACGTAGTTCCAGTTCCGTCATCTGACTGCCGGCACCTTTCATTTCTTCAATAATACTATTGGTCAGTTCCAATGATTCAAGCTGGTGCTGGGCGTAGAAACTTTCCTGTACATTATGACCCCATTTCCGCTCCCCGCTGAATGTTTCGACTCCTGCAATAATTCTCAGTAAAGTTGATTTACCTTTTCCATTGGCTCCGATAAGGGCAATTTTATCACCCCGGTTGATTTCTGCACGGGCTTTTTTCAGGATGGTATTTTCTCCAAATGCTTTGGAAATATCATTGAGTTCTACCAGGATTTTACCGGGCTCCTTATCGACCCTGAAATTTATTTTGATATTAGGTCGTTCCGACTGTACCTCTTCAATACGTTCCAGTTTATCCAGCTTCTTGATAATACTCTGGGCCATAGCAGCTTTGCTGGATTTAGCGCGGAATCTTTCCACCAGCCGTTCGTTCTGCTTGATATAGTCCTGTTGATTTTCGAAAGCCTTCTGTTGCATTTCCATCCGAATGGCCTTTTCCGTTTCGTAGAATTCAAAATTACCATTGTAAAAATGCAATTCCCGCTGGTAGAGCTCCACAATTTTAGTGACCATCCGGTTCAGAAAGTATTTATCGTGACTCACGATGACCACAGCTCCCTGGTAATGCTGCAGGTATTTTTCCAGCCATTCGATAGATGGGAGATCCAGGTGGTTGGTCGGTTCATCGAGCAGCAGCAGGTCCGGTTTGGACAGGATCATTTTAGCCAGCAGCACACGCATACGCCAACCTCCGCTGAATTCTTTATAGGGTCGTTGCAGATCCTGATTGCTGAAACCAAGTCCCTGCAGTACTTCTTCAGTCCTGTGATGAATATCATAGCCGCCCAGGGTTTCTAATTCATGCAATTTGTCAGTGTAAGCATAAAGAGTTTTTTCATCACCGGTTCTTTCCAGCTCGGCACCCAGTTGCTCGATTTCTTTTTCAAGTTGCAGGACCTTGTCAAATGCACCCAATGCTACCTGTAGAATAGATTCATGGGTATCAAAGCTCAGCAAATCCTGATGCAGGTAACCGATTGACGTTTCGCGTCCTTTTTCCACCGTTCCTTCCGATGGGGAAAAACCGCCTGTTAACAATTTTAGCAGGGTGGATTTGCCTGTTCCATTGAAGCCAATCAGTCCTATCCTTTCGTTGGGCTGAATGTGCCAGGTTGCGTTTTTTACGATGGTTCTTGCCCCAAATTCAAATGTCACATTTTGTAATCCTGCCAGCATAATAAATTTATTTTGCTAATTTTGAGTCCATGAAACCTGCAAAATTAATAGTTGCAGGCAGAAAATACACAAGACCCTGATATGAAAAAATTATTTATCGTTGTTTTAGTGCTGGTTGCCGCGTTTCTGGTGTACAAATATGCCTTTAAAAAAGGGAGTGATGGCAGTAACCGGGAAAAACCCGAGGCTGTAGCCGTCAGTGCGCATACAGATGCATTTAATGAATCAGTTAACGCCGTATTATCAGCATATTATCAGATGACCGATGGATTTGTGAATTGGGATTCGGCGGCGGTCGGCAAAGATGCTGCCATTTTGCAAAAGGCGCTGGACAGTTTTCAGATCGAAGAACTTAAAAAAGACACCCTGATCTATGAAACTGCAGTATTTCCCTATAGCAATACCAAGAGCAATACGGCAACCATTCTGGAAACTGCGGACTGGGAAGGCAAAAGACGGGCTTATCAGAATCTTTCCGAGAATCTGAGAAACCTGCTGATTGTCGTAAAATACGATCAGGATACCCTATACTGGCAGGAATGCCCCATGGCCTTTAATGAAGACGAAAGTGCCAATTGGATTAGTCCGGATGCGACGATTGTAAATCCCTATTTAGGTAAAAAACATCCGAAATATGGTGCAACAATGCTAAATTGCGGCGAAACTAAGGAAGAAATCAGCTTTAGTCCTGATTCCATTCCTCAATAATCAATATGACTCCGTAGCTCAGTTGGTAGAGCAGCTGACTCTTAATCAGCGGGCCCAGAGTTCGAGCCTCTGCGGGGTCACATCCTGGGACAAATCTGGAAACGAAGATTTGTCCCATTTTTTTTCAAATTTGCTGGCAATCACTAATTTTTTCTTCCGGGTTCGGGGTGATGTTCAGTTTATCAAAGAGTCCCCGTCTTTAGATTCTCACTGTATTATTTGATATAAAATAAGCGAAGTAACCTCTGGTATTGTTCAGAACCCTGGTTGCTCTTTAGCGCATTCAGAAAAAATCCCGCATAGACGGGCTATAAGGGTATTTGAATTTTTCGAGGATAATTTTAAACTTAAAAAACAGCAGTATGATCCCATATAATCTTCAATACCGTATTGGCTTTAAGTACTTTTTGCGGGCGGCTCTTGCGTTCTTGATGTTTTTTAGTATGAATAACTTACTCGCGCAACGACAGGACATCATGGTGCGTATTGCAGAAATCGAAATACATCCTCAGCATCTTGAGGAATACAAAGCAATATTAATGCAGGAAGCTGAGGCTTCTGTAAGGATTGAGAAGGGTGTTATTGCTATCTTTCCGATGTTCCAAAAGAACGCCCCCACGCAGGTGCGGATACTGGAAATTTATTTAGACCAGCAATCTTATCGGTCCCATCTGAAGACCGAGCATTTCCAAAAATACAAGAGCACCACCCTCCATATGGTCAAATCAGTGAAATTGCTGGATATGGAAGCGCTTGATTTAGAAGCAGCAGCACAGATTTTCTTAAAATTAGGGAAGTTGGCTACCAGGAAGGCCCAACAATATTGGAATGGCAATACGCCTAAATAGGATATCGAAGAATGGATTTCCGTTTTGTAGTGAACTACCCATTGGCTAAAGACTAATGGGCTTCGGACTTCAACGCCCCCGAGCTTCTTTTCAGAAGTCTTATTTAAGGCGCTTTCCGTGTTATCGGAGAGTTCCACCCCGATGATTCTCGAGTCCTTCTTCAAGGATATTTTTACCTGCGTTTATATCCCTGTCCAAAATATGTCCATTTGGGCAAGTCCACTTTCTTTCAGAAAGATTTAGGTTCTGATGGATATAGCCACATTCGTTACAGGTGCACTGTAACAGCTTATTATACGACCGGGCGCCTTTTGTTTCCTATTTTTTGATGGATTTTGAGCCTGACTTTCTACCTTTGGATTGAACTTTGATGACGGGAGTGAACTACCCATTGGCTAAAGACCAATGGGCTTCGGACTTCAACGCCCTGTGCTTCTTTTCAGAAGTCTTATTTAAGGCTCTGCCCGTGTAATCGGAGAGTTCCGCCCCGATGATTCTTATTCCTTCTGCAAGGATATTTTTACTTGCATTGAAGTCCCTGTCCAAAATATGCCCATTCGGACAAGTCCACTGTCTTTCCGAAAGATGTAGGTTCTGATGGATATAGCCACATTCGTTACAGGTTTTTGAAGATGGGTAGAAGCGGTTGATTTTAATTATTCGCTTTTCGTTCCAACTTGCTTTATATTCAAGTAACCTGACGAATGATCCCCAACTTGCATCTGCTATATGCTTTGCAAGTTTATGGTTTGCCATCATTCCTTTTACGTTCAAATCTTCCAGACATATGATATCATACGCATTGATTATCTGTGTAGATACCTTATGTAACAGGTCAAGCCTGGTATTGGCAACTTTTTCGTGTATTGCCGCAACTTTAAGCCTTTGCCTGTTTCGACTACTTGAGCCTTTTACCTTTCTTGAAAGGTGTTTTTGTGCTTTTGCTAACTGACTTTCATATCTCTTTAAATGACAGTTGTTTATAAACCTTTTGCCATCGGAAGTAACCGCAAAATCTTTAATTCCTAGATCAATGCCCACCTGTTTTTTTGTTGGCTTCAATGGTTGATGCTGCACTTCACAAAGTATGGATACAAAGTATTTACCTGTGGGTGATTTTGATACAGTACAATGCTTCACTTCACCCTTTAATTCACGATGTTCAATTATTTTAATGCCATCTTTGAATTTTGGGAAAAACAATTTCCCATTATCCACTTCAACAAATTGCGGAACTGTGAAACTGTTCTTTTTGCGTTTACTTTTAAATCGGGGGAACTTAGCATTACCTCTAAAAAAGTTCACAAAGGCGGTGTCTAAATTTCGCAGGGCGGTTTGTAATGTTTGACTGTTAACTTCCTTTAACCATTCAGTTTCTTCTTTCTTTTTTAACTGGGTCAAAGCACCAGACTGTTTAAGATAATTATCTGATTTTTTATTTTTCTTATACTGCTCAATTCTTTCGTTCAAAAAGTGATTGAACACAAAGCGAACACACCCGAAATGCTTACTCAAAAGCAGTTCCTGTTGCTTTGTAGGGAACAATGCAAAACGGTATGTCTTATGTATTAATTTCAATTATGGATCAACTGAGATATATAATGTATAGAATATACTACTTATATTTTCAATAAGTATAATTAAAGATAACTATTAATACACAAAAATAAGGTTAAAAAACCTTAGAAGCAGTTATACTTCCACAAATTGTTCAATGCATTGCTTAAAATACCACCTAATTTTTATGCAAGTATCCTAAAAAGCTGCTGATTGGTGATTGGGATCATGTCAGGAAGTCTATTATGCAGTCAATTACTGCCAAATCTGATTTTGAAATTGAAGTATTTGAAAGCGATATTGACCACATCCATTTTCTTATTCGATATATTCCGCGTCTTTCGGTTACTTCCATTGTTCGCAAGTTGAAGCAGGAAAGCACTATTGCAATTTGGCAAAAGCACAAAACATATTG
This sequence comes from Niabella terrae, assembly GCF_054783135.1. Taxonomy (NCBI): domain Bacteria; kingdom Pseudomonadati; phylum Bacteroidota; class Chitinophagia; order Chitinophagales; family Chitinophagaceae; genus Niabella; species Niabella terrae. The sequence goes on from NZ_BAAGRD010000008.1 coordinate 908,435, forward strand.
TCAAAGAACTTTTGGAAAGAACATGCTTTCTGGTCAGATGGTTACTTTGTTTGCTCTATTGGAGAAGCAAGTCCTGAATTATCCAGCATATTCTTTCACAGGGCTAAACTTTTCTTGTGCCTTACATCCCCAAAGCTAAAGACTTTTGGGTTTTGCGGCACGGTTTATAAAAATAGACAGCTACATTAGTGTCCGGAAAAAAATAAAGTTAGTTCTTTGAAACTCTTGATGGATAAAGGTTTGGTCGAAATTTAGCACGGTGACGATTTGAAATGCCTAATTTCATAACTTTCTGAAAATCAGAAGATTTANCGTGCCTTACATCCCAAAAGCTAAAGACTTTTGGGTTTTGCGGCACGTTTTATAAAATCGTAGCCGTATTTTTTAACCAGGTTGGCCTGACTGATCGAAGCACAGACCCCCAGTTCAGGGACAGATTGTGCTTTGGCTGCAAGGAAACATCCTGATAAAATGAAGATTACGGATAATTGCAGCAGCCTGCATTTAAATACCATATTGGGTGGTTAAAATATTAAAATGATGCCGCAGGTGACCCAGGATCAGACAACCGATGGTGCGTACATTTATCGTATAATCACTTACCCGGCCCTGCCGGTCCAGATCGGAATCCCTTAAATGGGTAAACAACAGGATGCTGGTTTTTCTAACCAGCAGCAATTCCTCGATCAGAAAATCCAGGTTCTTGGCTTCCACGCTGACATGCGCAGCAAACTGATCCTGATCAAAGCCGGGTAATACCTGTTGCTCCCCCCTTGCCAGACAGAGGGCGCGATAAGCAAAAACCCGTTCGGTATCGATACAATGCTGCAATACCTCCCTTACGGTCCATTTGCCGGATTGATAGCTGAAATCGGCTTTAGTGGGCGGGATTCGTTTCACAAAAGACTGAATTTCAGTCACACTGGCGTTTAAAAGTGTCATTAAAGGTTCCTCGGGAACCAGATCCAGGTAGGTTTGGAAAAAAGGCGGGGAAATAAGGATTGAATCTGTCATTTGGCTAAAAATAAGGAATTTCGTGAAGTTTATTGGGTCGGGGAGGGCCGTATGTCTGCAGCTCAAAAAAAAACTACCTGTTCTTGTAATGAATTCAGTAAAATCCTCTTACCTTTGCAGTCCAAAATTTTTTATTATGGCAAGAGTATGTCAGGTTACAGGTAAAAAGCCGATTGGAGGGCATAAAGTCTCTCACTCCAATATCAAGACAAAGCGCCGGTTTTTGCCTAACTTACAGAAAAAGAGATTTTACCTGGTGGAGGAAGATAAATGGATTACCTTAAAGTTATCCGCTGATGCCATCCGCACAATTAATAAAAATGGCCTGTATTCCGTAGTAAAAGAACTGCGTGCTAAAGGCGAAAAAGTATAATTTTAAAAGTCATTTATCATGGCAAAGAAATCGAAAGGAAACAGGGTTCAGGTAATTTTGGAATGTACAGAGCACAAAACCAGCGGTCAGCCGGGAACCAGCCGGTACATTACCGTAAAAAATAAAAAGAACAATCCTGAAAGAATGGAGTTGAAAAAATACAACGCCATCCTGAAAAAGGTAACTGTTCATAAAGAAATTAAGTAATTGCCTGATACGGCGAAGGGCCTCGGCAGATTCGCAGGTATCAGATTCTCTCATTCAGCAAATTAAGAAAAATGGCAAAAGCAGCTTCTAAAAACTCGAAGGTAAAAGATGCCAAAGCAGCGGCAGAAAGTAAAAACTGGACTAAAGTGATCCGTGCGGTTCGCAGCCCCAAAACCGGTGCTTATACCTTTAAAGAACAAATTGTTCACAAAGAGAAAGTAAAAGATTTTCTGGCTCAGAAATAATGCTGATCAGACCTAATTATTAGCAAAGCTATTCGTAACTGCGAATGGCTTTTGTTGTTTGGGGCCTGTTTCAGGGCATTTCGCCGGAACCATCCTATATTTGAAAAATACGAAGTTTCACACCTAATTCCATTCTAAGATGTCGCTGTTTAAAAAGTTTTTCGGGAAGAAAGAAAAGGAATCCCTGGATCAGGGATTGCAAAAGACCAAAGAAGGTTTTCTTAGTAAGATCAGCAAGGCGGTAGCGGGAAAAGCTACCGTAGACGAAGAACTGCTGGACGATCTGGAAGATGCCCTGGTCAGTGCAGACGTTGGTGTTGATACCACCGTACGCATTATCAACCGGATTGAAGAGCGGGTAGCCAGGGACAAATACCTCAGCACTTCAGAACTGAACCAGATGTTGAAAGAAGAAATTGAAGCCATACTGGTAGATGCGCCCAGTGCGGTCAGTTATACTTTTGACAGTCCCATGCCGGCCAAGCCCTATATCATTCTGGTGGTGGGTGTCAACGGTGTGGGTAAAACCACGACGATTGGTAAACTGGCCTATAATTTTAAGAAGGCAGGTAAATCCGTATTACTGGGAGCGGCGGACACTTTCCGTGCAGCAGCCGTGGACCAGCTGACGATCTGGAGTGACCGGGTGGGCGTGCCCATCGTTAAGCAGGACATGGGCAGTGATCCCGCTGCCGTTGCTTTTGATACCGCTCAGAGTGCGATGAGCCGAAACAGCGATGTGGTAATCATAGATACCGCCGGAAGACTGCATAATAAAGCCCATCTGATGGATGAGCTCAATAAAATCAAAAGAGTCCTGCAAAAATTTGTGCCTTTTGCGCCTCATGAGGTGCTGCTGGTATTGGATGGTTCTACCGGACAGAATGCCGTTGAACAGGCCAAACATTTTACAGCGACGACCGATGTAACCGCTATGGCGATTACCAAACTTGACGGTACTGCTAAGGGCGGCGTGGTGCTGGCCATTGCGGATCAGTTTAAAATTCCGGTCAAATTTATTGGTGTCGGCGAAAAAGCTGAAGACCTGCTGGTCTTTGACAAACATGAATTTGTTGATAGTCTTTTCAGCCTCAAAGCCCCGGAATAACTTTTCTGATGAATCGCTGGAGCCAGTGATTTCCGCGTGGTTACCTTATTGCACACGCACTGTTTGAATCAACTGATTTCCCGAACCTTTAAGTGGCATTCCGGGTTGTCCGCCACCCACACTTATTTGCAATTTTTCTGAAGGCTGGAAAGACTGCCCCTGGGGATTGACGATCGCCAGGTCTTCGGGCGTCAGCCGGAACTTTAAGGTTCTGGAAGCGCCGGCTTGCAGATGAATCCGGTCAAAAGCTTTTAATACTTTCAGGGGAACGATGTCACTGCTGCCCGGTTCATGAATCAGGTAGACCTGCGCTACTTCATCACCATCGCGGTTACCTGTATTGGTTACAGTGACTTCCAGTTCGAGGGTCGTCCTTTTATTCAGGGTTGCCGGGATTTTCAGGTCACTATAGCTAAACCGGGTATAACTCAGTCCATAACCAAACGGATAAAGTGGTTTGCCTGTGAAATACCGGTAGGTCCGGTTGCGCATACTATAGTCTTTGAAATCCGGAAGATCTTCATCGGCTGCATAGAATGTGACAGGCAGGCGTCCAGAAGGATTATAGGTGCCAAACAGGACATCGGCAATAGCCGTTCCCGCACTTTGTCCCCCGTACCAGGCATTGAGAATCGCCGGAATATGACGGCTGGCATAAGGAATGGCGATGGCGCTTCCGGTCATCATTACAAAAACCACAGGTTTGCCGGTTGATTGCAGCAGTTCCAGGTAGTCCCGCTGTACGGCAGGCAGAAGAATACTGGTACGGTCACCACCCTGAAAGCCAGGAACAGTTACCTTCATTTCCTCGCCTTCCAGCTGGGGCGAAATACCGCCCGCAAAAATGATCACATCGGCATCTGAAGTCTGCTTGAGCAGCGCTTTACGGTCAGTTTTTACGTAATTGCCTGATTTCAGATGAAGACTGGCATTCCCCTCGGACTGATGGTGCTCCACCACAATTTTATATTGCCGGCCAGCCTGTACCCGAACAGAAAACTGTTTGCTACCCCAGCGATTTTTACTCCAGGCGTCTACTTTTAACGAATCATCTATATAGACCCGGTAGCCATCATCACCTTCAACTTCAAAGTTCACTAAGGCATTTTCGTCTGCAGTATACCGGGTAGTGTAACGCACGGAATAATACGTTGCCGGAATCCCGGGTGCGGGGTCCTGACCCTCGGCCCTGAAAAAGTCGATATCCGGCTCGATTCGCGTAAGAACGGGGTTTCCCTTGAGTTCCTCATTTTTAAAATAAGCGGCTTCCACGCCTTTTTGTCCCTTAAAGGTATAATGCCTGGAAATATCGTTATAGGCCATCAGCGTATCATTCGTATAGTTAATGGCTTTTTCATAGACAATGGATACATCAGGTCCCAGGGCGGTACGAAGTCCATCCAGCAGGGTCGTCACCTGAGAAGGGACGCCATTGTAATTACCCAGTTGGGCAATTTTATTGTCGGCGTTCGGACCGATCAGTACCAGTTTCTTAATTTTTTTCTTATCAAGAGGAAGCAAATCCTTTTCGTTTTTCAAAAGGACGATGGATTCCCGGGCCATACGCAGGGCATGAGCCTGATGTTCAGGGGCTTCCAGCGCAGAAGCCGGCGTAAGGGCCAGCGGGACCTTAGCCGGATCATCAAACATACCCAGTCTGAATCGGATTTCGAAGAGTCGCCGTAACGAGGCGTCGATGTCTTTTTCTTTTACCAGGCCCTGTTCCACTGCTTTGACCAGTTGGGAATAGACGGAGTTCCCACATTCCAGGTCGGTTGCATGAATTAGGGCATCGGCTGCTGCTGCGACAGCCGTACCATGGGTTTTATGGTATTTGAAAAAATCATCCAGTGCCCAGCAATCGCTGGTGACATAGCCTGTAAACTTCCATTGCCGGCGCAGGATATCATTCATCAGCAAATCATTGGCACAACAGGGCTGGGTGTTTAAAGCATTGTAGGCACACATGACACCGACGACCTTGGCGTCAACGATCAGGTGTTTGAAAGCAGGCAGATAAGTGTCCCAGAGATCATATGCGGTGGGATTGAAATTATCGGAATGCCGGCTGGGCTCCGGTCCACTATGTACGGCAAAATGTTTGGCACAGGCTGCAGCATTCAGATAGCGGGAATCCCGGCCCTGGATGCCATCAACGAAAGCAGCACCCAGCATGCTGGTAAGATAGGGGTCTTCCCCATATGTTTCCTGACCCCGTCCCCAACGGGGGTCCCTGAAAATATTGATATTGGGGGTCCAGTAAGTGAGTCCCATATACCGGTCCTTGGCCCGACCCTGATCCGTAGCCAGGTTGTGCACCGCCCGGCCTTCAACGGCACAATAATGCGCCATCAGCCGAAGTGCCGCAGTATCCCAGGTAGCGGCCATGCCGATGGCCTGGGGGTAAGAAGTGGTCGCGTAAGGGGTTCTTGCAACACCATGAAGGGTTTCGTTCCACCAGTCATATGCCGGAATACCCAAACGTGTAATAGCCGGAGATGCGTGCATCATCAGCGAAGTTTTTTCTTGCAGGGTCAGCCGATTAAGTACATCTTCGACCCTTTGGTCAACCGGCAGGTTTTCATTCCACATGGGAAAATTGCGATATGCCTGGGCCTGTAGATTCGATTGAATGGCAGCAAAAAATAAAACAAGGAAAAGGATTCGTTTCATTTTGTAATTTTTAATATTTGACCATTGTAAAGTTCGTAATAAGCAGGTACTTAAAAATGATAAGGGCGTATGGTCTGAATATTGCCGGCGTCATCGTAGAACAATTCACTCATTTTAACCGACCTTAAATGGGTAATTCCTTTGGACAGGCAACTGTCGTGGTAAAATAAATACCATTTATTTTCAAAGCATACGATGGAATGATGGGAAGTCCAGCCCACCACAGGTTCCAATATTCTACCCCTATAGGTAAATGGCCCATAGGGCGTTTCACCCACCGCGTAACAGATAAAATGGGTATCACCCGTGGAGTAGGAGAAGTAATACCGTCCCTGATATTTATGCATCCAGGAAGCTTCAAAAAAGCGTCGGTCATGATCACCAGCCTGAAGGGGCTGACCTGCTTCATCCAGGATGGTAATTTCACGTACAGGTTCTGCAAATTCCATCATATCATCCCGAAGTCGTGCAACCCGTGGGCCCAGCGCTGCTGCGCCGGATTCCGGTTCCTGATGATGCAGATCGAATTGATTGTCCCGGTAATGTTGCAATTGACCGCCCCAAATGCCCCCAAAATACAAATAGGCCTGGCCGTCATCATCTATAAAGGAAGCCGGGTCAATGGAGTAGCTGCCCGTAATGGGCTGGGGCGCGGCCTTGAATGGCCCTTCCGGACGATCGCTGACTGCTACCCCGATCTGAAAGATCCCATCCGCTTTTTTGGCAGGGAAGTACAAATAATAAGCATTGTTTTTAAAAGCAGCGTCCGGGGCCCAGAGTTGCTTTTGCGCCCAGGGTACCTCATCGATATCCAGTGCGATGCCGTGATCGGTAATTTTTCCACCGACCTGATCCATAGAAAAAACATGATAATCTTCCATGGCAAAATGACTCCCCAGGTCATCAAAAGGGATGCCGGCGTCAATATCATGTGATGGATAGAAATAAAGACGATTGTTGAATACATGTGCGGAAGGATCCGCGGTAAACAAATGGGTAACCAGAGGTTGTGAAATGGCTTTCTGATTCAGGGCATCAAAATCTATATGGTCAATGGGATCTTCCGGCATATGAAATCATTTTAAGATGATAGGCCCGCTCTTCTTTCTTTGAGCGTTTTCTCAATTTCGTTTTCAGTTTTTTTGTCAATTTTGTAAAAGAACATCAGGCCCACTCCGATTAAAAATGGGATAGAAGCGAATACACTGACCAGCAGTTTGGTCGCCTCAACTGCGGTCGCCGATTGAACGGCTGTATTGGGCGTATAGCCATAATGGTCCAGGATGCTGGTGATGAGTGCGGAGCCGATACTCAGGCCAGCTTTCAAACCTACCATCATCGCTGAAAAAATAATCGCCGTGGCCCGGTGATTGGTTTTCCATTCATTGTAATCGGCTACATCGGCGATCATGGCCCAGAGCAGGGGAATGGTAATACCGTAAAAGAAACCATGCAGGACTTGTGATAGAAAAATTAGCGCCACTGATTGTGGCGGGATAAAATAAAAAGCCAGAATAAACAGGGTGGAAATAAAAAGCGCAATTGCGAACACATCCCTTTTGCCAAATTTATCCGCCAGAGATTTGGAAAAGGTAATGCCGATGATCATGCAGATAATTCCGCCTGCGTTGAATAATCCGAAACCAGCCGCCACGGGATCTTCGCCAAAGAAGTCCAATCCGATCGCTGCCAGCGCGTGGTTGATCGGGGTTACAAACTGACTTAGATTGTCTGCCGCTACGAAGTTTTTAAAATAATATACATAGGCGCCGCCTTTCATGGCCAGGGTAATAAATACCAGCGTGGTCAATACCAGCATAATTACCCAGGGACGATTCCGGAACAGGTCCGCGAAGTCCTCTTTCAGAGAAGATTGCTGTTCGGGTTTGGGAATGATTCTTTCACGGGTTGTAAAGAAAGTAATCAACAGCATCAGGGTCCCGATGATCGCCAGCCAGGTCATCACAATTTCGATACCGCGGGCCCTGTCTCCACCGCCGGCAGTTTCGATGATGGGTAGCATAAAAACCTGTACGAAGAACTGTGCGAACATGACGGCCACGAACCGGTAAGCCGACAAGCTGTTGCGTTCTTTCATATCACCGGTAATAACGCCGCTCAGTGCTGAATACGGAAGGTTGTTGGCTGCGTACAGCAGCAGCAAAAGGGAATAGGTAATGACGGCATAGATCAGTTTTCCTTTATAGGAAAACTGGGGCGTTGTGAATGCCAGCAGAGCCACGATACCCAGAGGAACGGCTGTCCATAGAATCCAGGGTCTGAACTTTCCCCATCTCGAACGGGTGCGATCTGCCAGGGCACCGATGATGGGATTAAAGCCAAATGCAGCCAGGAGCCCCACTATAAGCATGATCAAAGAAGCGTCATCCGGTTGTAGTCCGTAGATATCCGTATAGAAATAAGCCAGGTAGGTCATCAGGGTCTGGAACACCAGATTGGCGGCCAGATCCCCCAGACTATAACCCAGTTTCTCGATTTTTGACAATTGCTGCAATGCATTCATGGAAGTGGAGATGAATATTGTTAGTTGACTTCAATTGCCCGGACCTTAAAATAGGCGGGCTTGGGTTGACTGTCGCGGTCAAAGAGTAAGGGATAATTGGTGCGTCCCGGCACCGGCCAGTTATTGAGCCAGGACTGCCGGTCGTTGACCCCCCAGAAGCTGATCCGGGTGATTTGCTGGCGGTATTTAACGAAAAGCCGGAACAGCCGCTCATAATCTGCCGCCAATTGCTGTTGTTGGGCTTGGGGAAGTCCAGTCGGGTAAGGATTCAGCGCAGGGTCTGCGGCAAAGCGCTGGCTGATTTCAGCACCCGAAAGCTTGGGCGGTGCCGGCAACACATTCAAATCCAGTTCGGTAATCGCTACTTTCAGACCCGCGGCTGCAAATTCCCGGATGCTTTGTTCGATGGCTTCGAATGGAACGGTACCTGAATGCCAGTGCCCCTGAATGCCGACCCCGTCGATGCGGGCGCCTTCTTTGCGGGCTTCTTCAATCAGCCGCAGTGCGCCTGCTCTTTTACGCGGTTGTTCAATATTATAATCGTTATAGTAAAGCGCTGCATCTGGAGCCGCTGTGGCTGCCAGTTTAAAGGCATCTGCGATATAGGCCGCACCCAGCTTTTCAAAGAAAATGGATTTACGATAGCTGCCATCTTCATTCAGGGCTTCATTGACCACATCCCATGAATCCACCTTACCGGCGTATCGGCTGACAATGGTATTTATATGTAGTTGAAGAAACGTTTGTAGTGAATCAGCTGATTGGATGCTTCGTACAAAATCAGGTAGCTGACTGTGCCAGATCAGGGTATGCCCCACAATATACATATCGCGGGTCTGGCCATAATTAATGAACCGATCCGCCCAGTTAAAATCAAATCGTCCCCATTGTGGATGAATATGCTCTGCCTTCATACCATTTTCAGCGGTGATGGCATTGAATTGCTGTCCAATCAGACTTTCCGTTCCTTTTTCAGGCGCAGCAACCTGGAGACTATCCAGGGCTGTTCCTATCAGGAAGGCGTTACGGAACTGATCTTTCAGGCCCTTGCTGTTGGTTGTAGCTATCTGTTGGCTGCCACCGCAGGCGGCCAGGGCAAGCAGACTGCCTGCCATCAGCAGTCTTATTTTACTGTTGAAGCCATACATCATAATTCAGTTTTATGGGACCAGCGGTTATCCGACTACTCCTGATAGGGTAGCCCGGCCGGGCCGGGGCGATACCAGGTATCAGCCATTCACCGGATCCTGAGCTCAGATATATTTATTGATAAGTAATTCAAACCATTCCTGTCTGCCACTGATGGGTTGCGGTGCCGCTCCGTTCAGTGCCAGATTTCTTAGATCTTCCAGTGACAGTGCACCTGTTTCAAAGGCCTTACCCTGCTCACTGTCAAAAGAGGCATAACGCTCCGTTCTGGCTTTCCGATAGTCGGATTCCTGCAGAATACGGTCAGCGATGATCAGTCCACGTGCGAAAGTGTCGATGCCGCCGATATGGGCGTAGAACAGATCTTCGGGGTCGGTGGAATTGCGCCGGATCTTGGCATCGAAATTAATACCTCCGTTTTTAAAGCCACCATTTTCCAGAATCACCAGCATGGCTTCTGCAATCTCGTTCAGGTTATTGGGAAACTGATCGGTGTCCCAGCCATTCTGATAATCGCCGCGATTGGCGTCGATACTGCCCAGCAGACCTGCATCCGCTGCTGCCTGTAGTTCATGCTGGAAGGTATGCCCCGCCAGGGTCGCATGATTGACTTCAATATTGAGGCTAAAGTCTTCGAGCAGGTCATATTGACGCAGGAAACCTATAACGGTTTCACTATCGTAGTCGTACTGGTGTTTGGTGGGCTCGCAGGGTTTGGGTTCAATATAGAACTGACCGGTAAAGCCGTTTTTGCGACCATAATCCCGGGCGGCTTGCAGGAAACGGGCCAAATGTTCTTTTTCCCGTTTCATGTTGGTATTCAGCAGACTCATATAACCTTCACGCCCACCCCAGAAAACATAATTGGCACCTTTCAGCCTGATCGTAGCATCCAGGGCTGCTTTTACCTGAACGGCTGCATGGGTCAGGACGGTAAAATCCGGATTGGTGGCCGCGCCATTCATAAATTTCTTATGGGTAAACAGATTGGCCGTACCCCAGAGTAATGATACGCCGCTGTCGGCCTGCTTTTGTTCCAGGTAGCCGGTAATCTGTTCCAGTCTGCGCTCGTTTTCAGCCAGGTCATCTCCGAAATCTACAACGTCCACATCATGGAAGCAGTAGAAGGGCACTCCCAGTTTGGTAATAAATTCAAAAGCGGCATCGGCTTTATCCCGCGCCCTGACCAAAGGATCATTACTGGCATTCCAGGCAAAATCCTGGGTGCTTACACCGAAAGGATCCGCACCCGTAGCGCAGAAGCTGTGCCAATAGGCTACAGCAAAACGCAACCAGTCCTTCATGGGTTTTCCGGCGACTTTTTTGTCGGCATCATACCATTTATAAGCCAATGGATTATCTGAAGCAGGTCCTTCATACCGGATGGCATCGATATTCTTGAAATAAGATTTTTCTCCAATAGTTACTGACATATAACTGAAATTTTAATTTATTTAATTTGGTAGTTTATTGTTTAGGATTCGTTGTTCATCTGATTTTCCAGTGTTGTTTTCCAGGACTGATACAGGGGTTCATACACTGCATTACCAGAAGGGGTCAAAATTCCGGTAGGCCGCCGCTGTGCCATAGCTTCCTGTGGGTCCTGGTAGATTCCGGCACCCACTCCTGCACCCAGGGCTGCGCCAAAACTTCCGTCACCTTCATAGAATTCTACTGTAGTACCCGTTACATTGGCAAATACCTCCAGAAATACTTCGCTAAGGAACATATTCGCCTTTGACGCCCGGATTACCTGGGGCCGGATATTGTTATGTTTCATGATATCAAAGCCATATCGAAATGCAAAAGCAATTCCTTCCTGCACGGCACGGTAGACCTCAGCCGGTTGGTGAATATTCAGGTCGAGCCGCTGCAGGCCGGCACCGATAATACGGTTGCCCAGCATGCGTTCGGCCCCATTGCCGAAGGGCAGAACCTGCAGGCCTGCACTGCCCGGCGCCACCGTAGCGGCTGCCCGGTTCATATCGGTATACGAGATATGACCTGCCATGGTATTTTTTACCCATCGGTTCATGATTCCGCACCCGTTGATATTCAGCAGGACGCCGATGCGATTTTGGCCCTTTTCGCGGAGGTGATTCACATGGGCAAAACTATTGATCCTTGAAGCTTGATCATAGGCCAGCTGATCGGTAACGGCATATATCACCCCGGAAGTCCCTGCGGTGGCCGCCACTTCACCGGGCTGCATTACATTTAGCGAAAAGGCATTGTTCGGCTGGTCGCCCGCCTTATAACTCACAGGTATTCCTGCCTTGAGTCCCAGCCGGGAAGCTACCCGTTCCATCAGATGACCATGTACTCCAAATACCGGCTGTATTTCCGGAAACATGCCGGCGTCAAAATCAAAATAGTTTAGTATTTCCGCTGAAAGTCGGCCGGTACTGAAATCCCAGAAAATGCCTTCTGATAGCGCAGCTGCCGAAGTGGTGGTGCTACCGGTAAATTTCATTGCGATGAAGTCACCCGGGAGCATCATTTTATCTATTTTCTCGTATATCCTGGGTTCATGGGCTTTTACCCAGGCCAGTTTACTGGCCGTAAAATTTCCGGGACTGTTCAGCAACCGGCTGAGACAGTTTTTCTCACCCAGCGCTTCGAAAGCCTTTTGACCGATCGCAACCGAGCGGCTGTCACACCAGATAATGGCATTTCTCAGCACATGCTGCTGCGCATCAATTAATACGAGTCCATGCATCTGATAAGCGATGCCAATGGCGGCGATATCAGTGGGCGTGTACGCACCGCTCTTATGGCATAACTGGATGGCCTGCTTGGTATCTTCCCACCATTGATCAGGGCTTTGTTCCGCCCAGCCGGGACGGCTGGCAATAATGGGCGCTTCCTGTTGGGGATATTGTGCCGAAGCAAGAATGCGTTGGTTAGCAGCATCCACCACTGTTGCTTTTACCGAAGAAGTTCCAATATCTACGCCTAATAGTAACATGTATTCAATCTTTTAATCCATCCATCCGGTTACTGGTGTTACAACGGTCCGGCTTGTGCATCCGGTCAGTTCATGATATCGGTTGCAAAAAAACTCGCCGATTACCGATTCCAGCCACCATCTGATCATATTCATCTGCTGAAAATGAGCCGAAGATGCCGTTTTGAAGTTAGGTAAACCCACTCAATATTCGTTTATTACTGTTTAATACCTTGGAATAACGGCCCAATCGTCTGCCTTTCCTGGCAGATGGCTCCGCTAAATTAGGAAAATAATTTAATATGCAACCGATTGCATAATTTTTTTTTAAACTTCTGGATTAAAGCAGGGAATTGACGGCTTTTTGCCTGTAATTTTACGGGTATTAGTATTCAGACCAAACCATGAAAGCAAAAAAAGATATAACGATCTACGATATTGCCGATAAAGTGGGCATGTCCTCTGCTACCGTAAGCCGGGCCTTACAGAATCACAAGGGGATCAGCGCCAAAACCAAGAAGAAAGTGGCGGAGGCTGCCAGGCAGATGGGCTACCGGCTGAACAAATCGGCCAGCAGTCTACGCTCCAAAAAGACCTATACCATCGGTGTGCTCGTCCATGAGTTGAATAGTAATTTCATTACATCCGTGCTTGCCGGCATAGAGAAAATTACGACCGAAGCAGGATACGATATTATTATTGCACATTCCGGAGAAAGCATGACCAAGGAGAAAGCCAATGCAGCCAACCTGTTCAGCAAGCGGGTGGACGGTTTGATGGCATCACTGGCTTTCGATACCGATAACCTCGATCATTTTGAAGCCTATCTGGACAATGATATTCCGGTCGTTTTTTTTGACCGGGCTGAAGAATCGAATGCGACCACCAAAGTGATTATCGATAATCAGCGCTGCGGTTATGAAGCGACCCGCCACTTGATCGATCAGGGTTGTAAACGAATTGCAATGGTCACCGCCAGTCTGAAACGGAATGTCTATGCCCTGCGTCATAAGGGCTATATGGCAGCCCTGCAGGAAGCGGGTATCAAGTACCAGAAACAATTGGTCTTTGTGACGGATCTGGGGGAGCAGGCCAGTGAACAGACCGCCCGAGCCATTCTGAAAATGCACCCTCGTCCGGATGGCGTTTTTGTAACCAACGATTTTGCTGCAGCGGTATGTATGCACACGTTTAAGGACCATGGTCTGGAAGTCCCCCGGGACATCGCCATCGTGGGATTTAATAATGATCCCATATCCAAAATCGTCCAACCCACACTTTCGACGATTGATTATCCGGGCATGGATATGGGAGCTATTGCCGCCCAGAACCTGATCAACCATTTGAAGGGCGTATCTGATCTAAACAATACCAATACCATTATTGTGAAATCCGAACTGATCACACGTCAGTCCTCATTGAAAGCTACCGCAGGAGCCAGGAAAGTTAAAGCGCAGGATAGTTGATTCCACTGACCGGATACCTGAGTTTTGATCGGTTTCGCTAAAATAATAAATCCTCAACCATTGTAGTGGGATACTGTCCTACCTGCCCGTTCAGGCTAAGATTTTTGGCTTAGTGATTTAGATTTGAAAAAATCAAATAAAAGTGAGGAGCAGCATCCAATGGAAGCCATGAACAGCAGTGTTTTACCTCCGGAATCCATCCCTTCCTTATAAAGCTTAGCAAATCCCCAGAAAGTAAAAGCGATAATACTTATATAGCGCACCAATTTTCCAAAAGAGTAATGATTTTTCATATCTCAATTTTCGGGTCAGCTGTTTCAGACCCTGTGATTATTTTCCCGTCTTTTCGATACCGCAAACCCGGATATAGGTTCCCGACCTCTTGTTCTCGCCAATTCAAGATACAAAAAATCGGGCAAACCGACTATCCCTTAAAAGCCGGCGGCAGGATTGACATTAATAAAACTTGGATTACTGCTGCGGTTGTTTGGGAGGACAAGGGAAGAAAGGGGAAGAAATATCCTGTCGTTGGCCGCTGACTTGTCCGTGTTTCGAAGTGTAAAAAAAGGGTGGTTTGAAGTCCCGGCAGCGGCTAATAATGCTTTGACAGAAGACGGCTCCTTCCTGCCCCTGGAAACCCACAACTTGATGATCAGCTCAAATAGCATAGTTTCTGAATCAGGGCTCGCTGTGGACTTTCACCGCCAGCTGCAAACTATCAACTATCTTTGCAGCTTAATTAATCAGAAGGAAATTGAAAGTAAGAACACTCAAGAAGGATAAAGTTAATATTATAACACTGGGTTGCAGCAAGAATATGGTGGACAGCGAAGTGCTGAGTGGGCAGCTCCGTGCCAACGAGATTGACGTGGTGCATGAGAATCGCCGGGTAGATCATAATATCGTTGTTGTCAATACCTGCGGATTTATTGATAAGGCAAAGGAAGAAAGTATTAATACCATTCTGGAGCAGGTAGAACTTAAAAAACAGGGGCATTTAGACAAGGTATACGTAACAGGCTGTCTTAGTGAACGTTATCGAAATAGCCTGGAAGAGGAAATTCCTGAAGTGGACGCATTTTTCGGCACCATGGAATTGCCACTGATCTTAAAACAATTTGAGGCGGATTACAAGGCGGAGCTGGTGGGTGAACGGATGCTGGCGACTCCCCGGCATTATGCTTATCTGAAAATATCGGAAGGCTGTAACCGGACCTGTGCATTTTGCGCGATTCCGTTGATGCGGGGTAAACACCTGAGTCGCCCGATCGAGGACCTGGTAAAGGAAGCGGAATTGCTGGTCAGCAGGGGCGTTAAAGAAATCATGCTGATTGCCCAGGAACTGACCTATTATGGACTTGATATCTACAAAAAGCGGATGCTGGCTGATTTGTTGCAGCGCCTCGCCGATGTTAAGGGCCTGGAATGGATTCGGCTGCATTATGCCTATCCGACCAAGTTCCCGCTGGAAATTCTGGACGTGATCCGGCAAAGAGACAATATTTGTAATTATCTGGACATGCCGCTGCAGCATGCTTCTGACCGTATTCTGGCTTCTATGAAACGCCAGATCAGTTCTTCAGAAATGAATGAGTTGATTGCCGCGATTCGGGAGAAAGTGCCGGGTATTTGCCTGAGAACAACGCTTATCGCTGGTTTTCCGGGTGAAACCCAGGATGATGTGGAACTGGTAAAAGCTTTTCTTGACCAGCACCGATTTGACCGGGTAGGCGTTTTTACCTATTCACATGAGGAGAATACAGGCGCTTACGATCTGGACGACAACCTGCCGCAGGAAGAAAAGGAGCGGCGGGCCCGGGAGATCATGGAACACCAGCAGGAAATTTCGTATGAACTGAATCAACAGAAGCTGGGCCGGACTTTCAAGACCATTATTGACAAGAAAGAAGCAGGACGTTATATCGGGCGTACCGAGTTCGATAGTGTGGAAGTAGACAATGAGGTAATCATCCCGGGTGACCGGCGATTGAAAATCGGTTCTTTTTATGATGTAAAGATTCTAAAAGCCTATGATTATGACCTGGAAGGTGTAATCGTTTAGTTTTGCCTATTATCGGCCGCTGGAAACCGCAGTTATGCGATTCAGCTAAATAGTCACATTGATTATCAATTGTTTATAATTTTTTTAGGCCAGATTGACAGCATTTTTGTAGTTTTTTTAAGAATTCTGGTCCTAACTTTGCACCTTATTTTGCATGTAAGTAAAATAACGTTATCAGGAGCTGCTGGAAGTTCGAAAGAAGTATACTGCAGCTTCGATTGTTTAACTAAAGATATCTCACATGAAGAAATTAGTCGTTTTAATTATCGTATTTCTTTTTAGTTATACGAACGGCTTTTCCCAGAAGTCTACAACACAAAAAGCATCTTATTATCACAGTAAATTCAATGGCCGTAAAACAGCGACCGGTGATATTTACCGCGATTACTTATTGACTGCTGCGTCTAATATTTATAAATTAGGCACTAAATTGCTGGTTACCAATAAAAAAAATGGTAAAAGTGTGCAAGTCGTCGTCAATGACCGTATGGCACCTTCGATCAAAGGAAGAGTGGATCTTTCCAAATCCGCCTTTCAGAAGATCGCACAAACCCGGCACGGCGTTGTACCGGTAGAAGTAAAAGTGATTGAAGGCTCAAAAGGGGATAGCGAAACCCTGTAAATTTTAAGTAATAGCAAAAAGTAACTGACCCCCGCGTTTGCGGGGGTTTTTAGTTTTTAGACAAACCCCATCGGATGGGGATATTAAAAAACCCGGCCGAAGCCGGGTTCTGGATATTTGAAGTTCACTGAAAGTGCAACTTAGGCATTTTTACCAATACAGTTCAGATCCTGGAAGGCGGTTTCGAGACGTTTTACAAATGTCTCTTCACCTTTGCGTAACCAAACGCGGGGATCGTAGTATTTTTTGTTGGGTTTGTCATCCCCTTCAGGATTACCCAGTTGCCCCTGGAGATAGGCTTCATTTTTCTTGTAATAATCAAATACGCCTTCAGCAAAAGCCCATTGCATATCTGTATCCAGGTTCATTTTAATTGCGCCATATCCGATGGCTTCGGTGATTTTTTCTTTCTCCGAACCACTTCCGCCATGGAATACAAAATATACAGGTTTATCACCGGTCTTGAATTTTTCAGCAATATACTTCTGGCTGTTGTCCAGAATGGTGGGGGTCAGCTGAACGTTTCCGGGTTTATAAACGCCATGTACATTTCCAAAAGCAGCGGCAATGGTAAACATATTACTTACCTGGCTTAACTGCTCGTAAGCATAAGCGACTTCTTCCGGCTGGGTATATAATCTGGAATTGTCAATATCTGTATTGTCTACGCCATCCTCTTCACCACCGGTAACACCCAATTCAATTTCAATGCTCATACCCAGGGGTGCCATACGTTTGAAGAACTCTACTGACGTGGCGACGTTTTCTTCAATGGGCTCTTCGCTCAGGTCCAGCATATGAGAGCTGTACAGGGGTTGACCTTTTTCTTTATAGAATTTTTCACCCTCGTCGATCAGCGTACTGATCCAGGGCAGCCATTTTTTAGCCGCGTGATCGGTGTGCAGCACCACGGGAACACCGTAATATTTAGCCACTGTATGTACATGCAGGGCACCGCTTACAGCGCCATAAATATTAGCCTGTAAATTATCATTGGGCATGGCCTTTCCGGCAAAAAACTGAGCGCCACCGTTACTGAACTGAATCATTACGGGTGAATTCACTTTGGCGGCCGTCTCTAAAACCGCATTGACGCTGTCTGTACCCACTACATTGACTGCAGGTAGGGCGAAATTATTGTCTTTAGCATCATTGTAAAGGGCTTCAAGCTCTTTGCCGTGCAGGACGCCGGCTTTGTATTTGCTCATTTTTTCTAAAAATTGGGTTTTAAAATAAAATATCGTGTGTTTGAAACACGGGGTCGCTAAGATAGCAATAATCGGTGAAAAATTAAAAATAATCAGCGGGCTTTCAAGTCCTTTTTGTCAGGATTAGCAAGGGTTTCGAATGATATCGGTTGCATTCGGATGCCGGGACCGGTAGCATCCTTTTTCCTTTTCTCAGGGCGGTTTGCCGCTCTCATTCGGCCGGCGGGTTCATGCTCACTGTTTTCGTCGGGTCAGCATCCGGGTTTTTTCCTGGATCAGTTTGAGGTTACCCCTTAGCATGTATTTGAGGTGGAGCTTCAGCAATTGTCCCATGGAATTACAGCGGTTAAAAGCTTCGGTTTTAAATTCCTCATTCAAGTGGCGGGCCAGGGCCAGCTGTTTGTCAAGCGGAGCGATGGTGTCCCGGGACATGATATTGAGCAGTTCCATCAGCCGGAACCGGGTTACGGCGACCCGATAAGCCATGGCCGATCGTTCTTCCGCCTTATACTGTTCAATCGATTGGGAATTCAGTTGCTGCAGCACGGTCTGTACAAACAGGTTATTCTCTTTGAAGAATTGGGGTTTATAGAGCTGTTTTCGGCCTTCATAGGATTGTTGGTCAAAATCGATTGCCCGGATCCGGTATTGGTAACTTTCTATATCGGGGGTGGCAACAACAACAAAATTATAGGCCCGCATATCGCCCAGCAGCCGTACAAAACACCGTTCATTGAATTTGACAAATTCCTTGGCAAGTCGGGTTTTATTCGTCTCTTTCTGATTCAGGTACTGCTCCAGGAATACATCACCCGCGACGCCAGGGATATGTTCCTCGACAAGGGTACCGCCATCGGTATAAAAGGTAATCCGGTTCGGCGAAAGAAAATGTTCCAGCTCCAGACCGTAGACCCTGGAGGCATCCGTAATTTTGATATAATAATGGTCAAAATTGGCGTTGTATTTATTAACAATACGGATCCGGAAGGGCAGGGAATTGCCGAAAGAGCAGTAATCAATTCTGGCCACATCCAGCTGATCGGCAAAACTCATATCTCCTTCTGTTTTCAATACCGCATAAATCTGCACCAGCCCTTCCCGCAGGAAATCCCAGTCTCTTTTATCGTAAATGGCTTTTTCCCAATATGTAGCATTGCCGGCCGCATCCTGAATTGGGACAGACCAGGTAAAATTCAACAAATCCCTATGGGATACCGGGAGACTGACTTCCCGGCCCTGGCGGACAAGGTAATTGGCCAGCTCGGCATTAACAGGATAGAGCAGTTTCTTACGTGAAGGTTTATTATTTTGAAGTTCCTGGATGTTCACCGGCTCAAGTTAGCAATTATGGGCGGCATTTGGAACAGGCGGGCAATTGAGGTTCAGAAAGTGCGGGAATTTTCAGCTGTGTAAAAAATAATTGCGTTATTATGCAGTTTAATTCTGTTAAACTATTACTTTGCCGTATTGAATGCGAAAACTGATCAATAGACTAAAACGTACCAATCTTGTGAGAAAAATGGTACATGTCGTTGTAGGCTTGTCTACCTATCCAGGCATTGCTATTGTCAATCGGCTGAGAATCAAAGGCGCCACGCATCTGAAACAATTACCGGATTCGAATGTACTGTTTGTCTGTAACCACCAGACTTATTTTCTGGATGTCATCACTTTGTTTCACATTTTTTCAGCCATCAAATGGGGGAAGCGTACGCGGTTGGGTTTACCGTATTATTTTCTGAATCCTTTTACGCGGGTCAATTATGTGGCCGCGGAACAGACCATGAAAAGCAGCTGGATGAGCCGTTTGTTTCTGTTGGCCGGCGGCCTGACCGTCCGCAGGACCTGGAACGAAAGCAGTCAGGAACAACGGAGCGGACTGGATCCCAGTGATACCCGGAAAATTGAACGTTCCCTGCAGCGGAACTGGATTATAACTTTTCCCCAGGGCACCACCACGCCTTATGCGCCTGCAAGAAAGGGGACGGCGTTGATCATTAAACACCACAAGCCCATTGTGATTCCGGTTGTCATCAATGGATTTTCAAAAGCATTTAATAAAACGGGGGTGAGTCTGCGTAAAAAAGGGACGCGCTTGACGGTAACTTTCAAGGAGCCGCTGGAAATTGATTATGAAGCTTCTGCCCAACAGATTACCGCCCAACTGATGGATGCCATCGAACAGAGTAAAGCCTTTATACCCGAAGTGCTGAAACACCATTCCTAGACACCCCGGTACACAAAACTATCACTCGATCACGAACTATTTTTTGTGTCTGCTTTCCAGTACCTCAAGGACCTCAGAAAGTTGATACCCTTTTGCCTGCAGCAATACCAGATAATGAAACATCAGGTCGGCTGCTTCACCCAGGAACAGGTCCTTATTATCGTCTTTGGCCTCGATGACAATCTCCACTGCTTCTTCACCCACCTTCTGTGCAATTTTGTTGATGCCCTTGGCGAATAGTGAAGCCGTATAGGACTTTTCAGTGGGATGGTCTTTACGGTCTTTGATTACTTTTTCCAGCGCCTGCAACGAGAAAATATCATTGGCTTTACCAAAACAGCTGATATCACCGGTATGGCAGGTAGGCCCCTGGGGACTGGCCTTGATCAATAAAGTATCCTGATCACAATCCGTCAGGATTTCATTAACGTTCAGAAAATGTCCGGAACTTTCTCCCTTGGTCCACAAGCGCTGTTTGCTGCGACTGTAGAACGTGACCCGGCCTTCCTGGCGGGTCTTTTCGAGTGCTTCCGCATTCATAAAGCCCAGCATAAGTACTTCAAGTGTGCCGGCATCCTGGATAATTACAGGCATCAGGCCGTCGGGGTATTTAGAAAAATCGGGAGATATCATATCGTATTTTTTATCTGTTTAATTATACTGCCTGCGAAGCAGGCATATCCAAAATTGCCGGATCGCTACAAACGTACTTCAATGTTTTCTTGTTTCAGATAGGATTTCAGTTCTTTTATTTCAATTTCTCTGAAATGAAAAATGCTGGCAGCCAGGGCCGCATCGGCGTGCCCCTCCGTAAAAATCTCTTTAAAATGCGTCAGCGTACCTGCGCCTCCGGAAGCGATTACCGGTATATTTACGGACTGGCTGATGGTCGCCGTTATTGCTGTAGCAAATCCCGCCTTGGTCCCGTCATTTTCCATTGAAGTCAGCAGGATTTCACCGGCGCCATAGTCCCGGCACTGACGGACCCATTCGGTTGCCAGCAGCGGGGTAGGCGTTCGGCCACCGTGGGTAACTACTTTCCAGATGCCGTCAAACAGTTTGATATCGACCGCCACCACCACACATTGGCTGCCAAAATTCCTGGCCAGTTCTTCAATCAGGGCCGGTCTTTTTACGGCGGAAGTATTAACAGATATCTTGTCGGCTCCATTTTCCAGTAGTAGGGAAACGTCATCAACGGAATTGATACCGCCGCCCACCGTAAAAGGAATATTGATATGGGTCGCGATCTTGCGGACCAGTGTTGCCAGGGTCCTGCGTTTATCGACGGTAGCGGTAATATCCAGAAAAACCAGTTCGTCGGCACCTTCACGGCTGTAACGCATGGCCAGTTCCACAGGATCACCTGCGTCACGCAAAGCCACAAAATTGGTGCCTTTGACGGTCCGGCCATCTTTAATATCCAGACAGGGTATGATTCTTTTTGCGAGCATATGTTCTAATCTAAAATGATGTCATTACAAAACAGGATCCTGCATGCTCAGGACCGGCTGTTGAATGTCTCCAGCTCCCGGAGGCTAATTTTTTGTTCATAAATGGCTTTCCCGACAATTGCACCATTACAGCCCACGGCCTGTAAGGCTTCCAGATCGGCCAGACTGCTTACACCGCCGCTGGCTATTAGCTCAATACCAGGCACTTCATCCAGAAGATAACGATAAAGTTCAGTGGCACTGCCTTCCAGCAGCCCGTCTTTACTAATATCGGTACAAAAGAAACGGTTCAGTCCCTTGGTTTTATAATTGCGGATAAAATCAATGATGTCCAGGTCGGTGGATTCCGTCCATCCCCTGACCTGGATTTTCCGGTCCAGTACATCTGCCCCCAGGATAAAATGTGCCGCCCCGTAGGTTTCCATCCATTGTAACATCAGTGCTTCGTTTTTAACGGCGACGCTGCCGATAGCGGCATAGGTAGCCCCTGAATTAAAGGCGATGGCCAGGTTCTCATCACTGCTGATACCGCCGGAAAAATCTATTTGCAAGGCAGTGTGACCGGCAATCTGTTCCAGTACTTTCCAGTTTTTCACCTTTCCGGCCTTGGCACCATCCAGGTCTACCAGGTGCAGGCGCACCAGGCCTGCGTCTTCGAAACTACGGGCCACCTCCAATGGATTTTCATTGTATATTTTTTTTTGTTGGTAATCACCCTTACTGAGTCTTACACATTTACCTTCTATAATGTCAATGGCAGGAATGATTTGCATAAGGAATTTTATTGCTTGTAATCTTTGTTTATAATGATAAAAAATTCTGTAGCACCCGCTGGCCGGCATCCGCGCTTTTTTCCGGGTGAAATTGCACGCCGTAAAAATTGTCGCGGTGCAGCGCTGCGCTGAAGGTCTCTCCATAATAGGTCGTAGCGATACTGTCAGGATGGACCGCAGCGCAATAGCTGTGCACGAAATAAAAATAGCTGTCATCCGGAACACCCTGGAATAGCGGATCTTCCTTACACTGGATATTATTCCAGCCCATTTGCGGGATCTTTAGGGTGGGAGACTGGAATCGTCTGACTTCCGTATCAAAGATGCCCAGACAGGTCGTGTCATTCTCTTCGCTGTGCCGGCAAAGTAGCTGCATGCCAAGGCAAATGCCCAACAGGGGTTGGGTGGCATTCAGGATCAACTGGTCCAGCCCGCGCTGTTTGAGATAGTCCATGGCCGTACTGGCTTCACCGACACCTGGAAAGATTATTTTAGCCGCCGACTGAATCTGTTCGGGGTCATCAGTAACCCGGGCCTGGACACCAATGCGTTCCAGTGCAAAAAGTACCGACTGAATATTGCCGGCATTGTATTTTATGATAACCAGTTCCCCGCCGCCGCCTTTAACCTGTGGCGCGGTTGCGATTGCCGGTTCATTGATATTTTTATTCATTTCGAGATTCATTATATGCTGCAGGTACTCAGACAATACCTTTGGTGGTGGGCAGTTGCCGGTTATCGGGACTGCGCCGGATGGCCATTTTGATGGCTTTTGCCAGGCCTTTGAAAATAGCTTCGATCTTATGATGCTCGTTTTCACCTTCGGCTTTGATATTCAGGTTGCATTTAGCTGCATCACTAAAGGACTTGAAGAAATGGTAGAACATTTCTGTTGGCATTTCGCCGATCTTTTCGCGTTTAAACTCAGCTTCCCAGACCAGCCAGGGACGGCCGCCAAAATCGATAGCCACCTGGGCGAGGCAATCATCCATTGGTAACAGGAATCCGTACCGTTCCATTCCGGCTTTATTACCCAGGGCCTGTTGAAATGCTTCGCCCAATGCGATGGCGGTATCCTCGATGGTATGGTGTTCATCAATATGAAGATCACCCCTGGTATTAATTTTCAGGTTGATGCCACTGTGGCGCCCCAGTTGGTGCAGCATATGATCAAAAAAGCCCAGGCCGGTTTGTATATCACAGATGCCTGCGCCGTCCAGGTTGATTTCGACATCTATTTTTGTTTCATTGGTATGACGGCTGTGTTGAACCCTCCGGGCTTCCAGTTGGAGGTGCCCGTAAATATCCTCCCAGTTTTTAGTTTTCAGCACAATGGTGGATTCCAGCTCTTTTAGCGAGGAAGCAATCTCATCGGCCCCCAGGGACTCATCCAGGTTGAGCCAGATGCCTTTCGAGCCCAGATTTCTGGCCAGTTGCATATCGGTAATCCGGTCGCCGATCACATAGGAGCCCTTCAGGTCGTAGGCGGGATTATCTATATAGTCAACCAGCAGGCCTGTTCCCGGTTTGCGGGTCGGGGCCTCCTGTTCCGGAAAGGTTTTGTCGATAAATACTTTACTAAAAACGATCCCCTGGCTTTCCAGATTCCGCATCACCAGGTCCTGATAGGGCCAGAAGCTGGATTCGGGAAAAGCGTCGGTGCCCAGTCCGTCCTGATTGGTTATCATTACCAGTTCGAAATCCATTTCTTTGGCGATCCGGGACATCCAGATAAATACATCCGGGTAAAAAGTTATTTTTTCAATCGCATCCAGCTGGTAAGTCGGGGGCGCCTCATTGATTAAAGTGCCATCCCTGTCAATAAAGAGCACTTTACGGGCGGGCGTCCGGCTGGCAGCCGGCTTGTTCGCGTTATTTGTTGTTTGAATCGGATCCATGCGCTTTAGATAAAATGATTTTAATTGATGAACCCGGTTAGGCTTCGGAAATTCCGGGATAGGCCTGCAGGGCGGTCATGAGTTTCTGATTTTCTTCGGGGGTGCCAACGGTAATGCGCAGGCATCCCTCAGCACCGGGCGTGGTACTGCGGTTGCGTACAATAATACCGCGGGTCTGCAGGTATTCGAAAACCTGTTGTGCACCGGTGATCTTCACCAGCAGGAAATTGGCATCCGAAGGATAGATTTTTTCGGTACCCGACCAGTCCTTTAAGGCATTTTCAAGCCATTCCCGCTGTTCGATCGTGCTGCGTGTCCAGTTATTGACCTGGTCAATATTCATCAATGCCTGCAAGGCCAGGGTCTGGGCGGCTGCATTGATATTATATGGATACTTGACATTGTTCATATAATGTATAATCTCTTTACTGGCAAAAGCCATTCCTACCCTGAGCGCTGCCAGACCCCAGGCCTTGGAAAGTGTCTGCATCACTACCAGGTTGGGATAGTCAATCAATTGCTGCGCAAATGTTTTCTGACGGGCATAATTGATATAAGCCTCATCGATCACTACGATGCCATCAAAATTATTCAGTACAATTTCAATATCCTGACGACGGATGCTGTTGCCGGTCGGGTTATTGGGAGAACAGATAAATATCATTTTTGTACGCTCATCGACAGCTGTTGCGATCGCTTCAATATCCATCTGATATTCGCTGTTGAGCGGCACTTCCCTGACGGCGATATTATTAATGGCTGCACTCACACTGTACATGCCATATGTAGGTGGCAGGGTAATAATATTATCGATGCCCGGTTCACAGAAAATCCGCATCAAAACATCAATGGCTTCATCGGAACCATTACCGGTAAAGATATGATCGACCGGTATCCCTTTAATTTCACTGATCCGTTGTTTTAACTGTAATTGAACGGGATCGGGGTATCGGTTGAGGCTTTCGTGAAAATTGCCGGTATCAAGGGAAACCGGTGAGCCAATCGCATTCTCATTCGCGTCAAGCATGACCGAAGCCTGACCGGTAAACTCATGTCTGGCCGTGGTATAAGGGGCGAGCTTCCGGATATTATCCCGGATAAGCGGGGTTAACTGAAAATCCATCTTGGTAATGACTTCTTAAAATTGGGCGTATTATTTAATTCTTTTGGGTTCTGGTATTCAAACGAACCTGTACAGCGGCGCTATGGGCCTGAAGACCTTCCGCATCCGCCATTGTAATCACCGTTGGGGCAATCTGTTTCAATCCTGCCTGGCTCAGTTGCTGGAAGGTGATTTTTTTATAGAAACTATCCAGCGATACACCACTGTAGGCCGTGGCATAACCGTTGGTAGGCAGGGTATGATTGGTGCCGCTGGCATAATCTCCCACTGATTCAGGAGAATAATTACCAATAAATACGGACCCGGCGGCTGTGATCTGTCGCAGCAGGGTGCTACTGGTCTTACAGGCCAGAATCAGGTGCTCCGGTGCATACATATTTGAAAATGCGATAGCATTTTTTAATTCTTTTACTACAATAATCCGGGCGTATTCCAGGGCGCGGGCGGCGATCTGTCGGCGTGCCAGCTGTGGTAGTTGCTGGTCCAGTGCCAACCGCACTTCCTGGGCGATATTTTCTGAAGTACAGACCAGCATCACCTGGGAGTCAGGGCCATGTTCTGCCTGCGCCAGCAAATCGGCGGCTACATATGCGGGTACGGCTGTTTTATCAGCAATTACCAGGACCTCCGAAGGGCCGGCAGGCATATCAATGGCCACCTTACTTTGCAACAATTGTTTGGCCGCCATTACATACTGGTTGCCCGGTCCGAAGATTTTATAAACTGCCGGAATGGTCTTGGTACCATAGGCCATGGCGGTAATAGCCTGGGCGCCCCCTACCTTAAATATTTTCTTGATGCCACAAATTGAAGCCGCATAGAGAATACTGTTATCGATCCTTCCTTTGGCATTGGGAGGCGTACAAAGGACTATTTCCTGGCAACCGGCCAGGGCAGCAGGAATGGCCAGCATCAGCACGGTAGAAAATAACGGTGCCGAGCCTCCGGGTATATACAGACCTACTTTTTCAATCGCACGGGATTCCCGCCAGCAGAAAACACCCCTGGTGGTTTCTATTTTGACCGTGGCCTGTTTCTGTGCCGCATGAAATTTCTGGATATTGGTTTTCGCAATCCCAATGGCTTTTTTCAGTTGAGGGTCGATCTGTTTTATGGCCACCTCCAGTTCTTTTTTGCTGACAGCAAGGCTTTTGAGCCGGACGCCGTCGAACTGTTCTGCATACCGCTTCAGCGCCGCGTCGCCGTTATTGGCCACATCGTATATGATTTTATTAACCGCAGGCGCAATGGCTGCGCTGTTTTGTACCGGCCGCTGACAGATTTGGGGCCAGGTCTTCTCGGAGGGGTATTTGTACAGTTTCAAAGCTTCAATTTATCATTTAGTGATGCTAAACTGGCTAACAATGGGACAGCCTTTACTCAATGATCTTTTCGATGGGTAAAATTAAGATTCCTTCCGCACCGGCCTGTTTTAATTTTTCAATGACTTTCCAGAAATCATTTTCGCCGATTACCGAGTGTACGGACGACCATCCTTTTTTCGCCAACGGTACAATTGTCGGACTGTTGATGCCTGGCAGGTAACGGCAGATCTGCTCGAGATGCTCATTGGGCGCGTTCAGGAGCACGTATTTTGTGTATTTGGCCTTCTTGACCGAACGGATGCGGAACAACAGTTGATCCAACAGGGCCTGACTACCGGGAGAAAGATTTTTTCCACTGATCAGTACGGCTTCAGATTTCAGGATAGTTTCGTACTCGTACAATTCGTTACTAAAAAGTGTACTGCCACTGCTGACCAGATCACAAATGGCATCGGCCAGTCCGATACGGGGGGCGATCTCCACTGAGCCACTGATATTGTGGATTTCAGCGTTAATTTTTTGCTGTTTAAGCCATTTTTTCAGGATAAAAGGGTAGCTGGTGGCAATTTTTATCCCATTGAGTGCCTGCATGTTTTTTGGTGTGGTGCCTTTGGGCAGTGCCAGGGAAAGGCGGCATTTACCATAGCCCAGTTTTTCGATAATTCTGGTGTCCTTGTTTTTTTCAATGGCGACATTTTCACCCACAAAGCCAATATCGGCAACACCGTCCTGAACATATTCGGGAATATCGTCATCGCGCAGGAACAGGATTTCCGCATCGAAGTTCTCCACCTTTATTTTTAATTGATTGTTGCCTGCAGGCACATCGATACCGCATTCTTTGAGCAATTTCATCGAGCCTTCGTTGAGTCGGCCTGATTTCTGAACGGCGATCCGCAGCAGATCAGTGTTGCGGGCTGTTCCCTTTTTTTTGCCATTTGGTTCGCCGGAACTAGCTTTCCGCTGCTTTTTTACTGTTGCCATGCTAATAGGTCTTTTAAGTTTACATTTTAAATTGAATTCAAACCCTGTTTTGCGGACCAGGAAAGGTACCTAACAAAAAAGGCTTACAAATTGTAAGCCTTTTATATATTGTTGATACATAGCACCACCGGCTTACTGCTGTAAGTTGATAAAATGATGATGGATATGTATAAAATTACTGGTCATTGCGCGGCAAATATAGAAACTTATTGAGAATAATTAAAATATTATGCAGGAAAATTCCTTAAACAGTTTTTAAGGGAATCTTTAGCCGGGAATCTCAGCCCGAAGCAGCAAACTGTCGGTTTACAGATTCCATAGTACCCGGATAAGGATTCCCTTGTTTTCAGCCTTTGACCTGCTCAGGTTTTCATCGAAATGATGGCGCTGCGACTATGTGAATGATCTTGGTACTGACGGACCTGATGCTGTCAATGGCCGGCTTCAGGTTCCTGATTTCCAGGGATTCCTAAAAGCGGACCTGATGCACCCTGCACAACGCAGCAAATAATGCTTCGAATGCAGCAGGCGGGCGGGTTCGACCCCCTGGCGGTTTAACAGTAAATTTCCCGTTTTTCAAACCAAGATTCTTTAACTTAGCCGCCATTAAATATAATTATGCTACAGATTACCAAACCCATTGCATTTATTGACCTCGAAACCACCGGAGTGAATCTGGGAACGGATCGGATTGTGGAGATCGCAATCGTGAAAATCCTGCCTGATGGTACGCGCAATGTAAAGAGAAAGCTGATCCACCCGGAAATGCCGATTCCTCAAAGCTCCAGTGATATTCATGGCATCACAGATGAGATGGTCAAAGAGGCGCCCACATTTAAACAGGCAGCACAGGAATTAAAGCAGTTTCTGGCAGATTGTGATCTGGCAGGTTATAATTCCAACCGCTTTGACATTCCGCTGCTGATTGAGGAATTTCTCAGGGCAGAAGTGGAATTTGACATGAAGGGACGCCGGTTGCTGGATGTGCAGAATATATTTTATAAAATGGAACCGCGGACACTATCAGCCGCCTATAAGTACTATTGTGGCAAGGATCTGGAAGATGCCCACTCTGCCGAGGCAGATGCGACGGCTACATTTGAAGTGTTACAGGCACAGCTGGAACGATATCCGGAACTGGGAAACACAGTAGATACGATTAATAAATTTTTGGGCGACGAGGTCATTGTGGATTTCGCCCGTCGCTTTATCATGGCGGACGGCAAAGAGGTGTTCAATTTTGGCAAATATAAAGGCCAGTCCGTTGCGGATGTGCTCGCCCGGGAACCCCAGTACTATGACTGGATGATGCGGGGTGACTTTCCACAGCAAACCAAGCAGAAGCTCACCGAGATTTTTACCAGGAGTCGGTTAAAAGGTCTGAAAGTATAAGCCCGTTTTTAGCTATAAAAGTTGGCGGCTGTGACTTTGATTTGACCCGGAATCGCCGGTTTTCAGCTCGGTCCGCCATAATCGGCACTTCATTCAATCAATAATTAATTTTTGGAGAAATTAGTTATCATACCCACTTATAATGAGCGTGAGAATATTATCCGCATACTGAAAGCCGTATTTGAGCTTCAGGAGGATTTTCATGTACTCATAGTAGATGATGGTTCACCCGACGGAACAGCTACGCTCGTAAAGGAGCAGCAGGAAGTATTTGGGGACCGGCTTTTTCTGGAAGAAAGAAAAGGTAAGCTGGGGCTGGGGACTGCTTATATCCATGGGTTTAAATGGGGGCTGGAAAGAGGCTATGCTTTTCTTTTCGAAATGGACGCAGATTTTTCGCATAACCCCAAGGACCTGATCCGACTGTATGAAGCCTGCCGTTTTCAGAATGCTGATGTCGCCGTAGGCAGTCGCTATGTTAAAGGAGGGGGGGTGATCAACTGGCCGGCGGACCGGATCGCACTTTCCCGCGGTGCGTCACTATATACCCGTCTGATAACCTGGATGCCGGTTAAGGATCCGACAGCGGGATTTGTTTGTTACCGGGCCGATGTGTTAGAAGCCATTAATTTTGACAGCATCAATTTTGTAGGATATGCTTTCCAGATCGAGATGAAGTTTGCTGCCTGGAAGCTGGGATTTAAAATAAAGGAAGTACCTATTATATTCCAGGATCGTACCGTGGGTCAATCAAAAATGAATAAAGGCATTATCAAGGAAGGCGTACTCGGCGTCCTGAATCTGCGTTGGCAGAGCCTTTTTAAAAACTACCGTCGGAAAGTGCGCACCAAGGTCAGTGCGGGATAGTCGCTTCGGGTTTCCACTTTTTACAGATTAAGATGTACAGCAAGGCTGAAGTTTCCCATATCAAAAAGGAATTCTGGACGAGTTTTGGCAGGTATATGAAACCGGTACCAAATGCTGAGGGCCAAACCATCAACTGGATTAATTACAAGACCGGCATTCGACATATTTATTTCCGAATGGATGTCGATAAACGCATTGCCCGGGTAGCCATCGAGCTGAACCATCCCCTAAAATCTGAGCGTCAGGATTGCCTGAAACAGTTTCGATCCATGCAAAGTTTTTTTGAAAGTTTTGCGGGGACGGACTGGAACTGGCTGGAATCCGTTTATGAGCAGGATGGTAGCGAACTAACGCGTATTTTCAAGGAATTGGAGGGGGTGAGTATTTTTGACCGAACCAGCTGGCCAGAGATTATCAGTTTCCTCAAGGAACAAATCATTAATCTGGACGCTTTTTGGGCGGAAGTGAAACCTGCTTTTGAGCGCTGAGTCTCCATTGCCTTTTCATTTAAAAAATGATTTAAAACCAGGGACAAGGCGCAACCTGTTGCGCAGCGGGCTGCTTCGTGCAGCACAACGATAAACTGGTCCTGCAACTGTTTGTCCATATATGCTTTCAGCAAGCTAATTTTTTGTACCTTACTTTATCAAATACGACCTGCTTTTAAACAGGTCTAAGTATGAAAGTTTCGATTGCGTTTTTCAAAACATATTAATACAAATTCCGAGGAAACACTAAAATGCATAGACATGATACCACAAAAGATAACCGCTTGTCTCTGGATGGAGACAACGGATGCAAAAGCAGTCGCTGACTATTATCTTTCCATTTTTAAAGATGGTACACTCAAGGAGCACCATCAGTATACAAACCCACCAGAAGGCGGAGGCGGTGAATTCGAGACGGCCACGATCGAGATCAATGGGATGGAATTCAGTATCCTGGCGGCAGGCCCTTATTTCAAATTTAATGAGGCGGTCTCTTTTGTGGTAAATTGCAAAGATCAGCAGGAAGTAGACTACTATTGGGATGCTTTAACTGCAAACGGTGGACAGGAAAGTGTCTGCGGTTGGTGCAAGGATAAATATGGTTTATCATGGCAGGTCGTGCCGGTAGAATATTTTGACCTGATAAACAGCAGTGACCCTCAGGTTAGGGAAAGGGCGATGACCAATATCTTTAAACAGAAAAAAATAATTCTTTCAGAACTTCAGTAAGTAAAGCGCCATAAGAAGTACCTCTTGTTTTTGAATTCGAAGAGGAATAAGAGCGGCCTATATCAAGGGTGTACTAAAATTGAAAATTAATTTTATCTTTAACCGGAGCTGAATTTTTGAATCAGGATTTATTAATCCAAGACCTATTGCTGGTGAACTTAATTTCTGGATAAAAAACCCGAGAATGAAATTGATATTTTTTATGACGATGCTTTTGATGTCCATGTCCCTGACGGCGCAGCAGACGCTGCCTTTATATAAAATCGTTCCGAACAGTAAGCCCACTGATATGGAGGAAAAGCACGAAGTAGGCGATGATGGAATTCTCCGGATCAGTAATGTCACTCAACCGGAATTGACGCGGTTTCAACCCGAGCATCCCAATGGTACCGCCGTTATTATTTGTCCCGGAGGTGGTTACCGGATTCTGGCATTCAGTCACGAAGGGACAGATGTGGCCAAAGCGCTCAATCAGTGGGGCATAACTGCATTTGTACTAAAATACCGCCTGCCAGACAATCGCAGCATGACGGATAAATCTATCGGGCCCTTGCAGGACGCAGAACGCGCCATCCAGCTGGTTCGCGGTAACGCAAAAAAATGGGGCATCAACCCTAATATGATAGGGATTATGGGCTTTTCAGCGGGTGGCCATCTGGCTGCCAGCCTTTCAACCCGTTACCGGGAACAACTGATAAAGAATCCTAAGAAGATTTCTTTTCGTCCGGATTTTTCCGTCCTTGGTTATCCTGTCATTAGCTTTACGGATAGCCTGATGCACAAGGGGAGCCGGGAAAACCTGATCGGTACTACGACTGACCCTGCGCTGGTGAAAAAATATTCTAATGAATGGAATGTAGATGATAATACGCCACCTGCTTTTCTGGTTCATGCGAAGGATGATAAAGGTGTGCCGTATAAAAACAGTGTCATATATTACCAACAACTGCAATCCCACCATATTGCAG
Source organism: Niabella terrae (assembly GCF_054783135.1). Lineage (NCBI taxonomy): Bacteria > Pseudomonadati > Bacteroidota > Chitinophagia > Chitinophagales > Chitinophagaceae > Niabella > Niabella terrae. The sequence continues at coordinate 940,261 of NZ_BAAGRD010000008.1, forward strand.
CCCAGCTCCGTTCCTTTGAAAAAGGAGGTCATGGTTTTGGGATGCATAATAAAAAAGAATCCGGGGACTGGATGGCGGATCTGAAAACCTGGTTACAGGAACAGGGATTTCTTCCTGAGTAGCTTAAGACTGCCGTTCCTCCCAATAAAAGGCATCTTTCTCTCATGACGGGCGCTGTTATTCGGGGTAAACCCTATTTTTGTTTCTATTCTATTATCGTTGAAAGAATTTAAAGTTTTGCTATGATGTATCGAAAAATTATCTCCGTTCTGATTGTCTGTTTTTTCGTTTCCAATACCTATGCGCAGCAAGGGTACTGGCAGCAGCGTGTTAAATACCAGATGGATATCAATATGGATGTTACAACCAATCAGTTTACCGGCACCCAGAAACTGGAATACTGGAACCAGTCTCCGGATACCCTGGATCGGGTATTCTATCATTTGTACTGGAATGCCTTTCAGCCTGGCAGCATGATGGACCAGCGCAGCCGCAGGCAGGGTACCATTCAGATAGGTGCCAGATCCGACTGGGATCCGCGGGTCAGGGACCGGATCAGTCAACTGAAGCCGGACGAGATCGGATACCAGAAAGTGACTTCCCTAAAGATGAACGGGGTGCCACAGAAGTTCGAGGTGCAGGAAACCATTTTAGTAGTGCCACTGACCAAACCGATACTTCCCGGACAGAAAGTAGTTTTCGAAATGGCCTTTAATGCCCAGGTGCCGCTGCAGATTCGGCGTTCAGGTAGAGATAATCCCCTCACAGAAGTAAGATATTCGATGAGTCAGTGGTATCCCAAGATGGCTGCTTACGACCGGGATGGCTGGCATCCCGATCCCTATGTAGGCCGTGAGTTTTATGGGGATTTCGGTGATTTTGACGTCAATATCACCATCGATAAAAACTATATTCTGGGGGGGACAGGATACTTGCAAAATCCTGAAACAATCGGGCATGGTTATGAGCCATTGGGAACAAAGGTGAACCGCCCCGCAGGTGATAAACTTACCTGGCGTTTTCATGCGCCGAAAGTGCACGATTTTATGTGGGCAGCTGATCCGGAATTTGTGCATCGGTCATTAACCTTATCCAATGGACTAACCCTGCACCTGCTGTACAAGCTTGCCGGCAAGTCGGAGGCGGACTGGGAAAAGATTTTGTACATGGCACAACTGGCCTATCCCTTTATGGAACAACATTTTGGTGCTTATCCTTATAAACAGTATTCCTTTATAACCGGTGGGGACGGGGGTATGGAGTATCCCATGGCGACTCTACTGGCCAGTCCCGGTGCCTGGTTGCACGAATGGTTCCATAGTTGGTATCAGGGTGTATTGGCCACCAATGAGTCTACCTATGCCTGGATGGATGAAGGTTTTACAACTTATGCAGAACAGCGGACCCAGGACCGGCGGAGCAGCACAACCTACACAACGGAACAAATCGACAGTTATCAGAGCTACTTTAATCTGGTGAAAAGCCAGCTGGAAGAGCCGTTGACCACCCATGCGGACCATTTCAATACCAATGCGGCCTATAGTGTGGCCAGTTATTCCAAAGGGGCGGTTTTTCTGGAGCAATTGGGTTATATCGTCGGGGCTGAAACCCGGGATAAAATTTTATTGGAATACTACCGTGTCTGGAAATTCAAACATCCGACGGCTTCCGATTTTATCCGACTCGCGGAAAAAGTCAGTCATATCGAACTCGACTGGTACCAGGAATTCTGGGTATCCAGCACCAAAACCATCGATTATGCCATCGATAGTGTCTGGGAGCAGGGAAATAAGACCTTGATCCGTTTACGTAATGATGGTCAGATGCCAATGCCGGTTGATGTGTGTATTTCCGACAAAAAGTATAAACGTCAATGGCATAATATTCCTTTGGACCTCATGTATGGAGCTAAAACTGCCCAGGGACATGCCGGTTGGAAAACTTATCCTGCCTGGAAATGGACCCAGCATAAATACGTAATAGAAACAGATCTGAAATTGGCACAAATTTCCTCGATAGAGATCGATCCCAGCCAGCGAATGGCCGATGTGGAACGGAAAAACAATCTGATGAAACTACCCTGATCCGTAGACAATCGTTTAACTATTGCTGATTTTGCAGGTAAAGAGAAATCGGTGCATCCGTCCCCGGCTGGTCCTGTATTCGCAATTCAATATGGAATTTGTTGTTTCGACAGAAACCTCGGATTAAGTGCATTGTTATCTGGGGACATAGAGCAGGTATTTTTCCTGAAAATAAGCTTCCCTGAAAAGTTCGTATATCGGCGTAATATAGGGACGTGTTCCGCTGCTGCTGATTTCCTCATTGAGGTCTCCGCCTTTCAGGCAGATCAGACCCGGAGCCGTGCTGTCCTCCTGCCGGGCGTTGGAAGTTGACTTGCGAATCAGGGGTCGGCTCCAAGACCAGAGGTCTTTTAAGGGCGCCACGGCCCTGGAGACCACAAAATCAAACTGGGTGTCTTTAATTTCTTCTATCCGGCAGTGGCGGGTACGGACATTGGTCAATCCTATCGCCTCCGCCACCGCATCGATCACTTTTAATTTCTTGCCAATACTGTCCACCATCAGAAATTCAACTTCGGGAAAGAATATGGCCAGCGGAATGCCCGGGAATCCGCCACCGGCACCGAGATCAACAATCTGCGCTCCGGCACGAAAATGATAGACTGCAGCAATACTTAAGGAATGCAGGACATGTTTTTCATACAGACTGTCAATATCCTTTCTGCTGATCACATTTATTTTTTCATTCCAGTCCTTATAGAGACCGTCTAATGCTTCAAGTTGCCCGATCTGGGTGGGCGTGAATTCTGAAAAATATTTTAATACGAGTTCCATGTGTTGTAATAAGGAAGGTGTTGTCTCCGCCAGGCTCACCATTCTTTTTTAGTTTTTTTCCAAAGCGTGGGTGCAAAGATCAGGTAATACAGCATCATCCAGAGATCTATCAGAAAAATCCAGGGTGTCAGGTCGGCTTCGTTCAGTTTTTTCATGGATCTGGAAAAAATGATGTACTGAACGGCCGTCTTGATCAGCCAGAGTCCCAGGGCCCATGACCAGCTAAAGCAACAGGCGGTGGCAATCACCAGCGGATAAAAGCCAAACTGCGAAAGGCTGTACAGACCCAGGAGCAGTTTGTGTCGCGGTTTATAATATTTGGAAGTACTGTAGTGCCGGGTTTTCTGCCGCTTCCAGTTCCGCCAGGTTTTTTCAGGAATACTGATCGTATGTGCGGCATTATCAATTACGATGGCCGTATTGCGGGCCGTGGCAGCCTTACTGATAAAAAGGTCATCATCACCGCCAGGCAGGTGGCTGATGGATGCAAACCCCTTATTTTTTTTGAACAGGGATTTGGTATAGCTGATATTGCGGCCTACACCCATATAAGCTTGTCCGGCCAGGGCATAAGAAAGATATTGCAAGCCACTGTGGAAGGTTTCCATCCGGATAATCCGGTTCAACCAACCAGGATGTTTTTCATAAGCGCCATAGCCCAGCACAATTTCGATGCCTTCGGTAAAGCCTTCCTGCATTTTGGCCGCCCAAAGTGGTGAGGCCGGATGACAGTCGGCATCGGTTAAAAGCAGCCGGTCGGTAGAAGCTTCCAGAATGCCGATGGAAAGGGGGTATTTTTTTCCCATATAGATATCCGCCTCTCTTTCCAGATGGAGGGGGCGCAGGCGGTGGTGTTCCCTTGCCATCCAGTCCAGCAACTGACGACTTTCATCTCTGGAATTATCATTCACGACCAATAGCGTAAAAGCCGCAGTATATTGCTGAACCAATAGTCGGGGCAGGTGACGCTCGAGCCAATAGGCTTCATTTCTGGCGCAAACAATGACCGTCAGGGGTGCTGCCGGTTTGGGGGCCGGACAGGACTGGTAAAAGGCCAGCCGCCTGAAGAAATACAGATAATAAAACAACAGTACTGCTGTGAGTGTGACCAGGGACCAAAAAAAGATAAGGGAGTACTGCATACGGCAAATATAAGCTGCATTTTGCGAAGGCCACAGCGCCGAAAAAAGCGGTCCGAAGACCGCTTCCATTATTTTACAGACGATCAACCGTCCGTTTTACACCTTTCCTGATTTGATCTCATCCACTATGGCAGGATCCAGCAGGGTCGTGGTATCGCCCAGGTTTTCGGTTTCACCTTCGGCCACCTTTCTTAAGATCCGACGCATGATTTTGCCACTTCGGGTCTTGGGCAGACCACTGACGAACTGAATTTTATCCGGTTTGGCAATAGGGCCGATGATCCGGCTGACCGTTTCCAACAGGTCCTTTTTTGTGAGTGAATCATCTTCAGTATGGCGGCGTTTGGGGTCCAGTACGACATAGGCATAGATGCCCTGCCCCTTGACGTCATGGGGGTAACCCACAACCGCACTTTCTACCACGCTGGCAAACATATTGATGGCATTCTCTACTTCAGCCGTACCCAATCGGTGTCCGCTCACATTCAGTACATCATCCACACGACCGGTGATCCTGTAATTGCCTTCTTCATCCTTAAAGGCGCCATCCCCTGTAAAATACTTATTCTCATAAGTGCTGAAATAGGTCGTTTTACACCGGTCATGGTCTCCCCAGGTTGTTCTCAATATCCCCGGCCAGGGAGCTTTCATACACAGATTACCACTGAGGTGGATATCGGTAAATTCTGTGACTTCGTTACCGTTTTCATCGACCAAAACGGGCTGTACGCCCGGCAGTGGCAGGGTAGCCCAGCTGGGTTTGGACGGCGTAATACCGGCCAGGTTACTGATCAGAATGCCTGCAGTTTCTGTCTGCCACCAGGTATCAACGATCGGGCATTTCTTCTTACCAATATTTTCGTCATACCAATGCCAGGCTTCTTCGTTGATAGGTTCGCCCACAGAACCCAGGACCCGGAGGGAAGACAGATCCTTGCCTTTGAGCGGATCCTGGCCATAACTCATCAGGGAACGGATAGCCGTAGGTGCAGTATACAGAATATTCACCTGATGTTTATCGACAATATCCCAGAATCGTCCGGCATCCGGCCAGGTCGGAATCCCTTCGAACATCAGACAGGTCGCGCCGGCTGCCAGCGGACCATATACGATATAGCTGTGCCCGGTGATCCATCCGATATCTGCGGTACAAAAGAAGACTTCTCCCGGCTGGTACTGAAAAACATTGACAAAGGAATAAGTCGTCCAGATCATGTATCCGGCTGTGGTATGCACTACTCCTTTGGGCTTGCCGGTGCTGCCTGATGTATACAGTATAAATAAAGGATCTTCGGCATCCATTTCCGCGGCCGGTATTTTCAGCACTTCGTCCTGCATACTTTCGATGACATCATCCACTTCATCCCGCCACCAGACATCCCGGCCCTTGATCATGCTCACCGGCGTACGGGTCCGGGTATGGACAATAATACGCTTTACGGTCTTATTACCAACCATGGCGTCATCAATGATCGATTTTAACGGGATGTCCTTGGCCCCCCGGTATGCGCCGTCACAGGTAATAATATATTCCGCCCTGGCATCATCCAGCCGGTCGGAAATACTCTGGGCCGAAAAACCTCCGAAAATAACAGAATGTATGGCACCGATCCGGGCGCAGGCCAGCACGGCAATGACTAGTTCGGGAACCATCCCCATGTAAATGCATACACGGTCGCCTTTTTCCACCCCATTATTACGCAGTACCTGTGCGAATTCACAGACTTTACGGTGCAAAACCTTATAGGTCAGGGTCCGGGTCTTTTCATTAGGATCGTTCGGTTCCCATACAATGGCCGGCACATCACCGCGACTTTCCAGGTGCCGGTCCAGACAATTTTCTGTGATATTGAGTTTGGCGCCTTCGAACCATTTGATCTTGGGTGTGCTGAAATTCCAGTCCAGCACTTTACGGCTGAATGGCTGTTTTTTCTTCCACACAAAATCATCGGCTACTTCACTCCAGAATCCTTCCGGATCCTCCACACTTTTCTTATAATCCTCGTGATATTGTTCGATCGATGTGATCTGATACGGGTATGACATAGCAAAATAACTTTTAAGGGGCTAATATAACAAAGTATGCTGAAACCCAGCAGTCTTTCGTCCGGATGAGGACCGGGCAAGGTTAAATTTTGAAGGAATCTTAACGAATCCGGCACGCCGGTTTAACCGGCAGTAAATAGTAAGAAAATACAAATTGAAAATAAATATTCCCATTAATTTTAAATAATCAGCGGCTACCTTTATTGCCTTCGAAAGAAACAGTTTATTCACTCCTTAAACGATTGGACCCGCCATGACCAGCCGCAAACAGTTTACCTTGGTGATTTTCCTGATCTCGCTGGGATTCGCCGCCTTGGCGCAGCGCCCCTATTACGATGTAACCCAATTTGGCGCCCGCAGGGACAGCAGTGCCAAAGCGACAGCCGCCATCAAAAAAGCCATCGATGCGGCCGCCGCCGCAGGGGGTGGTACTGTCTATTTTCCAGCAGGGAAATACCTGACCGGACCGATTCACCTGAAAAGTCATATTACCATTCTGATTGAGGCCGGTGCTGAATTGCATTTCAGCGATGATTTTGACGATTACCTTCCCATGGTAGAAAGCCGTTTTGAAGGTGTGGATGTCAGGAGTTTTTCACCGCTGTTTTACGCCAATGGTGCGGAAAATATTACGATTACCGGCCGGGGACTGATAGATGGCCATGGTGAGAAATGGTGGCATTTTGTCGAAGGTTATAAAGAAGGCCAGCCCCGCTCCAAATGGCAGCAGGAATTTGACCGGCAGAACCAGGGCATTCTGTTGCCCGATGACCCCCGGCAAATGAAACGCGGATTTCTAAGACCCCCCTTTATACAGTTCATGCATTGTAAGAACATACTGATTGAAGGAATCACCATTCAGAATTCTCCTTTCTGGACGGTGAACCCCCAGTTCTGTGATAACCTGACCGTACACGGCCTGACCATTCGCAATCCCCAGCGCAATGCACCTAATACTGATGGCATCAACCCCGAAAGTTGCAGCAATGTGCATATCAGTGATTGCCATATCAGCGTAGGGGATGATTGCATTACCATCAAATCCGGCAAAGATATTCCCGGTCGCACCAAGAACCGGCCGGCCGAAAATTATACCATTACCAACTGTACCATGCTGGCCGGACATGGTGGCGTGGTTATCGGTAGTGAAATGAGTGGGGGTGTCCGCAATATTACGATCAGTAATTGCATTTTCGACGGTACCGACCGTGGCATCCGGTTGAAAACAGTACGGGGCAGGGGCGGTGTCGTTGAAGACATACGGGTAGATAATATTATTATGCGCAATATCAGGGATCAGGCGATTGTGATGGACATGGAATATGCCAAATCAGTACCTGAACCTGTATCGGAGCGTACACCGCAATTTCGCAATATCCGTCTTAGCAATATCACAGCGGATACGCATGAGGCCATGTATATCAATGGAATTGAAGAAATGCCGGTCGAAGCCATCAGTCTGACGGATGTTGTATTTAAGGCAAAAAAAGGCATTACAATAAAAAATGCCCGGGACATCCGGTTGAGTCAGGTTCGGGTGGAATCAGATACCGCCATCGCATTGCAGGCCCTGCAGGTCGAAGGACTGCTGATCGATGGTTTTGAAGCGCCTCGGCCTGCTACCGATCGACCCGTGCTGCGCCTGCATCAGACAAAGGATGTCATCGTTCAGGATTGCTGGCCGACAGACAGCCGGGGAACTTACCTGGAAATTACGGGTGACAGCAGCCGGAACCTGAAATTAACCCCTTCGATTTCAGGGGAACCGCAGGTGTTGATCGGCAGGGAAGTGGATACCCGTGAAATTCAAAGATTGTAACGGCAGTCAAATGGCCCAAGCGGTCGAATCAATTTTTTTCACTGAACTAACATAATAAGGATGTCCCCATTCGTCAATTCAATAAAAATTATTCTGCTGACGGTTGCCCTGGCAGCAGCCGGAACCGCAGCGGCACAACAGTGGGAGCTTTGGTACCGTCAACCGGCCCGACAATGGGTGGAAGCCCTGCCTATTGGCAATGGCCGGCTGGGCGCCATGGTTTTTGGGGGTTTGCAGCGGGATCGGATTCAATTTAATGAAGAAACCCTCTGGACCGGTTATCCCCGGGATTACAATCGCAAGGGCGCTTACCAGTACCTGGACAGCATCCGCAGTCTCTTGTTTGCCGGTCAACAGGCGGCAGCAGAGGCGCTGGCGGGCAGGGAGTTTATGGGCCTCAAATCAGTTGCAGGTGATCAGCAGGCCTGGGTGGATAAAATGATGACGGTACTGAAGTCCGCAGATAATCCTTCCCAAACCAAATTTAACGATGCCGGCTGGAAAACACTGAAAGTGCCTGTTTACGATGGTTGGGAAGCACAGGGTTATGAAGGTCTGGACGGGGCCTTGTGGTTCCGTTATTCTTTTGAACTGCCCGCCAGCTGGGCCGGCAGGGAGCTCATCCTGGATTTGAATAAAATCGCACAGCTGGACCGGACCTATATCAACGGTCAATTGGTGGGGACTGGCCAGAATGACCAGCACCGCCTGTATAAGGTACCGGCCGCGACATTGCACCCGGGCACCAACAGTATTGCGATTTTTGTATTGAATTTCTCTGGTAAAGGGGGCATTTTGGGTTATAAGGATACCAGTCAGCATATTGGCCTGTATCCCGCTGATGGCAATCGGGAAGCGCTGCTTTCGCTGAATGGTGACTGGAAATACCAGATTCAGAATGACGAAGTTCCGGCCGTAGCGGCCTACCAGGCTTCCTACCAACCTTTTGGTGATCTGTATCTGGATTTTGATATAGATACGGCAAAGGTTCGTGACTATCGCAGAAGTCTGGACATCAGCCGGGCCGTTGCCCGCACCAGTTATACTTATCAGGAAGTACATTATAACCGGGAGTACCTGGCCAGTACGCCGGATCAGGTCATAGGCCTGAGGCTGACAGCAGATCAGAAAGGGCAGATCAGTTTTGCCGCGACACTGGGTAGTCCGCACCGCGCTTCTGCTGTTCGCCAGCTGCAGGATGGCAGTCTGGAGCTCCGGGTGCAGGTAAAGGACGGCGCACTGAAAGGCGTGAGCTACCTGAAAATCATCTGTCAGGGCGGTAAAGTGGCATTTGACAACGGCAGCATCAGGGTCCGGGAAGCAGATCAGGCGGTTCTCTGGCTGACGGCGAATACCAATTATAAGAACTATTCAGATATTACTGCCCAACCGGCTTCGCTGGGACTACATGCACTGCATGCCATTGCCCATAAAAGCTGGACCCAGGTACAGCAGGCGCATGAAAAAGAATACCAGGGCTACTTCAATAGATTTGCTGTCTCATTTGGCGGATCCGAAAAGATGCAGGAATTGCCTACCGACCTGCGGCTGAAGCGTTTTGCAGGGCATGCCGATCCGGATTTTCTGGCCCTTTATGTGCAATACAGTCGTTACCTGCTGATCAGCAGTTCCCGTCCGGGTACCCGACCTGCCAACCTGCAGGGCATCTGGAACGACCTGCTCTCCCCACCCTGGGGCAGTAAATACACGACCAATATCAACCTGGAAATGAATTACTGGCCGGCAGATATCCTCAACCTTTCTGACATGCAGCAACCCCTGTTTCAGATGATCCGGGAACTCGCCGTAACCGGTCATGAAACCGCCCGACAATATTACAGGGCACCTGGCTGGGTCCTGCATCATAATACCGATCTGTGGAGAGGCACTGCCCCGATCAATGCATCCAATCACGGCATCTGGGTTACCGGCGGTGCCTGGCTCTGTGATCATCTCTGGGAACATTACCGTTACAGCCGGAGCCTGCCCTTTTTAAAAGATACCGCTTATCCGCTGATGAAAAAGGCGGCCCTTTTCTTCAATAAATTTCTGATCCGCGACCCGAAAACCGGCTACCTGATCAGCAGTCCCTCCAACTCGCCTGAACAGGGAGGTCTGGTAGCCGGCCCGACCATGGATCATCAAATCATTCGCAACCTTTTCAAAACGGTCATAGAAGCCAGTCGTATCCTGGGTACCGACAGCCTCCTGCGTCAACGGCTGCAGGCACAATACCGGCAGATTGCACCCAATACTATCGGCCGTTACGGGCAGTTGCAGGAATGGATGCAGGACGTAGATGATACGACCAATAAACACCGCCATGTTTCTCACTTATGGGCGGTATATCCCGGTGCTGAGATCAATTGGGAACAGACGCCCGAACTGATGCGGGCTGCCCGGCAATCACTGATCTATCGCGGCGATGCCGCTACCGGCTGGAGTCTTGGCTGGAAAATCAATCTATGGGCCCGGTTTAAGGATGGCGATCATACCTACCAACTGATCCGGATGCTGCTGAGTCCGGCGGAACGCAGCGCCGGTAGTTACCCCAACCTTTTTGATGCGCACCCACCTTTCCAGATTGACGGGAATTTCGGGGGGGCGGCCGGCGTGGCAGAAATGCTCATGCAGAGTCATGCGGGTTATATTGAAATGCTGCCTGCCTTGCCGACGGCTTTGTCTGAAGGGTCGGTTCGGGGACTGAAGGCACGTGACGGATTTGAACTGGACTTCAGCTGGGCGCAGGGTGCCTTACGCAGCCTGACGGTACGCTCTACGGCAGGCGCGCCGCTGCAACTCCGCTATCGGAACAAAAAGATTGAAATACCGACAAAAAAACAGGGAGAATATCATTTTAATGGCGCACTGGAGCTTTTATAATAACGGGAGTCAGCGGCCAATGGCGGCCTGTCGGCTGCTTCTGCTGATGTTGCTGGTACTGGTAACGGGTGCAGCTGCGGCGCAATCTCCGCGGATCACTATTGATCTGAATAAGGATTGGCGCAGTCAGGCCGGCAATGACAGTATGCCGCTCAAACCTGCCTTCGCCCGGAAATTTGATGACGGGTTATGGAAACAGGTGCAAGTGCCTCATAACTGGGATGATTATTATGGTTACCGCCGCCTCCTGCACGGCAATAAGCACGGTGATGCCTGGTACCGCAAGACCTTTAGGCTGAAACAGACCAGAAAAGGTCACCGCTTCCTGCTTTTTTTTGAAGGCGTAGGATCCTATGCTACGGTGTACCTGAACGAAAAGCAGGTCGGCAGCCATAGCGGCGGTCGTACCAGTTTTACCCTCGACGTAACCGAGCAGCTACTTACGGACGGTTCTGAAAATATTCTGGCGGTGCGTGCCTGGCATCCACCTTTTATCAAAGACCTGCCCTGGGTATGCGGCGGTTGCAGTGATGAAAGGGGATTTAGTGAAGGCTCCCAACCCATGGGTATTTTCCGGCCGGTACGACTGCTGATTACCCGGGAACTCCGGATCACACCTTTCGGTGTACATGCCTGGGCAACGATCGGGGCAGCACAGACTGCGCTACATGTAAAGACGACGCTGAGGAACGACGGTCATCAGAAAAGCAAATTTACCCTGAACCATCAGTTACTGGACCAGCGCGGCAGGGTGGTGGCAAGCCGTGATAAAGACAGCCTGCTGGAAGCGGGTGTGGAAGCAGAAATAAGCATGGACCCGCTGGAACTGGAGTCGCCGCGGCGCTGGTCTACGGAAGATCCCTATCTGTATACCATTGTCACTACGGTCCGGCAGGGCCGGCAGGTGCTGGATCGGATAACAACCGATTTTGGATTCCGGACCCTGAACTGGCGCAGCCCTTCTCATCAGTTGCTGATCAATGATCAGCCGGTATTTATCAATGGCATTGCCGGTTATGAGCACCTGCTGGGCAGCAGCCATGCCTTCAGTGAACAGCAGGTAAAGGCGCGGGTGCAATGGATAGCGGCTGCAGGATTTAATGCTTTCAGAGATGCCCATCAGCCCCATAACCTGTTGTATGGTAAATTATTCAACCAAAAAGGTATTCTTTGGTGGACCCAGCTTTCCGCCCATATATGGTACGACAGTCCTGCCTTCCGCGAAAACTTCAAGCAACTGCTCCGGGAATGGGTGATTGAAAGAAGAAATGATCCTTCCGTCATACTCTGGGGCCTGCAGAACGAAAGCAAGATCCCGGCAGATTTTGCACGGGAATGTACCGAACTGATCCGTAGCCTGGATCCCACCGCATCGACCCAGCGGCTGGTAACGACCTGTAATGGCGGCCAGGGGACTGACTGGGATGTTCCCCAGAACTGGACCGGCACTTATGGCGGCGATCCTGCCACCTATGGACAGGACCTGAAAAAGCAGGTGCTGGTGGGTGAATACGGGGCCTGGCGCAGCATCGACCTGCATAGCGAAGGCGGCTTTGTCGCAGACGGACCTTTAAGTGAAGACAGGTTTACAGCGCTGATGGAACAGAAAGTTCGCCTGGCGGAGTCCGTTAAAGATAGTGTGGCGGGTCATTTTTTCTGGCTCTTGAACTCCCATGATAACCCCGGCAGGGTGCAGGGGGGTGAAGGTTTGCGGGAACTGGACCGGATCGGTCCGGTGAATTATAAAGGCATGCTCACACCCTGGGAGGAACCCACGGATGCGTACTATATGTTTCGCAGCAATTATGTACCGGCTTCCCGCGATCCGATGGTTTATATTGCTTCCCATAGCTGGCCCAACCGCTGGCTGCAGCCCGGCATCAAAGACGGTATTATCGTGTATTCGAACTGTGAAGAAGTAGAATTATTCAATGACCTGGGCCAGACCTCGCTGGGTAAAAGGAAAAAACAGGGCAAGGGCACCCATTTTCAATGGGATCAGGTAAATATCCGGTACAACCTGCTTTACGCGGTAGGGTATGTGAACGGTAAAATGGTAGCCCGGGATACCCTCACCCTGATGCACCTGCCGCCGGCACCCGATTTTAATCGCCTGTATACGAATAGTGACAAAGGCCTGGAGGCTGGATCCACCGCTTATTATTGGTACCGGCTGAACTGTGGCGGACCGGATTATCGGGACAGTGAAGGTCATCTCTGGCTGGCCGATAAGGTATTCCCAGCTTCCATCGCTTTGCCGGATTCTGGTGATATCGGTGATCCGCAGTCTTATCCCACCAGCATTTTCTCGGCATCCTGGAATCAGCAGTTTCCTGAACTTCCGGGTGGATTTGCTTCACAACGCCGGGTATTTACACCGATCAGGGGCAGCCGTGACTGGAAACTGTTGCAGCAGTTTCGTTATGGCCGACAGGATTTAAAATACCTGTTTCAATTACCGAATGGCAAATATCAGGTGGAACTTTATTTTATAGAACCCTGGATAGGGGTCGGCGGTGAAAGAGATGGAAGTGGACGCCGGGTTTTCGATGTGGCTTTTAATGAGGTTACCGTTCTTAAAAATCTGGATATCTGGAAAGAAGCCGGTTCCCTGACCCTGCTTAAGAAGCGGATCCCGGTAAGGATCACGAATGGTAAGCTGATGATCCATTTCCCGAATACGGCCGCAGGGCAGGCGCTGATCAGTGCCATTGCTATTTCCGGCGAGGATCCAAAGACCGCGCAACCGCTCCGGTCAGTGGATGTCGTTGATCTCAGCACACAGGACAGCGGAGTAGCGGTCCGGCATTGGATGGATATTGGTGACACCGTATTTTCAGACGCCCGAATTCGCTTTCATCAGCTACCGGCGGATCTTTACGGCGCACGCTGGCTGCGGCGACCTAAGAATAATTCCGGGCGGCTGAAATTTATAACACCCTGGGGGGCGGATCTGTATATCGCCATTGATTCTTCAGGACCCGTGCCTTCGCAACTCCGTGCATTTGAAAACACCGGGACTTATATACAGACAGATGAAAATGGTGGCAGGTGGTATCAGGTACTTAAAAAACGATTCGATTCGGGCAGCCGTTTTATTTTTTCACAGTCGGAGCAGTGGCTGGTGGCGCTTCGATTCCCGACCAATATGCAACCCGCTTACGATCTGAAAGAGTCTAAGACGTATAATGCAGACAAAAGTGTCGGTACGGCAGGTGTGACCAAAAAACTTTTTTCCGGAAGGGAACGGGACCTGGTAACAGTAACGGGACCCGTCGAGATCAGCTGGCCGGTAGAAATGGGCGTTGCCGATATTTATGCCATTACCCTTAAATATCACAGCGCGGCAGCTGCCGGGATCGGCGGTAATATCCTGCTCCTGGATGCTTCAGGTAATAAGATGCTGGAGCAACCCTTACAGTTTAAGTTCACCAGAACCGGTAAATGGAATCTGATCACCGTCCATACACCGGGTATGGTCAATGCCGGACATTATAAAGTCGTAGTCCGGACCCAAAATGCGAAAGGATTGATGATTTCGAATATCGATATTCAATAATCGGAAGCAGCTGGCCGTTTTCGTACAGGTAGCAGGCATTCGTAAAATGTGGCGAACAACAGTGCTGGTTTGTGAACAGAAAAAATTGAGATGATGTCAAAATGGATGGTAATTTTCGTATTGTTTTGGACAGTGAATGCGGGTGCGCAGCCCCTGCAGCTGAATCGGCTGCGTTGTGATTACCGGGTGGACCCATCAGGGGTGGACAGCGAAAAGCCCATGTTGAGCTGGGAAATTCAATCCCGGGAAAAAAATGTACTGCAGCAGGCCTACCGGATTCTGGTGGCGGATGACAGCCTGTTGCTCAGCACTGGCAGGGCCAATGTCTGGGATTCCAGGAAAGTCAGCAGTAGTGCATCGGTGCAGGTGCCCTACCAGGGTCCGCAACTGCAACCTGCACGTAAATATTTCTGGAAAGTCATGGTTTGGGATCAACGGGGCCGCCGTTCCGACTATAGTCCGATCGCCCGTTGGCAGATGGGTTTGATGGGTCCGGAAGGCTGGCGGGATGCCAGATGGATTGCCTATGAGATCCTTCCGGACAGTAATATTTACCTGCCCCTGCTTCATGGCAATGGCAAGAAAGCATGGGGCCGTCGTCCGGATGTGTTACCACTGCTGCGTAAATCCTTTGGGTTGAAAAAAAGCATCAAATCGGCAACTGCTTTTGTTTCCGGACTGGGTCATTTTGAATTGCATATTAATGGTAAAAAAATCAGTAATCATTTTCTGGATCCCGGTTGGACACAATACAGCAAAGCGGCGCAGTATGTCAGTTTCGATATCAGTAAGGACCTGCGGTCCGGCGCGAATGTGGTAGGCATCATGCTGGGAAATGGCTTTTATTATATTCCCGGACAACGCTATCGCAAGATGACCGGCGCCTATGGTTATCCCAAACTCAAAGCCACTATCCTTCTGGAATACAGTGATGGCAGCAGGACTGCAATCGTGACTGACAGCTCCTGGAAAACCGCTCCTTCGCCAATCTGGTTTTCCAGTATTTTCGGAGGTGAGGACTATGATGCCCGTGCCGAACAGACTGGCTGGGACCAGCCTGGATTCGATGACAGTGGCTGGAAGTCCGCACTCGAAACCACCGGGCCACCCTTGCTGCAATCTCAGATTCAGGAAGCCCTGATCATTGCGCAGCGTTTTGCGCCCCGGCAGCAGCGCCCGCTGGCTGACGGCTCATGGGTTTTCGACCTGGGTCAGAATTTTTCGGGCATCCCTGCTATTGAAGTCAGCGGTCGCAGGGGCGATACCATCCGTATCATCCCCTCTGAGCTGGTGAACGAAGATGGTAGTGCCAATCAGAAAGGAACAGGCGGGTTGCATGTGTACACCTATGTGCTCAAGGGGACAGGCACTGAAAGCTGGCAACCCCGATTCAGTTATTATGGCTTCCGCTACCTGCAGGTGACCGGTGCGGTTCCTAAAGGAGCCGACAACCCCGACAACCTGCCCGAACTCAAAACCATACAGGGACTTCATATCCGTAACCGGGCCAGCCAGATTGGTAATTTTCATAGTTCCAATGCCCTGCTCAATCAGACCAATGAGCTGATTCTTTGGGCGATAAAAAGCAATATGGTTAGTGTCTTTACAGATTGCCCCCATCGGGAGAAGCTGGGCTGGTTGGAACAGACACATTTGATGGGTAGTTCAGTCCAGTATAATTTCGACGTGGCGGCATTGAACCGAAAAGTTATCCGTGACATGGAGCAGGCACAGTATGCCGACGGAAAGATGCCGGAGATCGCTCCGGAGTTTACCGTATTTACACCCCCTTTTGACGAGTCTCCGGAATGGGGGAGTGCCGCCGTCATCCTGCCCTGGTACCAGTATCTATGGTATGGCGATCGGCAATACCTGGCAGGGGCTTATCCCATGATGAAGGGGTATGTAATGTACCTGGAACAGAAGTCGAAGGATCATCTGCTTAGCCATGGACTGGGCGACTGGTTTGACATCGGCCCCAACCGGCCAGGTGTGGCGCAGTTGACGCCCCTGGGCGTTACGGCCACCGCGATGTATTATTATGACCTCACCCTTTTGACGCAGGCGGCCGATTTGCTGGGACATAAGGCAGATGCGGCCAGGTTCCGTTTGCTGGGGACAGCCGTTAGAAAAGCCTTCAATAAAAAATATTTCGACAGGGTTACCCGGCAATATGCTACGGGCAGTCAGACAGCCAATGCCATCGCGCTGTACACAGGTCTTGTCGAGCCGCAGTACAAGGAAGCGGTGCTCGACAACCTGATTGCGGATATACGCAATAGGAACTATGCCCTGACTGCCGGCGATATTGGTTATCGTTACGTATTAAGGGCGCTGGAGCAAGCCGGTCGGTCAGATATTATTTATGCGATGAATAATCGCTCCGATGTACCGGGTTATGGCTATCAACTGGCGCACGGTGCCACAGCGCTGACCGAATCCTGGCAGGCCTATCCCAATGTATCGAATAATCATTTTATGCTGGGACATCTGATGGAATGGTTTTACTCCGGTCTCTGTGGTATCGGTCAGGCGCCTGGTTCCGTGGCTTTTAAGGAGATTGAGATCCGGCCACAACCGGTAGCAGGTCTGGATCAGGCCCGTGCCGCTTACCAATCAGTCTATGGACCTATTGAAGTAGGCTGGCAACAGGAAGCCGCGCTGTTTAAATTAAAAGTCACCATTCCGCCGAATACCAGGGGGCGTGTGTTTTTTCCGAAAGAATATCAGCGGTCACCGGAATCGATTGGTTCCGGAACCCACGAATTTATCCTCCGCATGAAAAAGGGATGACGGGCAGGGAAGTCACCGGACAGAAAAGTATTAAGTTAAAAGAATATGATAAGAAAATTACTGACAGGATGGCTGTTGCTGGGCTTTTTACAGGAAGCGGTTGCACAGCCGGCAGGCGTACCTGAACCGGTAATGCAGGAAATATACCAGGAAGTAAAAACACCCTATAAATACGGCTTGGTGATGAAAGCGCCAGCACCGGATAAAAAAATTGATTGCCCCACGATTTACCGATTCGGCAGTACCTGGTATATGAGCTATATCGTTTTTGATGGTTCCGGCTATGAAACCTGGCTGGCCTCCAGCAAGGACCTGCTACACTGGAAAGAACTTGGCTGTCAACTGGGATTTACAACGACCGGCTGGGACAGCCGGCAGAAGGCCGGATACAATGCGCTGGTGGAAACCAAATGGGGCGGAAAATACCGGCTGGGAAAATATGACGGCAAATACTGGATGAGCTATTTCGGAGGATCTTCCACGGGCTATGAACCGGAACCGCTGTCCATCGGTATGGCATTTACTTCCCGCCGGCCGGTACGGCCGGGAGGCTGGCAGCGACTGGAAGCGCCGGTACTGGGCGCTGAAGATCCGGATGTCCGCTGGTGGGAGAACCGCCATAAATTGTTCAAGAGTTATGTAATCCGGGATGAAGCCGGCCATACCGGTCATAAATTTATTATGTATTATAATGCGGTCGGAGATTCCCTGAAAGATAATAAAGCGACCCGGTGGTACGAAAGAATAGGCATAGCGGTATCGGATGATCTGCGGCACTGGAAGCGGTATCTGAAAGATCCGATTTTGCAGCATAGCCGCGGAATTACCGGGGATCCCCAGATTCAGAAAATCGGGAATGTCTGGGTGATGTTTTATTTCGGTGCCTTCTGGAAGGGGAGGGAAACTGCGGCCTTTAATCGCTTTGCGGGTTCCTATGACCTGATTCACTGGACGGACTGGAAGGGACCGGATCTGATCCGGTCATCGGAAAATTTTGATAGTAAATATGCACATAAATCATTTGTATTGAAACATAAAGGTATCGTCTATCATTTTTACTGTGCGGTGGATCAGAAAGATAACCGGGGTATAGCGGTAGCGACTTCCAGGGACCTGGGTCATAGTGCGATGCAGTTTTAAATTACGATAAGCGGGCCGGCGGGTCAATAGAATCCGGCTGTCAAATTTGAATAAATAAACAAACGGAACAGAAAGCAATTAACAGATGAAGCAATTGTTGATTTTGATACTATTGATGAGTTGGCTGACGGGCATCTCACAACGTTCGGTACAGGATTTTAACCGGGACTGGAAATTTCGACTGGAGGATGACAGCAGCTTTCGGCTGCCCGGTTTCAACGATAACGGATGGCGCCGGCTGAATCTGCCGCATGACTGGAGCATAGAGGGTAAGTTTGATAGTACCTGGCCCGCCGGAAATGCAGGCGGCGCACTTCCCGGAGGTGTGGGCTGGTATCGTAAGACTTTTACATTCGAAGCCAACCCGGACCGGGTGTATATTGATTTTGATGGCGTTTATCAGAACAGTGAAGTCTGGATCAATGGACATTATCTGGGTAAATGGCCTTACGGGTATACGGCCTTTCGATATGAATTGACTCCCTGGCTTTCTGCCGCTGGTCAGAACAACCTGATTGCCGTGCGGGTGGATAATAGTCTGCAACCGAATTCCAGGTGGTATACCGGCTCAGGAATTTACCGGGACGTAAAACTGATTAGCACCGGAAAAACCGCCTTGCGTCAATGGGGTGTATTTGTGACGACGCCCCAGGTATCGACAGCGCTGGCCCGAGTCGCCGTTGCTTATGAGCTGGCGCATGCTGCTACCGGACCTTTAAGGATCGAATCTAAGATCATCGATGCGGCCGGTAAGACCGTTTCCCGAACGGATGCCTACCGTTCGGAAGACGGAAAGTTTTATCAGGAGCTTGAGGTCCGCCGGCCGGAACTCTGGTCAGTAAATAATCCTTACCGCTATCAGTTGCTCACCCGTCTGTATCAACAGGGGCGCTTGGTAGATGAGGTCCGGACACCCTTCGGCATCCGGTATTTTAACTTTGATGCCAAAAAAGGATTTTCACTCAATGGCCAGCCCATGAAGATACTGGGCGTATGTCAGCATCATGATCTGGGTGCCCTGGGCGCAGCATTTAACCGGTCCGCGGCCCGCCGGCAGCTCAGGATTTTAAAAGAGATGGGTGTCAATGCCATCCGGATGGCACATAATCCTCCTGCGGCGGCATTGCTGGATCTTTGTGATGAAATGGGTTTTTTGGTCATGGACGAAAGTTTCGATCAATGGGCCAAAAGAAAAAATAAATTCGACTATCACCTTGACTTTATAGACTGGCACCGGCGGGACCTGGAACATATGGTTCGTCGGGACCGCAATCACCCTTCCGTCATAGCCTGGAGTATCGGCAACGAGATCCGGGAACAGTTTGACAGCAGCGGCATTCGGTGGACGCGTGAGCTGGTTCGCATTGTCAAGGACCTGGATACAACCCGGCCGGTTACAGTAGCCCTAACCGAAAATGATCCGGCCAAAAATTATATCTATCAGTCGGGTGCGCTTGATCTGCTCGGATTTAATTATAAGATCGATGCCTATAAAGACCTGGCCGCCAGATTTCCGGGAGAAAAAATTATTGCAACTGAAAACGTATCCGGGCTGGCCAGCCGGGGACATTATGATATGCCGGCAGATTCGATGCGTTACTGGCCTTCGTCTTCGGCTTTTAAATATGTGCAGCAGGGTAATCCTGATTATACGGTATCAGCCTATGATAATGTAGCCGCCTATTGGGGCGTTAGTCACGAAGCCAACTGGCGGGAAATCAAAAAATACGATTATATCGCCGGGCTATTCGTCTGGAGCGGATTTGATTTTCTGGGCGAACCGGTACCTTATCCTTTTCCTGCGAGAAGCTCCTATTATGGCATCGTTGATTTGTCGGGTTTTCCCAAAGACGTCTACTATATGTATCAGAGTGAGTGGACAGATCAACCGGTATTACACCTGTTTCCACACTGGAACTGGACCGCTGGCCAATTGGTAGATGTCAGTGCCTATTATAGTCAGGCCGACGAAGTAGAGTTGTTTTTAAACGGCCGGTCACTGGGAAAACGACACCGTTCCGATACCAGTTTTCATGTCCGCTGGCGGGTACCCTTTCAGCCGGGGACCCTCAGCGCCGTATCCTATAAAAAAGGGAAAAAGGTGTTGGAACGGCAGATCCGGACGGCAGGTCCCGCTTATCGGCTGGTTGCTGAAACCGAGAATCCGATCATCAACTCCCGGCAGGGCGAACTCGCTTTTATCGAGCTGAAAGTCGTCGACCGGCAGGGGAATCTGGTGCCGGATGCAGATCCGCTGGTGCAGGTACGCATTACGGGACCGGCTGGTGTGGCAGGAATGGATAATGGCTATCCTGCAGATCTTCATCCGATGCAGGACGCACAACATCATGTTTATAAAGGAAGGTTACTGACCATTATTCGTGGCCGTCAATCCGGTAAAGCCCGGATCCAGTTTACGGCTTCCGGTCTTCAGTCCGCCGTGACTGAAATCAACATTCAATAGATTCATTGACTCAAAAAATATTAGATTATGTGTTTGAAAATTTTCCGTTCGGCCCTGTGGCTGCTCATTATTGGAGGTTTTGCCTGTGGCAGTCAGCAGCGACTGTCTAAGAATGAAACATCCCCGGCCCATCGTAATGGCATACTGCTGGAAGAGTTTCTGTACCAGCAGGCGGATTTCCCATCCTGCCATTCTGCCAGTTTAATCGAACTGGATAATGGCGAGTTATTATGTACCTATTTTGGCGGAACTCATGAACGTCATCCTGATGTGGAGATCCGGCTTTCCCGTAAAACAAAGGAGGGCAAATGGCTCCCGCCGGTATCAGTGGCGGACGGGGTACAGTCGGCGGAGAAAAGATATCCGACCTGGAACCCGGTATTGTTTCAACCGAAAGACGGGCCGCTCTACCTGTATTATAAAGTAGGTCCCAGCCCGGCTGCCTGGTGGGGAGAATATAAAACCTCCACAGATAACGGACACAGCTGGTTGGCTGCTACCAAATTTGAAGGTCCCCTGCTGGGCCCGGTAAAAAACAAACCCATCCAGCTTGGCGATGGTACCATCCTGTCCGGTTCCAGTAGGGAAGACAGCGGTTGGCAGGCCCATGTGGAACGCAGCACGGATAACGGAAAGACCTGGCAATTTATCGGACCATTGAATGATGGCAAACAACTTCGTGCCATCCAGCCGACATTGCTCAGGTATCCTGATGGGCGCATCCAGATGCTCAGTCGTACCTCCAATAAGGGTCAGGAATGGATTGCCGAGACCTGGTCGGACGATAAAGGGCTGCACTGGTCAGAAATGGGTTTCACCAGTCTTCCCAATAATAATTCCGGCATTGACGCAGTAACCCTTAAAGACGGACGGCAGTTGCTGATTTATAATCATTCCACCCGGGAACAGGAAGGTATGGGACATAAGGGACGGGGCGTGATTAATCTGGCAGTGAGCCGGGACGGGAAGCATTGGGAAGCGGCGCTGGTTCTGGACTATCTGGATGAACCTGAAAAACAGTTTTCCTATCCCGCCATCATGCAGACGGCTGACGGATTGGTACATATTGTGTATACCTGGAACAGGAAACGTATCAAACATGTTGTCATTGATCCGGATAAGCTGGTGACCTATCCGATTGTAAATGGGAAGTGGCCTGCTGATAAGATTCCCCTGATACCCAGCAAAGATTCCTGATTTTGAACTTCCTGCCCAATGTCTCATAGTCCCGGAACATATTGGCTGCTTTTTATACTCGCTTGTTCGCTTGCTTTTCCCTGCGACGGGCAGGTTATTTATAAAACGGAACATTTTAGTTCCGAAGACGGCCTCTCGCATCGGAAAGTATCCGGCATGTTAAAGGATGACGAAGGATTTATGTGGTTCGGAACCTGGAATGGCTTCAATCGTTTCGACGGGACGCGTTTCAAAAACTACAAAAATCTGACAGGTGCCGGACAAGGTGTGCATAATGATCGTATACGTCAGATCGTGGATGATCATCAGGGGCATTTATGGATCGTTACTTATGATAAGTATTTATATCGCTTTGACAAGCGCCGGGAGATTTTTATTCCAATAAATGATATTATAAATAAAGCCGCCGGTAAATCCATTCAGGTGCATGGCGTCTCCCTGGTGACGAAGGATCATATTTGGCTTATTACGGTGAACGAAGGTGTGATTTGCCTGCCTTTGGTCAATATAACAGCTGCCGGCATTACCAGATATCATGTGGAGGCTGATCCCGACTATGCCCTGGATGCCGATCATGTCTTCTTTATTTACAGGGACCAGAATCAATTTATCTGGATCGGAAATACCGGCGGAATTTCAAGGTTCCGGCCTTCGCCTTCGGGGACTTATATCCGGGAACAACTGAACTTCAAAGGCACAGGAAAAAAGAACTTTACCAAGATATCTGAGAATGCGGACTGTATTTTTCTGAGTTCACATAATGGTGCCGTGGGCATCTATGATAAGCAGCTCCGGCAACTGTTTTTGAGTAAGATCAGCGGCGAAACCATAAAGGCGGTGCGTTGTTCCAGATTTTCGGACCTGGCTTATATGTCGACGGCTTCCGGGAAACTGATCAAGGCAGTCTATCGAAACCACCAACTTGAATATACAGCTATAAAGACACCTGGCGAGCTGGACAATTTGTATGAGGATAATACCGGGAACCTATGGGTGGAAATGGTAGATAAGGGCGTGGCACTGTTAAAAAAGAAGCACGAAAAACCTGACTATTTTTTTTCATCGGTTGACTGCCAGCCCAAGGATGGCAGTCATTTTACCGTGTTTGAAGATTTTAACGGCACCGTCTGGATATGCTACCCGAACGGGGAACTGGTCTATTATGATGCCCGCGATCAAAAAATAAAACCAGGGCTGGGAATCAATCAATCCACCGGGAAGCCGTTTTTAAATTCAGTATACCGCCTGTACTATGATGCAGGTGTTATATGGATTTGTCCGGAGTCGGGAGGGATTACAAAGCTGATGATTCAGCGAAAAGTATTTCAGCAAGAAGATATTGACCCGTCTTCCCATTTACCGGATCATGAAGTGAGGGCGGTATATTTTGATAAAATGGGACGACGCTGGGCTTCGTCACAGGGAGGCAGTTTGGCGGTAGATTACAAGGAGTCAGCTGTCGAATTGCTATTCAATAACCGGTCCTTAACTTCCTACCGCTTAAATGCCTATTCTATTTTGGAAGACAGCCGCGGCACCGTCTGGATTGGCACCCGGGATGATGGCCTGTATCGTGCCGTACCCATTGACTCGCAGCGTACACAGTACAGCATGCAACATTATCCTGCGGTAGGGCCTACAGGAAAAGGCATACGTATTTCTTCGATTTTAGAAGACCACGAACACCGGTTATGGATCGGCACCTATGATGCCGGCCTCTGGCAGATTGAAGAAAGGCCGGATCAGTGCCGCTTTGTTCAGGTACCCGTCGTACTCGGAAAATATCCCGGGAATGCCTTTGATCAGGTGCGTACCCTCTCACAGGAAGCCAACGGAAATATCTGGGCAGGTACCACAGCGGGATTGCTCATTTTGAAACCAGGAGAAAATAATAAATATAAAGTGTTCATTTACCGGGAGCAAACAGGTATTGCCACTACTTTGCCTAACAATGATATACTTTGTATTACACCGGATTCCAGGGGACGTATGTGGATGGCAACAGCTGGAGGTGGATTGACCCGTGTCACCCGCAGCAGCAGCGACCGACTGAATTTTAAAACATTTGGATCTGATGAGGGCCTGTCCAATGATTATGTACTGAGCTGTATCGAAGATCAGTCGGGAAATATCTGGGCCGCAACAGAGGGTGGGCTTTCCTGTATCAGGTCCGGTGACGGGCAACTGGTGAACTATGATTCCTATGACGGTTTGCCGGCTGTCGGATTTTCGGAAGGCGCCTGCGCGATTGATCCGTTGGGCCGTTTGGTATTTGCCACTGCCCGGGGTATTGTCACTTTCAATGCGGCTGAATTACAGCGGGTCTTTAAACCGAAAGGTATGATGTTGACCTCCCTGCTGATTAATGGTGCAGCGGCCGGACCCGCAGATAAAGAGGGGGTCACCGAAGTAGATATCAATTATCTGGATGCCCTGGAACTCGATTATGACCAGAATACGGTTTCGATCAGTTTTGCCATTCCTGATTACAGAAGAAAGATTCATCATTACAGCTATCGTTTGCTCGGCTGGGACGACAAATGGGTTACGGATAATACCGGCAAGGTGGTTTTTTCAGAGTTGCCACCAGGCGATTATATTTTTGAAGTCAAGGGCGATGGCGAAGATTATTCCCAAACAACCTTCCGTCAACTCGCCATTAACATTGCGCCGCCGTTTTGGAAATCAATATGGGCTTATGGACTGTACCTGGCTGCAATCATCTTTATTGGTGCGCTGATCCGGCGCACGGCGATCGCGATGATGCGGTTGCGCAATAAGGTCGTGATTGAACAGGAATTGTCCGAACTGAAACTCAACTTTTTTACAAAGGTCTCGCATGAGTTGCGTACGCCACTGACTTTAATCCTAAGTCCGTTGCAGCAACTCGCACAAAAGGAAACCTTATCAGCTACCGGCAGACGGGATCTGGAAGTGGTGTCGAAAAATGCCGGCAGAATGGTACAGTTTGTCAATCAGCTGCTGGATTTTAGAAAAATTCAGTCCCGAAAACTTCAACTGTACCACTCGACAACCGACCTGGTCCAATTGTCACGTAACACGGCAGCGCATTTTAAATCACTTTTACACGAAAAGCAAATCCAGTTTTGTATAGACGCTGATTACCCGGTACAGTATATCGATGTAGATGCCGAAAGAATGACCACCGTAATTTATAACCTGTTGGCCAATGCATTCAAGTTTACACCTGCAGGAAAAGCGGTTCACCTCCGTATTTATCGTCGGGAAGCCTCCGGGACACTTCACCTCGAAGTAGCAGATCAGGGACCAGGGGTAGCCCCGGAGGAACTGGAACAGATTTTTGAACTTTTTCATAGCAAACCTACGCTAGACAGTCGGCAGCTGAAAGGCACAGGCGTGGGTCTCTGTCTGTCAAGAGAGCTGATTGAGCTTCATGGAGGCAGCCTCCATGCCCGTATTAATGAATGGGGCGGACTGACGGTTGCCATGGTCCTGCCACTCGAAACACAACTGACGGTCGGTACAGTTTCGGTCGTTCCGGACAGATCCGGGTTATTCCAGGGATCGGACAGCAGCCTGTATGTATCTCCGGCAGGGCAGCGGGATGATTTGCCCCGGGTGATGCTGGTGGAGGACAATCAGGAACTGCGATTTTTCCTGACCCGTCAATTGTCTGAATATTACAGAGTCAGTACGGCCACCAATGGCCGTGAAGGCTACCAGTTGGCGAGAGAACGGTTGCCCGATTTGATCATCAGCGATGTTATCATGCCTGAAATGAATGGTATTGAGATGCTGAACCAGCTCAGGCATGACGTTGAAACCAGTCATATACCTGTAGTGCTTTTAACGGCAAAAGCGTCTGTAGAAAGTCAGATTGAGGGGCTGCGCTACGGAGCTGATCTGTATATCACCAAACCCTTTAACACCGAGCTGCTGATGGTTGCGGTAACCGGCTTGCTGGAACAGCGATCCCGGCTGTTCCGGCACCTGCAGAAAGATGAGGCTTCAGTTGAGCCGCATTTCCCGACAGATAATACGCAGACCACTGTCAGGGCGGCGCCCATAATAACAGCCAAAGATGAAACTTTCCTGAAGGAGGTTATCGCCTTTGTCGAAGACAAAATGACTGACCCGGATTTTAATATTGAATCTATTGCAGGTTCGATGCATATGAGCAGGACCGCTTTCTATAAAAAATTTAAAAGCCTGAGCGGCATGACGCCTGTAGAGTTTGTCCGGGACAGGCGATTGAAAAAGGCCCGATTGCTACTCGAAGCCGGCACCATGAATGTTTCGGAAGTCGCCTACGAATGCGGATTTAATAATCCCAAATACTTCAGCACCTGTTTTAAAGAAAAGTTTGGACTTTCCCCCACAGATTACCTGAAGACCAGCCGGAATGAATCCGTTTAACTGCTACCGGCTGTCTGCAAAATGCCGCTACCGGCGCTTTTCTCACAGACTTTTGTTTTTAATTGTGTGACAATCAATCACATGCAAAATTGTGTCAAAATTTGAACGTAATGTAACAGATTTTGAACCCCCTTTTTTCTGTCCGCGATTAGATTTGTCTGCGAAGAACGGTTGCGCTGTCAGGATATTCCCTTGGGTTTTTCATGCGCCGGTTTCATAATTGTTTTTATGACAAATAATGAAATCCCGGTTCGCCGGCACTGCTTCCCTTTCTTTTAAAGGCTTGTTTTCATTTTTAAACCAATACGCCATATGTATTTCAAACACATTGTTTATTTTATTTGTGTCTACCTGTCAATTTTTTTCTGCCAACTAGATGCGAACGGGCAGACAAGGACAATCACCGGTACCGTGGTAGACGATTCTACTGCAAATCCTATTGCGGGTGTCACCATCCGGGTAAAAGGCGGCCCCCAGACCGCCGTTTCAGATCCTACTGGTAAATTCCAGCTCAATGTTCCCAGTTCCGGAGCCACTTTGGAATATTCCCATATCGGTTATGAGTCCGGGGAAATAGCTGTCATCAATGCCGAGCCGGTCTATATCGCCATGCATAAAACGGATTCCAGGATGGAGGAGATCGTTGTGGTAGGTTACGGCACCCAGAAAAGATCCAGGCTGACCGGGGCAGTGGCTACCGTGAAAGCAGAGGATATTGTCGATCTTCCGGTGCCTAATATTGCCGCTGCCCTCCGGGGTCGGGTGGCAGGTTTAGGCGTAAGCCAGACTTCCGGTCGTCCCGGCGCTTCCATAACATTAAATGTCCGCGGTGCTTCTTCGTCGGAAGGAGTGGGGGGCGCCTCTGCAGAACCGCTGTACGTAATTGACAATATGATTGTCAGCAAATCGACCTTCGATAATCTGGATCCTTCTATGATTGAGGATATTTCAATTCTGAAAGATGCTTCCGCCGCCATATATGGAGCATCTGGTGCCAAGGGTGTCATATTGATTACCACCAAAAAGGGCAGGATCGGTACACCTAAATTAAGTTATAGCGGTTATATGGGTATTACTGATGCGGTCAGAAAGCCCGAAATGTTATCGGCTTATGATCATGCACTGATGCTGAATGAAGTGTATCGGTTGAATAATACCTCTCTGGATAAGCATTTTTCTGAGGATGATCTCGAAATGTTAAAAACGGTGAACTACAAAAGCTGGTTTGATGAAATTTGGCAGCCGGCCCTGATGCAACGTCATAGTATGAATCTATCAGGAGGCTCTGAGAAAGTAACTTTTTTCGTAGGCGCCGGCTATCAGAATCAGAATGCGAACTATGCGGGACAGAAGGCGGATAAATATACGTTTCGGGGTGGCATTTCGGCGAAACTGATCAGCGGTTTGCGAACTGAAGTGAATTTCAATATTGATAATAATGTCCGCTACAGTAAAAATGGGTGGAGTGAAAATGACCAGGCTTTTCTGGAGAACCTTATTCAGGTACCCCGGTGGACGCCCATCCGGTTCGGTGACAATTTCGTCAATTATACCGGCGGTGCAAAGCGCGAGTTCAATCCACTGGCACAAATTGAATCAGGCATGTATAATGACCGGCGGTCAAAGGCTTATGGCCTGAATGCCAGCCTGACTTATGCGCCTGAATCCGGCATGCTTAAGGGCCTGACGGCCCGGGTCCAGGCCTCGACCTCGGCGTCATTTAATAAGTCGGAGGAATACCGGCCGGAATTCACGATCTATAATTTTGCCAGGGCGGGCAGTAATGGTTTGTTATACCGGGATTCAATAACGGGAGATCCGATAATCGTTAATGGCGGGGACAATGCCCGATTGTCACAATCAAAGGATGAGAGCAGTAATTACCGGGTGTTTTTCACCCTGCAATATGCCCGCAGTATTGCAGATCATGATTTCAGTATCATGGTTGGAGGGGAGCAGAGTGAAGGAAAAGGTTCCGGAATGGGTTATTATTATTCCGGTCAGCAAATCCCCGATAATCCTTATTACTGGGCTTTTAATCCTACGCCCAGCGTCAATAATCCTTCTGCTTCCCAAAGTGGAAAAAGGTCTTACTTCGGGAACTTTAACTATACCTATGCCAATAAATATACCCTGGAAGGGACCGCAAGACTGGATGCTTCCTCGAATTTTGCTGTCGAGAATATCTGGGGTTTTTTCCCACGACTCGGCGCCGGTTGGGTGGTCAGTCAGGAGCCTTTCTTTAAGGACAATGTGGCCTTTGTTGACTATCTGAAACTGCGTGCCAATTTCGGATTGACGGGTGATGACCGGGTAGGCGCCCGGTACTGGCAGGAACGATACAAGGTCAGCATCGGTTCTTATCTGTTCGGCGAAAACTATGTGCCCGGATTGAGACCGGATGTATACCCCAATCCCGATATTGCCTGGGAGAAAAACCGCACTTTCAATTTTGGGATCGATCTGAGTTTATTGAACAACAAACTCAATATTGGATTTGAAGCTTTCCAGACAAAGAATTACGACGTATTTGATAAGGGCAATGATCAGAATTTCCCGATGTACGCCGGATTTGCGGCTCCCGTAGTAAACTACCGCACCAATTATCGTTGGGGCACCGAGTATTCCATTGGATTCAACTCCCTCTTGGCTAAGGACCTGAAATTCAAGGCCAGTATGAATTTTGGATTTGGCAACTCGATGCTGGCGCAGCAATTCTATAATCGCTTTCTGTTATGGGAAGAAGCTTCGGACGAATGGCAGGCAGGATTCGGTACAGATCCGCGGGTGTATAACGGAAGCAATTATGGGCTAAAGGTACTGGGGATGTTCCGTACCCAGGAAGAAGTTGACGCTTTTATGGCCGCTCATCCGGGATATACAACATTTGATGAAGTGCCGCAACCCGGTTGGCTGTATTATGAAGATTATGATGGTGACGGCAAGATCACCGATCGGGACCGGACCATACTGTTTGAAAAAGGGACCGATGCGGCATTGTCCACCGGTATCCAGCTGGGGTTGACGTATAAGTCCCTGGACTGGCGGGTAAATATCGGCGCTGATTTCGGTGGCAAGAAGTTTTATGACAGTAAGACCCGCAGGAGCATTCCCACCCCAACCAAGAATGTACCGGCTTTCTGGCTTGATACCTGGACGGAAGAGAACCCTGATGCCAAATTTCCAAGGATCGATGACCCGTCGATAGATATAGAATCTGATTTCTGGGCAGTTGATGGTACTACCATACGGGTGAATAATATGACCCTGAGCTATGCCGCGCCCAAACAATTCGCCAGAAGAATCGGCCTGAGTAATATCAGGGTACTGGCGACCGCCAATAATCTTTGGGTGATTAAAAATCCGCTGAAATATAAGGACCCGGAATCCTCCTATATATACGATTATCCCACTTTGCGGACCATTTCTGTTGGTTTAAACCTGAGCTTTTAATTAATACGACATTATTACTATAAAAAAAAGGATATGAATAGTCTGATATTTAATAAGCGTTATTTGCTGTTGTTGCTTGCCGCTTTGTATTTTATTTCTTCCTGTAAAAAAATTGAGGACCTGGTAATCATCCGGGATCCGCTGGCCGTAGATGCGGGTATCTGGGAAGAAGAGTCGGCGGTGCAGTATTTATTGAACGATACGTATCAATATATAATACCCAATTTCGTATACGAGTATACCGGCAATAATTTTGGTATGCATCTGGTGAGTGATGAAAACTATTATTCGGCCAACGACAACTGGGGTAAAAAGTATTTTAATTTTAATGGATTCCTGGCATCTAATGATTGCAGGTACGTGGCCAATAAGTATGCAGGAAATAATTATGGGGAGAACCGTTATTTTGATCTTGCCAAATGCAATCTGGCCATCAAGAACCTGCCTTCCAGTACGGGAATCGACCCTGAGATCCGCAATCAGCTCCTGGGTCAATTTTATGCCCTTCGGGGGATGGCTTATATGGGGCTCACCAAGATCTATGGGGGCATGCCGCTGGTGACAGCACCCCAAAGTCCGGGTAACCTGCAGCTGAGTGGCCGGGAAAAGGCCAAAACCATGTTCGAGCAGATCGTCAGCGATTATGATTCAGCGATAGTGAACCTGAAGAATGCTGCCTGGAGTATTCGTGCCAATGGCAATGATCAGACGGATCGCGGAAAAATCAGCCAAACGGCGGCGGCGGCGCTGAAAGCGAAAGCTTTACTGTGGTGGGCCAGTCCGCTTTTTAATCCACAGGATGATGGCGTACATCCCTATGATCCCGAGAGATGGCAGCAGGCATACAAAGCCGCTCAGGAAGCTTACACCATGGCCATCGCGGCCGGCTATAGCCTGATGCCCAGTTATGCCACCCTATTTCTGGTAGAGGGAAAGGGTAATACAGAAGCCATCCTGGTTCGTTCTTATTCTTCTACCCAGCCGAAAAAATACCACGGCGTAGAGTCCCGCTCACGTCCGGGTTCCGAAGGCGGTTCTCCGAGTGATGTCTACAACCCCAGTGAGCAGATGATTAAAGCCTATTTGATGAAGGATGGCCGACCCATTGAAGACGCCAGCGCAGCCTATCCCTATGATGATGTATTGTTCTGGGCCAACAGGGATCCGAGATTCGATGCGACCATTGCTTTTAATGGCTGTACGTGGCCGCTTAGTGGTAAGAACAACAGGAAGCAATGGACCTATGCCGGCGCCCGGGTCGATGGCCAGAATGAATCCTCAAAACCGTTTTATGTACGAAAATTTGCGACGCCCAGCCTGGCCAGAACCAGCGTAGGAACGGCCAATGATGTAGGAGGAAGCGGCATGGACTGGATTGAGATCCGGCTCGCTGAGCTGATGCTGGATTATGCCGAGGCCGCAAATGAAGTAGGTGATATGGGTATCGCCAAAGATATGGTCAGACAAATAAGACAGCGCGCAGGAATAGTAGAGGGAGACTATGATTACGGCCTGGCATTGGCGCTTACCAAGGATGAAATGAGGGAATTGATTATGAATGAAAGAATGGTGGAGTTTGCTTTTGAAGGGAAAAGAAATGACGATCTGAGAAGGACCAGGCGCATGCATCAACTGGAAGGTACCCTGGGTCAGATGTTGCAGATGCAGTTCCTCCCGTCGCCTCTGGGACTGCGGGACTCCCTGGAACTGCCGATTGGGCCGAATAGTTTGGGTCTGGATGAAACCTTACTGCGAAGGGATACCCTCGATATATACAATAAGTCATCCATTCAGCAATACTTTCAGTATCCTTATATCTATAATCCGCCCAATAATAACGGAGGATTTGCCATGCCGGAAGAATATTATTTTTTCCCGCTGAGTAATCAGTTTATCAATTCATCTCCTTTACTGGAGCAAACCATAGGTTGGGAAGGAGGAACTTTCGATCCACTTTAATTTACCATTTTTCAGGACTTAAAACATCAATCAATGAAACCTACATATATATTGTTATTTTCTCTTTCTGCCCTGCTTTTTTTGGGAAATAGTTGCAAAAAAGGGGACCTGGGAGCGCCCAAACGACTACCCGCCAACGTGCCGGACGTTCCGAATATTTTTAACATGTTCAATGTGAAACTTGATCTTCATGGAACCCAACCTTATTCGGTGGGTGAAGATGGCCTGATTACCATTGGTACCAATGATTCAGCACTGGTGGAGTATACCATTGAATCGCCGGACCAGGATATGTATCAGGTGGCTTTATATAAAACGGGCGGCGGGCTTCCGCAGGTAAGGATACCTATTACGGAAGGCATGGACCGGAGAAGTTATACAGGGTCGTTCGTTTTTTACGGTCAGGACCTGGGTGCCGGCTCCACCACGTCCTACCGGATCTGGGCCTATGATGTCAATGGTGTGTATTTGGGAGACGGGTATAAGAGAATTACCATTAATGTGCTTTCAGATATAAAATATTTTACGAACCGAAAAGTCTTTAGCCCGGATTCAGCTACCGGGGAACTGCCCTGCTATGTTTCCTTGTCCGATGGTGCATTGTACAGCTACAAAACAGGAAGTGCAAATGCGAAAGATATTGATTTTGGCATTTTTCAACGCTGGGACACGACCTGGTCCGATGATAATTATTCTGTGAAACGGAATTATTATTTGTATTCCTTAAGTGCCGATCCACTCCCTTTTACCCATTATGACATTGGAAGCTGGACCAGGAGGGGAACACTGTTTTCTGATGCGAACAAAGGGAATGCCAATGACTTTAAGAAAAAGTTTACCACGAGCGCTAAAATTGAGAAGGAAGCCACCAAGAAACCGATTGAACTGACCATGGTTCCTACACCGCTGGCTTCCAACCAGTTTATTTATTTTAAAACCCCTGAGGGAAAATATGGTGTATTATTCATCCAGGCACAAAACAGTGATTATAAACTGGACACTTATTTCCAGATGGTCTGGAGAATTCAGGACGAGGCGATCACACCCTGAAGAAACGCAGGTCCGATTTCTACATATCCGAAGCGGTAATGCATCCTCATTTTTGTAATAATCAATTGACAATATAAAACCTAATTCCAGAAGTAAAAATCTGATAATCAAATAATTTTCTATTAAATACTGGAGCAGATTTCTGCAAACGTTTGCATGGAATAGTAAAATATTACATCTGCTCAGGTAAACCTTGCATTGTTACCAGATCGTTATGGGTCTAATTTTATACCTCAAATAACGATTTATTACATGCCGGGAATATCAAGGAAATTTTTATTGTTTTTTGTAGCTATTTGTAGTCTGAGTGTGGTCTATGCACAACAAAAAACCGATCAGGAATATTGGAATGTCGTACAGCAACGCGCCCAGAAAATACTGGAACCAATAAAGTTTGAGGATACGCTAAAACTAAACCGTGTAAGGGACCTGATTGCCGATGAATATGTGGCAATTAAGCGATTGGATGAGAAAAAGGAACAGGCGCTGGCACAAGCAAAAACAGCTTCCGGTTCCAGGGAAAAGCTGGAAAGGGCTACGGAAAAAATTAATAAACAGGATCTTGCTGACCGTAAACTGCTGAATACCCGTTACCTGAAATCATTAGGAAAGGAGTTGACAAATGCTCAGATAGAGACTGTTGCCAACGGCATGACTTATTATGTTTTGCCCAAAACCTATCAGGCCCATCTTGAAATGATTCCCACACTCAAGGAAGAGGAAAAAAAATACATCTACGATGCCCTGCTGGAAGCAAGATATCTTGCTTTGACCGCCGGTTCCAGTGATGCCAAGCATGCCTGGTTCGGTAAATACAAGGGTCGGATTAATAATTATCTGTCTGCCCGGGGCTACGACTTGAAAAAAGAGCGGGAGGCATGGAATGCGCGGATTAAAGCTTCAAAACAATAATAGTTTATACAACCAGAACACATCAATTTAAAACTCAAATGCCATATGTACTTTAAGCACATTTTTAGATTTACGTGCCTGTTTATGTTGTTTGTTTGCTGTCATACAGGACTGCTGGCACAAACAAGAACCATTCATGGTACTGTTGTAGATGATTCTACCAATACGCCGATATCGGGTGTGACCATCAAGGTAAAGGCCGGCCTGCAATCAGCCGTTTCCAACATGGAAGGTAAATTTACCATGAACATACCGACTTCAGGAGCCACACTGGAATATTCGCATGTAGGTTATGAGTTCGGAACTATTGTCGTTCCTGAATCAGGCGATGTAAATATCCGTATGATCAAGATGGCACTGGATCTGGATGAAGTGGTAGTCGTAGGTTATGGTACCCAAAGAAGAAGTGATATTACCGGTTCGGTCGCAACTGCGAACATGGATAGGGTGGCGGAGTTACCTGTAAGTAGTATTGCGCAAGCCTTGGTTGGCCAGATTCCGGGTTTAAACGTTACCGGCGGTAGCCAGAGACCCGGTGATAATGCCACGCTGGATATCCGTCAGCAGTTTGGTTATAGTAAGGACGGCAGCAGTCCCTTGCCGCTGATTATTATCGATGATATCATCCAGATTGATCCGGAAACGGGCCTGCCGACGATGAATCAGTTTAATGTACTGGACCCGACGGAAGTGGAAAGCATTACGGTACTAAGGGATGCCGCCGCATCCATATATGGTGCCAGGGCCAGCCAGGGTGCTATTATTATAAAAACCAAGAAAGGACGGATTGGTGCCCCGAAAATTTCCTATTCCGGAAAATTCGAGTTTAACGATGCCGTAAGTTTTGGTAAAACCATGAGTGCTTATGAGTATGGTATTTTCGCCAACCGCTTTTTCCGGGCGAAGGGGAATGATGAATCTTCATTATTCGATGCCAATGAGCTGGAAGCGATGAAGTCTTTAAACTATGACTGGTTAAAAGAAGCCTGGCAGGCCGGTGGAGCCATGCAGCATTCGCTCAATGTAAGTGGCGGTTCTGAAAGAGCGACCTATTTTGCGGGGGCCGGCTACTATACGCAGCGTCCCAACCTGGGCAGTCAGGATTATGATAAATGGTCTTTCAGATCCGGTGTTGATGTGAAAGTGGTGAATAACCTTAAGTTATCGGCTTCTGTTTCTGCAAATAATTCTCAGGTTGAAAAGTCGTTTACCAAAATCAGTGTAAATGACGGTGCTTTTGGTAATAATTCCGAGCAAACAGATTATGCCGTATTGAACCATATGCCGAAATATATTCCCTGGCAATATGAAGTCGATGGCGTGACAGAATATATTTCTCCCGCCTTAGGCCCGCACAGGTCACAGGGCAGCCCGAGGGGACAGAATAATATCAAAGGCTGGAACTATTTTGCTTTATTGAATAACGGCTCTTTTACCCGAAATGAGAATCAGGGATTTAATACCAATTTCTCTTTGCAATACAGTGTGCCCTTTGTAAAAGGCCTGGCCTTTAAAGTATCCTATGGCCTGAATTATGCGACTAGTAATAATGAACAGGCGATGTTGGGTATTCGACTGGCGGCTTCCCAAAACAACCATGAAGAGGGAACACATTTGTACTCCGATGCGACGGAATGGCGTGTCGAAAATAACGACAACCGCTCTACGGTCCGTTATATTGATGAAATCGGCAAAGTGGAGCAGTCCAACTTTTTCGTGAATTACGATAACAGATTTGGCAGACATAATGTGTCGGCGATGGCTTCTGTGGAAAAGGGTACGCAAAACTGGCAGAAGAAGTTTGTCATTTACGATAACCCCATCATGGGCGCATATAACGGATCTTCGCCTTCAGCTGGTACTTTAAACCCCTCCAATACATATGTTTGGAAGACGGAAGGCGGTACTTTATCCTATCTGGGAAGGTTGAACTATGATTATGATGGAAAATACCTGATGCAGTTTGTATTCCGTTCTGACGCTTCTACCAAATTTGCGCCGGCTAATTACTGGGGATTCTTCCCGGGTGTTTCTGCGGGTTGGATTATTTCAAAGGAAGACTGGTTCCGGGATAATGTACAATGGGTAGATTTTCTAAAAATCCGGGGTTCACTTGGAAAAACCGGTAAGGATAATGTGAAAGCATGGCGTTGGATGCAGACTTATGGTTATGCTGCTGATAAAGGACTTGGCTTCGGCGTCAATAATGCAGGACATTTGGTTAGTGGCTTAAGTCCGGATGCCACACCCAATCCGAATATCACCTGGGACCAGACGATCAAAAAGAATATTGGACTTGACTTTACCGTCCTCAACGATCGCTTATCGATCAGTATCGATAAATACTGGGATCACAATACAAGAATGTTAATGCCGCTTGCCAATCAGGTCGGGGTGCCGATTTCCGTTGGAGGTGCTTTCGCCGAACAGAATTATGGTGCCGTGAAAGCCTGGGGGTCAGAGTTTAGTGCTACCTGGAGGGACCGTGCTGGTGAATTTGGATATAGTATTGGCGTGAACTTCGGTACCGGCGATAATAAAATTACGAAGTGGACACCGGTACCCTTTAATTATCCATCAGAAGCTGAAAACCAGGTGGGATATTCTACCAACCGGCCGGAATACGGTTTTCTGGTATGGCGAGGTAATGAAGCCGGTGACGGACTTTTGCGCACCGATGCGGATATTGATGCTTATTGGGATTATCTGACCCAAAGAGCGACTGCGGCCGGGCTGGAGCCTTCTTATCTGGATATCACCGAAAAATCAGGTATCAAAAAAGGTATGCTGGCTTATCAGGACTTAGGCGGACAGCTGGATGCTGAAAATGAAACCCTGACCGGCCCCAATGGTCAGATAATGGACGATGGTCAGGATCTGGCTCCCTTAGGTAAAAGGAGGTCCTTCGGCCTGTCGACAAATATCGGCCTGAACTGGAAAGGATTTACGCTTAATACACAGATCGCCACTTCCTGGGGTAAATTTAATCGAATCGACTACATCAACCAGGGCACGGGATCTACACAGCTTTTCTGGGCGCATGCTTCCTATCTGAATAATATGTACAGCGCTGAAGATAATGTCAATGGGATGTGGCCCAATCTGGCCTTTGCAGACCAGAATCGTATGACTTCTGATTTTTGGCAGATATCCGCATTCCGGAGCTTTGTACGGAGTCTGGTAATTGGTTATTCTGTTCCCAAATCGATTGCGTCAAAAGTCAGAATGGATGCATTGAAAATTAGCCTGGCAGGATTCAACCTTTGGGATTTCCATAATCCGTATCCCGATAAATATCGGAATATGTATGACGATCCCCAGGTGGGCTATCCGACTTTACGTACCTGGTCGGTAGGTATTAATGCTTCTTTTTAACCACAACTCAGAAAATATACACTGATGAAACAAATTAAAATATTTTGCTTCCTTCTGATGGCTGCTTTTTTAGCAACCTCCTGCAAACAGGACTTTTTAGAAGATATGAAAAGCGTTGATAAATATGATGAGAGCATATTTGAAAACGAAACCCTGACCGGCTGGTATATCGATCGGCTATACTATGACTTTTTCTCGGCTTACCGGTCGCCAATCGTTTCTCTTGTGGGAACCTATAATGATACCAGAGCCAGGTCTACCGAAGAGATGGGTGGTTCCATCACCGATTATATAAACGCACAGAAAACCTTGGAAACTGCGGAACAGTCGGATGGCTATTATGGCAACACCTTAGCTTCTAATTCAAAGAATGAACCCTATACACGTATCAGAACAGCGACTTTTTTACTGGAAAAAATTGAAGAAAAGGGGCAGTCGCTTTCCGAAGAATTTAAAAATCATGCCAAAGGGCAGATGTATTTTTTAAGGGCTTTACAATATTTTGATTTATTACGTGTCTATGGAGGTGTTCCGATTGTAACTGCTACAGAAGTCGCCAGTGCGGAGGATCCGAGTATCCAGCATACACGTGCGACAAGTTCAGAAGTGGTTGCCCAGATTATAGCAGATTTTGATCAAGCGGCTGAGTTATTACCGCCCACCTGGGGTAGTAGTGATTATGGAAGATTTACCAGCGGCGCTGCCCTGGCAATGAAAAGCAGGGTGTTATTAGCCTATGCAAGTCCTTTGTTTAATAAAGACTGGGACAATCCGGGTAACGAGCGTTGGCAAAAGGCTTTGGATGCCGGTTTGGCTGCCGAAGCGGCATTGAGCTCTGCCGGCTATGGCTTGTATGGATCCAGTGCCAAGGATTGGGCGGAAATGTGGTATAAGAACGATAATGCCTTCATTAAGGAAGCGATAATGGTCCAGCTGTTGTCCAAAGATGTGGCCTCTTCCGGGATCATTAGTAATGGCTGGGAGCGTAGTATACGAGTATCCAATCAGACTGGATCCGGGGGGATTTCCGCACCGAAGGAAATGATTGATCTGTTTCCGCTGGCAGATGGCTCACGCCCCACAATGGCCAATGGATATGATTCCACGCATTTCTTTATGAACCGGGATCCCCGCTTTTACCGGACTTTTGCATTCTCGGGGATGAAATGGCCTTTAAAAGAAGCTTCAGAGCCCGATGTGGTTTGGCTCTACAGATGGCTTCATAGTGGAACCAAAAAAGCGTACAGTGACGGGAATCAGGTCAACAGTCCCGCCGTTGTGCGTAAAATGACCAACCCTCCGGGCTCCAGCACCGTTGATGGTCTTGCTTATTCTGGGACGGATATTATGGAATACCGGTATGCGGAACTGCTCCTGAATATTGCTGAATGCTATGCCGCTAAAGGTGATTTAGGAAACGCTGTTACCTACTTAGGTAAAATCAGACAAAGAGTAGGTATCCCTGCCGATAATAACTATGGTATCGGCAGTCCGGCTTCAAAATATGCAGCAATTGAAGCCTGTTTATATGAGCGTCGCGTAGAACTGGCTTATGAAGGCAAACGTTTCTGGGATATGCAGCGTTGGATGCTGTATAATGATGATGCTGCAGCAGGTAATAATACCTGTTTGAAATTAGGTATTGAACCCCTTAATGGAAAAGCCAGGACTGGCAGATTATGGCAGTTTAATACAGAAGCAGCCGATAGCAACGATCCGTTATTGGCAGCAAGAGGAACGATTGCCGTTGATCCGGATGCCGGCGATTTTGAAGCGCAGCTGGAAAATCTTAAAACATTTTTTGATGAGAACCTCATCATCGTAAATACGGATAGTCCGGTAGATAAGGATGCGTCAGGCGAACCTACTTACATTTTATTCAGACAGAACTACTATCTGTCCGGTCTGAAATCGTCGGTGCTCTCTAACAATCCCTGGTTGGAGCAGACCAAGGGGTGGCTGGATTATTCTGGTGCTCCTGGTACATTTGATTATCAACAATAAATTTATAATAACTACATAACTACAAACCAATACAATTACTGAATTTTTAAATAAACAGCAATAAATGAAGATGCAGAAAAAGATGATTTTCGCGGTTTTAAGTATTGGTTTTTGTTCAATGGCACTGGCTCAGTATCCAAAAATTCCTAAGGAGGATCAGCAGAAGGCCCAGGCATTGATGGAGGCTGCCACCCGGCATTCGGATTCAATGTGGAAGCTGGCTTATCCCATAATTGAAGAACAGGCGACCCAGGGCCGGCCCTATATCCCCTGGGCATCGCGTTATGATGAACTGCCCCATGCAGAGATCCCGGCTTTTCCGGGTGCTGAAGGTGGCGGAAAGTTTACCCGCGGTGGTCGCGGTGGTAAAGTCTATGTAGTGACGAACCTCAATGATGATGGTCCCGGTAGTTTTCGCTGGGCCTGCGAACAAGGCGGTGCCCGGGTGGTTGTATTCAATGTAGCGGGTATTATCCATTTGAAATCACCATTGATCATCCGTGCTCCTTATATTTCGATCTACGGTCAGTCAGCGCCGGGCGATGGCGTATGTATTGCCGGTGAATCCGTATGGCTGAATACCCATGATGTGGTCGTCCGCTTCATGCGTTTTCGTCGTGGTGAAACCTGGGTGGGAAGAAGGGATGATGCCATTGGCGGCAATCCTGTGGGCAATATCATGATCGACCATGTAAGTGCGTCCTGGGGATTAGATGAGAACATGAGTATGTACCGGCATATGTATAATGACAGTACGGGCAAAAAGGAAGATAAGTTCGGGACGGTCAATATTACCATTCAGAACTCTATTTTCTCGGAATCCCTGGATACCTGGAACCATGCTTTTGGCAGTACACTGGGTGGAGAAAACTGCAGTTTTATGCGTAATCTCTGGGCGAACAATACCGGCAGGAATCCATCAGTGGGATGGAATGGCATTTTTAATTTTGTCAATAATGTGGTATTTAACTGGGTACACCGTTCCATAGATGGCGGCGACTACCGCGCACAGTTTAATATCATTAATAACTATTTTAAGCCCGGTCCGGCGACTCCCAAGGATGCACCGGTGGGCCATAGGATATTAAAACCCGAGAGTGGACGGAGCAAATTACCCTACCATGTATACGGAAGGGCCTATGTAAACGGGAACGTAATGGAAGGCTATCCCAAAGTGACAGCCGATAACTGGGCTGGCGGCGTGCAGTTGGAAGACGAAGAAGGCGTGGGCAAACATGAGGGATACATGAGACAGGATAAACCACTGATAATGCCCCCACTTACCGTACTGAACGCAACGGCGGCCAGGGATTATGTGCTGGGCAATGCCGGAGCTACTTTACCCCGCCGGGATGCCGTGGACAGCCGGATCGTAAAACAAGTTACAACCGGTAAGATTGAGAACAAACTGGCCTGCCCATTACCGAAGCGTCAGTTTGAGCA
Organism: Niabella terrae; assembly: GCF_054783135.1. Classification (NCBI taxonomy): domain Bacteria; kingdom Pseudomonadati; phylum Bacteroidota; class Chitinophagia; order Chitinophagales; family Chitinophagaceae; genus Niabella; species Niabella terrae. Next base: position 980,756 of record NZ_BAAGRD010000008.1, read on the forward strand.
CAGAAGACTGCCCATAGATTCTTATAAAATTGGTATCATTACGGACCCCTGTCAGGCAGGTGGTTATCCCGAATATAAAGGAACGGCTTATAAAGACAGCGACCAGGACGGCATGCCGGATGATTATGAAACAAAACAGGGTCTGGATCCCCAAAACAGTACGGATGCAGCGAACTTGGCAAAATCAGGTACCGGATACACGAATATCGAAACATATCTGAACAGCCTGGTACCGCTCGGGAATGTGGTGCCGGCTACTGCAAAAAAATAATCATATCTGGGCGCCATTGGCGCCCTTGATTTAATTGTCCGACCCACTGGGTGGATTTCACTATTTCTAAATATTGAATAGCATGCGTTATTATTTATGTTTTTTGACAGGATTACTATTAATAAGCCGGCCGAGCCAGGCGCAATATCCCGTAATTCCTCCATCAGTAGAAGATTCTGCGGCAGCGGCTGCGCGGCCATTGAAGAAGGCTTCAGAAGCAAGGTGGCAGGCAGCCCTGAAAATTGTTAAAGCCGAAGAAGCCCAGGGCAAGCCTTATATTCCCTGGGCAGCAGCGCCATCCGATCTGCCTCAGGCCACCATTCCGGCTTTTCCGGGCGCGGAAGGTGGCGGTAAGTTCAGTTTTGGCGGACGCGGCGGTAAAGTACTGGTGGTGACCAATCTGAAGGATTCGGGGCCGGGCAGTTTTCGCTGGGCCTGTGAGCAGGGGGGTGCCCGCGTCGTGGTTTTTAATGTGGCCGGTATCATAAGGCTGCAATCCCCCGTCAGCATTCGTGCCCCTTATATTACCATTGCGGGACAAAGCGCGCCCGGCGACGGCGTATGTATTGCAGGTGAATCCGTGCTGATCGACACACATGATGTTATAATTCGTTTTATGCGGTTCAGGCGGGGGGCTACGGAAGTTACCCGTCGGGATGATGCATTGGGGGGCAATGGTGTCGGCAATATTATTATTGATCATGTGTCGGCCAGCTGGGGGCTGGATGAGAATATGAGTATGTACCGGCACGTATATGACCGCGATGGCAAAGCGCTTAAACTGCCAACGGTAAATGTTACCATTCAGAATTCCATATTTTCCGAGGCGCTGGACACTTATAATCACGCATTCGGCAGTACCATCGGTGGCCTGAACTCCCTGTTTGCCCGTAATCTCTGGGCCAATAACATCAGCCGCAACCCTTCAGTCGGCATGTATGGAGACTTTAACTTCGTCAATAATGTCGTCTTTAACTGGTGGAATCGTTCCGCCGATGGTGGTGATCATCGTTCCCAGTACAATTTTATTAATAACTATTATAAACCCGGACCTGTCACACCGTCCGGAAAACCCATAAGTTATCGTATCTTAAAGCCTGAATCCGGAAGAGATCAGGCGCATAAGGAGGTTTTTGGAAAAGCCTATGTCGCCGGCAATATTGTTGAAGGCAATCCGAAAGTCACAGAGAACAACTGGGACGGTGGGGTACAACCCGAAGTGGAAGACGTTTCCGGATTGCTTGGTAAAATGCGAACTGAACGGCCCAGGGACCTGGCGCCGGTAACTATTATTGATACCAGGAAAGCTTATGACTATGTACTGGCCCATGTAGGTGCCATTCTGCCGGTACGTGATGCCGTTGATAAGAGGATTGTGGAAACGGTCCGGACCGGAAAAATTTATAACGCGCCAGGGGCTCAGCCATTTAAAGGACGGTTTATAAAGCGGCGCCTGGCTGATGACTCTTATAAACTGGGTATCATTACCCATCCTGATCAGGTTGGCGGGTATCCGGCGTATAAGGGCCGTCCGTATAAGGATCGCGATAATGACGGGATGCCGGATGCATATGAACGGAAACAGGGGTTGAATCCACGTAATGCAAAAGACGCTGCGGCCTTGTCGGAAAACGGATACAGTAATATTGAAAATTATCTGAACAGTCTGGTAGATCTGGCTTCGGTAAGGCCGGAAAAGGGACTGACCACCTACTAAGAAGATCGGCATGACAGGAAAAGCTACAGCGCAAGATATAGATAGGTTTCTCAATGGGAACGGGCCACAATGGGGATATTCTTTGCGTATCTTCCGTGTAATTCCCAGGCTATCAGCGCGGCTGTTATGTGTTATTTGCTGCAGTTTGTTATTTCAGCAGTTGGCTGCGCAAAAGCCTAAACCGCCCAAACCGGTACTGCCTGTAGAAATTCAAAAGGGGCGGCTGATTTATCATCCGGATACAGTGACGGGTGACCGCATACCGGATTATTCCTATGCCGGCTATAAAGCTTCGGAGCAAGCCATTCCGAACGTTCCGGTAAAAATCCTGGTGCCACCTGTCAAAGGTGATGCAACCGCTATCCTACAGCATGCCCTGGATGAGGCGGCCGCCCTGCCGGTTGACGCCAACGGGTTTCGGGGGACGGTTTTGTTATCCCGGGGTGTGTATCAACTGTCCGGTTCGCTGGTGATCCGGGCTTCGGGCATTGTTTTGAGGGGGTTTGGTGCGCAGGACCAGACATTGATTTTGGGCACCGGGATTCAGCGAAACGGCCTGATCAGGATACAGGGCAGGAAAGACAAAAAAGAGGATGCTCAAGGCATCAGGATTACCGATGGATATGTTCCGGTCAATGCGATGCAATTCCGGGTAGCATCTGCCAGCGGTTTAAAGCCAGGAGATGCGATTACCATTACCCGCCCATCCACACAGGCATGGATTGACCTGTTGGGAACTCAAAGTTTTGGCGGCGGCATTTCTGCGCTGGGTTGGAAGCCGGGCGACATTGACCTGCATTTTGATCGAATAATTACTCGAGTTAACGGTAATACCATTGAAATAGATGCACCGTTAACCACCGCTCTGGACCAGCGTTACGGAGGTGGAACCGTGCATAAATATGACTGGCCAGGCCGGATTCAACAGGTAGGTATCGAAAATATCAGCCTGGCTTCAGATTATAATAAGCAGAACCCCAAAGATGAAGAACATAACTGGATTGCCATTACCATGGATGATGTTATGGATGCCTGGGTGCGCCAGGTCAGTTTCAAACATTTTGCGGGTTCGGCAGTCCATATTAATGAAACCGCCCGTCGGGTCACCGTTGAAGATTGTATATCTACCGCCCCTGTCTCAGAGATTGGTGGCGAAAGACGCAATACCTTTTTTACACGGGGACAGCAAACGCTGTTTCAACGCTGTTATGCCGAACAGGGATATCATGATTTCAGTGCGGGATACGGTGCGGCCGGTCCCAATGCTTTTGTGCAATGTGTTTCCATTCGGCCTTATAGTTTCAGTGGAACAACAGGCATGTGGGCCTCCGGCATTTTATTCGATATTGTTGAAGTGGACGGTAATGCCATCCGCGTTGGCAATCGCGGCCAGGATGGAAAAGGTGCCGGATGGACAGGTGCAAACTGTTTTTTCTGGAACTGTTCCGCAGCCCTGATAGAATGTGCTCGACCGCCTACTGCCCAGAACTGGTCTTATGGTTCCTGGAGCCAGTTTGCCGGTCGGGGGTTCTGGGCAGAATCCAATAACCATGTCAGTCCCAGAAGCTTCTTTTATGCCCAGCTTTCGCAAAGATTATCTCAGGACTTCAGTGAACGTGCTTCGGTACTGGGCATAGGCGGAGAGGCCTCCAGCAGTCCGACTGTCGAAGCAGCCGCGCAATTGAACCAGGAAGCCTTCCGCCCCAAACCACTCATGAAAGACTGGATTGTCGGGGCAGCGCTGAGACAGCCCATACCGACTACCCATCAAGGTGCCAGAACGATCGCTCCATCGGCCCTTAGTCAACAAAAAAAGGAGGGCCGCGCGCCGGAAGTACCTATGGAACTGGTAGGCGGTCGGTTGGCAAAAGGTAATATACTCCTGACTGGAAAAGTAAAGGGCGTACCCTGGTGGTCGGGAGGCAGCGAAGCAACTGATCTCCGAAAAGCCGCCCAGAATATGGCCATCACCCGGTTTGTTCCCGGAAGAGTCGGTCCCGGTCTTACTGATGAGTTGACTGGTGTTGTTGACTCCATGAAAGCCCATCATATTGTAGCATTGAATCAGCATTACGGACTCTGGTATGAACGGCGTCGCGATGATCATGAACGAATCCGCCGTATGGACGGTGATGTATGGGCACCCTTTTATGAATTGCCCTTTGCCCGAAGTGGTATCGATTCTGCCTGGGATGGATTAAGTAAATATGATCTCACCCGATATAACAGCTGGTATTTTAAACGAATGCAGGATTTCGCGGATCTGGCGGATCAAGAGGGTCTGGTGTTGATCTACCAGCATTATTTTCAACACAATATTATAGAAGCCGGAGCCCATTATGCGGATTTTCCCTGGCGGACGGCGAACAATATCAATCAGACGGGTTTCACCGAACCGGTACATTATGCAGGGGAAAAGCGGATATTTTACGATGGACAGTTCTATGATGTAACTAATGCTGCACGAAATGATCTGCACAGGCAATATATTGAACGATGCCTGGACAATTTCAGCGGCAGTGGCTCCGTCATACATTTTATCAGTGAAGAATATACCGGACCGTTGCCTTTTGTTGAATTCTGGTTGCAAACCATTGGCCAATGGAAGCAACAACACGCTAAGGCGCAAAAGCAATGGGTGGGCCTGAGTACGACCAAGGATGTACAGGATGCGATACTGAAAAATCCGGCCTATACCAACCTGATCGATGTGATTAACATTGAATACTGGCATTATCAGGCCGATGGTTCCGTATATGCCCCTGCCGGCGGGAAACATCTGGCTCCCCGCCAATGGGCTAGGTTACTCAAACCCAAATCCAGTTCCTTCGAGCAGGTATATCGTGCAGTTAGGGAGTACCGGGATGCTTATCCGGAAAAAGCTGTTCTGTATAATGCAGTAAATGCGGATCAGTACGGATGGGCGGTCTTTATGGCAGGTGGTTCGCTTCCGGTGCTGCCTCCAGCCACAGACCCGAAACTGCTGGCTGCCGGAACCCGAATGCATGCTACGGATCAGTACAAGACTTTTGCGATCGAAGATAAAAACGGTCTTATTTTGTATGGAAAGAATGACATGGACCTGGATCTGAGTCATTTACCCGGCAATCTGAGCCTCTCTTATATTGATCTGAATACGGGTACGATCATTGGGAAGGCCCAAAAAATTAAAGGAGGCAGTATGCAACACCTGAAATTGCCAAAGGCCGCCTGTTTGATCTGGATTCGAAAATAGTAGGCGAAAAATACTAACGATAAATGCTTCATTGAATTTGAATGATCAGGAACATATTGACTTGCTGCAGCACCATTTGGCAGTTTACGCAGATGAAAGGGCGTACCGAAAGTTGTTTTATTATTTTCATCCCCTGCTGAAGCGTTTCTCATTTCATATCCTGGGTGATCATGAAGTGGCGGAAGAGATGGCGGCTGATGTCCTGCTGAAAATCTGGATCAGACGGGATCAGATGGCACTTATCAAGGACCTCAAGCTCTATTTATTTAAGGCGACCCGGAATGCCTGCCTCAACTACCTCGACAGCCGCCGGCTCCGGAACGATCGGCTTACAGATGGCCTGTGTGAACAACAACAACAGCAGCAGTGCGGGTCACCGGAATCGGACTTTATTTATTCAGAAATGCACCGGTATATGCAGCATGCTGTCGAACAACTACCTGAAAAATGCAGGTTGGTATTTCGGCTGATCCGGGAGTACGGACTGACGCACGAACAGGTTACTGCCGTCATGGGAATTTCCCGCAATACCACCGAAACCCATATGCGTCTCGCTTTAAGAAAGCTCAAAACGGCGCTGGATCATTATCGCCAGCCAGAAAAATAATTTCCGATCCTTTTCACGGCAGTGCTTGTTTTTTCTGTCTTATACTACAGGAAGCTGCCATAATGAGCGATAAGCAATTACATAACAGGATATTTGACCTGATAGCAAGAAAGCTGTCCGGATCGGCCAGGCCCGAAGAGCTGCGGGAATTGGATGCCTATTTGGAGCAGTTCCCGGATTTCAGCACGTTCCATGATCACCTGTTGGATAATCCGATCCATAACAGTGAGGTAGAAAAAGATGCTACCGACCAGGCTTATGCGGCCCAGTATGTCAGGATGATGTACGCAGATAAAGAACATGCTGCCGGCCCGCTGGATCTCAGCGGAGCAGGACATCGGCCTGTCAGGCGTATACGCAGCATCCTGCTGACAGCAGCGGCAGGCCTGTTGTTATTCGTGGCCTTGTGGCCCGGGTGGTATCAGGAGCCCGCAGATAAACAGCCATCGGCGGATCTTGCGCAAACGCCTGTTAGTTCCAAATCGAAACTCACACTCCCGGATGGCACCATCGTCTACCTGAATGCCGACAGTCATCTGGAATATGGCAACGATTTCAATATCCGGTCCCGCCATGTGACCCTGACGGGTGAAGCCTTCTTTGATGTGGCCCATAATGCAAAAATGCCTTTTATTGTACATACGGATAAGGCCACCGTAAAGGTATTGGGTACCCGGTTCAATATTAAGAATTATTCTGATGAGACCTGGGAAGCCACTTTATTGCAGGGGAAAATAGAAATGTATGTTAACCGGCATCCGGCCAGTAAGCTGGAGCTGGAACCTTCGCAGAAAGTTGCGGTGATACCGGTAACTGCAAAGGTGGATTCTGCTGCCACGGATTTCCGGGTCTCCGTTACTAAATTTACAAGGCTTCAAACTGAAATAGCTGAAACTGCATGGATGGAAGACAAACTGGTATTTGTCGACAAACCGCTGGAAGAAATCGCCCATGAACTGGAACGGAGTTTTGGTATATCGGTACGATTTCTCTCTGATAAATACAAACAGCAGCACTACACAGGTAATTTTAAAAAGGAGGATCTTGAACGATTGCTGGAAATCCTCAATTTATCGAATCCCATCGACTATCAATTAAAAGATCACGAACTGATCATCAGATAATGCGGATACTTAAAATGATTGCGTATGTAAAATTGAAATATTCTTAATTAGAAAAAGGAGAATGCGCCAACATTCTCCCCGGTAAACAGCATCAGAAGAAATCTTCTGAGCCATTTTGAAATTAAAACCACTCAAAGTTATGCAAAAAACAATTCCAAAGAGGCATCGTCGCCTCCGGAAAACTCTGCTTGTTATGAAATTAATGGCTATAATGTTACTAGTGGCCTTGCATGTTTCGGCCACCAATTTCGGACAGTCACTGCTGAACATTTCGGCACAGGAAACTACTTTATTGGGCCTTTTCAAACAGATTGAAAGGCAATCTGATTATTCATTTTACTATAGCAATAACAGATTGCAACTCAATAAGCCGGTTTACATATCCGCCGTAAATGCCCGAATAGAGGAGATTTTAGAAAAAGTATTTATGGGTCAGCAGTTGACTTGGAAAATTATAGAAGGAACCAAGGTGGTAATTGCTCCGGATGAGGCCTATACGGCTCTAATGCAGCAGACCATTACCGGTACTGTCCGCAATGCCGATGGGGCACCGCTGGCCAATATTTCAGTGACGGTCAAAGGTTCACAGGTCGGTACGGTTACCAATGCGGAAGGCCAGTTTTCGATCAATGCCAATCCTGGAGATGTTTTGGTATTTTCTGCGGTGGATTATGAACCTCAGGAAACTGTGGTGTCGAACCAGACAGTAGTAGATATCGTTCTCGTGGCTTCCGCTCAAAATTTAGATGAAGTAGTAGTGATTGGCTATGGTACCGTTAAAAAACGTGATTTGACTGGGTCAGTGTCTTCGATAAAAGCAGAAGGTATTCTGCGATCTCCTGCACAGAATGCGATGGAAGCTTTACAGGGACAAGTGCCGGGTCTGGATATTGTCCGTAATTCAGGAAAGGCCAATTCTGGTCTCACAATGAATATTCGGGGAAAGCGCTCTCTTTCCGACGCTGAAGACGAGTACGGCAATCTGATCGCCAATAATCCTCTGGTGATTATTGATGGAGTTCAGGGAGGCAATATTTCTGATATTCCACCTCAGGAAATAGAATCGATTGATGTGATGAAAGATGCCTCTTCGACTGCAATTTATGGCTCCCAGGGGGCCAATGGGGTAATTATCATTACCACCAAAAGGGGGCAATCGGGGAAGCCAAGAATATCTTACAATGCCTATGTTGGTGTAAATGGCTGGTTTCAGTATCCTGAAATGAGAACGGGGGAAGACTATATAGCATTACGAAGGGAGGCTGCTAAGACCGCCGGTCAGTGGTCTTCACCAGATGATGATCAGACCCTGTTTACTCCTCAGGAATGGACCGCCATTCAGAATAACCAATGGGTGGACTGGGTAGACGAAGTAATACATAATGGTATGGTACAAAGTCATCAGGTTTCAGTATCTGGCGGCAATGCGAAGACCACTGGCCTTCTGTCAGCTGGATATTACAGGGAGAAAGGGTCTCTTAAAGATGATATACTAAATAAGTATAACCTAAGAACGGCGGTAGATCATAATTTCAGTAAAATGTTTAAAACTGGAGCTACCGCCAATCTGACACATTATGCAGGATACGAACGCGCAGAGAATGTTTTATGGCGTGCTGCTACTAATGAACCCTTGGGATTGCCTTATACAGCAGATGGACAAGTTAATCTGTGGCCAATTGGTACTTCAGGAAAGGTGAGCCCCCTGGCAGACGAAGCCAGTGAGTATACGGCAAAATATCAGCAGCTCACGACCAATATTCAGGCAAATGGATATGCTGAGTTAAAACCATTGGAAGGATTGTCTCTCCGATCCAATTTGGGTACTAATTTTAGTTTTAGGAGAAATTCCGAGTTCCAGGGAGCCAATTCCATTGACCGTGCGGGACTTTTTGATGACGCACTGGCCTCCATTTTATCCAGTGAAAAATTATTCATTACCTGGGATAATATCGTTAATTACAACAAGTCGCTGGGAGAGCACAATTTTGCCTTTACTGGTCTTACATCCTGGACACAATCTAAATTCCGAAGTTCCTACAGTGAGGGTTCTGGACAGCTTATACCCAGTCAACTATGGCATAACCTAGCAGCCAATGATAAGACTTCCTATGTAATCCGGTCAGGTTATATCCAAAGTCAGACATTTTCCTATGCCGCCAGATTAAATTATAATTATAAAGGTAAATACCTGCTAACCCTGTCAAATCGTTGGGACGGCGCTTCCCGGCTGGCAGAAGGCCATAAATGGGCTGCCTTTCCGAGCGCAGCTGCTGCTTGGCGGATCATTGATGAGGACTGGTTTTCCGGCAATGAAAAAATCAACGAGCTGAAACTTCGGGTAAGCTGGGGGATGACGGGGAATTCCGGCATTAGTGAGTATGGTACTCAGTCCTTCCTTTATGCAATGGCCAATGCGGCTTTCCAGGATCAGGGATATACTTATTATGTTTACAATTCTTTTCTGGGGAATGTGGATCTGGGTTGGGAGCGTTCCGCTGCGACGAATATCGGCTTGGACTTTGGTTTCTTCGATAACCGGCTGACGGGTAGTGTGGATTTTTATAATACGACTACCAAAGACATTCTGTTACCGCGCACTCTTCCTACCTCGATGGGCAGTGGCAACAATACACCCTTTCAAATTTATCAGAACATAGGGGCTACTAATAACAAGGGTTTTGAGATTATGCTCAATACTGTTAATGTGAAAAAGGAGCAATTCAAATGGACCACCGGGTTCACTTTTGCCGCCAATAAGGAAAAGATCACCGATCTGGTCGATGGCCGTGACATCATCGGAGCGACAACACGCGAAACCGAAACCCTTTTAATAGGCAGACCCTTGAGTTCATTTTATACATTTAAAAGACTCGGAATCTGGCAGACAGACGAAGCGGATGAAGCTGCCAAGTATTTCAAGGATGAAGCTAAAACCCAATCATTTAAACCGGGGGACATCAAACTGGCTGACTTGAATGGTGATTTTATCATTGATGAAACCAATGATGTTACCTATATCGGGACAACTTCACCCCGCTGGACCGCCGGTTTGAACAACCAATTTACGATAGGAGACTTTGATATTAATATTTATTTAATCGGCCGTTGGGGGCATATGATGGCCTACGATCTTACGGCGGCTTATGATCCGCAAGGTAAGGGTAATCAGCCTGCTTATTTGGACTATTGGACACCAGAGAATCCGTCGAATGATTTTCCTCGTCCGGATTTGACAAATTTTTATAACTACCGGGGCTATCAGGCATTGAATTACGTAGACGCATCCTATATCAAGTTGAAGACTGTTACACTGGGATATACTCTACCGGTGAAGAATATGAAGAATCAATGGTTATCCGGTTTGCGTTTGTACCTGTCGGGTAATAATATTTATACGATCTCAAGAAGTCACCTGGTTCAGAACTACGATCCGGAAAGAGGCGGTTCCGCCAAATCTCCACTGCAACGACAATTTGTGTTGGGCGTGAACTTAAATCTATAAAACAGGACTTCTTAAAATTAAAAATCTTAGCGATGAATCAAATATTGAATCAATATATACGACTTTTTTTACTGTCAGCTGGACTTATATTTGTTCTGGATTCCTGTAGTTTGAAGGAATATAACCCAGGCGGCACAACAGCCGAAGTTGTGTTCGGAACACCCGAAGGTTTAAACACGTTGGTGAATTCTGCCTATGTCAATTACGGCGGCCAGTTTTACGGGCGTGAAGATATCGTGATGTTGACTGAAGGCGGAACCGATCTATGGATTAATATCGCCAATGGGGGCTATGGCAGGCAGATGACCAAGTACGAAGAACTGACGGCTAGTACTGGCCAGATCAGAAATACCTGGAACCGGCTATATGAAATCATCAACTATTGCAATGCTGGAATCAACCGGATCGATAACGTTCCATACAATGACCAGAATGAGAAGAAAGCGCGTAAAGGTGAATTACATTTTTTAAGGGCCTATTCTTATTGGCATTTGGTTGAATTCTATGGGGGCGTGGACCTCAGAACAGAAGAAACCAAAACGGCTGTTATGACTGCATACAGAAGTCCGGTTTCGGATTTTTATGACCTGATGCTGGCGGATGTGGATGCGGCCATCGGCAATCTGCCGGTGGATCCTCTACCTGCATCCGATGTGGGCCGTGCGACCCTGAAAGCCGCATACGGACTCAAGGCCAGGATAGCTTTAACGCGGGTCGCTTATGAAACCGCTCAGGCCGAGAAGGATAAATTCTACCAGATGGCTAAAGAGGCCGCGATGTACGTGATTGATCATCAGTCGGAATTAAAAGTGTCCTTATACAGCACACCGGCGGACGTATTTGCTCCTGCGAATAACAAATCTAATAAGGAGGCCTTGTTTGTTGTTACACATTCCACGGAAGAGACGTTGAATCCCCAACCCAAAAATCCAAATAGATTGCATATGTGGTATAAGGCAAAATATTCAGCTAAAGCAGGTATGGTGCAGGATCTATATTACGGTAATGATAATAATGCAAAACCAGGATCTATGGGATTGATGCCCACCCGACATTTGCTGGAACTTTACGATGCGTCAATTGATGCCCGGTACAAAGACTGGTTTCGGGAGGAATACTATCTGAATCAGTCCTCCTATAGCTGGACAGCTGATGATCTGGCAGCATATGAAAAGCCCGCCTCTATGGTTGGCCAGACACTTCATGCAGGTGAACTGGCGCTTTTGTATACCAAGAATTCGGTAGCCGATAAGCGAAACAAACCCTACGCTGTTGTCGACATTGATGATTTGTATCAGAATGGAAAGGTAACAACGAATGCGCGGTTTAATATCTGCTATCCCTCATTGATGAAGTTCAATGATCCCAATCTGCCGGCTCCGAATTCGAACTTTGGCACCAAGGACGTTATTACGATGCGTCTGCCTGAAATGTATTTCATAGCAGCAGAAGCCGAACTTTTAATGTCTGGTGGTTCCCGTTCACATGCCCTTGAGCTGATTAATGTTATTAGAAGCCGCGCAGCAGTGTCCGGGCATGAAGCGGATATGCAGGTTACTGATGCACAACTGAATCTGGATTTTATTCTGGAAGAAAAAGCCCGGGAGCTCTGTGGGGAGCACCTGCGGTGGTTCGATTTAAAAAGGACCGGAAAACTCTATGATTATGTAAAAACATATAATAAGGATATCCCATTGGTTCAGCCTTTTCACGCACTGAGGCCAATACCTCAGATGTTTCTCGATGCGATCACCAATGCGCCGGAATTCGGACAGAATACCGGCTATTAAGTGCTTTCTTACTAGAGAAAATTTTCATTATACTGGAAATATTTACCGTTCCGGCGCTGTTGCAGCATGTATTTTGTTACTTTATGGCAATAGCGCCGGAGCAGTTTTTCCGGTAAATGCGGTCAATATGAATCTAATTAAAAATACAGGCTTGTCTTTGGTAATTGCTATGTTCTTGTTAGCGTGTAACGATGTAAAAGACCAGGCGCTTCCGCCACTGCAGGTAGCTTCCAATCCACACTATTTCGAGGCCGGTGGAAAGCCATTTTTCTGGCTGGGGGATACCGGTTGGCTGTTATTGCTGAAATGCAGCCGGGAAGAAACGCTCGAATACCTGGACATCCGGCAGCAGCAGGGCTTTAATGTGATTCAGGTGATGCTGCTCCACACCCTGGAAGCCCGGAATGTTTATGGTGATGCGGCCCTGCAGGATGGCGATATTACCCGTCCGATTCAGACCCCCGGTAATTCTTTTCAGGACAGCCTGCAATACGATTACTGGGACCATGTAGCTTTTGTTGTTCAGGAAGCAGCCCGGCGGGGCATTTATTTGGCCCTTGTGCCGGTCTGGGGTTCAGCGGCTAAAGATGGAAAGGTAACTGCCGAAGCTGGTAAACAGTATGGTTCGTTTCTGGCGCAGCAACTTGGTGGTTACAGCAATATTATCTGGTTGAACGGTGGTGATATACCCGGTGATGAAAAGACAGACTTCTGGCTGGCATTAGGATCCAGCATCAAAAAACAGGATCCGAATCATCTGATGACCTATCATCCCCGCGGCAGGTATTCGTCTACCGACTGGTTTCATGATCAGGAATGGCTGGATTTTAATATGTTTCAAAGCGGTCACCGGACTTATGCCCAGGATACCAGTGCGAAGGAAAAGCACCATTTTGGTGAAGATAACTGGCGCTATGTGGCACATGATTATCAGCTGCAACCGACAAAACCGGTGCTGGATGGCGAACCTTCTTACGAAAATATCCCGCATGGTTTGCACGACAGCCTGCAACCCCGTTGGACGGACGCCGATCTCCGTCGTTATGCCTACTGGAGTGTCTTTGCCGGTGCCGCAGGTTTTACTTATGGAGAAAATGCAGTAATGCAGTTCAATACCATGGGAGATGCAGATGCCAATTTTGGCGTCTATAGTAACTGGAAGCAGGCTATTCATGCACCCGGTGCTACCCAGATGCACTTCCTGAAGAACTTAATAATGGAACGGGATTATTACAGCCGGCAGCCGGCGCAGGACCTGATTCTCGATAATACCGGAGAAAAATATGAATACCTGCTGGCGACCAAAGGAAAGGACTATGCGCTGGTATATACTTATACCGGAAGAAATTTCCAGCTGGATTTATCCCGTCTGGGCTTTCAACCCGGAAAGTTCAACTGGTTCCGTCCTGCAGACGGGCATCAGCAGGCGTTTAGCAGGTCCACGGATGATCAAGCGGAGTTTGACCCTCCGGGAAGTCCGGCAGAAGGCAATGACTGGGTTCTGATCATTTCAAAATAAAACACAATCGGATACAATCATGATTAAGCAGTTTTCGTTACTGGTTCTTATTTGCTGGGCCAGCCTGTCCTGTTCCAATAAGGCTTACCTGTTCACTTCCTTTCATGAACCGGCTGATGCCGGTCTCAGGTTGCTTTATAGTTTTGACGGTTACCATTGGACTGATCTGGATACGGTCCTGCTCAGACCTGAAGTTGGCACCCAGAAGGTGATGCGGGATCCCTCCATGGTTCAGGGGCCGGACGGTACTTTTCACCTGGTCTGGACGACCAGCTGGAAAGCTGACCAGGGTATTGGGTATGCCGCATCCAGGGACCTGCTCCACTGGAGCCCGCAACAGCATATTCCTGTAATGGAATATGAAGCCGGCGCGTTGAATGCCTGGGCACCGGAACTCTTTTACGACGATCAGCAAAAAGACTATATCATACTCTGGGCCAGCACCATTCCGGGACGTTTCGAAAGAGGACTGGAGCCCGACAGCAATAATCACCGCTTGTATTATACCCGGACAAAAGATTTCAAGACCTTTACACCCACAAAATTATATCTCGATCCGGGATTCAGTATCATAGACGCGCAGATCGTCAAGCGCGGAACCAATGATTATGTCCTTGTATTAAAGGATAATACCCGGCCTGAACGTAATGTGAAAGTTGCTTTTGGTAATTCTCCGATGGGACCATGGAAGGATATTTCCAGTCCCATAACTGAGCAGTTTACTGAAGGACCCAATACGGTCAAAGTAGGCGATCAATGGCTGATATATTTTGATGCCTACCGCAAGAAAACCTATGAAGCCCTGTCTACCCGTGATTTTAAGAGTTTCGAGTCCGCAAACAATAAAATATCGATACCCGAGGGGCATAAACACGGAACGCTTGTACCGGTAAAACGAAAGTTTCTGATCGATTTGCTGGAAAAGCTGGACCGGCCAGAGACGGAATAAATCGTGTTCGAAACGGCGTAAAAACAAAATATGAAAAAGAGTATTACAGGGCTGTTGCTCTGCATGGTTTTGGTTCTTGAATTATCAGCGCAACAGGATACCGCCCGCTACCGGGGCCGTACCCTCGTAAATGTGGACTACCACCATGGTCAGTTGACACCCGCGGTGGGCGTACATAATATTCAGGTCTTCCGCGCCAACCGCCAGCATCCTGAGTTGGCCGGGGGGATGAACTGGACCTATAACCACCAGCCCATGCTGGCTTACTGGAACCATCGCTTTTACCTGCATTTTCTAAGCAATCCGGTAGGCGAACATATTGCCCCGGGCGCCACTTACCTGCTGCATTCCGAAGATGGATACCACTGGAGCGAGCCGGTCACGGTTTTCGAACCCTACCGTATTCCCAATGGCTTTCATAAGGAAGGTGATACAGCAATTGCTCGTAATATCGATGCGGTGATGCATCAGCGTATGGGATTCTATACCGCCCGTAATAATAAATTACTGGCACTGGGATATTACGGTATTGCCCTGTACCCCAAGGATGATCCCAATGACGGAAACGGCATTGGCCGCGTGGTACGGGAAATTAAGGCCGACGGAAGCTTCGGACCGGTATATTTCATACATTATAATCACGATTTTAATCAGAAGAATACGCGTTATCCTTTTTATAAAAAATCAAAGGATAAGGCTTTTGTTGCCGCCTGTGACGAATTACTCGCACAACCACTGCAGTTGCAACAATGGGTGGAAGAATCAGACAGGAATGATCCACTGATTCCTTTAAAAAAAGAACTGAAAGCTTTTAGTTACTATCATCTTAAGGACAGGAGGGTTGTGGGTTTCTGGAAACATGCCCTGACCAGCATTTCCACTGATGAAGGCCGAAGCTGGCAGTTCAGCCCACTTCGGGCGCCGGGATTTGTGAATTCCAATGCCAAGATATGGGGACAGCAAACCTCCGATGGCCGTTATCTCACTGTTTACAATCCTTCTGAATTTCGCTGGCCCCTGGCCGCCTCCGTGAGCCAGGACGGACTGAACTATAATAATTTGTTGCTGATTAACGGAGAGATTACGTCCATGCGTTATGGGGGCAATTACAAATCCTATGGCCCGCAGTATGTCAGAGGGATTCAGGAGATGAATGGTCATCCACCCGATGGTAATGCCTGGGTAACCTACAGCATGAACAAGGAAGATATCTGGATTGCGTCCATTCCGGTGCCCGTAAAAGATTCAGTTACAATTGACGCAAAAGACGATTTTTCAAAGGTCTCGCAGCTGAGTGACCTGACTGAATGGAATATTTACAGCCCGCTCTGGGCTCCGGTTTCGATTCAGCAATTTGACGGGAAAAACGCCTTGTACCTGCAGGATCAGGATCCTTTTGATTTTGCGAAACTGGTCAGGACGGTTCCAGCGAGTTCCAGGATCAAACTGGAATTCAGTGTCACGCCGGAGCAGAAGCAGCAGGGGCGCCTGGACATCGAGGTACAGGATCGTCATAATACGCCCTGCATCCGTATCAGTTTCGATTCCACGGGTCAGATTCTGACCAAAGCAGGCTACCGGGACAGGGCGATCGGCAACTATGAAGCGGGGAAATCCTATGAAATAAAAATTGAGTTGAATACAAGGACGCGTTTTTATACCATTTCCATTAACGGATCCCGGCCGAATAATAATATCGTTTTTGCGCCCATACATCAGGTGCACCAGGTGGTTTTCAGAACAGGAGGCATACGCCGTTTTCCTAATGCAGATACTCCCACCGACCAGATGTATGATCTTCCGGGCGCCGGTGACAAAGACAGACCGGCAGCCTATCGGCTGTCCTATTTCCGCAGTACAGACCTTCGTTGAACAGGAGCGGTTACGACTGGTAAAGTTGCACTTATAACTGCTTCCCGTCAAGGGGGTTAACTGCCTGTAAATACTTATTATATAGTTGTCAAATATTACTAAAAATTGCTCTTTCCTGCAGACTTGAGTATTTTGGAACTGCTGAAGGAGCAGGTGGCCGGAACGGTTGCAGGCCGCTCCGGATTCGATCCAGTAAAAAAAACAGTATGAGTAAAAAAGGCTTGCCCACTCTTGCCGTTATTATCGGTAACAGAAATTTTTTTCCAGATCATCTGGTCACAGAGGCCCGAAAGGATATAACTGCCCTATTCGATACACTGGGGGTTGAGGCGGTTATGCCGGACGAATCGGCAACCAAACTCGGGGGCGTGGAAACCTATCGTGATGCAGAAGTCTGCGCGGCGTTGTTTAAAGCGCATGCGGAGCGCATTGACGGTATACTGGTCGTGCTGCCAAACTTCGGAGATGAAAAAGGCGTGGCCCAGACCATCAAATTATCGGGTTTGAATGTGCCGGTACTGGTGATGGCTTATCCGGATCAACTGGATAAACTGGATGTTGTCAACCGGCGTGATGCCTGGTGTGGCAAGATTTCCGTTTGCAATAATTTTTATCAGTTCGGGATTAAATACAGCCTCACCGAAAAACATGTCGTACATCCATCGGAAGAAATCTTTACCAAAGAGCTTCAGGATTTTATCGCTGTTTGCCGGGTCGTAAAAGGCCTGCGGAAATTGCGTATTGGTGCAATCGGAGCCCGTCCCGGCGGTTTTAATACTGTTCGGTACAGCGAGAAAATCCTACAACGTCATGGTATTTCTGTGGAAACTGTAGACCTGTCAGAGATACTGGGCAGGGCGGGCAGTCTCTCCAATGAAGATACTGCCGTGAAAGATGCCCTGCAGCAGATTGCAGATTATACACCCACCGGAAAGACCCCGCCGGACCGGTTGCTGCAGATTGCAAAACTGGATGTCGTACTCCGGCAGTTTATGCAGGAACAGGCGCTGGATTGTACCGCAATACAATGCTGGACTTCACTGCAGCAAAATTTTGGATGTAATGTTTGTACCAGCATGAGTATGCTTAGTGAGAATATGTTACCCAGTGCCTGTGAGGTGGATGTAACCGGAACGCTGAGCATGTATGCCATGCAGCTGGCCAGCGGCAGTCCCAGCGCGCTGGTGGACTGGAATAATAATTATGCGGGCGACGATAGTAAATGCGTATTGTTCCATTGTGGCAACTGGGCCAAATCCTTTCTACCGGATATACAGATCAGTAATGCGCCCATACTGGGCTCGACACTGGGCGTAGAGAATACCTGGGGCGCACTGGATGGACGCAGCCCTGCTATGCCACTTACTTATGGCCGGATCACCACCGATGATGTTAATGGAGTCATTAAAGCCTACGTGGGAGAGGGTAAGTTGACTGACGATCCGCTGAATACATTTGGCAATCGGGCAGTAGCGCAAATCAATAACTTACAGGCATTGATGCAATATGTCTGCCGGAACGGTTTCGAGCATCATGTAGTGATGAATGCGAGCCGGACTGCAGGGATCCTGAAAGAAGCCCTGGAAAATTATATGGGCTGGTCCACTTATGTTCATTAGTAGAATCGGAGAAAAAGCGGTTATGACAATAAAAGAATTACAACAAAAGTCCATACAGTATCGAAAAAATATACTGAAGTATATTGTAGGAGCCGGTGCCGGACATACCGGTGGCAGCCTGTCCTGCACAGATATCTTAAACGTACTTTATAATGATATCCTGAATGTCAGCCCGGAAAATTTCGGAGACCCTGATCGGGATCGTTATATCCAGAGTAAGGGACATACTGTAGAAGCATTGTATGTCGTGCTGGCGGATAAAGGATTTTTCCCGGAAGCTGATCTGGAAACCCTTTGCCAGTATCAATCGCATTATATCGGCCATCCCACCCGAAAGGTGAACGGCGTCGAACAGAACACAGGTGCACTGGGACATGGCTTGCCCATTGCAGTGGGAACGGCACTGGCGGCAAAAATGGACGAAAAAAATTACAAGGTATTTACACTGATGGGCGATGGGGAAATGCCCGAAGGCAGCAACTGGGAAGCTGCCTTAACCGCAGCTCATTACGGGCTGGATAATCTTTGTGCCATCGTGGACAAGAACAGCCTGCAAATTACGGCGCCTACAGCGCAGGTCTGCAATACGGATCCCCTGGATGAGAAATGGCGCAGTTTCGGTTGGTCGGTCCATGAGGTCGATGGTAATGATGTGGAAGCGCTGAAAGCGCAGCTGGGGCAGTTGCCGTTTGAGTCTGGTAAGCCCAGTCTCCTGCTGGCACATACGACCAAAGGCAAGGGGGTAAGCTATATGGAGAACGTATTGAAATGGCATCACGGGGTCCCTTCCCCGGAACAGTATCAGCAGGCCATCGAGGAACTTGATCAGGCTTTATCGGGTATTCAATAGTTTAGATAATAATTATCGAAAAATAAGAAAGTAAGATGTCCGTTTCACCAGCAATAGTAAGTGCATACTATAAAGCCAACCTGGAAGTGTTTTCGGAGACCCTGCAGGAGCTGGCGGCCGCCGACCGTAATATTGTGGCAGTCACCAGTGATAGCAGGGGCTCGGGTAAACTTGTGCCTTTCGGCCAGCGCTTCCCTCATCAGATCGTTGAAGTAGGTATTGCGGAACAGAATCTGGTGGGGGTAGCCGCCGGGCTGGCATCCTGTGGTAAAAAAGTGTTTGCCACTTCACCGGCCTGTTTTCTCAGTGCCCGGGCCCTGGAACAGATCAAAAACGATGTAGCTTACAGTGATAACCCGGTCAACCTGATCGGCATCAGCGCCGGAGTAAGTTATGGCGCCCTGGGCAGTACCCATCACAGTTTGCACGATTATGCCGCGCTCCGGGCCATCCATAACCTGACGGTGGTAGCACCGGCTGATAACTGGGAGACGGCCCGTGCCATTGAACTGGCGGCGGCAACCCCTCATCCTGTTTATTTGCGTTTCGGAAAAAAACCGATGCCCCTGCTGAAGGAACCGGATGGTGAGGTTTTTAGATTCGGCCGCGGAAGGGTCATCCGTGAAGGGACTGATCTGGCGATCATTGCCTGCGGCGAAACGGTCTATCCGGCCCTGGAAGCGGCCGCATTGCTTGCGGAAAGTCAGATTGGTGTGCGCGTCATTTCTATGCATACCATTAAACCACTGGATACCGAACTGTTAGCCGCTTCGGCTTTACAATGCCGTGCCCTGCTGACAATTGAGGAGCACAGCGTGAACGGGGGACTGGGCGAGGCCTGTGCTGCTTATTTGCTGCAACGCGGAATGGCCAAACCTTTTAAAATTATGGGGCTCCCGGATGAATATACGGTTACGGGTTCCCAGACGGAAATATTAAATCACTATGGCATCAGTGCCGATGGCATAGCCCAGGCGGCAAAAAGCCTGCTCTAATGATCCGGGGCTATCCTAAATTCGGGAAGGCTTGCAGATAATGAAAAAAAATATAACGATACCATACCGCTCCGGCCTGAAATTTCGGGCAATTTTACTACTGCTGGGAGGGCTGATCTCTGTTACCAGCCTGCGGGCAACGCCAGATGTAAATTGCTGGTCGCGGGTAGAGATGGTATATACCGCCCCCTTTAAGGGCAATCCATTTACGGAGGTACAATTCACCGCCAGCTTCCACACAAAGGATACCACCGTGACCGTTTCCGGGTTTTATGATGGCAATGACCAATTTGTAATTCGGTTTATGCCTTTTCTCGCCGGGACCTGGTATTATGAGACCCATTCCAACCTCCCCGCGCTCGATGGCAAAAATGGCAGTTTTAAATCCGAGAAGGACAGCAGTCAGCGGGGGATGGTCCGGGTCAGTGGTGCACATAACTTTAAGTATGCCAACGGATCCTATTTTTATCCGGTCGGTACTACCGCCTATGCCTGGAATCATATGGAGACGGGCATACAAAAACTTACGCTTTCTTCACTCAGGCAATCGGGATTCAACAAGCTCCGGTTCTGTGTTTTTCCAAAAAATTATAATCTGGTTAAGGAAGAGCCCCGTATTTATCCTTTCCCAAAAACTTCCGGCGGATGGGACCTGCAAAGATTTGATACCGAATTTTTCCGGATACTGGAAGCCCAGATAGACTCGCTGAATGCCCTGGGTATTCAGGCAGATCTTATATTATTTCATCCTTATGATAAAGGTCGCTGGGGCTTTGACGCCCTGCCGATGGAAGTAAACCTCCGGTATCTTGATTACCTGATTGCCCGCCTCGGTGCTTTTCAGAATATCTGGTGGTCCCTGGCCAATGAATGGGATTATGTCAAAGCACGCAGCCAGGATGACTGGGTCCGCCTGGCAGAACATATTGCGGAGAAGGACCCTTACGGGCACCTGCTGTCTATTCATGGCAGTACCGCTACTTATTTTAATTACTGGCTGCCCTGTTTTACCCATGTCAGTGTACAGGATGAGGCACCGGTGCGTAACTGGGGTGCTGCCGCGCTGCTGCGGCAGATTTATAAGAAGCCGGTAGTGCTGGATGAAGTGGGCTATGAAGGCAATCTGTCTTCCCGCTGGGGGCGCTACAGTGGTCAGGAAATGAACCACCTGATGTGGATGGGACTGATCGGCGGGGTATATGTGACCCATGGGGAAGCTTATATGTTCCGGGATGCCACCGATACGATTTTCTGGGCCAAGGGAGGGGTGTTTAAGGGCAGCAGCTGGAAAAGAGCCGCTTTTATACGGCAGGTCCTGCAAGCCTGCCCGGCGCCGCCTGAACCTGCAGATATCAGCCGGGACCTGCAGACCGCATCCTGTGGCGGCAACCAGTACCTGATTTACTTCGGGAAAGAAATCCAGGACAGCTGGACTTTTAATATTCCCGCCAAAAACGGCAGTTTTGCATCACCGAAGCAGGGAGGAAAATACCGGGTGGAAATACTTGATACCTGGGAAATGACCGTCCGGCCGGTAAATGAAGTCTTCGAGTTAGGCGATCAGCAGGATTACCGTTTTTTTGATAAAGACCATAAGAAAATTAGATTGCCTTTACAGCCCTATCTGGCTGTAAGGATCACTGAAATTCCCCAATGATGCGATTAAACTGGATGATAGGTGTATGGGCCTTCCTGCTGCTGGCAGGTTGCGGACAAAGTCCGAAAGGAAAAGCCGGTCATCGAATGGCCATTGTGATTTCTACCCTGAACAATCCCTGGTTTGTCTACCTGGGCGAACAGGCAGCGGCTAAAGCCCAGTCATTGGGTTACGAGACCCGCCTTTTTGACAGCCAGAATAATTCGGCACTGGAAAGTGATCACTTCGATAATATTATTGTCGAAGGGTTTGATGCGATCCTGTTCAATCCAACGGATGCGGATGGTTCGGTCGCCAATGTTCGTAAGGCCACAAATGCCGGCATTCCGGTATTCTGTATGGACCGCGAAATCAATTCACTGGATGCGGCCACTTCACAGATTCTGTCTGATAGTTATTCCGGCGCCGTAGCCATTGGAAAATATTTTGTGCAGCAGCTGAATAAAACCGGTAACTATGTGGAACTGCTGGGACTGGTAGGGGATAACAATACCTGGGCCCGTTCCCAGGGTTTTCACAGCGTGGCAGACCATTATCCCGGTCTGAAGATGGTAGCGCAGCAAAGTGCGGACTTTGACCGAAACAAAGCCATGGAAGTGATGGAATCGGTACTGCAGGCACATCCCGATATCGATGGAGTATTCTGCGGTAATGACGCCATGGCAATGGGTGCTTATCAGGCCCTGCTATCCGCGGGTAAGGCGTCCAGCGTCAAGGTTTTCGGTTTTGATGGTGCCAGTGATGTAGTTCAGGCTATTAATGAAGGTAAAATCCAGGCTACCGGGATGCAGTTCCCTCAGGTGATGGCATTTACGGCTGCAGAATTTGCCGACGGTTATATAAAAGGCCGCAGAGATTTTCCCCGAAAGGTTCCCGTCGCAGTGGAGCTGGTAACCCAAAAGAATATTGAAGACTATGCGGCCTATGGTGCCCAATAATACAATCCTTAAACGTCCCAGCCGATGAAGAAAGTATTTAAATATCTGGCGCTTGCCGCGTTGATCCTGCTACTGGGTTATAATTCGGTATATATTATACCTTATGATAAACTGCAGGTGCTCAAACCGGCTGGATTTGATGCAACGGCCTATGTTGATTCTATTTGGCAGGGACCTTTACAGGCCCGGATCGGATCCGCAGTCGACCTGGATAGTCTGCAGGAGGGCCTGACCCGGGATCCTGAAAGAACGTTTGAAACCTACACCCATGCGCTGGCCATTGGTAATTATCGCTATGCCCTGATCAAAACCCGGGCAAAGGTGACAGCGACCGGAACAGATGCCGTCCTGGTGACGCTCCCGCTGAACCCTGTGGTATCAGCAAGCCTGGTTACAGAGTTTGTTTATGGGAATACCTTCCGGGATGCCACCGGCCTGATCGATCTGAAGGATTTTCCCAATACCAGCCAGCTCAATCAGGTCTCTGAAGCATTCAATCAGCGGCTTCGCGAACAGGTTATACCCACTTTTAGAAAAGACCTGCGGGTGGGAGACCGTATCGAAATCATCGGCGCTATTGAACTCAATAAAGCCCACCTGCATTTCAATGACCTTGAAATTATTCCGGTAACCGTTAGAAAAGAATCCTGATGCTTTCGGCTAAAAATATCGTTAAGACTTTTGGTAAGGTGACAGCCCTGCAGCAGGTAAATCTGGACCTGACCGCAGGAAAAGTAACTGCGGTCATCGGAGAGAATGGCGCAGGGAAATCGACGCTGATGAAAATTCTTTCAGGCGTCTATACCCAGTATGAAGGCAGCCTGATTTATAAGGGCCAGCCGGTACGTTTTCAGTCCACCCGTGAAGCGGAAGACGCAGGCATCGCCATTATCCATCAGGAACTGAATCTGGTACCCTATCTGTCCGTCAGTGATAATATTTTTCTGGGCCGGGAAATCCGCCATTCCATTGGTCTGTTGGATAAAAAGGCCATGCATACGGTCACCCGGGAACTACTCAGCAGACTTCACCTGGACCTGGACCCGGCCACGCCGGTATATAAACTCAAAGTAGGACAGCAGCAATTGGTGGAAATCGCTAAAGCCCTGCATGGAAAGGCGGAAGTGCTGATTATGGATGAACCTACTTCAGCCATAACCGACCGGGAAGCGGAACAGCTGTTTGAGATCATCGGAAAACTGAAGAAGGAAGGCAAGGCCATCGCTTATATTTCACATAAACTGTCCGAACTTTTCCGAATTGCTGATGATTATACCGTGTTAAGGGACGGCGTCACTGTGGGTCAGGGTTCCATCCGGGATATTAACCGTGAGAAACTGGTCACTATGATGGCCGGACGAAATATTGTTAGCGAATCCAGGCCTGCCCCGCAGGAAATCAGGGAGCCTTTGCTGGAGCTGCGGAATATCCGGCTCCGTCATCCTGAGAATAGTGCCGAGGACCTGTTGAAGGATATCGACCTGACATTACATCGTGCAGAAATCCTGGGACTCTATGGTATCATGGGTGCAGGACGTACCGAACTGATGGAAACCATTTTTGGTTTGCATCCGGAGCATGGATCCGGATCGGTTCAGATGGAGGGACACCGACTGCGACTGCGCCGGCCTTCTGATGCGATTGATGCAGGCATTATGCTGATTCCGGAGGACCGCAAATTACAGGGGCTCTGTGTGGACCTGAAACTTCGTTCCAATATGAGTATTACCATCCTGCGGCAGCTGGAACAGTGGGGTCTCAGGATCGGCAGAAAAAAAGAGCAGGCTTTTACCGCTGATTATATGGGCCAGCTGGGTATCAAAGCGCCTTCGGCCGAATCCCCGGTACGCCAGCTCAGTGGTGGTAATCAACAGAAGATCGTACTGGCTAAATGGCTGGCCCGGCATCCCCGGGTACTGTTGCTGGATGAGCCCACCCGGGGTATCGACGTGGCGGCAAAGGCGGAAATTTATAAATTAATTCAGCAGCTGGCATCATCCGGCGTCGGTGTCATCGTCGTCTCTTCGGAAATCCCCGAAGTACTGGCATTGTCACATCGCATTATCGTCATGTGTGAGGGCCGGCTGACAGCGGACCTGCCGGCCGAAGTAGCTACCGAAGCCCTTTTACTGGAGCATGCCATTCATCAAAATTAAAAATCGAAGATGTCTGCTATAACGTACAAACAACAATTTAAGAATTTGCAGTCGCTGATCGCACTGATTTTATTATGTGTGCTCCTGAGTCTGTTTACGGATACTTTTTTTACGGCCGATAACGGATTGAATGTACTGCGGCAGACCGCCGTCAATACCTGCATTGCAACCGGGATGACCCTCGTAGTATTAACCGGGGGAATTGACCTGTCCGTGGGTTCGGTTCTGGCCTTCTGTGGTGCAGTGGCCGCCGGTCTGTTGACAAAGGGCATCATGATCGATGGTATCGGTATTTATATCGGTTTTACCGTTCTGGGTGTTCTACTGGCGGCCTTGCTGCTGGGTGCACTGCTGGGCTGGTTTAACGGCCTGGTGATTACCCGGTTCCGGGTGCCGCCCTTCGTAGCCACCCTGGCCATGCTGACCATTGCCCGGGGATTTACCATGTTGTATACCGAAGGTCAGCCCATCAGCAATCTGGGACCCCAGTTTACTTATATAGGTTCCGGTAACTGGCTGGGCATTCCGGTACCGGTATGGATGGCGGCCGTAGTAGTTTTACTGGCGGTATTCATCACCACACAGACCCGGCTGGGCCGCTACATTTATGCAATCGGCGGTAATGAAACAGCTGCCCGTTTTTCAGGCATTCGGATTACCCGGGTAAAGATGATTGTCTATGCACTCGGGGGCGCCATGGCGGCTTTGGGCGGAATTATCGTCACTGCGCGGCTGGATTCGGCGCAACCCAATGCCGGGATCAGTTATGAACTTGATGCAATCGCTGCCGTCGTTATTGGTGGAACTTCACTCAATGGGGGTCGGGGTACGGTCTGGGGCACCGTGATGGGAGCGATCATTATAGGCGTACTCAATAACGGACTGGTATTGCTGAATGTTTCGCCTTTCTGGCAGCAGGTGGTAAAAGGCGCCGTTATATTACTGGCTGTCGTTATTGACAGAGTCGGCGCGCCGAAAGAATAGTGTCTGACGGGAATTAATTTTTTAATAGCAGCGAGAGATTCATGTCTTATATTTTATCCATAGATCAGGGAACCAGCGGCACTAAAGCTGTATTGGTAGATAAAGCCGGTCAGGTCCGGGCAAGGGGTTCTGTTACACTCGAAAGCCGGTTTTTTGGTGAAGGTTTTGTGGAACAGCAGCCCGAGTCTATCTACAACAATCTACTGGAAGCCGTGAAAGCCTGTCTGCAAACAGCAGCACATGCCGGCATCGGTCCGGGTGATATCAGTGCCATTGGAATTTCCAATCAGCGGGAAACCTTTCTGCTCTGGGACCGGCAGGGTCAACCGCTTTGTCCCGCAATTGTCTGGCAGTGCCGCCGTTCGGTAGGTATCTGCAATGAACTCAGGCAGCAGGGACATGCCGCCTTGGTTCAGCAGAAAACCGGTTTGGTTATTGATCCGTATTTTTCAGCCACCAAGCTGGTCTGGCTCCTGCGCCAGGATGAAGCCGTTCGAAAAGCGGTTCAGTCCGGAGATGCGTTTTTTGGAACAGTGGACAGCTGGTTATTATTCCGGCTTACGGACGGTAAGGTCCATGCGACGGATCATAGCAATGCCAGCCGAACCCTGTTCTTCAATATTCATACCTGTGAATGGGATCAGGAACTGCTGGCGCTTTTTGAATGTTCCCGGCTGCGGTTACCAGAAATTAAACCAGCCGCTGCAAGGTTCGGGACCACCCGGTTGGAAGGACTCCTGCCGGCGGAACTGCCGATTACTGCGATGATCGGTGATTCACATGCGGCGGCATTTGGTGCCGGATGTTTCGATCCGGGTACGGCCAAAGCCACGCTGGGCACAGGATGCAGTATCCTGATGAATATTGGTTCCAGCCCGGTGGCTTCGGCCAACGGTATGGTTACCACCATCTGCTGGAGCCTGCCAGGGAGGATCGACTATGCGCTGGAAGGCGTGATTGTGACCTGCGGTGCGACCATCGAATGGTTGAAAAATGAACTGGAAC
Source organism: Niabella terrae (assembly GCF_054783135.1). Taxonomy (NCBI): domain Bacteria; kingdom Pseudomonadati; phylum Bacteroidota; class Chitinophagia; order Chitinophagales; family Chitinophagaceae; genus Niabella; species Niabella terrae. Next base: position 1,007,549 of record NZ_BAAGRD010000008.1, read on the forward strand.
TCTTTCGAGACAATGCAGAGACCGCTGCCATGGCGCAATCGGTGCCCGATAACGGTGGGGTATACCTGATACCTGCATTCAGTGGCCTGGGATCCCCCCATTGGCAGATGGACCGGAAAGCTTCGATCAGCGGCATGCGTTTTGACAGCAGCAAAGCCCATATTGTCAGAGCCGCCCTGGAATCCATTCCGTACCAGATCAAAGATGTGATCGCCGCCATGGAGAAAGATACGTCCCGCCCCTTGCAGGCACTTCATATAAATGGCGGCGCCAGTTCCAATAGCTTTGTCACCGGCTGGCTGGCTGCCTTGACCGGTAAGCCCCTGCTTCGCTCGGAACGGCCGGATGATTCTGCGCTCGGTGCCGCTTATCTGGCGGGTTTGGGTGCGGGTATTTTTAGCAGTCTGGACCAGTTGCGGGAACTCAGACGGGACCAGCAACCGATTGAACCCTGCCGTGAGACCGTATTGGCAGACCGGGGTTACCGGGGCTGGCAGCAATTAATAACACAACAATATTAAAATTGAACTACGTGAAACAGATCAGAAGAAATATCTTGTTATTCGGATTACTGGTGGGCATGCAATTGCCGGTTCCGGCACAGACGGTATTACAACCGGACGCATTTCAACATTATGTCGAGCATTTTAATTCCATGGAAGACGAACCCATCGTGCAGGCGGTACCCAACAGCGCCGCCTGGAACTGGATGCAACAAAATATTCCTCTTTTCGAGTGTCCGGATCCCGCTTTTGAGGAAATTTATTATTTCCGCTGGTGGACCCTTAGAAAGCATTTAAAGCAAACCCCCCAGGGTTATGTTTTCACCGAGTTTCTGGTGCCCCGGAATTATGCAGATAAGTACAACCTGATCAGTAGTGGACTGGGACACCATATTTATGAAGCCCGCTGGTTACACAATCAGGAATACCTGAACGATTACCTGAACATCTGGTACCGGGGCAATGAGGGCAAGCCTTTGAAACGGCTGCGGGCATACAGTAGCTGGACCATGGACGCCATCTGGAACCGGTATCTGGTCAACGGGGATGCGGGTTTTCTGAGTGAATACCTGGACGATCTGGTCGCAGATTACCAGGGCTGGGAAGCCGAAAAAAAGTATCCGGGCGGCCTTTTCTGGCAGTATGATGTCCGTGATGCCATGGAAGAGACCATCAGTGGTGGTCGCAAAGAAAAAAATCCCAGGCCTTCCATCAATGGCTATATGTACGGTAATGCCAGCGCATTGGCCGCTATGGCCAGGCTGAACCAACGCAGTGATCTGGCGGCATTGTTTACCAGAAAGGCGGACAGTCTGAAACGGGATGTCGAAGCAAAACTATGGGATGCAAAAACTTCTTTTTTTCAGGTGCGCAAAGAACCTGCTGATACCCTGGCAGCAGTCATGGAAGAAATCGGGTTTATACCCTGGTATTTTAACCTGCCGGCATCAAAATACAGCGGCGCCTGGCGCCGTCTGATGGACCCCCGTCATTTTAATGCCCCGGTGGGTATTACGACGGCAGATCGCAGTCACCCCGGGTTCAGGACCCATGGCTGTTGTCATTGTGAATGGGACGGTGCCGTATGGCCATTTGCAACCGCCCAGACCCTGACAGCAATGGCAAACCTGCTAAACCAGTACCGGCAACCCTATGTCAGCAAATCAGATTATTTCCAGCAGTTGCTCAAATATGCCCGTTCCCAACACAAAAATGGTAAACCGTATATCGGTGAGTATATGGATGAAAAAACGGGACAATGGCTGACAGCGGATGAACGGGGCCGTTATTACAATCATTCCACCTTCAATGACCTGGTCATTACAGGATTGGTCGGGCTGCGCCCGCAGGCAGGTAACCAGGTAGTGGTAAATCCGTTATTACCGGCTGGCAACTGGGATTGGTTCTGTCTGGACGATATCCTGTATCATGGGAAGAAACTTACCATCATCTGGGACCGGACGGGCAAAAAATATGGTCGCGGTAAAGGGCTGTCGGTATGGTCGGAGGGTAAGAGATTGGCGCATAGTAGAAAATTAAAGAAAATCAACGGCCAGCTTCCATGAAGTATGCCCTGACCATATGCATTTTATGGCTCTGTCTTCCTGCAGCTGCCCGTATTGTACTGCCCAAAATTTTAGGCAATGGGATGGTATTGCAGCAGGGCCGTCCTGTGGTCCTCTGGGGGCAGGCGGAAGCCCGTGCGCTGGTGACGGTAAAATTTAAAGATCAGCAATCTCAAACCCGGGCGGACGACAGGGGTGCATGGCGCTTGCAACTGCGCCCGATGAAAGCCTCCTTTGCACCTGCGGATCTCCGGATTCAAACCGAAAGCGATCAGGTCCTGCTCCGGAATATTCTGGTGGGGGAGGTCTGGCTCTGTTCCGGTCAGTCGAATATGGAATTTGCCATGCGCAAGCTGGCAAAACTCAAACCCCCTGCCGGTAAAGACTGGCCGGTGGATGCCGTAGCCCAGGCCCGGGATCAACAGCTGCATATTTTTCTTGCTGAAAGAAAACATATGGCCCCCGACAGCCTGCACCAGGGCTGGGCGGTAGCCCAGGGGCAGGACCTGAGCCGATTTTCGGCCCTGGCCTATTTTTTTGGCCGGCAACTGCGGCAGCAACTCAAAGTGCCGGTGGGTCTTATTGCCGCTGCGGTGCCCGGGTCGGGTATTGAGCGCTGGATGCCCCGGTCTGCACTGGCCGGCAACAGCGGTGCGGATCCACAGCAGGAGATCGGCGAGGAAGCAGGCAGCTTTTATACCGCAATCATTGCGCCCTTGGGGCCTTTTGCACTGAAAGGATTTTTGTGGTATCAGGGTGAGAATAACTGCTTTTTAATGGAAGGGCTTAGTTACAGCTTTAAGATGCAAGCGCTGATCCACGCCTGGCGGCAGCAATGGAAAGACGATAATCTCCCCTTTTACTATATTCAGATTGCTCCGTATTATTATTCCAGAACTAAGGATCGGCCGTTTACCGTGTACACCGAACCGGAATTCTGGGAGGCGCAGGCCGCGGTTCTTCAAGTGCCGCATACGACCATGATTGCCACCATTGATCTCAACGATGATCCGGCAGATTTACATCCGGTCAACAAATGGGATCTGGGCAAACGAGCGGCCAGGGCCGCCTTGTCGAAAACTTATGGTGTTCTGGATGCGCCTGCAATGGGACCGGTTTTCAAGCGCATCGAGCGACTCCCGAATGGCTGGGCCCTGTATTTCGACGGGGTCGGCAGCGGGCTGAAAGGGAGAAGGGGCGCAGCACTCGGCGGTTTTGAAATCGGGAATGAAACTACAGGCTATCAGCCGGTCCGCGCCTTTATCAAAGACGACCTGGTATGGATACCTGCAGGTAAAAAGAAAAAGACTGATCCGCGCCTGAATATTCGTTACGCGTGGCGGGAATATGCCCGGGCAGAACTTTACAACCAGGCAGGACTGCCGGCCTTGCCCTTTCGCACCAATAATCAGACCCTGTTGCAGTTTAATGCGGCCGATAAACCGTGAAAGTTAGAACCGGAAAAATTATGATTCGTACTTGTTTATTAATAATGTTGCTATGGTTCGCCGCTTCGGCAGTGGCCCAGACATCGGAGATCCGTTACCTGAGTGGTCGAGGCAGTGCCGATATGGTGACCTGGGATTTTAAAGTTACCGGTGGGATGCAGGCGGGTAAATGGAGCCGTATCGGTGTGCCTTCCTGCTGGGAGCTTCAGGGCTTTGGTAAATACGACTATGGATTTGCCAAAGACAGCCTGAGGGGTAAGGAGACCGGTTTCTACCGGCATCGTTTTACCGTACCAGCCGGCTGGAAAGACCGCCAGGTATATATCGTTTTTGAGGGCGTTATGACGGATGCTGCCGTTCAGATCAATGGCCGGTCTGCGGGACCGGTGCATCAGGGCGCCTTTTATGCCTTTCGGTATGATATTTCAAAATTACTCCGTTATGGCCGTTCCAATCTGCTGGAAGTAAAAGTGGATAAACATTCCGCCAACCCTTCGGTGAATGCAGCCGAACGCCAGGCGGATTATTGGATTTTTGGAGGCATATTCCGCCCCGTTTGGCTTGAAGCATTGCCAAAAGTGCATATGGACCTGCCGGCCATCGATGCCAGGGCCGACGGCCGGTTTAAAGCCGCGCTTCTGCTGCAAGGCGCACCGGATGAAGTTACCCTGCAACTGTATGACAGCCGCCAGCAGCCGGTTGGGCCTGTTTCCAGGGCCAGACTGAGTGATACTTCAGCGACTTTTTCGGCACAATACCAGGTCCACCCCTGGAGCAGTGAAGCGCCGCATCTGTATACGGCTACATTTACTGCTTTCAAGAATGGAAAACCTTGTCACCAGCTCTCCCGGAAAATCGGATTCCGTACGGTTGAACTGCGGCCCAGGGATGGCATTTATATCAATGGAGTCAGAATGAAGTTCAAAGGCGTCAACCGGCATTCTTTCCGCCCCGAGAGCGGACGTACTACCAGTTATCAGAACAGCGTGGAAGACGTGCAGCTTATGAAAGCAATGAACATGAATGCGGTGCGTATGAGTCATTATCCGCCCGATGGACATTTTCTGGATGTCTGTGATTCGCTGGGGCTCTATGTGATCGATGAGCTGGCGGGCTGGCATGGTTATTATGATGACAGCATCGGCCGTCAGCTGGTGCAGGAGATGCTGGAACATGACCGCAATCACCCTTCCATTGTCCTCTGGTCCAATGGCAATGAGGGTGGCAGCAACCCCGCACTGGACAGTGTCTTTGAAATCTATGATCTGCAGCAACGTGTTGTTATTCATCCCTGGGAGTTGCATAACGGCATCGAGACCCAACATTATCGCCAGTATAATTATGGCGTGGGAAATTTTGATCTTGGTCGCGAAATCGTGATGCCGACCGAGTTTTTACATGGCTGGTTTGATGGCGGTCACGGTTCCGGACTGGAAGATTATTGGAAACTGATCTGGAACGAACCCCTGCACGCGGGTGGATTTCTTTGGGATTTTGCCGATCAGGGTGTAGTCCGCAGGGATCTGAAGGATTCCATTGATACGGATAAAAGCAGGGGCGCCGACGGCATCCTGGGTCCGCATCATGAAAAAGAAGGCAGTTTTTATACGATTAAGGAGGTATGGAGTCCCGTGCAGGTCGAGCGGCGGGAGATCAGTGCCGGTTTTGACGGCAGTTTCACCCTGGAGAACCGGTATCATTTTACCAATCTGAAGGATTGTCATTTTATCTGGCAGCTGCAGCGACTGGATAATAGCCGGTCCCCGATAAATGGCGTCGCGACCGCACCTGATGTCGCACCCCTCGGTAAGGGGCGGCTGCAACTGGATTTACCTGATGATTGGAACCAATACGATGTCCTGTACCTTACTGCCAGCGGTCCCCGGGACGAGGAATTGTTTACCTGGAGCTTTGAGATCCGGACACCAAAGCAGGTGGCGGAACAGTTTTTGGCGGCCGATAGCGTAAACGATGACATACAGTTCACCAGTTCCGGAGGACTGTATCAGGTCCGTGTCGCCGACCTGCAGCTAGAATTCAATGCGGGCAACGGTTTACTGAAAACTGTGCGCAATGCCCGTGGAACTTTACCTTTCTCCGAAGGTCCGGTCATTCAGGAAGGTCAGACCAATTTCGCGGGACTTCGCTATTATTATGACGATGATAAAAACCTGGTCATTGCGTCCCGGTACGATAAAAAAGATAGTTACAATACCCTGGAATGGACCATTTACCGTAACGGGTGGGTGCGGCTGGAAGTCCGGTATTTTCCCGATTCGCTGTATTCCAAAATGCTGGGCATTAATTTTGATTTGCCCGAAGACCGGATCCGCTCAGTGGATTACCGGGGCCTGGGTCCTTATCGGGTATGGCGCAACCGTCTGAAAGGCGGAAAATTTGGCAACTGGAAAAAGGATTATAATGATACGGAAACCGGCGAGCAATGGGTGTATCCGGAATTCAAAGGCTATTATGCCAATTTTTATCAGGGGGTATTTCATACCGATCAGAATACCTTTACCGTTGTAACAGAAACGGAAGACCTGTTTTTGCGGCTTTACAGTGCCCGGTGGAAAACCGATCGCTGGCATAATTATGAGCCCTGGTTTCCGAAAGGAGATATCTCCTTTATGAATGCCATCCCTTCCATTGGTTCGCGCACCCAGACCCGTGAAAGCACGGGACCCATGGGTCAGGATAATATTTATTATGATTATGAGAAGGATCCTTCACGGGCATTGAAGATCCTGTTATGGTTTAATTTTAAAGCATCTGATTCATGAAACGTATTTTGATCATACTGTTGGTTGTTCTGTTTTTTGTTCCTGGAACCCACGCCGCTGTAGCGGTCCGGCAACTGCTGGTTGAACAGCAGTCCTTTCCGATTGGCATCGGAACGGCCCGGCCCCGTTTCAGCTGGCAGCTACATTCCGATCAGCGAAATATCCGACAAGTGGCTTATGAAATACTGGTCGCCAGTTCCCGGTCCCTGCTGGAACGTAATCGGGGTGATCTCTGGTCTTCCGGTAAAATCACTGGCGATGGTACCGTACTCGTGCCTTATGACGGCAAGCCACTGCTTCCGAATACCTATTACTACGTGAAAGTGCGTACGTATACCAACCATGGCGACGCGGTCTGGAGCACACCGGCCTTCTTTACGCTGGGGCTTCTGCGCACCGAAGACTGGAAAGCCCGCTGGATCGGATATGAACATCCTTTTCCCTGGGACAGCATTTCTCAATGGTCCCGGCTTTCCGCCCGGTATTTCAGAAAAGAGTTTAAGGCCGGCAGCCGCCTGAAAAAAGCATTTGCCCACATCGTAGGCCTGGGAATGTATGAGCTTCGGATTAACGGGGAAAAAATCGGTGATCAGGTGCTGGCGCCCGCTCCCACAGATTACCGCAAGACAGTGTTGAGTAATACTTTCGATGTAACTGAAACCATCATTTCCGGTGAAAATGCCATCGGGGTCGTACTGGGCAATGGACGGTTTTTCACCATGCGGCAGCAGTACAAGCCGCATAAAATTAATAATTTCGGATTCCCCAGACTACTGTTCCAGCTGGAGCTCATCTATGAGGATGGACGGCATGAACAGGTACTTTCTGATGAGAGCTGGAAGTTCACAGCCGATGGCCCTGTTCGTTCCAATAATGAATACGATGGCGAGATATATGATGCCCGTAAGGAATTGGGTGACTGGTCCCGTACCCGGTACGATGAGCGGGGTTGGCGGCCGGTTGAAAATGTGCCGGCACCTGCGGGTAACATCACTCCACAGCCTCAACCGCCGATGAAAATTATGGACCGCATCAAGCCCAAACAAATCAAGCAATTGAAGCCGGGGGTGTATATCATGGATATGGGACAGAATTTTTCGGGTTGGCTGCAGATCCGGGTCCGGGGTAAAAGGGGCGATGCCGTGCAGTTGCGTTTTGCGGAAAGCCTCCAGGCAGATGGTAGTTTATACCTGGCCAATCTGCGGGACGCCCGGGTAACTGATACCTATATTCTGAATGGTAAGGGCCAGGAAGAATGGCATCCGCAATTTGTATACCACGGTTTTCGGTATGTGGAAATTACGGGATGGCCTGGTCAGCCACAGTTATCTGATTTTGAAGGGCAGCTGGTCTATGATCAGATGGCCACCACAGGGACCTTCCAATGCTCCGATGCTACCCTTACCCAGCTGGTGCAGAATGCCTGGTGGGGTATCGCTTCCAATTATAAAGGGATGCCGGTGGACTGTCCCCAGCGCAATGAGCGACAGCCCTGGTTGGGCGATCGCGCCCAGGGTGCCTACGGAGAAAGTTTTCTATTCAATAATGCGGCACTCTATGCCAAATGGCTGGATGATATCCAGGATGCGCAAACAGAAGAAGGCGCCATTCCTGATGTAGCGCCTGCATTCTGGAATTATTATTCGGATAATATTACCTGGCCGGGAACTTATTTGCTGGTAGCCGAAATGCTGTATCAACAATATGGCGACCGCAGTGGAATTGTAAAGCATTATGCTTCCATGAAAAAATGGATGTGGTATATGCGGGATAAATACCTGAAGGAATTTATTATGACCCGGGACAAATACGGCGACTGGTGTGTACCTCCCGAAGATCTCAAAATGATTCGTTCACAGGACAGTACCCGAACCACCAAAGGACCGCTGCTGGCTACCGCCTACTATTATCATTTTCTGGAGATGATGTCCCGGTTTGCTGAAATTTCAGGGCAGGATGCAGATATACAGGAATACCGCAACCTTGCCGAAAAAATCAGCGCGGCTTTTAATCAGCGTTTTTTTCGTCCCGAAACAGGCCAGTACGACAACGGCACGGTGACCGCCAATCTGCTGCCGCTGTACTTTGGCATGGTGGCTGATGATAAGCGGCAGGCAGTTTTTGATCATATCATCCGAAAACTGGAATCCGATAATTGGCATATCAGCACCGGGGTGATCGGCACCCAATGGCTGATGCGGGGGCTGACCAGGTGGGGCAGGAGTGATATTGCCTTCCGGCTGGCCTCAAACAGAAGCTATCCCAGCTGGGGCTATATGATCGCCAATGGCGCCACGACCATCTGGGAACTCTGGAATGGTAATACGGCCAACCCCCAAATGAATTCCCAGAACCATGTCATGCTGCTGGGTGACCTGCTGATCTGGATCTTTGAAGATCTGGCCGGCATCCAGGCAGCCGCACCCGGCTTTGGCCGGATTCATATGCAGCCGGCTTTCCAGAAAGGGCAGTCGGTAAAAGCCAGTTATCAGTCCGTGCACGGAGAAATCCGTAGTGAATGGCAACAACAGGAAAACCATATAGACTGGAAGGTTGACATTCCGGCCAATACCACAGCGGTCCTGGAAATACCCGTAGCGGCTTCCCGACAGCTGCTGGAGTCCGGACATTCCCTGAAAGCGGCAGGTATCCGGATACTGAAGGAGGATGCGACCGGGGTCCGGCTGGAAGTGGGCAGCGGTAATTATCATTTTGTTACGAAATAATCTAATCGTCAATCCTCCGTATTTGCAATCCTGTTACATTAATCTTTTTGACGCGGATTTGAAAAAAATATAGTTTCGCGCCATGAGACTGATGAATTTCCTGATGGCCTTTTACCTGCTGCTCCTGCCCGGGATCAGCAGGGCAGCTTCCGGAGATTGCGATCAGGACCAGACCGTTGCACGGACAACTTTGGCAAATAATTCACCGAAGCAGGCGGACGATTGTAGTCCGTTCTGCCATTGCAGCTGCTGTTTTCATACCGCACCGACAGCTATTGTCATTAGTAAATTCAATCCGACGCCTGTAGCTCATTTGGTAATACCGGCGCAGTCACGGATAACTCCTTTTTATCCAAAAGGGGTCATGCGCCATATCTGGCAGCCTCCCAAATTCAATTAAACAGTTTTTACGCAGGTTCAAAACCCGGGGTTCCGGATATCCGCAGCTATGAGGCGGACCGGAGATGCCCCGTATTTTATTTATCCAACTGTTTAATATGTACAAAATATTATTGCTACTTATCTTTTTTATCATTCATATGCAGGCCCAGGGTCAGCAGGTCTTTACAACCCATGTATCCGATAGAAGTTCCGGAAAATCACTAAGCGGTGTAACCATAACGATGGACAGCAGGGCCGCGGCCCTGACTGACCGGCGGGGTTATGCGAAGATTACCGGCATCGTGCCTGGCAGCCGGGTGCTGCACTGGAGCCATCGTGGCTATGAAACTTATACGGACACGCTTTCTTTTCCTTTCGTTGATACCAGTGTTTTTGAGGTGGCATTGGCGCCCGAAGCGGATGAAATGGAGACGGTAATTGTGCAAAGCACCCGTACCGGGCGCAGTATCGCGCATACACCCACCCGTGTGGAAATCATCGATGGCGAAGAACTCGATGAGAAAAACAATATGCGTCCGGCCAATGTCTCAATGTTGCTCCATGAGAGTACCGGAATCCAGGTCCAGCAGACTTCCGCCATGAGCGGTAATGCCAGCCTGCGCATTCAGGGACTGGATGGCCGGTATACCCAGTTGCTTAAAGATGGCTATCCCAATTACGGCAATTTTGCGAACGGCCTGAGTATACTTGAAATCCCTCCGCTGGACCTGCGGCAGGTGGAAGTAATCAAGGGGCCGGCTTCCACTTTATATGGCGGGGGTGCCATTGCCGGTGTGGTTAATTTTATAAGCAGGGAACCGGATGAACCTTTTGAAGGGGATTTACTATTAAACCAGTCTTCCGTGGGGCAGACCAATCTGGGTGCGTATTTTTCAGGTAAGGGCAACCGGCTGGGTTATACGGTGTTGGGGCTGCTGAACCTGCAGAAAGCCTATGATGTGGATAAGGATGATTTTTCGGAACTGCCCCGCAACCAGAATTTTACCATTCATCCCCGACTGTACTGGTATCCGGATGCTTCGACCCGTATTTCACTGGGCAATAGCCTGACTGCCGGCAGCATTACCGGGGGACATATGGAGGCGATAGATAATCCGGGATCAAACGAGAGGCTGTATTTTGAGGAAAACAAAAGTTTCAGAAATATCAGTACGCTGGAAGCCTTAAAGGATTTTAAACCGGGGCAGCGATTGAAACTCAAGCAAAGCCTGAGCATTTTCAATCGTGAGATAGCTTTGCCGGATTACCGCTTTTCCGGTAGGAATATCAATAGCTATACAGACTTGTCCTATTTGTTTACCCGGGGCGCGCATACGATAATTGGCGGTGCCAATTATGTATTGGATCAGTTCCGTCAACCCGATAATTTCAACTATAATAACCGTTCGCAGACGGCGGGATTGTATATACAGGACAGTTGGGATCTGACCCGCCGGGTTCAAGTCGAAGCAGGGCTAAGGACCGACCGGATTAGTTATCGCTTTTCCGGATATAACAACCGGGAGACCTTCCTCTTGCCCCGAATTGCCTTTCTGTTCAGATGGTCGCAATCCCTGAGTTCCAGAATCGGCGCTGGAATGGGTTATAAAATGCCCACTTTGTTTACTGAACAGACAGAATCCATGTTTTATCGCAAGTTGCTGATGCCGGATGGATTACGGGCGGAAAAAAGTACAGGCCTGACGGCAGATATGAATTATCGGGGACTTCTTTCAGATGAGATAAGTATCAGTTTTAATCAGCTTTTTTTCTGGACCCGGATTCAACGACCCCTGCTACTGGCAGTGCTGGCTGACAGCAGTGCTTACCATTTCCAGAATGCCCGTGCGCCGGTAACAAGCGCAGGTTTTGAAACAAATCTGAAATTGATTTACCGTGAAGATCTAAAGCTATTTGCAGGTTATACTCTTACGGATGCACATGCTCGTTATCTGCCGGATCACCCGCTGCTTCCACTAACACCACGCCACAAAATCAATCTGGTACTGATGTATGAGAAGGAGGATAATTTTAAACTGGGGCTGGAAGGGTATAACACCGGCAGCCAGTACCTTTATGACGGTAGTCGAACGCCGGCTTTCTGGGAGTTGGGATTTATGGCCCAGAAGACATTTCATAAAATTTCGGTATTTATCAATTTCGAAAATTTCACCGATGAAAGACAGAGCCGATACAAACGAGTGGTAAACGGTACCGCAGAGAAGCCGGTATTTGACGATATCTGGAACCATACGGAAGGCCGTGTTATTAATGGTGGTATTAAAGTCCGGCTCTGATGATCCAACTGATCGTGTTGTGCCCCGGTCTATCATGTGCCCGGACTGCTTAGCGAAATTTTCCATTATAAAACCGTAATCCTACATCTGATTGCCGCTAAAAAAAATCAATTTTAAGGCAAAAAAAATGCAGACGGTTGCCGGAAAATTTGTCCCCGTAATGATCACTCCTTTCGACTGGAAGGCCGCCATCGATTTTGAAGCTGTGGACCGGCTTTTGGATTTTTATCTCCGGGCGGGTGTCCGGGGTATATTTGCTAATTGCCTGAGCAGTGAGATGTATAGTATTACCGATACCGAGAAGTTGGCTTTGGTCCGTCATATTGTTCAGTACCTGAACGGGAAAGTTCCCGTAGTCGCTACCGGTTCTTTCGGGCCGGATATCGAAGCAAAGGCAGATTTTGTACGGCGGATGCACGATACCGGCGTTGAGGCGGTTATATTAATCAGCGCTCATTTTGCGCCTGCAGAGGCGGCAGATGAAGTAATGCTGAAGGGATTTAGTCAATTATTGGAACAAACAGCTGATATACCGCTGGGCATTTATGAATGTCCTGCACCTTATAAACGAATACTTTCAGCTAACGCTTTCAGGGAACTACTGAAAACGAACCGACTGGTGTACCATAAGGATACTTCGATTACCCACCAGCACGTAAAGACCAAACTGGATATCATACAGGAATTGGGTAGTCCCCTGGAATTCTTCGATGCCCATACCCCGAATGCCAGCTTCAGTATGCAGCATGGCGCGGCGGGGCTTTCTTCGATCTCAGGCAATTTTTATCCGGAGATAATGGTTTGGATGGTGGAACATGCCCGGAACCCTTCCAGTCAGGAAACCCTGCAGTGGTTACAGCAGGAGCTGACAGCTGTGGATCCGCTGATTCATCAAGCCTATCCGGTCAGTGCCAAATATTTTTTACAAAAACGGGGATTGCCGCTGACGACCGTCAGTCGGGTGCAGGTAATGGATCTTACCGCTGACCAGCGCCAGGCGCTAGATGAACTCTATCAGAGATTTTTGGGATGGTGTGAGCGGTTACAGATTCCTGTAGTTACAGGATGACCCGGAGCTAAAACAATAAAAGTGGATACAAAGCAATTTTTCAATATTTTTTTTCCCGGTAAACTGGTATTTGGCAACGGCTGTTTTGAACAGCTCCCCGAAGTTATTTCCGGCTTGCGCCCTGCCAGGGTATTTATTGCCACCATCCAGGCACTGGAACAACGCGTTCAGTCCGGAATTGCTGATCATCTGGCGGCGGAAGGGATAAAAGTATTGATCGATACCGGTATTAGGCAGGAACCCGGTTTCGCAGATTTTGAACAATTGATGCAGCGTGTGAAGCCATTTGACCCGGATATCGTCCTGGGTATCGGCGGCGGCAGTGTACTGGATATTGCCAAACTTGTAGCCGCTCAACTCGGTAATGAGCAGGTGCTGGCGGATTATATAGGGAATGGATTGCTGTCTGGTCGGGACCGAAAGCTGATCTGTGTACCCACTACCTCGGGTACGGGCAGCGAAGTTTCTCCCAATGCGATCCTTGTGGATGAATCTGACCATCAGAAGAAAGGCATCATCAGTCCTTATCTGGTACCGGATATGGTTTTTGTCGATCCTTTGCTAACGGTCAGCCTTCCGCCTGCGATTACGGCGGCAACCGGTATCGATGCGCTGACCCATTGCATGGAAGCCTATACCAATAAGTTTGCTCAACCCTTTGTGGACATGATGGCTTATGAAGGGATGCGGTTGATAGCGGCTCATATTGTCAGGACGGTGGAGCAGGGGGATGATGTAGATGCCAGAGCACAGGTGGCGATGGGAAGCCTTTTGGGCGGCTTTTGTCTGGGTCCGGTCAATACGGCGGGGGTGCATGCGCTTTCTTATCCGCTGGGCAGTAAGTTTCATCTGGCCCATGGTCTTTCCAATGCCCTGCTATTACCCTTTGTTATGGAATATAATATACCGGCCGCCCCTTCCCGTTATGCGGCGGTGGCACGGGCCCTCGGATGTACACCGGCAGCAGATGATGCGGCTACGGCAGCCAGGGGCGTGGAGCGGGTCCGGGAACTGAACCGCGCTTGCGGGATACCAGCGGGACTGCGGACATTGGGTATTGACGCGGCGTCTATACCAGAATTGGCCAGGGAGGCCATGAAAGTACAGCGACTGTTAAAAAATAACCCCCGCGAGATAACCGAAAAGGATGCGGCAGCCATCTTCCAGACTGCACTTGGCTGATGCAATTGAGCTGCCAGCGTAAATCGTAAATTATGAATGATAGAAAGCCATATTCCGGTGTTTTTGTGCCGGCTGTTACACCACTCACCCGTAGTCTGCAAATTGATGCAGTTGCCGTTCAGCAGCTCTTCGGATTGCTGTATAAGTACGGTTGTGCACCTTTTATTCTGGGAACTACCGGAGAAGCCGCATCATTGTCAATGCAACAGAAACTGGATTATATCCGGATTGCCGGTGAGGTGAAGGAGCAGGGAAGCCTTTTACTGGTGGGTATCAGTTCCAATGTACTGGAGGAGAGTCAGCAGCTGGCGGCCTATTGTGGCGACCATGGTGTGGATGCACTGGTGGCGACGCTTCCTGCCTATTATCCCCTGACCCCTGCGCAACAATTGGCTTATTTTCTGCACCTGGCTGATACCAGCCCCCTTCCATTATTTATTTATAATATACCCGCTACTACCCATATGAGCCTCCCCCTGGCTTTAGTGGATCAACTGAGTCGGCATCCCAATATCATCGGGTTGAAAGACAGTGAAAGGGACGAAGCCCGGATGCGGGCCGCGCTGGCGCTATGGAAAGACCGGCCGGATTTTCATTACCTGCTGGGCTGGGCAGCTAAAAGTGCCGAAGCCTTACTGGGAGGCGCAGACGGGTTGGTGCCCAGTACCGGTAATTATCATCCCGAAATTTATCAGCAAATGTTTCAGGCACTGACCGCCGGGAATCAGGAAGAAATTTTCCGGCTGCAGGAATTAAGTGATCAATATGGCGCTTCCTATCAGAAAGACAGGACCCTTGGAGAAAGTCTCGCGGCCCTTAAATTATTAATGCAGGAGCAAGGTACCTGTTCGGCTTGTATGTTACCGCCTTTGAGCAGCCTTACAGCTTCAGCAACAAAAAATTATCAATCATGAGTTTACCTGTAATAGCCATTACCATGGGCGACCCGGCCGGTATTGGTCCGGAAATAGCAGCAAAGGCGCTGGCAATGGATACGGTTTATGGCATTTGCCGGCCGATAATCGTTGGCGAGGCCGGTGTATTTGAACGCATCATCAGCGAATTGAATCTGGGACTAAGCATAAACCGGATCGAAGAACCGGGCCAGGCACGGTTTGAATGCGGCACCCTGGATCTGCTGGACCTGCAGTCCCTCAATGCCAGCCAGGTGCAGTACGGTGAGATTAATGCCGCCTGCGGGAATGCGGCTTTCCGATCGGTGGAGCGGGTGATCCGGCTGGCCCTGGATGGCCAGGTGGATGCCACGGTAACCGGCCCGATTCATAAAAAATCCATCAATGAAGCGGGACATCATTATGCGGGCCATACAGAGATCTATGCCGATCTCACCGGAACGAAGAAATATGCCATGCTTTTAGTCGAAGAACATATCAATGTTATTCATGTCAGTACCCATGTCTCACTCAGGCAGGCTTGTGATCTGGTAAAAAAGGAACGTATCCTGGAAGTTATCGGATTATTGCGCGATGGCCTGATCCGACTCGGAAAAACAGATTTGAAAATCGGCGTAGCGGGACTCAACCCTCATGCGGGTGACAGCGGGCTTTTTGGAACCGAGGATGAGCAGGAAATTTTACCCGCAGTACTGGAAGCCCGTAAGCTGGGTTATGATGTGGAAGGGCCGGTCCCTCCGGATACTTTGTTTGCGAAAGCAGCTACCGGTGCTTATGGCGGTGTCGTAGCCATGTATCATGATCAGGGTCATATCCCCTTTAAACTCGCTGGATTTAAATGGGATGCGGAAAAGCAACAGATGGCATCCGTGAAAGGCGTAAATATTACGCTGGGACTTCCGATCATCCGTACTTCGGTGGACCACGGGACCGCTTTTGAAATCGCCGGAAGAGGCATTGCCAGCCCGGATGCCATGTTGCTGGCCATTGAAAGTGCCGTCCAGCTCAGCAGGAACAGGAAGGAAAGCCATTCAGTATGATAGTCATTGCAGACGATTTTACGGGAGCGGCGGAAATCGCCGGTATATGCCTGGAATATGGTATACGGGCGGTCGTCTGTCTCGATGAACTGGTATTAACGGATGCAGAAGTACATATTGTAACGGTGGACAGCCGTTCCAGGGAAAAGTCGGTGGCCCTGCAACTTACGGATCAACTGACCCGGCAGATCGCCAACCGTGGGCATCAACGCATCTTTAAAAAAATAGATTCGGTATTGAGGGGCTATATCAGAGAGGAACTGGCCATTCAAATGCCCCTGCTGCGTTTTGAAAAATGCATGATCCTGCCTGCCAATCCCAGCCTGGGACGTCG
Organism: Niabella terrae; assembly: GCF_054783135.1. Lineage (NCBI taxonomy): Bacteria > Pseudomonadati > Bacteroidota > Chitinophagia > Chitinophagales > Chitinophagaceae > Niabella > Niabella terrae. The sequence goes on from NZ_BAAGRD010000008.1 coordinate 1,023,791, forward strand.
GGTAGTGCAGGGCCGGTATATGATAGGAGATACACCGCTTGATAAAACAGACTTTGCCCTGGATCCCGAGTTTCCGGCAAAATCGGCAGCGGTTGATACCCTTCTCGGCGCTATGGGCATACCTCACTTGCAAAGGGGACAATTACCCCGACCCGGCCTCAATACGGCAGATATCCTGGACCCGGATGATCTTCGGCACTGGGTGACCGTAGCCGGAGCGGATTGTTTGCTGGCCGGCTCCGGTGATTGCTTTGACGCCGTGCTTTCCCTGACCAGAAAAAAGCAGCCAGCTTCTTTGACAGCGACACCGGCAATGCCGCACCTGTATGTATGCGGAACCGGGTTTGCTGCTTCGCGACAGCGAATTGGATCCAGGGCCCTCCCGTATGCTGTATTATTAGGTCAGGAACTTTTAAGCCAGGAACTTTCTTCCACATCGCTTGAACAGGCGACTACTATCTTACAGCGGGATCGCAAACTGATCATCGGATTTGAGGCATCACCGGAAATCGAAGCCAGCACCGCCGCCCGGCACCGCATTCAAATGGCGGATTATACCCGGCATAACCTGCAACATCATCAGATAGAAGGGTTGCTGATCGAAGGCGGCGCCACAGCAGCAGCCGTGTTTCATGCCATGGGATGGAAGCTGTTCACGCCAAAGAAATTATGGCAACGCGGCGTGGTGGGGATGCAAACCGGTAATTATACGGTAACGGTAAAACCGGGAAGTTATCCGATGCCGGAGCCGATCCGAGCACTGTATGAACTGGAACGCTGATGCAGGCAACATGTAGGGGAGATGGCGTTCCGATTGCTTGAAATGATAAATTGAATATTCATGAGTCGATTGCATTTTGTAGATATCGCGATTATCGTGCTGGTACTGGGCCTCACGGTATTTATGGGTTTCCGGTTTTCCAAAAAGCAGACTTCTACCCAGAGTTTTTTTCTTTCCAAAGGCAATATTCCTTCCTGGGCCCTGGGTTTGTCATTACTGGCTACCCTGATCAGCAGTGTTACTTTTCTGGGCTATCCAGCGCAGGGATATACCAGTAACTGGATCCTGCTGGTGCAGGGACTGATGGTGCCGGTAGTTTTACTGGGTTGTATCTGGTTTATCGTACCGCTGTTTCGCAAAGCCATCGGGCTGAGTACTTACGAGTATTTTGAAAAAAGATTTGGCAGCTTTGCCCGCTACTACAGTTCTCTTTCCTTCGTAATCCGACAGTTTGCGGGAATGGGTACGGTTTTATTTTTGATCGCTATTGCGATCAGGGAAATGATTCATATTAATCCTTTTCTGGTATTGCTGGTGGTGGGGTTGATTCTGATAATCGTGAACTTGAAAGGCGGGATCCAGGCGGTGATCTGGCTGGATGTTTTCCAGGGTTTTATGCTGTTTTTCAGCGGAATCGTTTGTCTGGTAGTGCTGCTGACCTCAATCAAGGGTGGGCTGCCGGAAGCCATCCGTGTGGCTACCGAAAACAATCGTACCGGATTTGGTCCTTATGATTTCAGTTTTAGTCACCTGACCCTGGTTGTAATGATTGTTAACGGCGCTTTTTATGCCATTCAGAAATATGCTACCGACCAAACGGTGGTCCAGCGTTATCTGACGGCTAAAACAGATAAAGACGCCATTAAGGCTTCCTTTCTGGGTATATCTCTAACCGTGCCGATCTGGGCAATGTTTATGCTGATTGGCACCCTGCTCTTTGTATATTATAAGCAAACCGGTATTCCGGCTGATCTGAAGGCGGAAGCTGTTTTTCCGCATTTTATTATGACCGCATTGCCTCCCGGCGTTATTGGCTTTATCATCGCCGCCCTCTTGTCGGCCGCGATTTGCAGCCTGAGTGCAGATCTTAACTCATTGGCGGCTGTCGGCGTGGAAGACTATTACAAGAAACTTGTTCGGGGTAAATCTGACCGGCAATACCTGATGGCCAGCAAATTGCTGGTAATTCTTTCGGGCGCCGTTTCCATAGGGATTGGTGCCCTGTATATCCTGGCGGGTGATGAAGGCGTGCTGGGTATCATCTTTACAATTTATGCGATCTTTTCCGGAGGGATAGTGGGCGTTTTTTTACTGGGACTTTTCAGCGCCCGCACCAACCGGCAGGGGATCAATATTGGCATTATTGCCTGTATTTTATTTACGGCCTATGCCTTCCTGACTTCCACGCCTATCGGTTTAAAGGAACCGAAACTTTTGCTCGATCTGGGGGATTACAATTTTAAACATGACAAACTCATGTTGGGGGTATACAGCCATTTGGTCGTTATTTTGGTGGGCTATATTGCCAGTTTGTTTTTCCCCCGTCCGGTACTGGAACCGAATCTCCTGTATAGTAACTGGAAGAAAAACAGAAAGGTTGCAAAATAAAAAGCGATTATGATGAAGCAGCTATTGAAGCAATTTTATTCGGATATGAGCAGCTCAGGATCGACGGCACTATTGTACGGCTGTTGTCTGATTTTTGTGTTGAGTTTTTCAAGTAAGCCGACCCGGGCACAGTCCAATAGTGATAGCGCCTACGCCATGCCCCTCAGTGATGTGCTGGCAGATATTCAGCAACGCTACCATATCCGGCTGCGCTATGATAGTTCCCTGATCGAAGGCAAGCAATTATCCTATGCCCGATGGCGTTACCGACCGGATATAGTGCAAACCCTGGCAGGGGTGCTGGCACCTTTTGACCTGAAAGCCAAACCGGATGGTGGTCCTGATAAATACAAGATCGGCACGTATGAATATTATCGATGGCCGGTGGAAGAGGGATGGGCCGAGCTGGAACGCATCGCCGCCGGTTACAACAGTCTCGAACAATGGGAGGACCGCCGCAGGTTGCTGCGACCGCAGTTGATGGAAGCGCTCGGACTCTCCAGACTGCCTGCCAGACCTTCGGCTCGACCCATTCGGACACCGCAGCGCCGGTATCGGGATTATACCGTTGAAAATATTGCCGTGGAGTTGTTGCCGGGGCTCTGGGTGAACGGATCACTTTATCGGCCAGCTAAGTATAAGGGCAGGATGCCCGTGATACTGAATCCGGACGGGCACTGGCCCAAACAACGGTACCGGCCGGACTGTCAGACTCGTTGTGCGGCATTTGCCAGAATGGGGGCGATGGCCTTCAGCTATGATTTATTTGCCTGGGGTGAAAGCCTGCTGCAGTTTAAATCCGAAGACCATCGACGCAGCCTGGCACAGACCATTCAGGTGCTGGGTGCCCTGCGTATACTGGACTATCTGTTGTCCCTTCCGGAGGCGGATACCAGCCGGGTGGCCATGACAGGAGGTTCAGGGGGCGGTTCCCATACCGTACTGATGACGGCAATCGATGACCGCATCAAAGTATCGGCGCCGGTGGTTTCAGTTTCCTCCTATATGTATGGCGGCTGTCCCTGTGAATCTGGTATGCCCATTCATTTTTGCGGCGGCGGCACCAATAATGTGGAGTTGGCTGCCATGGCGGCGCCCCGGCCCCAGTTGCTGGTCAGTGACGGCGGGGACTGGACAGACCGGATGCCGGAGCACGATTTCCCCTATCTTAAAAAAATTTATGGCTGGTACGGCAATGGGGCTGCTGTGGAAAACCGACACTTACCCGATGAAGGCCATGATTTTGGCATCAACAAAAGAAAAGCCGTATACAGGTTTATGGCCCGCCATCTGGGTTTAGACCTGGCCGCGATATCGGATGCCAGCGGCGCCATTGATGAGCACGGCATTACTATAGAACCTGAGCAGCGATTGTATGTATTTGGAGACCATGGCGAGCGGTTGCCCGCCCGGGCGATCAAAGGGTTCGATCAACTGGAAGCACTATTTAAAAAAGCGGTGCAAGCGCAATAAATATAAAATGAAATGAACATGCAATTGAAAAAAATTATTTTGTGGGGACTGTTTAGTTTTTGTTTATCAGCAACGGGGTTCGCACAGGCTTCAAGGTATAAGATCGGATTGATCGATCTGATGCTGCTGAAAAGACAGAAGTTGAGCGCCCTGCCACTGGCAGCAGAATTAAAGGCTGATGGCATAGAAGTGGATATGGGGGGGCTGGGGAACCGACCCAGTTTTGATAACCGGCTTCGGATAGATTCTGTGCGTGATGCCTATCTGCAGACTGCCCGGAAACTGGGTATCGAGATATTCTCGCTCGCGATGACGGGCTATTATGCCCAGTCCTTCTGCGGTCGGCAGGAATACCTGCAGTCGGTTCGGGATTGTATTCAAACCATGAAACAGATGGGTGTAAAGACGGCCTTTTTGCCCCTGGGCGTACAATGTGATTTGGTCCTGCATCCCAAAGTCCGTCCGGCCGTAGTGAAACGGCTGAAAGAGGCGGGTGACCTGGCGGAGGAAGCCGGTGTGGTGATAGCGATTGAGACGGCACTCGGCGCCCGGCAGGAAAAGGCATTACTGAAGGAGATTGGCAGTCCGGCGATCAAAATTTACTTTAATTTCTCCAACCCGCTTAAAGCAGGCCGGAACCTTTACCGTGAATTACGGATTTTGGGAGCAGACCGCATTGCCATGATTCATGCCACCAATAAAGATAGTGTCTGGCTGGAGCATGATACGCAGCTGGATCTTTATAAAGTTAAAAAAGTACTGGACCGGATGAAATGGTCCGGCTGGCTGGTGGTGGAACGCAGCCGGGATGCCAGACAACCGCGGAATGTCAAGTTCAATTATGGAGCCAATGTCGCTTACCTGAAGAAGGTTTTCCAATAGTATTTCCGGACAGAGCAGGATGCACTATTTTGGTTTTTTCGCTAATCTTGCAGATAGTCGATATTGGTATTTTAAAAATTAACATACAGCATAGATCCATGAGTACGAATTTATTACAATATAATTCCAAGTATCCTTCAGTGGCTGATCTGAAAAAAAAGGCCAAAAAGCGCATGCCCAAATTTGCTTTTGATTATTTGGAGGGGGGATGTAATGATGAGCTGAATGTCTGGCGGAACACCGAAGATTTTAAAGATGTTTTTCTGATGCCCCAGTATCTTAAAAAGCATAATGGGGTCAATATGAGCACAGAGTTGTTCGGACACAGGTATAGCGCCCCCTTCGGTATCGCGCCCATCGGCCTCCAGGGGCTCATGTGGCCCAATGCACCTGAAATCCTGGCCAAAGCAGCCCTGAAACATAATATTCCTTATATATTAAGTACCGTATCTACCAGTAGTATTGAAAGAATTGCTGAGCTGACGGAATCCAGGTTCTGGTTTCAGCTGTACCATCCCACAGAGAACAGCCTCCGGGATGATCTGCTACGCCGTCTCCAGGCAGTTTCCTGTCAGGTCCTGGTGGTGCTGATCGACGTACCTTCTTTTGGCCTACGGTACAGGGAAATAAAGGCGGGGTTATCGATGCCGCCCAAACAGACGATTAATAATTTTGTCCAGGCTGCCCTTCATCCCGTCTGGGGATTGGAAACGTTGCGGGCAGGTATTCCCTCTTTTGCCACATTGAAGCCTTATATGGATAAGGGTTTGGACATGAAACAACTGGGCAAGTTTATGAACGCTACATTCACCGGAAGGGTGGATGCAGACAAAGTCCGCGCCATAAGGGATCTCTGGAAAGGCAAACTGGTGGTGAAAGGCGTGGTGAGCGAATCCGATGCGGAACTTTGTGCGGAAATCGGGGTCGATGGTATCATTGTTTCTAATCATGGTGGCCGGCAGATTGATGCGGGCGAATCTACCATAAGGCCTTTAAAAGGGCTGGCCGACAAGTTCAAATCCAAATACAAAGTGATGATCGATAGTGGCCTTCGTTCCGGTCCCGATATTGGACGGGCCATGGCATGTGGTGCTGACTTTAGTTTTATGGGCCGACCTTTTATGTATGGGGTGGGCGCGCTCGGAAATGCAGGTGGTGACCATACGATCGCCATGTTTAAAGCCCAGTTGAAACAGGTGATGGAGCAGGTCTGCTGTGAGACCATCGACGATTTTCCTGCTACCCTGATTCAGTAATAATTAGCAGTCGGCTCGCCTGATGGGCTGTCCGGCTCTTTGCACTGGCTTCTTGTTTAGCAGCTTTTTATTTATTGCTCAAGATTTGGAGCCTTTATGCGCCTGTCAAATGAATGACCTTCATATGGATGCAGATATTTTTCCCCTTAGATGCTATACCAGTTTCTGAAAGCCCCATATATTAACTGCTTGTCTTCAGGATCACGACAGATTCCAGCTTCTTTCTTCCATCTTTAAGTAAAACTGATGCTCCGGGTTCGGAGTAGGTATTGCCATAGGCAGTATTTAAAAATGTAAAATAAAATTTTGGAGACCGCAATTTTGTCATTAAGTTTGTAATGTAAAACAAAGTTTTATAATATAAAATAACGATTGTAGCGCTTTTTTGATCTTTTAGCCTTAAGTAGGATGGGCGCAATGAAGTAAGATTTCCATAAGGATTTGATTGTTTAACTGAATTTATGATACAAGTCATTAACAGGGCATTTGATATAATTGAATTCTTATCCAGGGATGTCAACAAAAGCTATAGCCTTAGTGAAATAGCCGACGGATTGAAATTAAATCGCGCTACTTGTGCCAATATCATTAAGACAATGATGGAACGCAATTATGTAGAGCAGATGGGTCCGAAAAAAGGGTATAAGCTGGGTTATATGATGTTTAAGGCCCTCGGTTCCGGTGGTACACAGGAGCGTCTGAAAAAGGCTGCAGAGGAGATTATGATTCAACTGACGGCAAAGATCAGGGAAACCAGCCTCTTATCTATTTTAAGAAATGAGTACAGGGTGGTGATTTATCAGGTGGAATCAGAACGGAGTCTGATGGTTAAGGCCCCGATTGAAAATCTGGCTTATTATACGCCTTCAGGACGTATAATGATCGCGCATTTAGAGGCGGCTGCACTAAAAGCGTTTGTAGATAGTTACGGTCTGCCGAAAAAAGAATTATGGCCTGAAGCTGCTACTCCGATCAAGTTTAATAAGGAATTGGAAAAAATACGTCGTCAGGGATATGCATTTCATTTGCCGCCATCACATGTATTTGGAATGGCTTGTGGAATTGAAGAAAAGGGGACAGTAGTTGCTTCGTTAAGCGTATATCTGCCTGCAGCCAGACTGACGAAGGATTCTGAGAAGCAAATTTTAAAAGAATTGCAGGCCGCCGCCCAAAAAATAAGTAGCAGGCTGGTTTAATGCTTGAAGAATCAACAGCGTGTTGCGGCTCCATTTTTAAACGATTATTATTAAACTAAAACGATGATGTCATTATGAAAAATGAATTTAAACGATTAACTCATCGACAGAAAACAATGATTAACAGGGCAATACCTGCAGTCCCGTTGTTGTTCTTTCTGTTAATTGCATGTTCTATTCAGGGATATTCGCAGGACCGAAATATTACAGGAAAAGTCATTGATGAAGACAACCAGCCGCTTTCCGGTGTCAGTGTCCGCTTACGCGATCAGGATTATGGGACTGTCACCAATGAAAATGGGCAATACAGCCTTATGGTGAAATCGGGAACCGTAACCCTGGTTTTTTCCTATGTAGGTATGAAGGATTTGGAATTGGAAGTCAACGAACTTGCCAGTAATTATGAGGTGGTAATGGAGGCCGAGCCACTCGGCCTGGAAGAAGTCATTGCCATTGGGTATGGGACAGCCAAGAAAAAAGACCTGACGGGATCGGTTTCTACGGTAGAAGGCGCTGATATCAGTAAACGAAACGTGGCACAATTGTCTCAGGCCATTCAGGGTGCGATTCCCGGCGTGATGGTCACCAGATCCGGCAGTACACCTGGTGCAGGCGCGACAGTTCGTATAAGAGGGATTACAACCATTGGCGATTCAGATCCATTGATTATTGTGGATGGGGTGCCTGTATTGAGCATGAATGACGTTAATGCTGACGATATCGATGATATTTCCGTATTGAAAGATGCGGCTTCAGCTTCTATTTATGGTGCCAGAGCGGCTGCGGGCGTTATACTGATCACCACAAAAAGGGCAAGAAAGGGCCAGGTAAGTGTCGAGTATTCCGGGAATTACGGCATAGAAAAGCCAACGCGTTTTCCGGAAGTCGTGGGCGCACAGCGTTATCTGGAAATGATTAATGAATTTACCTGGAACGATGCAGGGAATGTACCGGGAGAAGAATATGCACTGTATTCGAAAGACATGGTGGACAATTGGGTGGAGCGCAATAAAACCGACCCCAATCAATATCCGGTTACCGACTGGATCGGACTGGTGCTAAAAGAGCAAGCGCCAAGGACCAGTCACAACCTCAGTGTCACGGCCGGAGGTGATAAAATCCGAACACTGGCTTCATTAAATTATGAGAAGATCGATGGCCTGTATCTTGGTAAATCCTATGAAAGGGTAATGTCGAGGCTAAATAACCGGATCACGATCAATAAGTATATCAGTGTGGATCTGGATATGGCGTACAATTATTCCTTAGACAATAATGCTTCAGTTAACCCAATCGAATCCATAAGGGAGTATGCGCCGATATATGCGGCTACCTGGGATGATGGTCGTATTGCGGGAGGGAAAAGCGGTTCCAATATTTATGCCCGGATAAATTACGGCGGTTTTGAGAAAAGCTGGAGAAACCTTTTTACAGGTCGTGCCGCCCTGGAAATCAAGCCTGTCAACAACCTGACGATCACCGGCGTTTTTTCGCCTCAACTTTATTCAACCAAAGGGAAAGCTTTTCATAAGCAAATACCTTATTATTCCGCAGAGGATCCTACTATTTTTTCAGGCTACATCGCAGGGAGCGCCACCACATCGCTCGAAGAGGAACGCGTTGACGGAAAGTCATTTGTCAAGCAGCTATTGGTAAATTATCAGAAGAAACTCTCGGGACATCGTTTCAATTTGCTTGGAGGGTATGAGGATTCGTATACATTTCGGGAAGTGCTGACCGGTAATGGCGATAATTATGTATTATCGGATTATCCTTATCTCGACATCGCTCCCCTGGATTTTCGCACCAATGCAGGGAATGCCTTTGAAACCTCATATCGTTCCTTTTTTGGCAGGCTTATGTATGATTTTAATGATAGATATTTCCTGCAGGCCAATATCCGTTATGACGGATCCTCAAGATTTCATCCCGATTACAGGTGGGGGGCATTCCCTTCTGTTTCTGCTGGATGGATATTGACGAATGAAAAGTTTTTTCAGAACAGCGGGATATTGTCCTATCTGAAAATTCGTGGTTCCTGGGGACAGTTGGGCAATGAGCGGATTGGGAACTATCCCTACCAATCTTCGCTAAGCTTCAATAATGCCCTATTGTATCAGGGCAGTACGATTGTATCAGCAACGACCGCGGCACAGACCCGCTATGCCATTGCCGATATTTCCTGGGAAGTTACGGAGACGGTCGACCTGGGGCTGGATGCGTATTTTTTTAATAACCGGTTGATGTTGACCGCTGATTACTACGATAAGCGAACCAAGGATATGTTGTTGGAACTTGAAATACCGGATTACATGGGTGTAGATAATCCACAGCAGAATACAGGCATCATGTATACAAAAGGCTGGGACCTGCAGATGTCCTGGCGGGATAAGATTAATAAACTCAACTATTCAGTGGTTTTGAATATTTCAGATTCCAGATCTGTTATGGGAGATTTGGGTGGCATTGTGCTGGGAAATTCACAAATTACCAGAGAGGGTAGCGAATATAATGAATGGTACGGTTATCTTTCTGAAGGAATATTCCAGAATGCAGCTGAGGTGGATGCTTCGCCTAAATTGTACGCTGCTATTAAGCCAGGTGATGTAAAATACGTCGATATAAGCGGACCAGATGGTGTACCCGATGGAAAGATTACGCCAGATTATGATCGGGTGCTGTTAGGTGGTTCACTGCCCCGTTATATTTATGGCGGGCAGATTAATGCAGCATACGGTGGTTTTGATATCGGCATTGCCGTACAGGGTGTAGGAAAGAAAAATACCGTCATGCCCATTGAAATGGTTAAACCTTTTTTCAGTGCCTGGTCAAATCCACCGGCAATTATTGACGGTAATTACTGGAGTGTGAACAACACAGAAGCGCAGAATCTGGCTGCTCGTTACCCTAGGCTTTCCTACACCGCAGCTGAGAATAATAACTATGCGACTTCTGATTTTTGGATGATGAGTGGTGCCTATTTCAGGCTAAAGAATATTTCACTGGGCTATACTATTCCCGATCATTTGACCAGAAACCTTGCGGTGAACAATATACGTGTACATGTTTCAGCTACAGATTTGTTCTCCATTGATGATTATCCCAGGGGTTGGGATCCGGAAGTTAGTTCGTCTTCCTATATCAGTAAGTCGTTCAACTTTGGTATATCGGTTAGATTCTAAATATGGAATTGAGCACCTTTTACTATAAATAGAAATGAAATGTGATGTAAATAGGGAATTGATGACTTGTCTGAATATCCAAAAAATTAAAAATTTACAGATGAAAAATATTTTTATTCCAATATTGCTAATGCTGGCTTTCGCATCCTGTGCCAAACTGGATTTGAATCCGCTTTCAGAGGGATCCAGTGAAAACTGGAACAATAATGAGACACAATTAAATCTTTCACTGAACGACCTGTATCGTTCGTATTTATTCACCAATGAAACCGGTTTGGGATTGGAACGGATGACAGATAATTGGAACCAGCGACAGGCGATGAACGCTTTTCCGGCAGGTACCATTACCGGAGAATGGAGTGTGGCTGAGAATACGTGGCTGAACAGTTATAAAGGAATTTCCAGAGCCAACACTATATTGAAAGACATCCAGCGATTAAGAGCAAACAGCGTTGTGCCTGAAAAAACTTTGGAACGATTTGAAGGTGAAGCCCGTTTTATGCGTGCCGTGTTATATGCTGATCTGATATTTCTGTATGGCGATGTTCCATTTTACAAGGAGAACCTGACGATAGATGCGGCCTTTGATGTTGGCAGAACCGATAAGAACCAGATCCTACAGGAAATATATAATGATTACGATGCTGCCATAGTATCACTTCCTGAATCCTATGCTAGTGCAGAGTTAAAACGGGCTACCAAAGGAGCGGCCATGGCATTCAAAGCCCGCACGGCATTGAATATGGGTGATTGGCAGGTAGCGAAAGATGCTGCACAGGATTGCATGGGGTTAGATGTCTATGAACTTTTCCCTGACTATGGTGAATATTTCTTGTCAAAAACCAGAAATGCCGGCGAAACCATTTTTGCGATACCCCGCTCCACTGCCCTGGGAGAATTTTGGAGCGCCAAGAATTTTTATCCCAGAACTGCCGGCGGTTCCTCCGTTGCGCAGCCTTCCTGGGAGTTGTTTTGCGCTTATCCATGCACTGACGGTCTGCCTATAGACGAGTCGGGCCTTTATGATCCGCAGGAGCCGTTTAAGAACAGAGATCCCCGGTGTACTGCCACGATTGTGGAATTTGGCAGCGAGTTTCTGGGATATACCTACGATCCTAACCCCTACGCAACGACGGTATTGAGTACGGCTACGGGTACGATGGTCAAGAATAAGGATTCACGTGCGGTAGATCAGTATGCTTCTTATAACGGTCTGGTTTTGAAGAAGGGTGTCGATAATGAGTGGACGGATGATGAGAAAGCCGATTTTGATATCATTTTAATGCGTTATGCTGATGTTTTACTGATGTATGCTGAGGCGAAGATCGAGTTAAACGAACTGGATCAATCCATGTTGGATGCCATTAATCAGGTAAGGGCCCGCGCTTATAAAGTCGACTATAAGGAAATCGGCGCCTATCCGGCATTAACCATGGCCAGTCAGAACGAATTACGAAATTTACTTAGAAATGAGCGTAGGATTGAACTCGCATGGGAGAATCGGAGATTCTATGATATCATTCGTTGGAAGATTGCGGAGAAAGTGATTACAAAACCAGTTTATGGCATGCTGGATGTGAATGATTTGAAAGCGAAAGTAGTAGATCCCGGACTTTGGTTTTTCCCGGGAATTCCGGAAATTGATGAAGAGTGGCTGCCTGATTTTACCAAAATGTATCAATCCGGCCTGATCAAACAATTGGTTACAAGAGGCTTTGATAAAAGCAAACATTATCTCTGGCCCATCCCGACGAAGGAAATTCTGGTCAATAATAATTTGAAACCCAATCCGGGTTATTAAATCTAATATTTTGAGTAGTTTATTATTAAAGCCGGAACGCAGACGATGGATAATTATTGCGGTAGCCTTTATTGCTATTGTGTTTAATTATATCGATCGTCAGATTGTTTCAATTCTCAAGCCGATTCTAAAGGATGTTTTTACGCTGGATGATTCAGGGTATGCTGTTATCATCAATATTTTTACGATTTGTTATGCCCTAATGTATCCAGTCTCTGGCTGGATGGTAGATAAGTTTGGCGTTAAAAAAGTAATGCACTATGGCATTTTAGTATGGTCGTTGGCTTGCATCGGTGGCGGCTTATCCCGTACCGTCTTTCAGTTTGGGTTTTTCAGAGGGCTGTTGGGGCTGGCGGAACCTACCAATTTCCCATCTTCTATAAAAGCAGCCACGATATGGTTCCCGGGTAAATTGCGGGCAACAGCCAATAGTCTTTGTCAGGCCGGCGGATCTATAGGCGCCATAATCGCGCCTCCCGTAATCGCCTGGCTGACGCTGCAATATGGTTGGCAGGCCGCATTTATCGTTATGGGGATCTGTGGCCTGGTGATCGCTGTCGTATGGAAGCTTATTTATAAGGATCCGCCTGCTGAGATTATGGCAGCGTCTCTTGACGAGGATAAAAATGTACCGGCTTCAGCCGCTAAATTTTCCTGGCCCCGACTTTGGAGAACCCGAAGTCTGTGGGGGGTATTATTGATTCGGTTTGTAAGTGACCCTGTCTGGTATTTTTGTTTGTTCTGGCTGCCAGGTTATTTGCAGGAATCATCAGGTCTTTCCCTTGCTCAGGTTGGGATGTTTGGCTGGATACCCTTTGTGGCTGCAGATCTGGGAGCTATTGGTATTTCTTTTCTTTCTGACCGGCTGGTACAAAGGGGAATGGCACCGCTGTCCGCAAGAAAGAAGATTCTCACCCTTGTTACCTGTTTCGTTCCCTTGTGTGCGTTGGCACCTTATCTTCCCTCTGCAACGGCCACGCTGATTATTTTCAGTATCGTGGCGATCATCTGTTTGAGCTGGCTTTTCACGATAAATGTAGTGGTAGGGGAGGCCTTCCCAATTGGGAACGTAGCGAGTGTGATTGGTATCGCCGGCGGCTGCGGTGCCCTCGGTGCAGTACTCTTCAACACATTCGTGGGGTCCCTGATAGGAACGGTTGGCGCAGAGAAAATATTTTTCGTGATGGCTTTTCTGCATCCCCTGGCGCTGCTATTGCTATGGCGGATGGTTAAAAAAGAAAGGCCTGTAAACCTGGAGACAGTTCCGGGAACAGACGATATGCCTATCAATTGATGGCTTAGGTCTAAAAAATGGTATTGGTCAATCCAACGCATAAAAAAAGAATAACGAAATGAAAAAATTAGTTGTATTACTTGCCCTCCAGGTTTTTATCCTGAGTCATTGTTATACCCAGGAAGTTTATCAGAAACCAAAGCTTGATCATCGGGACTCCTGGTCAGTTATCCTGCTTCCTGATATCCAGAACTATGTAAAATGGAGTTATAACCAGCCGATTCTGGACTTGATGATGGCCTGGATTGAGCATCATATTGACTCACTGAATATAAGATTGGTCTTGCATACGGGCGATATTGTTGAGGAGAATGATCTATTTATTCCTGCCGATAATGGAAATCTGACGGCGCAAAAACAATGGGAGTTTGCCCATAGGGCTTTTTCAAGACTGGATGGCAAAGTGGCCTATATGACGGCGCTGGGTAACCATGATTTCAGTTTTGATGCAAATTTAAAACGCAGCTCCCGTTTTGGAGAGTTCTTTAAAATAGACGATAATCCACTCAACCGCAAGGCATTGGTACAGAACGGCTGGGATGAGTCAGGTCAGCCAAGTCTTCAGAATTCCGTCTATGAATTGAAATCTGTGAACGGAGGAAAAGATATGCTTTTTATGACGGTAGAAAATATGCCACGGGATACCACCCTGGGTTGGGCCCGCAGGATAACAGCCCTGCCGCAGTATAAGGATCATCGGGTCGTGCTACTCACACACGCCTACCTGACGCCCCGTGATACACTATGGAGCGGCGCACCGAGATGGATTATTTACGAGCCTTATGTTAAGCAAAATAAAAGCCAAAAATCTGAACGGTATCTGATCCCTAATGCTAATAATGGGAAACAGATCTGGGAGAAATTGGTCCAGCCTGCCACGAATATCGAAATGGTGCTCTGTGGGCATATTAACGGCGAAGGCTATCGTGCGGATAAGAACCTTTCAGGCAAAACAGTGCATCAGATGTTATTTGACATGCAAATGGAGGGCGGCGGGCATCTCCAGGGTAATGGCGGTGACGGATGGTTGCGCATTCTGGAATTTTATCCTGACGATAAAACGGTTAAGGTCAAAACCTTCTCGCCCTTATTCGCTGCATCTCCTTCTACCCGACATCTGGCATGGAAGAAAGATAAAAGAAATGAATACAGTTTTCAATTGAATTAATCTGATATAAATGAAGTATCGATAAAGGCGCGAGAAAGAAGCTATCCTTTGGCTTTCCTGGTCTTTTAAGAAATCAGTAAATCTTAAATTTTAAAAATAAATCACAATGAAACAGTATGTGGAACAGCAGAAAACCTTACCCGTTATCGAAGAAGTAGATGTATTGGTGGTGGGAGGTGGCCCATCAGGTGTGGGTGCTGCAATTGGTGCCGCCAAAACCGGAGCTAAAACAATGGTCATCGAAAACCTGGGTTCTTTTGGCGGAATGTGGACCAATGGCATGGTCATTACGCTGGCGGGGTTTAACAACTGGTTAAGGCCATATGAACGTAATGTCAATGGCGTAATGGGCGAATGGCTGGTAAAGGCTGAAAAGCGCGGCGGTGCCGAAAACAGCCGCAGTTGGGTACTAGATTCTGATCCAGAGATTATGAAGGCTGTTGCGGATGAAATGATGTTAACCCATAATGTAAAATGTTTGTTGCATACCTGGATGGCTGACGTGGTATTGGAAGACAATCAACTCAAGGGCGTAATCATAGAGAACGTAGACGGACGCCAGGTTATTTTGGCAAAAAATATAATTGACTGTACAGGAAACGGAGACGTATTTGCCCGTTCAGGTGAATCATTTACCATACCAGCGGCGATGCAGCCAATGACAATTTCCTACTTTTTTGCAGAAGTAGAGCCGAATACCGAGATCAAATACGAAAAGGAAGTGCTTATTCCTTTTGGACCCGAGCCGGGTTACTTAAAAGGAGATCTGATGAAAGCCTATCAATCTCCGCGACGGGATGTGGACGTTGACAGAGGGAAAATGAAGGAAGCGCAGAAACGCGGAGCTTTTCCGGAATACGGGGGACCCTGGTTCGGTGGGCTGCGGGAGCGGTTTCCCTGGGTTAATACGACCCGTGTATATGCCAATGGCGTCCATGCTTCTGAACTGACAAGAGCTGAAATGGAAGGTCGTAAAAGTGCGCACCAGATGGTAGACTATTACCGCCGCGAATGTCCCGGTTTTGAGAAAAGCTGGATCATGAGTTCCGCGTCCACTATAGGCGTCCGGGAGACCCGTCAGTTGAACGCAGTTTATACCCTGACAGGTGAAGACGTGTTGCAATGTAAGAAGTTTGACGATACGATTGCCATGGGATCCTGGCCGATCGATATTCACCCTGCAAAAGGGGAATCGGGACAGCACGATTTATACGTTCCGCTTCCTTACCAGATACCTTTCAGAATTATGGTACCTCAAACTGTTGATAATCTGTTGGTGGCGGGGCGCTGCGTCTCGGTGGACCGTGAAGCAATGGGTTCCATCCGAGTAGGGGCCACCTGTGGTGCCATGGGTCATGCAGCAGGTGTAGCTGCGGCTTTGTCGGCGCAGTCGGGGACGAAAGTACGGGACGTGGACATTGAGAAACTTCAAAAGGAACTGGTCGCACAAAATGCGATCATCAGGTCGCCATTAGAGCAGTAAATCCGCTAAAGACCATTTATATTGTGTGCCCTTCGCGGGAAGTGAAAGTTGAGTAAATGAAAAAAGTCCGGTCGGCTTTCAGGAGGAATGTATATCTTAGTAAGTGTACGGCTCCGGTCGACCAGATTTTTTTAAGCCGTATATGAATAGCTACTGTACTTCTAGCTACTGTACTTCAAAAAAATATTTATTTGTAAAATTGATTTAAACGTTTAACTTTGATAACAGGAATCCGAATAGATTTTTTGATTCCTGGGAAATTAGGCTAGACGATTGAGCTGTGAACGTAGAAAATAGGCGATGATGCTTGCAGGAGCCACTAGATTCAACAATCAACCAGGACAGGTATGGCAAAAAGGGTTTTATTAAAAGACATCGCGGAAGAGCTGGGTGTATCTATCGCCCTGGTATCCTATGTGCTGAATAATAAAAGAACGGATAAGATCAATCCGGAAACAGCCAGGAAAATTCAGGAAACCGCGCGAAAGAAAAGATATGTGCCCAATCAGATCGCAAAAAGTCTGAAAGTCAGCAAAACCCATATGCTGGGGTTGATCGTCGCCGATATTTCCAACTTGTTTTCTTCCTATATCGCCAGGTATATTGAAGATGAAGCCAATCGTTTGGGCTATAATGTACTCTACGGGAGTGCTTATGAAAGCCCGGAAAGATTTAATCAGATCCTCAATGTGATGCTTTCCCGGCAGGTAGATGGTTTGATCCTCGCTGTACCGGAAAATGCAGAAACCTGTATAGCTGATCTGAAAAAAATGCGGATTCCTTTTGTAGTGATTGATCGTGTTTTCCCCCAGTTTAAGGATTATCAAAGCGTTTCACTGGATAATTTTCAAGCTTCAGCAAAGGTTGTCAGCCATTTTGTTGATAATGGTGCCCGCCGGCTTGGTGCCATCGGGTTGAAAACCCGACTGTTCCATCTCCGTGAGCGAAAACAGGGTTTTTTAAAAACGGCTAAAAAACAGTTGTCATCCGACCAGGTGTTTATGTATGAAGTTGCTGAATCCGCCATGGAGGCGAACATCGGAAAATTGGTAGAAAAAGCCCTGAAGGAGGATCGATTGGATGCGTTGTGTTTTTTTACCAATAAAATAGCGATGGCAGCGCTGCCTCATATTTTAAAGCATAAAGTTAAAGTTCCGGAAGATTTGCAGATTGTTTGTTTTGATGAAGCCCGTGCCTACCGATTGTTTCCCTATCCATTGGTGTATGTAAAGCAGCCGTTGGAAGAAATGAGCAAACAGGCCGTACAGTGCCTGATCGGGGACAGCGCTGAATCCGGTCAGAGCATGTATAAATTTGATGGAACACTCATTCATATATAGCCTGGTAACAAAAGAAGGTTACCGGTAAGGGCAGTAATGATGAATCCAAACAGCGAAAAAAATGAAGCAGGCGGTACTAGAGCAGCCGGGACAGATCCGGTTTACAGAACAGGAAGACCTTTCTGTGTCAGCACCGGATGAGGTGCTGATAGCCATTCAGAAAATCGGCATCTGCGGTTCTGATATTCATGCGTATAAAGGCAAGCATCCTTTTACACCTTTCCCGGTTATTCAGGGCCACGAGTATAGTGGCCGCGTGGTGGCGGTAGGATCGGCCGTTACCAGGGTGAAACCCGGAGATCGTGTAACAGGAAGGCCCCAGCAGGTCTGCGGTAAATGCGGGCCCTGCCGATCAGGCAGATATAATGTGTGCAGCCATTTGAAAGTAGAAGGCTTTCAGGCACCCGGTGCCGCCAGGGATTTGTTTATCCTGCCGGAAGAACGAACCTATCCGGTGCCTGACAACCTGAGTTATGACGAAATAGCATTGATCGAACCGGCTGCAGTAGCGGCTCATGCGACGTCATTGATAGACCGGATTGAAGAAAAGCAGGTGGTGATTACCGGTGCCGGGCCGATTGGCAATCTGATCGCTCAGTTTGCCAAAATGAGAGGCGCTAAAAGAGTAATCGTTAGTGATTTTAACCCTTTCCGGCTGCAACTTCTGCGAGAAATGGGGATTTCGGATACGATTCATCTGGATGAAGAAGATTTTGATGCTGGAATCCAAAGGATACTGGGCGATAGTGGTTTTGAAGTGGGCATAGAGGCGGTAGGTGCAGAACCGGCATTACATAACCTCGTCGGCCAGTTGCAGAAAGGTGGCGAACTGTTGATTGTTGGGGTCTATGAAGCCCTGCCCCGGATCAATATGGGCTTCGTGGGTGAACATGAACTGACCATTAAAGGGAGTATGATGTATAAAGACGAGGATTACAGGCGCGCCATCGAAATGGCGGTGACGGGCAAAATAAAATTAAAAGAATTGATTACACATCGTTTTGATTTTAAAAATTATAATGAAGCTTACGCCTTTATTGAACAGCATCCGAATCAGATATTAAAGGTTCTTATTGATGTAAATTAATAAAAAGATAAAAATCTGATAAAGGATGGTTTGAATAGATTCATGGATTTTTGAAAGAACTTATCGATCATATTATAATTCAATTAAAAACTGAAGATGAAAATTAAACACAAGTATTTCAGGAAGCTGCACCTGCTTCCGGCCGGCATCGTTACATTACTGCTGCTGTCCGGCAGCCAGGGCCTCCAAGCCCAGCAACCCCGGGATTCGGTAAAGGTATTTGCCCACCGGGGAGGAAAGGCAGAATTTGATGAGAATACCTTGTCTGCTTTCCAGGCGTCCTACGACAAAGGACTGAGGGGTTTTGAGACCGACATCAGACTGACCAAGGACAATCAACTGGTTATTTTTCACGATCGTGACCTGAAACGGATATTTGGCAGGGAGGGTTCTATCGAGACCTCGACTTTGCAAGAGTTGAAAGCTTTGCGTACCAAACAGGGACATCAGATTCCGACACTGGATGAAATACTCACGTTTCTGAACAACAAACCAGGTTTGTATGTCGAGTTTGAAATGAAGACCCAGACCTATGAACCTGCCGTCATTGAAAAATATGTAGATGCGATTCATGCAAAAGTATATGCGAATCGCCCCAAGGGGTCTGATTACCTGCTGACTTCTTTTGACACCCGCCCGCTGAAATATATCAAGGCTACCTATCCCGAAGTGCCGATGCTACTGATCAAGGGGGAAGGATTGTCGCAAAAGGTACTGGATGAGGCGAAATCCTTGCAAATTGACCGTGTCGGTTGCCGTGTGGAAGGTACGACTAGGTCCATGGTGGAGAAAGCGAAAAAACAAGGTTTTATTGTGAGTCTCTGGCCGGGAACTTCTGTAAATGATTTTCTATTGGGCCTGGCACTGGAAAGTGATTATTTATGTACGGATGTGCCAGTAGCGGTATATGAATGGGTAAAAGAACATGGTTCCTGGATTTACCTGAAATGATATGGAGAAGTGTAAACGGTGTTTTATGAGTACTGTTCAATGGTGGCGTTTAAGGCACGACGGTCAGAAAAGTTCTGTAAACTTTTTGTATGCAGCACTGGGCTTCATCTTACTGGGTATGGTCTTTTTGTCAGGGTGCTTGCCGAAGGAATCCCGACAGGAAAATCCTTTGGAATCTTCCAAGGGATCGGGGAATCTGTATGTATCCAAAATAAATTTGACGGAAACCAAAGTGGGTTATTGCGGGCCTTCGATGGTCGCGCCTTACTATGTGGCCCTTGAAGCAATTGTCAGAAAGACGGTAGAAGGATATGGCATGCAATACTTCATGGCAGACGGCCAGGAAGATGTGGCCAAACAGGTGGCTGCGATTGAGGATTTGTTGTCTAAGGGTATCGGCGTGCTGATTCTTAATCCCCTGGATCCGAAAGCGGTCGTTGAAATCGTGAACCGGGCCGTTGCACAGGGCGTAAAAGTATTTATCGTGGATTCCATGATAGATCCCACCGCATCTTATATCTGTTCTGTAGTAGCCAATAATATGTTGAACGGTGAACTCCTGGGAATCTGGTTGGCTGAGCACCGATCAGCCCCACTGAATATCGCCATTATCAGTGGCAATCAGGGCAATCCCGTAGGCCGCGAAAAGCGGCTGGGATTTATACGGGGGCTCGCTGATGGTCAGTTGCGTCAACAGTCAGGAACTGATTTTAAAGTTGTGGCCCAGGGTTGGGGAAAATGGAATAATAACGGGGGGCTCAAAGCTATGGAAGATATCCTGGTGGCCCATCCTGAAGTCAACGTCCTCCTGGCCGAGAACGATGCCATGGCCATGGGCGCTATGAAAGTAATTCGGGAATTAGGTAAGGAGAAAGCCGTTACCGTGTTGGGCTTTGATGGACAAAAGGAAGCCTACGAAATGATACGGGCCGGCAGTTTTGCCGCCACGGCACAAAACAGCCCCGCCATACTTGGTCAAACCATCGTGGAGATTGCTGTAAAGTACCTCAATGACGAACCGGGCATTGAAAAAATAGTGTATACCCCTTCGGTTTTAATTTCCCGTGACAATGTAGATCAGTTCTATGATCCGGCAGCCCTGTTTTAAAGGGCTGTAAATATTCTGAACCGCTATTGATTATGTTGACATTAAAAGATATCAGAAAGTCATTCGGAGGCGTGAAAGCGCTGCAGGGGGTTGATCTCGAAGTGACTGCGGGTGAGATTCACGGCGTCCTGGGAGAGAATGGTGCAGGCAAGTCGACGCTGATGAAAATTATCTCAGGGGCGCTGACTGCAGACGCAGGAACCCTGATCTTCAATAAGGAAACAATCGTACATAATAGTCCGCAACTGGCCCAACATAACGGTATTCGTATTATTTATCAGGAGTTTTCACTGGTGCCGGAACTTTCGGTAGCAGAAAATATTTTTCTGGGGAGTTTTTCCGGCGCCTGGTTTCGGCGGGAGCAACAATTTCGGGAGGCGGCATCATTGATTGAAAAGCTGGGATTCGAGATAGACGTTACCAGAAAGTTGCGCCAGTTGAGTGTAGCCCATCAGCAGATTGTCGAAATAGCCAAAGCGCTGTCAAAGCAGGCCAAACTACTGATTCTGGATGAACCCTCTGCGGTCCTGGGCAGCCGCGAAATCAAGAAGCTTTTTGACCTGCTCAGAAAATTGAAACAGGAGGGCGTGGCCATCATTTATATTTCCCATCATCTGGACGAGCTGTTTGAGCTGACGGATCGGATTACCATACTTAAAGAGGGAAAGACGGTAGCCACCCTTACCACAGCGCAAACAAATAAAGATGAACTGGTGCGGTTGATGGTTGGAAGAGAACTCTCACAGATGTATCCGGATAAGAAAGCTGCAGGTAACCAGGGAGGTTGTATTCGGGTGACCAACCTGAAAACCGGAGCAAGGCAGGTGCCGGTTTCTTTTAGCTGGAATCAGGGGGAAATCCTGGGTATTGGGGGGTTGGTAGGTTCAGGAAGGACAGAACTACTGGAAGGCCTTTTCGGACTGCAGACAGACAATCAGGCCGATGTTAATGTGGACGATACGGTCCTGTTATTAGATTCACCCGGCCGGGCCATTTCTCAGGGATGGGGGATGGTGCCCGAGGACCGAAAAAAGCATGGCGGATTGCTGGATCTGAGTATTCGTGAAAATATAAGTATGGCAAACCTGAAGCGTATTTGCAACCGCTGGGGTTTTATACAACAGAAAAAAGAAAAACTTATTGTGCAGCAACTGGTAGAAAGACTACAGATTAAGCTGGGCAGCATTCAGGATCCCCTGCGTTCACTGAGCGGTGGCAACCAGCAGAAAGTAGTACTCGCCAAATGGCTGCACCCGAGCCTGAAAGTATTATTGATTGACGAGCCTACAAGAGGTGTGGATGTGGGGGCGCGCGCCGAAATATATAAGATCATCCGAGAGTTGGCAGATCGGGGAATATATATATTGATGGTTTCTTCCGATATGGAAGAATTGATCGGACTCTCTGACCGTATTATGGTAATGAAAGGGGGAAAGATTCAGGGGATGCTGGAAAAAAATGAGATTTCTGAGGAGGCCGTTCTGAGACTGGCTATTGCCGCAAATTAACATTTGATATTTATGAAAGCGAAAATATTGAAATATGACACCCTGCTGATATTTATATTACTACTCGTTGTGTCGAGTCTGGTATCTCCTTCTTTTTTGA
Source organism: Niabella terrae (assembly GCF_054783135.1). NCBI lineage: Bacteria > Pseudomonadati > Bacteroidota > Chitinophagia > Chitinophagales > Chitinophagaceae > Niabella > Niabella terrae. Next base: position 1,046,009 of record NZ_BAAGRD010000008.1, read on the forward strand.
CCGGAGAGAATATATCCAACCTGCTTCGCCAGAATGCCTCTATCGGACTGGTAAGTCTGGGCATGTTATTGGTGATTCTGACGGGGGGAATTGATTTATCTGTGGGGTCCGTTGTGGCTTTCGCCGGTGTCGCCTTTGCGCTCTTGTCTTATGAAGTCTATTTCATTGCCGGCTTCCTGCTGGTGCTCCTGGCAGGCATTTTTATCGGTGCCCTCTCAGGATACCTGGTGGCCTATCAGCGAATCGCCTCATTCATTGCGACGCTGGCATTGATGACCATTGTCCGGGGCGCTGGTTTTATGTTATCCAGGGGTGCGCCTGTTACCGTGGGTCCTCACTCAGCGGCTATCCTGACGCTGGGCAATGGAACGATCGGAGGCATTCCAATTTCGGCGCTCGTCTTGTTCGTTTTTTTTGGCCTGGTCTATGTCCTGCTCCGTTATCATGTGTTCGGCCGCCATATTATTGCGGTCGGTTCCAATGAAGAAGCAGTACGGTTATCGGGTATCTCCGTTGAAAAGACGAAATTCCTGGTATATATCATCGCCGGTTTTCTGGCAGCGCTGGGCGGTCTGTTGACAGTCGGTAGAACCGGCGTGGGAACGCCCGGCATCGGTGTCGGACTCGAGCTGGATGCGATTGCCGCGGTGGTTATTGGCGGGGCCAGTCTGTCCGGAGGAAAGGGTTCTGTTATTAATACGCTTCTGGGTGTTCTGATTCTGGGTATGATCGGAAATATTATGAACCTGCTGGATATTACCTCCTACATGCAGCAACTGATAAAAGGCATAATTATCGTCCTGGCAGTAGTTTTTCAAAAAAGACAAATTCAATAATGGAGAAATCTCGAAATGTCAATAAAGAAATTGTAGCAGTTCCCGTGGCGGACATTAAAAATCCACCGGAGCATTCCGGTGCCGTCCTGCCTTCGATACTGCATATGGGTGTGGGTAATTTTCACCGCTCCCACCAGGCTTTTATCTATCAGCGACTTCGTGAACTGGACCCGGACAAGTATGACCATTGGCGGATCCAGGGGGTCTGTTTTCTGCCTTCAGATCTTATGCTGCTGGAGAAACTGCGCGCACAGGATGGTCTATATCATTTAAAAATGGGCGCACCCGACGGCCGGGACGAAGTATACCTGATCGACTCGATCCATTCGGTTCTGCATGTAGATCTGCCGGAAGATTATCAGGCGATACTGGAGTCGATTGCCCGTCCCCAGACCAGTATTATAAGCTTTACAATCACAGAAGGTGGCTACAATATTAATTTTGATACCTGGCAGTTTGATTTGGATAATCCCGCGATTCAGGCAGATCTGCAGCATCCCGAAACACCCCGGACCGTGTTCGGAATGCTGGCTAAGGGCCTCGGCATGCGGGCGACTGGTGGGGGCGGACCCGTTACTTTGTTGTCCTGTGACAATATTCTTAAAAACGGCCAGGCCCTGGAATTTGCCCTCAAATCTTTTGTGAAAGCATATAATCCCATGCTCTTGGAATGGATCGATCAACAGGTGACTTTTCCCAACAGTATGGTCGACAGGATTACGCCTGCTACTACGGAAGCAGACAGACAGGATTTTGAAGCCCGGTATGGTCTAAAGGATGACTGTCTGGTAGTCAGCGAATCTTTTTTCCAGTGGGTGATTGAAGCGGAACCGCATAGTATCCTGTATCCCTTGCAAAAAGCCGGTGTGCTTTTTGTAGCTGATGTGCATCCTTACGAAGAAATGAAGTTGTCGATTCTGAATGGCGGACACACATTGGTAGGCCTTGCGGGCGATGCATTGGGCTATTCCTATATTCACCAGGCAGTCCGGGATACGGACCTTGCCGGTTTCTTTGATCATTATATCTTTGAAGCGGTCATTCCGTCCCTGGCAACAATTGAAAATGTGGATTTTAGTGATTATTACCGGCGCATAAAAGAACGATTTGGCAATCAACTTATTGCCGACACCACCGCCCGGATTATTTCCGGCTCTTCAGATAAGATCCCTAAATTTATTTTACCTGTCATCAGCAGACAAACGGAACCGGGGCCGCAGCATACCAGGGAGGCGGCTCTGATTATCGCTTTATGGTGGTGGTATTTGAAGCGTGAATTTGAGAAAAACGGGATGGCGGAACTGGTCGATAACGCCAGGGACGCATGGCTGGATATTTTTAGCAATACTAATGATAGCGCCGGTAAGTTTATTGGATACCGTCCTGTTTTCGACAGTTGTGCATCCAATCAGGTTTTTGTCAAGCAGTATCTTTATTTCGTAGCGTGCCTGGAAAAAGCAGGTGCCCGGCATGTTTTGAAAAATATAAGCAATGAATATGGTGGATAATAAAAAAGTCATATGTTTTGGTGAGGTATTATGGGATAATTTTCCTTCGGGGAAGCAAATTGGCGGTGCGCCCCTGAATGTTTGTTACCACCTGATGAAAGCTGGCATTGATAACCGCATTATCAGCCAGGTCGGTGATGATCCGAATGGCCATGAATTACTGCGTACCGTAGAATCCTGGGGTGTCAATACCGAATTTTGCAAGGTAACGACTGCCTATCCCACATCTACCGTTGAAGTCCATCTGGAAGCTGATCACCAGGTTAGTTATGAAATCGTCGATTCCGTGGCCTGGGATTTTATTGAAACAGATCCGCAGGTACTTGAAGAAGTCAGTCTTGCCGATGCTTTTGTCTATGGCAGTCTCGTCGCCCGCAATCCAGGTTCCAGAAATACCCTGCTGCAATATCTGCAGCGGGCAAATTGGACGGTATTTGATATTAACCTGAGGGCCCCCTTTTATAACCGGGAGCGTATCCTGGAATTGCTCGACTTTAGCCAAACCCTGAAACTGAATGAGAATGAAATCCTGATATTAGGGCAGTGGCTGCAATTGGAAGGGGAAACTAAAGTGGTACAGGAATTACTGAAAAAGTTTGACAGACTGGAGGAAGTGATCATTACCAAGGGCGCAGCCGGCGTGGTCTATTATGCGCCTGGCATCGAACGGCAATTGCCGGCGCCTTCCGTGGCCGTGGAAGATACCGTCGGTTGTGGCGATGCCTTTCTTTCTGCCTTTATTTCCGGGAGATTGAGAGGGGCGTCTGTAGATGAATGTCTGGAAAAGGCGATCCGGCTCAGCGCTTTTGTTGCTACAAAGAAGGGAGGGACACCGGCATACAGCACGGATGAGCTGAATGATTTTAAAGCCTAAACATATTCTTCTGTAAAATCTTCCCCGGGCACTAAATGATGCCACCCCCGATAATCAGTCGGCAAATGCCGATGACAATTACCAAAATACTTAAAGTTTTACCCAGTCCTGTATTTCCGGCAGAACTGATGATCCAGGCAATAATTGCGACAGGTACCACCACCCAGTATAACCAGCCCAGTAAAGGGATAAATGCGACTATAGAAAGGATGCTGGCAACGATGGCCAGTAACACACCGATTAATTTCATTGGTCTAAGTTTTTAGCTGTTTTTATTATTTTCAAAATTTGGCATTTTCAACGGCCCGGAAAAGTCCTGATCGGTGAACGGGGCCTCCCCGCCGGCCAATGAACAAACAGGATGAAAAAATAAATAATTACTACTGACAAAGGGTTGTCACCCGCAGGTATGAGCTTTGGGGTATTCTTTTAACAAAAAATATATTTTATGAGTACCACCATTACCAAAGAACGTCCGTTGATCAGTGCCGATGAATTATTAAACAACTGGCAGGGTCACCGGAACCTGACCCGCCGGGTTATTGAAGCTTTCCCCGAAAAAGCCTTATTCGAGCATACTGTTGGCGGTATGCGACCTTTTGCCGATATGGCTAAAGAACTCATTGTTATTGCACGAGACGGTTTAAAACAGGTAGTTACTGACGTGGCTGATCCGTTTGATGACAGTTCTAAAGACATCACCACCAAGCAGCAGTTACTGGATGCCTGGGATCAAACTACAGAACAAATCAATATTTACTGGCCACAGATTCGTCCGGAAAGATTTCATGAAGAAGTCAATCTGTTTGGAGAATATAAGTTTCCGGCGATCCAGAATATCCAGTATTTTATTGACAATGAGATTCACCACAGGGGTCAGGGTTATGTATACCTTCGAACCCTGGACATCCAGCCGCCTTTTTTCTGGGAGCGGAATTGATTTACCGACTTAGCGATCTTCTTTTCAGGCCGGCAGCTGTTACAGGCTCAGCCGGCCTTTATTTTTTTACCTGTTTTTTTGACCGATGCAGCCATTGGCTGGTGACCGGCTGTCCGGTCGTGAATGACCCGTGCCAGATCTCCCAGTCGGATACGTAGGGATTCAGGTTCGAGGATGTCCACTTTGTCTGCCAGCATAATGATCCAGCGAATGAAGTATTCCGGGTCCTGACCATACTGAAAATTCATTTCAATATGAGATCCTTTGTCCACTTCATCTACAAAACCATAGAACTTCCGCTGAAAGGTCAAATAGCGACATACCTGTGGTTCAACCCTGAGCCGGATCGGTAGGGTCTTGGCGGGTTCCCTGGGGGTGAGATAAAAAGATAGGGGCTGATGCTGCAATGCAAAGCCGGTGTCCAGGGCATCGATCTTATAGATTCGGTCCGCCCGGAATTTCCGGTGGTCTTTGCGCAGGTGGCAATAGGCCATCAGGTACCAGTATTCGTGTTCATGATACAAGCCAATGGGTTCGATGATACGTTCCGTATGCGCATCTGCTTCAAAAGCCTTATACTTAATCCGAACCTGCTTTTTATGAACGATACCCTGCATCAGTACTTCCAGGGCATTGGGAACATCTTTATTAAACAGAGGTCCTCTGGCCTGTACGAGCACTTTCTCGTCCAGGTCATCAATCAGGTCCTTTTCTGACCAGCGCAATACGGATTTTACTTTATACATGGCCGATTGAAAGCTGGATCCCAGTGATTTGTCACTGAATTGTTTCATGAGTTTTTCTGCTGTAAGAAAGCTGATGGCTTCCTCCCGGCTAAACATGACAGGCGGCAGTTTATAACCTTCTACGATGGAATAACCCACACCGGCTTCAGAAGCGATCGGTACACCGGAAGCTTCCAGTGTCCGGATATCCCGGTAAATGGTACGCAGGCTGACACCAAACCTGTCGGCCAGATCCTGTGCCCGAACGATGCGTTTGGACTGCAGCTGGATCAGAATGGCAACCACACGATCAAATTTTTTAGGACTTTCATCGAAGTCAGGATGGAAAGACATAGCTGCAATTTAGATAGCCCCGGCCAACCGGACAAATATATCATTACAGGGGAGAAGTTACAGCAGGGGAAGAACAGGTAGTTTCGATAGAAGCCGACATCTTATCGATGAATATTAAGGGAGCACGGGAAAGAGATATTATAAGGCGGGTCGCAAAAAAATCTTTACATTGCCAAAGATGCAAACCACTTTTCCTTTTACATTCCACTCACTGCTGGATAATGATTTCTACAAGTTTACCATGCAGTGTGCCGTGGTGAAATTGTTTCCTGAAATCCGGGCAAACTACCGGTTTATCAACCGGGGAAATCATTTTTTTCCCGAAGGTTTTGATCGGGAGTTGCGCCGGCAGGTGGACGAGATGGCCACCCTGCAGCTCACCGGAGCCGAACGTCAGTTTCTCAACAAGCGCTGTCCTTACCTGAATCCGGCCTATCTGGATTTTTTACAGGGTTATCGATATGATCCTGGCGAAGTTACCATTCGACAGCATAGTGGCCGGTTGGAAGTTACGGTCCATGGATACTGGCACCGCACTATTTTATGGGAAGTGCCGTTACTTGCGCTGATCAGCGAACTGTTTTATAAAACGAAGGGTATGGTCCGCGCTGACAATCAGCAGATAATGAGACGTACCCAAAGTAAAATGGAACTTTTCGAGGCGCTTCATGTCACGGTGGCTGAGTTTGGTACCCGCCGCCGGCATTCCTATGAAGTACAAAGATTGGTTTTGGATGCCATGATGGCGTACCGTGACAAGGCATTTGTGGGCACGAGCAATGTACACCTGGCTATGTTAAACGATGTAAAAATTATCGGCACCCATGCCCATGAGTGGTTTATGTTCCATGGTGCACGCTATGGATTTAAAATAGCCAATGCCGAAGCATTGAATAGCTGGGTAGATGTTTTTCGCGGAGACCTGGGTATCGCCCTAACCGATACCTATACGACGAAAGTATTTTTTGATCAGTTCAATACTTATTTTGCCAAACTGTTTGACGGATTGCGGCATGACAGCGGTGACCCGGTGGCCTTTGCGGACCAGGCCATTGCGCATTATGAGAAGTTGGGGATTGATCCCCGGCATAAACAGATTATATTTTCAGACGGTCTGAATATGGAGAAGGTCGCTGCCATCACGAAAGCCTGCAAAGATCGGATTGGCATTTCATTCGGTATGGGTACGAATCTTACCAATGATGTGGATCTGGAACCCATGAATATCGTTATGAAACTGGTGGAAGTAGCGGCTTCTGATATGGCACCAACCGCCACTGTCAAGCTTTCTGATGAGCCGGGTAAACACACTGGAGATCCGGCCATGATCCGTCTGGCGCAGGATATGCTCCAGATTGCTGAAGTCGAGCGTCAGGTGCTCAAAAGGGACTGAGTCGTAACTTTGCACCTTAAATATTGTTAATGGAATTCATCTGATTTGCAGAAGATAAGTGCAACAACAACAAAAAAAATACTACCCGGCATCCTGGCGACAGCCATTTTTATGCAGATGCTGGATTCTACGATTCTGAATACCTCGCTGCCTTCCATTGCCCAGGAACTCGGCGAGTCGCCCCTGAATATGCAGAACGCCATCATTGCCTATGTACTGACACTGGCGCTTTTTATGCCGGTTAGCGGTTTTCTTGCCGATAAGTTCGGGACACGGAAGGTATTTATATTCGCTCTGGGCATGTTTGTGCTGGGATCTGTTTTCTGTTCCCTTTCGCTTAGTCTTACCCATTTGGTGATTGCCCGGGTGGTTCAGGGAATCGGCGGTAGTCTGATGACGCCGGTGGGCAAATTGGCGCTGCTGAAGACATTTCCGAAGAATGAATTATTGCGGGCTATGAACTATGCTGTTATTCCGGCATTGATTGGTCCGGTACTAGGCCCCCTGGTCGGCGGTTATATTGTGGATTACCTGTCCTGGCACTGGATCTTTTTGATTAATATCCCTATTGGACTTACGGGTATAGTATTAGGAATCAGATACATGCCGGATTACCGTTCCCGGATTATTGATTTTGACTTAAAGGGTTTTCTGATTTTTGTGGCGGCTTCCCTGCTGCTGTCCATATCATTGGAACTTCTGGGCAATACCGTACGTATCACGCCGGTACTCATTATTGCAGCGCTCGGATTTTTGATGGTCTTTTTTTATTACCGGCACGCCAAAAGGGACGAGAATCCGATCTTTCCGCTGAACCTGTTTCAGGTGCGCACCTTTCGGGTTGGGATCGTCGGAAATCTGGCGACGCGGTTGGGCGTCAGTGCCATACCGCTACTGTTGCCTATGCTGATACAGGTTGCTTACGGCGCCTCTGCAGTGACATCTGGCTGGATTGTGGCCCCCATGGCCATTACGGCCATGTTCGGTAAATCTGCCGTCATTCGGATCCTCAACCGTCTCGGATACCGGACTACCCTGATGACCAATACTTTTATTATTGGACTGCTAATTTGCTGCCTGGCCATCCCCGGGGTGCATACCTCGATTTACTGGTATATCCCGATTATCACAGTGCTGGGATTCTTTAATTCGGTACAGTTTACTTCCATGAATACTATTTCCATTGCCGACCTGAGAAATTACCATACCAGTAGCGGAAATTCACTGGTGTCGGTCAATCAGCAGCTTGCCATCGGGTTCGGTATTGCTTTCGGCCTGATTATTTTAAAAATATTTCAGGCAGATACCATGCTGATTAAAAACGATGTTCACAACGCATTTCGGTATACCTTTCTTGTTGTCGGATGTCTAACCATCCTTTCTGGCCTGATCTTCCGCCGGTTGCATCCTAAAGACGGGTTGAACATGCGTACGGCTGGTTGACGGCATGTCGGAGGTATGAAAGCGGTACCATATTAGCCAAAAAAAGCAGAGATTTGCTTTATGACTGTAGAAGAACGCATTCGCCTGTCGGAAACCCGGGTATTCAAAACGGTGTTTCCTGATATTCTCAACCATCATCATACAATGTTTGGCGGCCAGGTCTTGTTGATGATGACCGAAACGGCGTTTATGACGGCGACCCGTTTTGCCCGTAAAAGTTTTGTAATTGCAAAGGCGGACAATATTCAGTTTAAAAAGCCCATACCAGCTGCTTCGCTGGTAGAGTTAATCGGTAGCGTCCAGTCTACCGGCAATACCAGTTTGCAGGTGGAAGTCAGGGTCTTTGTAGAAAGCATGTCCGAAGACGGCCGTCAGCAGGCAGTAGGCGGATTATTTACCCTGGTTGCCATTGGTAAAGACCACCGGCCTGTGTCCTTAGGTATTAATTAAGTCGGCAGCCATGGCCGGATCACTGATGCTGTGCCGGCCGGTTTCCAGTCGGCCTGCCATCCGGTATTGATAGCCTGATGCCGAGACTACACTGAAATCATACCAGTAGCCACTGGGTTTTAATTGCCAGTTCAATTTTCTGGTTTTGCCTGCCCGGATCCTGAAACCTGTTTTTGTTCCGTATTGATAGGCATTATCTGAAATATTCAACTCGAGGATATTATTTCCCGTATTTTTTATTTCCAGTTCGATCCGTCCCGTTTTTCTATCCAGTATCGGCATCAGTCGGATATTATCCTTCGCCGCCTGTCCGCGGAACTTTCTAAAGAAACCATTGGGCCCATAGATTTCAAGATCATAATCACCCGATTGTGGTAAATTCCAGTCGTCTTCCAGACTTTTTCCCGTTTCGACGGTATATCTCCTGGGGATGGCATCCAGATCCAGCAGATTATAGACATGAAAAACAACCCCCGCCGAACCACTATTGATAAAATGGAGGCTGACCTGGTTGGCATCGTGGGCAACCGTACAGTGCGTTTCCAGCTGGTAGGGTAGTGCCCGGGACCGTCGGCTTCCCTTTTCCTGAAACAGATCAGCAGGCTCCTGGGGCGCTACCGCTTTGGGAAGTTGTTTGGACCGGGCATCCCTGGTGGCAAAATCGGCGGTATCCGGCATTGGTGGCAATTGCACATTCGGTGTTTCGAAATCGAATGCGGAACTGAGATCGCTACTTACCGCCCTGTGCCAGGGTGTGATAGACGGCACTTCGATGCCAAAGCGTTTTTCTATAAACTGGGCGACTGATGTATGATCAGCTACTTCGGAATTGACCCAGCCGCCCTTACTCCAGGGAGAAATGATATACATAGGTACCCTCGGCCCCATGCCCCAGGGGCGCAGCTGGCCGGAAATCGTATCCCGCGGATCGATATAATTTTTCTGACTGCCACTATTATTGAAATACATGCCTTTGATGTCTACAGTGGATTTACCCGCCAGACTGCCGTCCAGGTTATAGGAGGGTACTGCAGGTGCCGGTAGATGATCGAAGAAGCCATCATTTTCATCGAACGTAACGAAGAAAACGGTTTTACTCCAGACTTCCGGATTGGCGGTGATGGCTTCCAGTATGCGGTGGGTAAAATCTGCCGCCCGATAGGGACTGGAGGGCGCGCCCGGATGCTCCGAATCTTTCTGGGATGGCAATACCCAGCTGACCTCCGGTAGCTTACCCTTTAGTACATCGTTTTTCAGGTCTTCCAGCGACCAGTGGCGCATACCGTTTTCATATATAGCCGATCCTGGTTTGGCTTTGCGGAAACTGTCAAAAGCCAGGCAGCCATGCATGGCCCCCGTCCAGTTATCATTCGGATCCTGATAAATCCGCCAACCCAAGCCCGCACGCTCCAGCAGGTCCGGCAGGGTCGCCCAGCGAAAGGCATCGCCCTGGTATTGGTAGCCGGGCTCGGGTAAACCGCCTTTAATCCAGCAACGCAGGTTGACGGGTTCCGAGTCCCGGTCGGTACAATTGATGCCAGCCGCTCTTTTATCAGGATCAAAATTGGCACCTGAAAAAAACACGATCCGGTTGGGATCCGTACCGGTTGCCACAGAGCAGAAATGAGCATCACAAATCGTAAAGGATTCCGCCATGGCATATTGAAAGGGGATCTCTTCGCGGGTATAATAGGCCATCGAATAAGGCGTCTTGTAAAGTGGCCAAAAGCCGTATTTTCCCTGGTTCCATGCGGCCTGCATATCGGAAAAATTATGTGGCGTGCCTTGTACCAGGGCCGCATTTGAGGTTTTGCCGTTGGCCCGATAAGGAGGCACGATCTTTTTCCCATCAGACTGATGAAAGGCCCGCTGCCCGCTTTTCAGTGGGATAGGGAACCGGTCTCCAAATCCCCGAACGCCCCTCATGGCACCGAAATAATGATCAAAAGAGCGGTTCTCCTGCATCAATATCACAATATGCTGCACATCATTTATAGTCCTGCTGCGATTATAAGCAGGCACTGCCAGCGCCTTTTGCAATAAGGGTTCCCATAGTGCAACCCCCACGCCGGCTTTGGCGGTCATACCAATAAATTTTCGTCGGTTTAGTTCCTTCATATCTTCGTTTTTTGAAGTCGATAAAAAAGATAAGGACGGCACTTACTCTATTATAGCGTCCCAGATCCGGTAATTAAGTGATTAGTCTGAATGTTAAGTTAAGCAACTATTTGTATTCCGGAAAGTTTACGCTGCTTTTGATAGCTACAGGAAGTCCAAGGGGCTTGGAGTCGATTTTTTGTCGACATCGGTAATGTGGGTATAGATCATCGTCGTTCTGATATCATTATGACCCAATAATTCTTGTACCATTCGGATATCGACGCCACTTTTAATAAGATGTGTGGCATAAGAATGTCGAAGAGTGTGTACGCTTCCTTTTGAGGTGACGCCCGCTTTTTTCATAGCTGCTTTCAAAATTAATTGTACGCTTCTTTCACTGTACTGTCTGCTTTTAGCCCCTTCAAATAAAAAGTCTGAGGGTTTGAAGGCGATATAATATTCTCGTAACAATACCAGAAGTTTATCCGGCAAATTCACCAGGCGGTCTTTATTCTCTTTGCTTTGCCTGATTAATAGCAAATCGCTGTCTGATTAGATATCTGTTAATTTAAGATGAATGTGTTCGCTCAAGCGCAGCCCACAACTGTAAATAGTGGCAGAATGGCCTTATGTTTTAAATTCTCAGTTACATTGAGTATTTTTCTGACTTCATCCTGAGAAAAAAAGTCGGGCAGTTTATTTATTTTCCGATTCGGGTAGAGGTAGTTTAATTCTATCTTTTGATTTGCGGTTCGCTCGTATATTTTTTTTATGGTTGCCGACTAAGGATCGTTGATAGGAGGCGCTTATCTTATCCTCAATTACTGTGGCATTAATGAAGGCTTCTATTTCTGAGATGGGAATTTCGTTGAGCTGATTATATTTTTTCATGTGCTCCAAAAATATCTAGGCATAAGCACGGTAAGATTTAATGGTGCTATTCGCATAGCGTTGTATAGCCAGCCTTTTGGATAAGGTTTCTATTATAATTTCGCTATCAATGCCCCCGTATAAATATTATAAACAAAAAAACTTCGCTATCCAGGACTATTCCATCGGCAAGCTACTAATTTACAGTTAAATAGTTATATTAGCAATAAATTTTTCGCAATACGGGTATGGATGTTATTTCACGAAGTTATTATGGCTCTTGTTTCGTAAAAAAACATTGTTAGCACTCGTTTTAGGACGACATGCAGAAAGAATTACTTAAGTGGTTAAAAGACGTTGGAGAACATGATTCTGCTCGACTTATTTCTGAGTGCAGTGTTGACTTATTATATGTTGACACTCTTTTCGAAATGAGTAGCGACAGGATGACTGACTTAATGGATGCCCAAATCGGGGTTCCGGGAAAATATTATTTGAAACTCCAGCCCGATTTTCAAAAGGAAATTAAAACAATAGAAACACAACTAATGGAAGTTTCTACTGCTTTGGGTATGCATATCCGAAGTATTTCGTGGAATCCCAAAATTAACACTGACAACGAAGTCCAAATGAAAATATCAATAATTGTCCGTCAAGCAATCTTTGACGAAATTACATTAAATAAAATTTCATGGTCTGGCAGACTTGAAGAACCTGATTTTTTAAATAGAATTTTTGATTTGTCCAAAATGCCGTCATTCGATTCAAGATTTGACAATGCATATGATGATATTCATAAGCACCGAATTATGAATTATGATTGGGAAGATGATTGGGTTTTCACAGACAGACGATTTAATTTACTTCATTGTGAGGAAGAGATATTTTTAGAATTTCTATCCCTGACAATTAATCCAGTGTCAAGAACTGACGAAGAAGGAGTAGGTCAATTAATCGAAATATATAATCAAAACCTTTCCGAAAGCGGAATTGAGTTTTATGAAAAATCTAAGATCGCGGGAAAACCAATATATGGTTATCGAGAAATTGCAGCGGGACACGTATCTGCTTCAAGTGCTGACGCAAAACAAAGAAAAATTGCATTAGTTGTTGGATGTAGTCAATATGAGTTCGCTGGTCTTTTAGAAAACCCTTTGAACGATGCAGTAGCTATAAAGCAAAATTTGGAATCACTAGGTTTTGACGTGATGTATGCAGAAAATCCAAACCTGAAAGATTTAAAAATCAAAATAGATGATTTCGGGACTGAACTAGAAAAATATGATATAGGACTATTTTATTTTGCAGGTCATGGCGTTCAAGTAAAAGGATTAAACTATCTGATACCCGTTGATGCGAATTTAAAAAGTGAAAGAACGGTTGAATATGACTGTGTTCAAGTAGACCGAATATTGAGCCATATGGAAAACGCCAAAACATCTGTGAACTTAATTATTCTTGATGCTTGCCGTAACAATCCATTTGAACGTAGTTGGGGTAGAGATTTGTCGCAGAGAGGTTTTGCGGTTATGGACGCTCCAAAGGGTTCATTAATTGCCTACTCTACATCACCAGGTAAGACAGCTTCAGACGGTGAAGAAAAAAACGGGTTATATACTGGTGAACTAATTGCAGAAATAAAATCAGTCAACTTGACAATTACTCAGTTGTTTCAGAAGGTGCGAAAAGCGGTAATGGAAAAGTCAAAAGACTCGCAAGTACCATGGGAATCGACTTCATTGACAGCGGACTTCTATTTTAATCGAAAATAAAAACGAGTACTAACACGGGTTTTGCGGTAGTGGGCGGACAATGCTAATATGAACATTTGAGCAATAAATAAACCATGGTGCTGGCAGACAGTTTTCGGTTTCAAAAGCCCACCAACGCAAAGCCCGAAAACGTTATAGGCAAGCAAAATGAGACACCTCGTACTACTATTAGCATTTATTCTGACGCTCATTGTTTCTTGTATAGACAATCAATACTTCGACAAACAGGTAGAGCAAAATGCTGATAGAATTATCAAACTGCTTGACAAATCTAACATTGACACATTCAAGCATTGGGGTTATGGAACAAGGGGTGGAGCTGAAATTTGGTCAAAACTTGACACGCCAACATATGGCTGTTTCTATTTCAATAAGGATACTTTAAAACTGTCGGTTGGACTTATCGAAAATTTTAAAAGAGATTTTCCATTTTCCTTAAACATTGGCACAGGAAGGGTTCATCAAATTAGTTTCAAAAAAATAACCGACGAAGACATTAATGTATCTGCATGGACAAATTTCGGTGATGACACAATAATCGTTGATAAAATCGAATTAAAAGACTTGTTTAAAGAGAAAGACCCTTTTCAAACTTTCGCAAAACTGTCCAAATTCAAAGACAGCTTGCAATTAGTTGGAACATTCTACAGACCAGACATAGGAAATTTTATTCAGTTCTATTTGACAAACCAGCACGTATTGACATATTTACCAGACACTTTGGAAATTAACCCGAAATTCAAAGAAATATGGATGGGCTATTTTTCAACGGGGAAAACCATCAATAGAAATTGGAATTTAAGGAAACTTGAACGACCATTAGACAGTGGATAACTTGCCTGCATATAATAAACGGTTTTGCAATAGTGCGTTTTGAAGTTAAATGCTCAACTTTAGGATTTCTCATTAACTTTAGTGCAAAAGTCAACTGACGGTTCGCTATTGCCGCACCATCGCAAAGCCGCCGGACGTTATGCGTAATATTTGACCAATGCTTCGAACAATATTTACAATTTCAATTTTCATTTTTTCGACAGTCTTGCATGGACAAGCCTTAAGTAGCTTATCAGGCAAGACATTTATTGACAAGCGACTTAAGTATTTAAAATTTTTAAATGACACCACACTTTATTCTTCAATCAACTCTTACAATGACACAGCTAGATTTTATATGCAAAAAGATACCTTATTCATTAAACAGCGATACTTGCAGACTGACCAAACAGGGACAAAATGGATTGATAGAATATATGATTACAAAATAATTCAGTTGACTGTTGACACAATAAGACTAAAGAACAATTATAACTACTCCAACCCAAGTGACACATTTTTCTTCGTAAATATTGGCATTCTAAAAGAAGCTACTTGTGATTTTAAGTTTCTTCGACTTCAATATTCAAGTCCATGGCGTGGAACAAAACAAATCACAATTGACAGTTTAGGTAAAGTGTTCTTTGCTTACAATCCGCTATTGTATTCTGTTAACAACCCCGGTGCCGACAAAAATGCTAATCCCAAAAATATTTCAGGGCAATTAACACAAAAAGAATTTGAAAACTTTAAAAGCTTACTTTCAAATTCGTTACCTTTAAGATTGCCATTGAAACGAGCCTGCCCTATCGACGGGGCGATTTCAAATTTTGAAATAGTTATCGGGACAAAGAAGATTAAAAGCACAGGTTGCAATCTTAGTTGGACACATGCGTTCTTGCTAAATTACTTGTATGACATAGACCAAAATAAAGGGTTTGTAAAATCAAAGAGATAGATAATACTACACACAACATTGGGTTTGCTGCTATGCAGGCTGGTTAATAAATCCTCATCTTTTTGTTCGCTGTGAGCAGCTGTTCGGACTGACGTAATTTTATTCAGCTTTATTTTCTTAAATTCAACATCAGTAATTCTATTGGGCTGCAGTTGCGACTAGACTTTATAAAATATCAGCACAGCAGCAAGCCCTGCACGTTAGCGGCAAGCACTGAGCGACTCTTCAACAGTGAGAAATCTGTATGTAACATACCGTTTTCACAATCAATTTTTTACCTTTGACGAAATGGATATTGAGCAATCAAAATATACAGACTTAATCAACCAAATTGGCGGACTTCTTCAAAATGGAAGAGAGCAAGTTGCTAAGTCGGTATACACAATTTTAGTTCAGACTTATTGGTTAATCGGCAGACACATCGTTGAATTTGAACAAGGTGGTAAAGAAAAAGCAGAGTATGGAACTTTTCTATTTGAACAACTTTCCAAAGACTTGACACGACTTTACGGAAAACGATTTAGCTGAGCTAACTTATTGTATATGAGACAGCTGTATTTAAACTTCCCAAAAGTGAGACACTGTCTAACGTATTGAGTTGGAGCCATTATTTTGAAATTTTACGTTCCGACAAAGAACTTGAAATCAGCTTCTATTGACATCAGGACAAAATTTCAACGTTCAAGCTTATGTTTAGGTTCAGTTTCGTGGGACAGTAATTCAGTACCTCATAGCTTGGTGTACGACAGGATGACAATTCGCAGAATTACCGTATCCAGTTGGCCAAGGGCATATAGGAATTTAGGATACAGGGTTTGACTTTTGCCCGATGAAAAGTAAAAACAACCTCAAAGCAGCGTATGCTGTCGACGAACCCCTACAATGTTATTTGACGGGATTCTCGTAGTTCTGCGGTAACAGCTTATGCAGTTCGGTCATTTTGGTTTGATTGATATTCTCAAATAAATGAGTGAGCCATTTTTCC